>NZ_LJSB01000173.1:0-322 GCF_002742565.1 Pseudomonas sp. 2995-3 | reverse complement strand
ATACACTAGAAATTATTTAAATGCAGGAATGATGGATTCCTTATTAGACTTTGATTTCAAATACATTGCTCGTGATTTAGTCAATGGAGAAATCGAGTCTGTAAACAGAAGAATTGAAGAAAGAAACGAGAGTTTATCGAATACAGCAACTTTAGGACAATTTTTAGGAAGTCACGATGAAGAAGGGTTCCTACATCTATTGAATGAGCCAGAAAATACAAGTAAGTTGAAAGTTGCGGCAGCACTTCAAATTACATCTAAAGGTCAACCAGTCATTTACTATGGTGAAGAGTTAGGGGTGTCTGGTGAAGATAACTGGCCA
>NZ_LJSB01000172.1:0-57088 GCF_002742565.1 Pseudomonas sp. 2995-3 | reverse complement strand
CACCGCACAACCTGTGGGAGCCGGGCTTGCCCGCGATGGCGGTGTATCAGGTAGCACATTTGCAGCTGGCCCACCGCCTTCGTGAGCAATCCCGCACATATTTGGATTTCGATACATCAGGTGGATGCTGTGTTGCTGTGCTTTTGCTTCTACCACTCAGGTCGGCTACTCGGCCGCCGTGCTTTTGCTTTTGATCTGAGACACCCCGTCACCCACCAGCCCCCGCCTACGTTTAAACCTGGAACTCGCTGCGTGTACGCAACCACACAGGTGCAGGCTTTTTCGTGCGTGTACGAAAAGTCCAGACATTGAGTAGCCCACTGACTGCGTCATCTTTTCAACAAAGGTAACCCACATGCGAGTAGAAACCTCTCCTCCTCCCTATATCAGTTTGGGCGTCAGAGATGCGCTATTGAATGGGCGATCCCCCTTTGATACCGGCGGATTGGAGAACATGAGCAACGCCGATGTCGCACGTCACGCCAACGTGCGCTTTAGCCCGAATTATGGCGCGCCGACATTTGAGGTTGCTCAGCAGTCCACTGGTGAGGTCTTGGGTGGCTGGAGCTGCGAAAATAAAGCACTGAAGCTCAAGAAGTTTCCATTTATCAAATTCACGCGCACACCCGCCAAAGAAGAAGGGAAATCGGTGGGCGACAAGTTCCACATCAGCGTGACACAAAAGGATGTGCCCAAAGCCTTTGAAGTCATCAGCACGCTCATTCACTCAGAGGACAGCCCGATCAATAGCTGGAAAACCACTGATGTAAGCCGTGTTGATCCAAGGGACACCCGAATTTCGCAGGGCGCTCAGTTCACGCTCTACCCCAAGCCAGACCGCACGGATGGCACCTATAGCCCCGAGCACATGGGAAAAATCCGGGCCTTGGTAAAAGCCCTCGAACAGGCGTTGCAAGAGGCCGGCGTCGGTAAAAGCGAGCACAAACCCGCCTCCGATGTCTCGGCACCGCAGTGGGGATACGTGTCTTATCGCAATGAAGTACGCAGCGACCGGCAGGGCTCCGAAAGCCAAAGCGCCGCATTGAAACAAGAGCCGTTTTTCAAGCTCATCGCCGGGATCACCACCTGAATACACAGAGCAGGCGTGAACGATCTAGCTACTGTGGGGGCCGGCTTGGCGCCGGGCCTGTCGACTCGCGCTCGACGAGCTGCACCTCCAGCATCGGCGGCGCCTCACAGGCAAGTCCCGCCAGACGGTCGATCAGGTACTGCGCCGCCATTTCACCTATCAGCCGGTCAGGCACCTGAACGGTGGTCAGGCCGGGCTGGCTGTGGGCCGCGATCTCGATGTCGTCGAAGCCGCAAATCGACAATTGGCCGGGCACTGCGATACCCAGTGCCTGAGCCTCCAGCAACGCGCCGATGGCAAGCATGTCATTACCGCAAATGATGGCGGTGGGGGCCGGTTGCTGGCTCATGATGTGCCTGAGGCTGGCACGGGCAAACGCGACGCGTCCCTCGTTCAGGCGCTGGTCGCGGATAGCCTGATGCTGAGGCCGCAGCGCAAGCCCTTGTTCGGCCAGGGTGGCGTGCACGGCTTGCAGCCGCGCCTGGATCCGGCCGTTGTCGGTGACCGACTGGAAAATAATGCCCAAGCGCTGATGCCCAAGCGCCAGCAGGTGTCGGGTAATCATGGCGTAGGCCTGCCCGTGGTCGAAACCCGCGCAGGGGTGCCGCGCACCGGCACGCTTGCCGAAGGTGACCACATACGGCGTGCCCTTGGCATTCAACTGATCAAATAACGCATCGGGATAATCATCCCCCAGCAGCGCCAACGCATCGACGCCGCGCGCCAGCATACCTCGAGCCTGACGATAACCCTCGCCAGGATCATAGGCCGAGCAGGCGACAAACACCGCCAGCCCCTGAGCCCCCAAACGGTTCTGGAAAGCCTGTAACTGCTGGTGAAACTTTTCGTGCTCTAGGGTCGGCACGATCACGCCGATGGTATACGAGCGCCTGGAAACCAGCGACCGCGCCGCCGCGTTGGGCACCCAGTCCAATTGGTCAATGGCCGCGCGGACCTTGGCCCGGGTCTTCTCACTGACACGTTGCGGCTCATTCAAATAGCGCGAAACCGTTGCGGTCGACACATTAGCGATCCGGGCAACGTCGGCGAGTACCGGCTCCTGGGTAACCAGCGCTTGGGGCGTGTCGGGGGGCGTGGTGGTGGCAGCGGGCATAGGCGGCTTCATGTCAAAAGTTAAGCGTCAGGCACAAACTAAGCGGGCGCCCAGACACAGTCAATGAACCGTTGACAGCGCGCAAACTGAAAACCTAGGATGTAAGCGCTAGACAAAAATCATAAACGGAAAAATTAGAAGTTTATATTGGGCATAAATCAGTAAAACTTTAAAAGCCCTAAGCGCTTTTTTGTCTTTATGATAAACGGTTACATAACGCCACGTACGGCCAGGCCAACCTTTATGCCGAGCCAACGCGCCAGTTAAGGCACGCTGTCAAAAACAATAAAAAGAGACCTCCACCATGAGCCAGACACCTGCACACCCGGTTGCGCCACCGCGTATTCGACGCCAGCAAACCCTCGCCCTCAGCCTGTTGGTGCTCAGCGGCATCATCAACTACCTGGACCGGGGCACCCTGGCCGTCGCCAATGAATTCGTGCGCGCCGACCTTGGCCTGTCGATGGGCGAAATGGGTATCCTGCTCTCGGCGTTCTCCTGGAGCTACGCGCTGTGCCAACTGCCCGTCGGAGCCCTGGTCGACCGCATCGGGCCGCGCTGGTTGCTGGGCGGCGGCCTGGTGCTTTGGTCCCTGGCCCAAGCGGCGGGCGGCCTGATGTCGAGCTTTGGCTGGTTCTTGCTCGCCCGTGTGCTGCTGGGTATCGGTGAGTCGCCGCAATTTCCGTCTGCGGCGCGGGTGGTGAGCAACTGGTTCCCCGTGCGCTCGCGCGGCACGCCCACCGGCATCTTCAATTCGGCCTCTCCACTGGGTATTGCCCTGGCCCCGTTGTGCCTCTCGGCGCTGATCGCGGCACTCGACTGGCGCTGGGCGTTTTACATTACCGGTGCCGCCGGCCTGCTGGTCGCGGTGGTCTGGCTGGCAGTCTATCGCGACCCGGTCAAGAACACGCTCACAGAGGAGGAACGTCGCTACCTGTACAGCGACGAGCCCGACCTCATCAGCCCCAAGGTCACGTTCGCGGACTGGCGCGCGCTGTTCTGCCATGCGACGACCTGGGGCATGATGCTTGGCTTCATGGGCTCGGTGTATTTGAATTGGGTCTACCTGACCTGGCTGCCCGGTTACCTGCGCAGCGCCCGGAACATGAGCCTGGAAATGAGCGGCGTGGCCGCCGCCCTGCCGTTCCTCTGCGGTTTTATCGGCGCGCTGGTGGCCGGCTGGGTGTCCGACCGGATCACCCGCCGCAGTGAAACAGCGGTGCTGGGACGGCGCAACGCCATGGTCGCCGCCATGCTGGGCATGGTGATATTCACCATCCCGGCAGCGCTGGTCGAGAGCAACGTGATCGCCGTGGCCTGCATTTGCGTGGTGATCTTCCTCGCCAATGCCTCCTCGGCCTGCGCCTGGTCACTGGCCACTGCGGTGGCGCCGGCCAATCGCGTGGCCTCGCTGGGTTCGATCCAGAACTTCGGCGGTTTCCTGGGCGGTGCACTGGCGCCCATCATCACCGGCTTTATCGCCCAGACGTGGTCGTTCGTACCCGCACTGCTCACCGGTGCCGCCATAGCCCTGGTCGGCGCGCTGTCGTACCTGTTGCTGGTACGCAAACCCATTCCGGACATTCGGCCATCACCTTCGGCCCAAGCCGCAATAACAGCTCACCCATGAGCACTCGCACAGAGGACACTGCTATGCCACGCCCTGCCCAACCCATCATCGAAGGCATTGTCCCGGTGATGCTCACCCCCTTTAACGACGCCGGCAAAATCGACTTCCCCAGCGTTGAACGCTTGATCGAGTGGTACCTGGCACATGGCTGCGACGCCCTGTTCGCAGTGGCCCAGTCCAGTGAGATGCAATGGCTCAGCCTTGAGGAGCGCACGCAGCTGGCCCGGCATGTCGTAGAGTACGTGGCAGAGCGAGTGCCGGTGGTGGTGTCGGGCCATATCAGCGACGACCTCGACACCCAGGTGCATGAGCTCAATGCAATGGCCGGCAGCGGCGCCGATGCGGTGGTGCTGGTCACCAACCACCTTGACCCGCAACGCGAGGGCAGTCACGTGCTCCTCGCTAACCTGCATGCCCTGCTGGACCGCCTGCCCACCGACTTGCCACTGGGCCTCTACGAGTGCCCGGCGCCTTATCGGCGCTTGCTCAGCGATGAGGAGCTGCAAGCCTGCATCGACAGCCAGCGCTTCATCATGCTCAAGGACGTGAGCTGCGACCTGCAGGTGGTCAAGCGCCGCGTGGCCCTGGCGCAAGGCTCGTCGTTGCGCATTCTCAACGCCAATGCGGCGATCGCCTGGGACGCCATGCAAGCCGGCGCAGCAGGTTTCAACGGCGTGTTTACCAACTTCCATCCCGACCTGTACCGATGGCTGCGCCTGCAGGGCACGCACCACCCGCAATTGGCTGAAGAGCTGGCAACGTTCTTGGTGCTGGCGGCCACCACGGAAGGCATGGGCTACCCGGCACTGGCCAAAATCTACCATCAGCGGCTGGGCACCTTTGATTCAATCCGTTGCCGGGTGATCGACTACGACGTGCGTGAGCGTTTCTGGGCCCTGGATGCGGTGCTGGATAAAATCGTTGCGGGCACCGAACACTTTCGCGCCAGGATTCAAGCGCTTGACGCCCCGCAAGGCACGCCCGCAGGAGAACGGCTGCATGTCGGCTAACCCTGTGATTTGTGTCGGCTGCGCGCTGTGGGACACCATTTTCAGTGTCGATCACATCCCGCCACTCAGCGCCAAGGTCCTGCCCCGCCTGGCGGTACAGGCCGCTTCAGGCATGGCCACCGCTGCGGCGATCAGCATCGCGCGCCTGGGTGGCCCGGTCGCCCTCTGGGCGCGTGTCGGCGACGACGCCACCGGCAAAATGCTCATCGACAACCTGAAGCGCTCCGGGGTTTCCACCGCCGGTATCCAACCAGTCCCAGGAGGGCACACTCCGTTCTCAACCATCCTGGTCGACCGCGATGGCGAGCGACTCGTGGTGCCCTACATCGACCCCGCCCTGGACGCAGCCCCCGACTGGCTGCCCCTCCACGACATCGCGGGCGCTGCGGCGGTGATGGCCGACGTGCGCTGGGTAGAAGGCGCAAAGGCGGCGCTCACCGAGGCCAGGCGCGTGGGCGTACCCACGATTCTTGACGCCGATGTCGCCGCCGTGGAAGACCTCAACACACTGATCCCCTTGGCAGACCACCTGCTGTTTTCCGAACCGGCACTGCGCTCACTTGTCGATAACGCCACGCCCGAAGAAGCACTACTGACGTTGGCAGCCCGCAGCAAAGCCAACGTCATCGGCGTCACCCTTGGCGAGCACGGCGCGCTGATCTGGCAGCGCGGCACATTGACTGTGCAACACGTTGCGAGCCCGCGTATTCGAGCCATCGACACCCTCAACGCCGGGGATATCTGGCACGGCACCTATGCGTATGGCCTGGCGCACGGCTGGACACTCGACAAGCGTGTGCACGCAGCCAACATTGCCGCCGCCATGAAGTGCGAAGTGTTTGGCGGGCATCTGGGCGCCCCTCGCATGGAGCAACTGCTGGCGCGCCTGAGCGTCGAACGCCAAGCGCTTCTTTCAGGCCGTTGAAAAGACGCGCAACACGGCCTGGCGGTGTAAGGCCGTGAGGGGCGGCCTCCCCCTGTGGGAGCTGGCTTGCCCGCGATGGCGGTGTATCAGGTGGCCCATTCTCAGCTGGCCCACCGCTATCGCAGGCAAGCCAGCTCCCACATTTTTTGCCCTGTGTTCCAGTCCAGGCACCGCACAACCTGTGGGAGCCGGGCTTGCCCGCGATGGCGGTGTATCAGGTGGCACATTTGCAGCTGGCCCACCGCTATCGCAGGCAAGCCAGCTCCCACATTTTTTGCTCTGTGTTCCAGTCCAGGCACCGCACAACCTGTGGGAGCCAGGCTTGCCCGCGATGGCGGTGTATCAGGTGGCACATTCTCAGCTGGCCCACCGCTATCGCAGGCAAGCCAGCTCCCACATTTTTTGCCCTGTGTTCCAGTCCAGGCACCGCACAACCTGTGGGAGCCGGGCTTGCCCGCGATGGCGGTGTATCAGGTAGCACATTTGCAGCTGGCCCACCGCTATCGCAGGCAAGCCAGCTCCCACAGGTGATTTTCAGTGTTTATCAGAAGGTATTCAGCCAAGGAGTCTTGCGAGTTCTTCGCGGCAGTAATCCACAAACAACTGCACCGGCTTGGTCAACGGTGCCCGTCGCAACCAGACGGCGGATAATCCTGAACCGGTGACCGTTTCCGCCAACGGCACACACACCACTTTCTGCCCGTCGTAGGTGTACTCGGTAAACGGCTTGGTCACCAGAATCGAAAAGCCAAACCCGCGCCCTACCATGCCGCGCACCATCTCGATGGACGGCGAGCTGAACACGATATTCGGCGTTAACCCGCGTTCTTCAAAGATGCTCACGAAGTAGGTCCGGCTCGGCAGCACATCGAGCAAAATCATCGGTTCCAGCACCAGGTCCGCCAGCGACACCTTGGCCTGCTGCGCAAAGCGGTGATCGGCCGCCAACAACGCATAGGGCTGCTGCGGCGGCATCAATGGCGTGGTTTCGATGGTGCCGCCCAGGTCGTGCTCAAACAGCATCGCCACATCGATACTGCCGGCAGTCAGCGCCTGCACCAGCTCTTGCTGCTCGCCGTCGCGAATGCGGATTTCCACCCCAGGCCACAGCGCCTTGAACCCCGCGATCAAGCGCGGCAAATACAACGGTGCCACCGTCTCAAAGCAGCCGATATCGATCTGCCCCGCCACCACATCATTGTCGGCCAGGGCGTTTTGCTCGAACTCATGGGCTACCCGTAGCAACTCCAGCGCCTTGCGATAAAAGCGCGCGCCGCTGGGGGTGAGTGAAACGCCCTGGGCGTGATGACGGATAAACAGCTGCACACCAAAGCTGTCCTCCAGCTGCTTGATCGCGGTCGACACCGAGGGCTGGGCGATATACAGCTTGCGCGATGCCTCGGCAACGCTGCCGCACTCGGCCGTGGTGACAAAATATCTGAGCTGGCGCAGGTTATAGGCAGCCATCGGGACCTCCAGAAACGTGGGACTTCGCCCCAAACAAGTGCGTAAAAATCGGCTTTTTCACACTGATTCAAGACCATGCAACATACCGGAGCAAAAATTCCGGTGAGCTATATTTTTTAAGGTCTATAGCAACAAACTTACTAATTTACCTCCCTGCGCCCATTGCAGATGATCACTCCAACAACAAAGCGCCGCCCACGCTGCGCACAGCGAAGTACGTCAACGTACTCACCTTGCCTTGGAGTTCGTCATGGTCACCACTGCAACATCCTCCGCCCCGCTTATCGAAAAACACACGATCGGATACGTGCCCCCCGAAGACCGCCATGGAAAGGTAAGAGACCTGTTCACCCTGTGGTTCGGCGGCAACATCGCGCCGTTGCCGATCGTTACCGGCGCGCTGGGCGTGCAATTGTTCCACTTGAACCTGGTGTGGGGCATCGTCGCCATCCTGGTTGGCCACCTGGTCGGCGGCGTGCTGATGGCGCTGCACTCGGCCCAAGGCCCGCAAATGGGCATCCCGCAAATGATCCAGAGCCGCGCGCAGTTCGGCTCCTTGGGTGCCCTGCTGGTGGTGGTGATCGCCGGCGTCATGTACATCGGCTTTTTCGCCTCCAACATCGTGCTGGCGGGTAAATCCCTGCACGGCGTGGTCGACAGCGTGCCCGTGCCCGTCGGCATCGTGATCGGCGCCATTGGTTCCGGCATCATCGGCATCATCGGTTACCGCTTTATCCACGTGCTCAACCGCATCGGCACCTGGGTGCTCGGCGCCGGCATCGTGCTGGGTTTTGGCTACATCTTCACTCACGTGCAGACCACCGACTTCCTGACCCGTGGCAGCTTCAACATCTCCGGCTGGCTGGCCACCGTATCCCTGGCGGCGTTGTGGCAGATTGCTTTTGCGCCCTACGTGTCCGACTACTCGCGCTACCTGCCGGCTGACGTGCCTGTGGCGTCGACCTTCTGGACCACCTACCTGGGCTCCGCCCTCGGCTCCAGCCTGGCCTTTATCTTCGGCGCCGTCGCCGTGCTTGCCACTCCGGTGGGCATGGACACCATGGACGCAGTAAAACTCGCCACCGGCGCCATCGGCCCGTTGATGCTGGTGCTGTTCTTGCTCAGCGTGATCAGCCACAACGCCCTCAATTTGTATGGTGCGGTGTTGTCGATCATTACCCTGATCCAGACCTTCGCCTACCGCTGGATCCCCACCGCCAAAAGCCGCGCAGTGATCTCCACCCTGGTGCTGGCCGCGTGCGCCATTGCTGCCGTGTTCGCCTCCAAAGACTTCATCGGCCACTTCGTCGACATGGTGCTGGTGCTGCTGGTGGTGCTGGTGCCGTGGACGGCGATCAACCTGATCGACTTCTACGCGATTCACAAAGGCAAATACGACATTGCCTCGATCTTTCGCGTGGATGGCGGGATTTATGGCAAGTACAACCCACAGGCGCTGCTGGCCTATGCGATCGGGATTGCAGTGCAGATTCCGTTTATGAACACGCCGCTGTATGTAGGGCCGATTTCCGAGCACATCAATGGCGCGGATTTGTCCTGGGTGGTGGGCCTGGTGGTGACGTCACCGCTGTACTTCTGGTTGGCCAGTCGAGACAGTGCTTATAAGCGCCGGATGGACGGCGGGAAATTGGTGAGCGGGGTTTAAGCAAACCGACTGAAGCGGGCTGGCCCCGTTCAACTGGGGTTCAATGGTGAACCCCAGTCACCAGCCCCCGTCACACACTGGTTACGACCCGCCGCCTTGGCGCTGTACAACGCCTGATCCGCCACCTCCACCAACCCTTGCAAGTCCTCCAACTGAACCCCGGTGGCCGTCGCAATGCCGATGCTTGCCGTCAGCCGCCCGAACGGGCTGGTGCTGTGCACGATGTTCTCTTGCTTCAACAGGTCGAGAATAAGCTGGGCCACCACGGCGGCGCCGTCAGCGTCGGTGTCCGGCATGATGATGCCCATCTCCTCGCCGCCATACCGCGCCACCAGGTCTAACGGCCGCCTTACGCACGCCTCGAAGATTCTGCCCACCGTCTGCAGGCATGCGTCCCCTGCCACATGCCCGTAAGCGTCGTTAAAGCGCTTGAAATAGTCGATATCGATCATCAGCAATGCCAGCGTCGTGCCCTCACGCTTGGCGCGCAGCGCCTCCCTGGCGAGGCTCTCATCAAAGCAGCGCCGGTTTGCCAAACCCGTCAGCGCATCCTTCATCGCCAGCAACTCAAGCTGCCCGTTGGAGGTGAGCAACTGCCGCTGAGTTTCACGCAACTGATCTTCAGCCTCGGTGCGCCGACGGATATCCAGGATCAAAAACCAGCCGATAAGACCGGTAAGCCCCAGCAGCCCCGCCACTACCACCGCCGACAAGAGCGCCTCGGTGCGCCACGCGGCGAGGGCTTCGTGCTTGCCGATTGCCACCGTGGTGATCAGCGGCAGCCGGTCGCTCTGGCGAAAGGCGTAGAGCCGCTCCACGCCGTCCAGGCTGGAGGTAAAAGAGGCGGTGCCGACTGACTGATCAACCAGGTACTTCACATAGATGGGCGACTTGGAAAAGTTGCGCCCCATGTCCTGCTCGCGAAACGGATAGCGAGCCAGCAACGTACCGTCTGTGTGGGACAAGCCAATCGCGCCGTCCTGCCCGACATCGATCTTGCCAAACAAGCGCAGGAAGTTTTCGATGCCTAAGGTCACCGCCACAACACCGGCAAAATCACCCTGCGAATCATTGAAACGCCGGCTGATGGTCATCACCCATTCCTGATTCGACCGGCTGATAATCGGCGGGCCGATAAAGATCTCGTGGGAAGGATCGTCACGGTGATGAATGAAATAGGCACGGTCTGTGCTGTTGGCGCCCGCAGGAATCGGCCGGTTGGAGGACATCAACCAGTGCCCCTGTTTATCGTAGATCGTGACACCACTGAGTTGTGGCATCAGCGGCTGCTGGCGGTTGATCAATGTACTTAGCCGCTGAATCTGCACCGGGCCGCTGCCTTCGGTTTCCAGACGCTCGACCAGCCCGAGCAACAGCAGCGCACTTTGGCGCACGATGCCTTCGGAATAAGTCGACAGCGCCTGGGTAAGGTTCAGGCCATGGACGTCCACCTCCTGCAGGGCGCGATCTCGAGAGGCAAACACCTTCCAGACCGTCAATGACCCCAGGGAGCAACCGATAACGGCCAGCAAAAGCACAACCAGGTGGGTATCACGCTTCACATTGCTACCTTTGGCAAGCACGGTTTTCCATAACAGCGGACAGTGGACCTGGGCACCGGCGGCAACCATTCGCCCTTTTTCGCGGGCAAGGATACAAGCAGTTATAAACCGGCGCAGCAACAGATTATGCGCACGAGAACGGTTCATATTGCCGCGCCTCATGGCGCCCCCGAGCCGACGCTTACAACTGATGATGTTCGAGCAAAAAGTCCACAAACAAGCGCACTCGCGCCGGCATCGCCGCGCCGCCGACGAACACCGCGTGAATCGGCTCAACGTCGCCGGAATACTGGCGAAGCTGCTCAGCTTATGGAGGTCGAGAAAACCTGGAAATAGTTGGAGCGGGCTCTGCGTGATGAGATGCCTACTACCCGATCAAACAGGTTTCTCGCTACCCACACTAAAATACCTTGATGGTAACCAAGCCCTTGTGGGTGAACCATTCCTCAACTTTACTCACGTCCTTAATCGAGGTACCAGTAGCATTAACCCACAACTTCCGTAACCATCTATTTTTTTGCTCAACAGAAACATTAATCGGAACCTCCATTTTTTGCAGAGCAGTTACCACCCTACTCTCTACTTCTTCCTCGGCTTTTGCGACATTGCAATATTTCGCGTCGAATGCAAAGGCTATTCGTTGAACGACCCCTAATAACAGCAGTGAGTCTGGCAGGCTGATATCAGCTCTGGAACCCACTATCGGCGCAGGACTACTATAATCCCGTGACATCCCGAGAGATTTGAGCGTGGTGCTTACTGCAACATTGTATAGATCCAGACTGTACTGATCGAGAATACCCCCGCCGTGCGCCAAAGAGTTTCTAACTGATTTGAAGTAACGATACCAGTTCAGAAGCCCGTCTAAAGACGCTACATTCGAAGCGTTTTTTTTCATAAAAGCTGGTTGAACTTGACATTCCAGTAAAGCTGAGCGGATGAAAGCTCCAGGAGCATCTAGTTTTATCCAGTTGGTGTATTTTTTATTTATATGCCCTCCAGGAAACTGAAAGGACTCGGCTTTAATTTTCAAACCTGCTGCAACAAACATATTTGCAAAATCACCACACCACTCCTCGAACATCATAATCCCTTGCATCAATGTCATTTCAACAAAGTGATTTTGATGGTCGACCCAAGCGCAAGAAGCAATGTGCTTTAGATCAATACCGGGTATATCGGGAGTATCTCCCAGCAAGTGTCTTTCAAGACGTCTCCAGTCAGTCTTTTCGTTGAGGTTTTTTAAGACATTGGCCGAATTATATAGCGACCATAGCCCTCCGTAAGCACCCAGTGTCACGCTAGTTGATTTACCAATCTGTTTGCTTAAAGATCGAGTAAGAGGAAGAAAACATAAAATAGCTGTGCTGCTCATCACCACCCTCCTAAAAATGCGGTGCTGCCTTTCGCATAAAGCGCACCGTCTCAAATTTTTTACTTCAACGCGATTCTCTTCGAATATGGAGGCAGGTCTATTTTTCGGCCCGTATGCGCCCCTTCCCTTAAAAACGCTGAGAGCCTTGGGAGAACCTATGAGTATTGACTGGGGTTCCCGGGTGAATCCAGGAGCCAGGGCTTTCGCAATCAAAGAATTCTACGATGACGGCACCCAAATACTGTTGAATGGTTTCATATATACGATTGCAATATGCCTGGTCTTTTCCGAACACCGATACGGCAATTCTATTAATACTTGTTCCTCTTAAATTCTGTAAAATATGAAGGTCTTGCTCGCCCATGGCCCAACCAAAAATGGTAAGTTTTATTCGAGGCGTCTTCAACACTTCTCGGTAAACCGTGGAGAGGTAGAAACTGCTCTGTATGGATCTGATTTTCTGCTGAAGGGTTCCCTCGCTCACGAACAATGGCACATACGTTTCGCTAGCCCACAAATCCAAAATCTCATTCAAGAGGGCATTCCCTCCACCGCTAATTTTGTATTCCTGCTCCGTGATGTCCCGGCACAGCGCTAGGTTTCCGTGTGGATAGAAGACTAGTGTATTGGTCTGCTCCGAGATTCGATCACGATAGACGCGCCAGTTTTCAGCGAATGAACCACTTTTGAAACAATCCTTGAAAATATGGGAGCGCTGCATATCAAAATCGTGCATCATCGCCCAATAAACTAGCAAATCATAGTTCAGCGATAAAACCGTATTAAACTGCTTCAGGAAGCTATGCATGTGCGGCAGATGCTTGCTAACCTCCTCGTAAGCAGGGTGAATATCACGTACCGCCTGAATCAAACAATTACGAACATTCAAATAGGCTTGACGCGTACGGCGATCTTGTATTGCAAGTGCTTTATTAACCCTTGCGGCTTGCCAGACCAATCGAAGGATTAGTTCAAAGTCATCGGTTTCAAAACGTGAGAAAAGTGTCTGCACATCTTCTTCGAAAAGATGATTCTGACGGACATGTTCAAGGAGTGAGGCATATCCGAAATTTCTGGAAACTGCCATGCTCGCGCCATTGCCTAGAAGTAATGCGCCATGGCGGTAGTTGTTAACGATGCTTTGCCATTGATGAATGATGTGAGCCACTGATGATTACCCTGACTAATAGTGCACGAGGCAGAATACAGATACAGCGAATTATAATTCCAACAACACTACCCGTACAGCCATCCGCTCTTTTCGTGGGCAAGGATACAAGTAATTATAAAACGGCGCAGCAACAGATTATGCGCACGAGAACGGTTCATATTGCCGCGCCTCATGGCGCCCCCGAGCCGACGCTTACAACTGATGATGTTCGAGCAAAAAGTCCACAAACAAGCGCACTCGCGCCGGCATCGCCGCGCCGCCGACGAACACCGCGTGAATCGGCTCAATGTCGCCGGGGTTCCAGGCTTGCAGCAGCGGTATCAGCTCGCCGCGCCGCAGGTCTTCGCTGACGGTAAACTCGCCGATACGCGCAATACCGGCCCCCACACGCGCAAGCTGTGCCAGCGCCTCACCACTGCTGCATTCGATGTTGCCGCCGACCTTGAGGGAGAACGCCTGGCCGTCGCGGCTAAACGGCCAGTGGGGTTCGGCACGCCGAAAGTTGAAGCGCAGGCAATTGTGCCGCAGCAGGTCTTCGGGTTGCTGCGGGGTGCCGTGGCGCTGCAGGTACTCGGGCGAGGCCACCACCACCTGGCCGGTGTCGCCGAGCCTGCGCGCGGTCAGCGGGCTATCGGGCAGATGGCCAAAGCGTATCGCCACATCGGCCTGGCCGCCGAGAATGTCGACCACCTCGTCGCCCAGGGTAAGGTCGACCACGATGTTCGGGTAGCGCGCACTGAAGGCGGCCACCAAGGGCACGATCGTCATGCGCCCATGGCCCAGGGCGGCGCTGACCCGCAACCGGCCCCTCGGCACGCCCTGGTCGGCAATCGCTTCTTCCACCTCGTCCATATCGGCCAGGATACGCCGCGCCCCGCGCAGGAACGCCTCGCCCTCGGCAGTAAAGGTGATCGCCCGCGTGGTGCGCAACAGCAGCCGCGTGCCAAGGCGTTGTTCGGCCCGCGCGATGATCCGGCTGACCGCCGACGGCGTAAGCCCCAACACGCGCGCAGCCGCCGACAGGCTGCCCTCCTGCGCCACGCTGGCGAACACCAACATCTCCCCTGACCTGCCGTTGAAGTCCATTTGTGCCTCTTACGCAAAGGTGATTGTCAAAAACGCCATCTACCGCCTTCAAAGGCTGGATCGTAGCATTGGCGGCATAGATAAGGAGCTTTCCATGCGTATCAATCCACCTTTAGTTGCACTCGCCATGGGCGCCTTTGGCATCGGCGTCACCGAATTCGCCCCCATGGGCATGTTGCCGGGCATCGCCGCCGACCTCGGCGTCTCGATCCCGGCCGCCGGCCTGTTAGTCAGTGCTTACGCCATGGGCGTGCTGCTTGGCGCGCCACTGATGACCCTGACCACCGGCAAGATCCCCCGGCGCTACCTGCTGATCGGGCTGATGGCGATTTTCACCCTGGGCAACCTGATGTCCGCCCTGGCCACCGACTATTACAGCCTGATGATCGCCAGGGTCGTGACCTCACTGAACCACGGCGCATTCTTTGGCGTGGGCTCTGTGGTCGCCGCCAGCGTGGTCGCCCCGGAGAAACGCGCCGGCGCGGTGGCCGCGATGTTTATGGGCCTCACCCTCGCGACCATCGGCGGCGTGCCGCTGGCCGCCTGGTTTGGCGAACTGTTCGGCTGGCGCACCGCCTTCTGGGGCATTACCGGCCTCGGCGTCATCGCCATGGCCGCGCTGTGGTTCGCCCTGCCCAACCTCAAGGCGCCGCCACACGTCAGCGTGATGGCCGAAATCCGCGTACTGGGGCGTGGCCCGGTGTTGGGCGCACTGGCCCTCACCGTCATCGGCTCGGGCGCCATGTTCACCGTGTTCACTTACATCGCGCCGATTCTCAGCAGCGAAACCCACGCCTCCACCGCCTACATCACCGCCATGCTCGTACTGTTCGGCGTAGGCCTGACCCTCGGCAACCTGTGGGGCGGCAAGGCGGCGGATCGCTCGATAGACCGCACCTTGATCGTGTCGCTGAGCGTGCTGATTGTGGTGTTGCTGGCGTTTACCGTGCTGATGCGCTGGCCGCTGCCGGCGGCTGTGGCCATCTTGATATGGGGTGTGGCCAGTTTTGCCCTGGTGCCGCCGTTGCAGATGCGGGTGATGGAGGCGGCAAAGGACGCGCCTAATCTGGCGTCGGCAGTGAATATTGGGGCGTTTAACTTTGGCAATGCGATTGGGGCGGCGTTGGGCGGTGTGGTGATTAATGCCGGGTGGGGCTATCCGGCGATTTCGTTGGCGGGTGCGGGGATGGCCGGGTTGGGGTTGTTGATGGTGGTGGGGTTTGCTTGGCGGTCGAGGGCAAGGGGGGTGTTAGCCGTCAATTAGGCATCCAGCTAGCCAGCTGGGCCAATCGCCGGAACACTCCGGCGAACATAATAATGGTCGAATTCACTGCTTTCGATGAATTGGAAACCATGGCGGATGTAAAAGCGATTCGACGCACTGTCCTTGAGAGCACCCACTTTAATGGGGAGTGCAGCTGCATCCGCCTCTTTGAAAATTTGAGTGAGCACCGCAGACCCTACACCTGATCCTTGCGCGCCCGGCCTCACATACAAATGGTCGAGCAAGAGTTCATTGTGGTGATGCTTGACCACTACGAAACCGACCCTCTCGCCAGATGCCTCGATGTGGCGTGTGGTGCGAGCTTCAAAACCGCTAACAAACCGCTCGCGCGCACGCACTGGATCAAATCGCCCAACACGCTCCAGGCTTTCGCGCATGGCCTCAATTCGAATGGCTACCAGATCATCCAAGTCACTTTCTTGAGCCTGGACCAACATGATTGGGGAATTTTGATCGGGTGTGACCGGCATAGTCTGCGCTCGAACTAGGATCCTGGGACAGCCAGTATAGAGAGCCTGGCATGAGCCGCCACATCCGAGGGGAATTAGCGTGATATCAATAGCCAACTGATACACATGACGGTAACGGATGTGAAAGCAATCAGTGTCGGAATGACCATCCAGTACTTGAGATGTCGTGGGATTTTTTCAACGTCCTCAACCCGTACTAAACGCCTCCATTCAAATATTCTTGGAATAAGAATGATGATAGCCATGGCAACCAGCCGCTGGGGCCTTCCATCAAAGGGTGCATGACGAAAAATATCCCTGTGCACAGTGATGTAAGCACTGCCCTCCACGTAGCGCTCTGCAGCGTCGAGCTTTTTGAACATGGCACAAAAAACCAGCGGGAGGCTTAATATCATGACGACCCCAGCGCACATGCCGATATATTCAAAGACCATTTAATCCCCCACCGTCCTATAGAGAAATTTCCCTGTGCCTTCTCCCAAGACGCTTCCGGCTTTACCTGCGGCAAATCCACCTGCGGCACCGCCGACAATGGCACATGCCAACGCTCCGGCACCCGCTGTGGGTATGCCAAAAACAATCATGCAGGCGCCGACACCGATAGGCGCCCCAAACGCCGCGCCCACAGATGCACCACCCACCCCCAACACCAATTTTCCCCCTTCAACATACTTCGCCTGCGTACACTCTTGCTCACGCCCTGTGGAACACGCCTCCGTTATCTCCAGCGCCGTCGCCCCAACATCCAACGCTATGCCAATGTAAGTCCCCTTCTTCAATATTTGCGAGGCCTTGGCTAAACGTTTAACCCTTTCCTCATACCCACGAATGTCTCCATGGTGCCAATAGCTTTTACTGGAAATCCCTAACATCTTTTTAATCGAACCTTCGTTTCTCAACCCCGTACCAAAGCGCGCCATGCCCGAGATTTGGCTATCCAACTTGGCAAACAGCGCCCTTCGCTTAACCAAAAACTCCTCCCTTGCCCCAGTGGTGCCTTTGCTCAAGTACTGCTTATGCAAACTCTCGATTTCGATAAGGGTCTTCTCGACTTGCGCCAAATGCTTGCTCCATGCACTGCTGGCACTGCCGATGCCAAGGGACGAATAGGTCAAGATGGCCTGCAACTGATCATAGTTTTTGATCAGAAATTGGTCAGTTGCGGAGTGCGCCAACAGGGCGAGCTTTATATTTTGCGCCGAGCGCATCAGCTGTGCCTCTTCAGCGGTGCAAGCGGCGGTTCGGCTATCCCCGATGATCACCAATTGCCCCGGCAACACCACCGTGTTGCGGATGTGCTGGTTGAGGGTGTCGAACTTGGTGTGTGAATACGGATCAAGCGCCAAGCTTAGTTTAAGCAATGGATAAGGCTGGGGATATTCATTGATAAATGCGTAGGGTCCCTGCATGCGTGCACCTCCAAGTGGCTGAGGCGCACGACTATAAGAAGGCGCCACAGCGGAGGTAAGACGTGTATCGGGGTGTTTTTAACGTTTCAGAAACGGACTACTTCACTCTAAGTACATGCCTACGCACTGGGCATAAAACGGGGTCAGACCCTCAGGGATTCTGACACGCTGGATTATGCTGAGGCTGGCCGCGTCAGTCGGCCTGGTCATCCTCAAGCCTATTGCGCAGGTGGTTTAGAACCTGATGGGTAGTCTGGATAGCATCGATGTCCGCCCCCTCCGCCAGCTCATTAATCCAGGGCGTCTGAAGATTCATCGCCAGATCGAATGCTTCTCTTCCAGCTTCAGTCAGGACAACCAACTGCGCTCTGCGGTGGTGTGGGTTTGGCTGAAACTCCAGCAGTCCATCATTCACCAGATCGTTAACGATCCGCTGAACGTTTTGCCGATTTGCCCCCATGTCGCGAGCAATCCATGAAACCGGTTGTGCTCGTTCGGCGTACACAATAGTACCCAGTAGTTGCCAGCGGGCGCTTGTCAGACCTAGCTCTGCGACGAGTCGATCGCCTGCAGTAAGCAGACGCGCACTTGCTCGAAAGATCTCAAGAACCAGATCGCTCATGGCGCGTCCTGCGGGGGTGTAGTTTGTCTTTTTCATGGCGCGAATCCTTCCACGTTGACACCATGATGTCAATCACAGTAGGTTTGGAGCGTGAAACCCAAATTGTCATCATGATTACAATGTAGAGGTCGCCATGCTTTCTATTCGCCCCCTTGATCCGATCGTCCCCATCACTCAACAGCTGCATTGCAGCGAAGCTCCAGTGGTATTGATCAACCTCTTCACTGTCGACGCAGACGATATACCTGACCTCCTTTGCGCATGGGAGCTGGATGCCAACTGGATGAAACAACGTGCCGGTTTCATCTCCACGCAGCTTCATCAGGCCATCGGTGGCAGCAACATGTTCTTGAATTACGCCGTATGGGAATCGGTAGAGCGGTTTCGCGATGCTTTCAATCATCCGGAATTCACCAATGCCTTGGCGCGGTATCCCTCAAGTGCCTTGGCCATGCCGCATCTGTTCACCAAGGTAGCTGTGCCGAATATCTGCACGGCCAGAGTATTAACCAACTGTCTGACGGTATTAGATAAATGCTTAGACGATTACATTTGATCTCCAGCACGCTGGCACTGATGTGCATCGCCACCTTCTTTCTGTCGACTATTTTTGTCGAACTCATCGGATCCGGACGCTCGATAGCCTCACTCAAGCACCTGATCGTGAGTCCCGGGCTTTGGATACTGGTACCGACAATGATTGCGACCGGTGCAAGTGGAGTGCTAATGAGTCGGAAACGACAAGGACGACTGGTCGCCTTGAAGAACAAACGCATGCCATTCATTGCCGCCAATGGCCTGTTGGTTCTGATGCCGTGCGCCATTGTGCTTAACCAATGGGCGTCGGCGGGAATCTTCGATACGCGTTTTTACTTCGTACAGTTAATCGAACTGATCGCAGGGGCCACCAATCTTGCATTAATGGGGCTGAATATGCGTGACGGCCTGCGCCTCAGCGGCCGACTGCTGCGGGTTGAACGTCACAGACAGTAAGCTGAATACTTGCTCCCGTTTGTCTTAAAAAGCTGGGCCGGAATCCGCCGTTTGTGACCGACAGCTATCGGCCAGAAGCAGCCGCTCGCAATCGGTAGCTTCCATACCGCAGCCGTCGATCAATCTCGTGGAATCTGACCGCTCAAATAGGCAATGCTCGAAAGAAACACGCTGGTATCTCGATTAGAGCGCAGGCGAACGACGCGGCATGTTGATGGCGCTGTCGCCACCAGCTGCTGCATATTCACCCGCGCTGTTTTTTTCGTCCGCCACATAAATCTCAAAAACTCTGGCAGATTCGCCAGCAGTTCGGGGCAGTTGTCCGGCAAATCGGGCCGAGAGCTGCCGCGCTGGAGCAGCGTTCTTCGCAGCACACGCCAAAATCGAAGCGTCGCCGAACGATCAATCCAGATCAAAAGATCTGCGCGCGCTACCCGATTCTTCCAAGTAACGGAATGGCCGCCTTCGAATATCCAGCGATCACGAGCCTCGACCTCGGAACACAGGCGCGTTTTCTCGTCCCGGCTTCGTTCAACCCACCCTGGCTGCCAGTGGATAGTGTCGATATGAACGACAGGTAAGCCCGTGCGCAGACCAAGCTCACGCGCCAAAGTGCTTTTGCCCGACCCAGGTTGACCAATAATCATCACCCGCCGCATCTAAGCTCCTTCTCGCCATACGCGCTATTTTTTGGGGGCGGCGATTTTACGTCAACCTCCTACTCCGTCAACAGGCAGCAAGCCAAGACTTGATTGTCTCGACGGTCCGCTTTGGGTCGATAGTTGCAACTCAGTGAAGGTGGAAAAGCCTCAAGATCAAGCGTGAGGCTTTATCACCGTCGGCCTCATATAGACCGTGTAATCCGGCCTGATCGGTGAGTTTGTGTAGATTGAAGTGGTTGTAAAACGCTTGGCCCAGTCGCTGATGCTCGAAGCTTCCTTGACTCCAAAGCCGGACGAACTCCTCATAAGCGGCGCATTCGATCTGCAACGAGGAATCATGTCCCATGTCAGGTTCCTATCATTAGAGGGACTCAAGCGTACTAGCTGCCTATCAGCCCTTCCAGCTCGGCCTTTCCAATCAGAAAGTCAGTTATCGGCCAGTTTCTACCGTTCGGATTTTATGTCGCCACTAGACGCGAAATGGTCTTCTCGTTCACTCGGTTCGGCCCGCTGGCCAGTACCAGCGCCGATATATTGTTGCTGGTGCGATTGCAGTTAATTATATATGAGCCAGTTAAATAACCAGTAAAATCATATTTGTTAGTTTTTTATGCTGAAAATAATGATTTTTTTGAGATACTTTGCAATTGGTTTTTGTCTGTTTCGTTTAGTGTTTGATCTAGCGAGCGAGCGTTAACGGCAGCTTCTGCGGCCCACTGTCGTAACTGTCGAAAAAAGGAGAAACCGTCATGATGCTCAAGGATCCGTCCAGCACATATCGCCATTTTAATACCGTGGACTTGCCTGCCCGAGGTACCTTCCTGCGATGATCGCGCACACCGCATTGGCGGCGCTCGCTGGTGACTATGGTCATGGCGACATAGTGGCCTCGCATCGGCATGAAGAAGGTCAACTGGTTTATGCCATTAACGGTGTGATGCTGGTATCGGTCGTCGGGACCACTTGGGTGGTGCCTTCCGGGCATGCGCTCTGGGTCCCTGCGGGGGCGGAGCACCAGATCCGCATGACCGGCGAGGTGCGCATGCGCACCCTGTTGATCTCGCCGGGCGCACACCGGGCGTTGACGGAGGAATGCCACGTTCTCAAGGTTTCGCCGTTGCTGCGGGAGTTGATCATCGCCGCGGCCGATGAACATGACACTGAACCCGCTCTGTTGCGCCATGTGCAGATTGTCGAGCTGATTTTCTCGGAGCTCGACATTGCGCAGAGGGTGCTGGCGCATGTGCCGATCCCTGATGAGCCAAGGCTCAAGTCGCTGTGTGCCGAGTTTATCGACAACCCTTCACAGGAGTCGAAACTGGAGAGTTGGGCGGTGCAGCTCAATATGAGTTCGCGCACCCTGGCGCGGCTGTTCCAGAAAGAGTTGGGCATGAGTTACGGGGAGTGGCGCAAGCGCACCCGGCTGCTACTCAGCATGCAACGGCTGGCCTGCGGCGTATCGATCCTGGAGGTGGCATTGGAGCACGGTTACCAGAGCCCGAGCGCGTTTACTGCAATGTTCAAACGCACAATGGGCTACACCCCGAGCACCTGCCGCCTGGTCTGACACCCCGGCGAGCGCGCAACCCCAAGCGTCCATGGCCCCGCCTACAGGCAGGGCCATGTCTTTGCGCGTGCCCGGCCCGTGAGCGCCTGCGATAAGGCGGTCTACAGGCACATTGTCCAAATCGAAACGATGGTTGTCTGGAACTCGGGAGATGCGCGGCCCAGTGCTCTCTTAACCTGTGCGTCTACTTGGCATTCTGGGTTATTTCGATGGGTCCGCCTTTTTTCTGTGCATGGCATGGTCGTCTCTCACTCCTGGGTGTGGCGGTCGTATTGTTGGCGGGTTGTTCCTCTTGGGTCGCCCATATACCCGTGCAGCCGCAGCCGGAGCGCTTTAATGCCCTGAGCCGCCTGCCGCAGGGTGTTTCGGCCCAAGCGTTACCCGACCATTGGTGGCAGTTGTATAACGATCCGAAACTTGACGCGCTGGTGCAGCAGGCATTGATGCATAACCGCGACCTGGCTGCAGCTCAGTCCCATGTGCAGGCGATGTTGGCCGGGATCATGCGGGCCGATGCCGGGCGCTGGCCGTCGACCCAGGCCTCACTGGGCGCCGAGTACGGCAAGACAGCCGATGATCAGACCCTGGCCAAAGCCACGGACAGCCATGCTCCGTCACAGTGGGCGTTCAACCCAGGCTTCGAGCTGGCTTATCAGGTGGATATCTGGGGCCAGGTTCAGCGCAGTATCGAGCGGGCTCGGGTCCAGACGGCTGCAGCGCAGGACGCCGAAGACTTGTTGCGCATCACGGTGGTGGCGCAAACCACTCGCGCTTATGTCAATGCCTGCGCCATGGGCGCACGCGCCAGGATTCAGCGCCATTCGATGGATGTGGTCGGGCACAGCTTGGCGTTGATCGACCGGCAGCGTCAGGCCGGTGTGGTGACAGATCTCGAATACACCCGGATGCAGGCCCTACAGGCTGAAACCCTGGCGCTGCTGCCGATGTTGGAAGCACGCCGGCAAGCTGCCCTGTACGAGCTGGCAATGCTGACCGGCGTGGCGGACCTGGAACAAGGCATTGGCGCGGTGACCTGTGAGGTCGTGCCGCAACTCAATGCCGAGCTGCCGGTGGGTGATGGCTGGCAATTACTGGCGCGCCGCCCCGATATCCGTCAGGCCGAGCGCGCGCTGCAAGCGGCCACGCTGCAAGTGGATATCGTCCAGTCCGACCTGTATCCGAAGGTGACCTTTGGCGCTTCAGTGTCCTCATCCGCCAACAAACCCCATGAGTTGGGAGACAGTAGCGCGCTGGTGTTCGGCGTTGGGCCGCTGATTACCTGGCAATTCCCCAACTGGCGTGTCAATCGCGCACGGGTCAACCAGGCCAGGGCGTTGGAGCGCATGCAAGTGGCGCAATTCGAGGCCAGTGTTCTCAACGCCCTCAAGGAGGTACGCCAGGCGCTTGCGCTATACGACGGCGAGCGCCGGCGCCACGCCGCGTTGAACCAGGCCCTTGTCAGCAGTCGCCAAGCCTACAAATTGGCCCAGTTCAATTACGACGCCGGGTCTATCGACTTTCTCGACGTGCTGGACAGCGAGCGTGAGCTGATCCGCCTGCAGGCCACGCTTGCCGATGCCGACGGCCAGCTGTTGCAGCGCCAGATCGGCCTGTTTCGCGCGCTTGGCGGCGGTTGGCAGTCTTCTGCCTCTGCGACCGCTGCCCTCAGCCACACTTCCGTCAATTTTTCCGGTACCCAGCCATGAATATTGCTGTCGATGAAAAAACCGTTGTCCAGGACGAGCAGCTCATGCATGCGCGCAAGCAACGCCGCAAACGTAACCTTATCCTGCTGGGATGCGTTGTGCTGTCGATCGCGGCGGTAGGGTTCGGGGTGTACTGGATGACGGTTGGCCGTTACCTGGAACAGACCGATGATGCCTATGTGCGTACCGACTGGGTCCCCATCAGCCCGAAGGTCTCCGGGTATGTGGCCCAGGTGCTGGTGGAGGATGATCAGCCCGTCAAGGCCGGGGATGTGTTGGTGCGCATCGAGGACCGCGATTACCAGGCGCGGTTGGCGCAGGCGCGTGCGCAATTGGCGCAAACCCAGGCCTCGGTCGCGGCCCAACAGGCCAACCTGCAAGTGACCGACAGCCTGATCGCCCAGCAAAAGGCCGGGGTAAACCAGGCTGAGGCCCACACCCGCAGCGTGGCGGCCGAGTTGCGCCGCGCGAGCCTTGACCAGCGCCGCTACCAGGGCCTGGTGCGCGAACACGCGGCCAGTGCCCAGCGTCTGGAAACGGCGGCTGCCAGCTACACCCAGGCTAACGCCGCGGTGGAAATCGCCAAGGCCATGCAGCGTCAACAGCAAACCAGGTTGACCGTCGCCATTAGCCGGCGCCAGCTGGCCCAAGCCTCGCTCCAACAACAGATTGCCCGGCGCAGCCAGGCCGAGGCGCAGTTGAGCCTTGCGTCTCATGCGCTGGAAGACACCTTGATCCGCTCGCCCATCGACGGGGTTGTGGGGCAGCGCAAAGTGCGTATTCGCCAATACGTCGCGCCGGGCTTGCCGTTGCTGGCGGTGGTGCCCCTGCAGCAGGCCTATGTGGTGGCCAACTACAAGGAAACCCAGTTGCGCGATATGCGCGCCGGTCAACCGGTGGATATCAGCGTCGACAGCTATTCGGGACGCCAGCTCAAGGGCCATGTGGTGAGCTTTTCGCCAGGTTCCGGGGCCGTGTTCGCACTGCTGCCGTCGGATAATGCCACCGGCAACTTCACCAAGATCGTGCAGCGCTTCCCGGTGAAAATCGCCATCGATGAACATGACGAGGGCGGGCCTATTCTGCCGGGCATGTCGGTGATCACCACCGTTGACACCCGGCCTGGCACAAAGGGCGCGACGCATGACTGAGTCCGTTGAAAAAACTGTCTCCTTTCGCGCCTGGGTGGCGGTGATCGGCGGGCTTTTCGGCTGTTTCATGGCCGGTATGAACGTGCATGTGACCAGCGCCGCGCTGCCTGAAATCGAGGGCTCCCTGGGGGCTACCTTCGAGGAGGGCTCGTGGATTTCCACGGCTTACCTGGTCGCGGAAATCGTGATGATTCCTCTGACGGCCTGGCTGGTCCAGGTGTTCTCGCTGCGGCGGGTGATGTTGGCGGGCTCGTTTGTGTTCCTGGTGGCATCCATTGCTTGCTCCTGGGCGCCCAACCTGGAAGTGATGATCATCATTCGGGTGATCCAGGGTGCTGCCGGCGCGGTGCTGATCCCTTTGTCATTCCAGCTGATCATCACCGAGCTCCCGCCCAGCAAAATCGCAATGGGCATGGCCTTGTTCGCCTTGTCCAACAGCGTTGCCCAGGCTGCCGGGCCATCCATTGGTGGCTGGTTGACCGATGCTTACTCGTGGCGCTGGATTTTTTACCTGCAACTGGCACCGGGCATTCTCTTGTTGCTGGCGGTGGCATGGTCCATCGATGCCAAGCCCATGCAGTTGAGCTTGCTCAAAAGCGGTGATTGGGGCGGCATCCTGGCCATGATCGTCGGCCTGGGGGGCTTGCAGATCGTGCTGGAGGAAGGTGGTCGCAAGGACTGGTTCGGCTCCGATTTCATTGTGTGGGTGTCGTTGATCGCCGGCGTCGCCCTGGTGTACTTCGTGCTGTCGCAGTTGTACGGCAGGCGTTCATTCATCAACCTGCGCCTGCTCAAGAGCTACAACTTCGGAGTGGCCAGTGCGGCGATGTTCATTTTCGGCGGGGCTACCTTCGGCCTGGTGTTCCTGGTGCCCAATTACCTTTCCCAACTGCAGGGGTACAACGCCCGGGAAATCGGCATCAGCCTGATCGCCTACGGCATGGTGCAATTGGTGCTGGCACCGTTCATGCCGCGCTTGATGAAGTGCCTCAGCCCGAAACTGATGGTCGCCAGCGGCTTTTTCATCATGGCGCTGGGCTGCTACCTCGGCGCGCACCTGGACGTCGATAGTGCCGCCAACGTGATCATTCCTTCCACCGTGGTACGGGGTATCGGACAGCCGCTGATCATGGTGGCGCTTTCTGTTCTGGCGGTTTCCGGGCTGGCCAAAACTGAAGCCGGTTCCGCATCCGCGTTGTTTTCCATGCTGCGAAACCTTGGCGGGGCCGTGGGTACTGCAGGGCTGACGCAAATCGTCGCCATGCGCGAGCGCTTTCACTCAGAGCGGGTGGGAGAGTCAATCACGCTGTTTTCCTTTCCCTTGCAGGAGCGCCTGCGCGCCAGCATGGCAGACAGCGAAGACTTCCTATTCAACCAACTGTTACCCGCCCAACAGCAGGTCCTTGAAAGCCTGGTCCATACCGTGCGTCGTGAGGCGTACCTGATGGCCTACAGCGATGCGTTCTATGTGTCCTGTATCGCACTGATCTTGTGTGGTGTAGCGGCCTTGGCATTACGCCAACAATCTGGACGAGCCTAGGTTCAGGCGCACGCTATGTGATCAAGGGAGGATTGGCGACGTCCCGGGCTCGTTGAGCCGTTATTACATCGGCATATTCAATGTCGACACGGGCGTGCGCGTGCCCACGGCCAAAGAGCCGAAAATAGAACGCATTTGTGCGTTGGATCGGCTGCCGGCGCTGTAGCGTAAAAACGGGATCATATTTAACTGGGGTATGACCCCGTTTTACTTAAAGCCTAGTTGCCCCGCCCTCCTCCAAACGACCACTCATCACTGGCCGTCGTGGTGATCACCACCATGACGTCTTCCGCGTTCAACCCCGTCGCCCGCCCCAATTTCTCGACCAGATCACGGTAAAAATGCTGTTTAGTCGTAACACTTCGAGCACGCCCAGCGGTAATCGCGATCAGCACAAAGTCATGGCTACGCGGCCCACCCAGATAGTGGGGATCGAATATCAGCTCGCCGACCTCATGTTGGTGAATGACCTGGAAGCGATCTGTCTTCGGCACTTCGAAGCTCTCGACCAAAGCGTCGTGCAACCCCTGCGACAACGCCTGTAAATACTCGGCCGACTTACCTCGGTGCAGTGAAATCCGTGCAAATGGCATCAGCGCTTACTCCTGGCGTGCTGAAAGGCAAAGCTGTAGTTCGCTCAGCACATTCAGCGCCGAAGCAGCCGTCGGCCAACCTGAATAAAACGCCAGATGGGTGATGACTTCGGCCAATTCATCGGCACACACGCCGTTATCCAGCGCACGTTGCAAATGAAACGGCAGTTGCTCAAGACGGTACATCGCCACCAGCGCAGCCACCGTCACCAAACTGCGTTCACGGGGCTTGAGTTGCGTAGGCGTCCACATGTCGCCGAACAATACGTTGTCGGTCAACTCGGCAAACTTCTGCGGATAGTTGCCCTGGGGTTCTCCCCCAGTGGACGTAGCTGTATTCATGATGTTTTTCCCTCCGATGTCCCGATCTGAAGGATGAAATTATCAAGTCGCAACCCTTCCGAATATCAGATTTAATAGCGCCTACCATCCGGAATTAGTGGACTATTGAATGCGCCGCCCCACCTTCGATCTTGATGTATTGCGCACCTTCGTCACGGGTGTGGAGTTCAACAGCTTTGCCAAAGCTGCGGATCGTCTCGGTCGGTCGACGTCTGCCGTGAGTGCTCAGTTAAAGAAACTTGAGGAGCAGATAGGCACGCCGGTACTGGCTAAATCCGGGCGCGGGCTGGTCTTGACCCCCACAGGCGAATCACTGCTCAGCCATGCCCGCCGGTTACTGGAGTTGAACGACAGCATTTTCCACAGCGTGCATCAAAGCCAGACCGCCGGAACCCTGCGCCTGGGGCTTCAAGAGGACTTTGGCGAACATTTCCTGAGCGATATCCTGCGACGCTTTGTACAGACTTACCCGAGGGTGAGCCTCGAAGTCAGGATCGCCCGTAATGCCGAGCTGCTGACGCTGGTCGAAAGTGCAGCCCTGGACCTGGCCCTGACCTGGGACACCGGGCCTATGTCGCCCTATGCCACGCGCCTGGGCGAAACACCGATGCACTGGATCGGGCCGCGCGATACGCCATTGCTGACCGCCGCTGACGACTCACCACTGCCCTTGATAATGTTCGACGCGCCTTGCGTACTCCGCAGCGCCGCCACCCAGGCGCTGGACGCCGCGCAAATACCCTGGCGCATCGCCCTCACCAGCCCCAGCGTGGCGGGTATCTGGGCAGCCGTCGCCGCTGGCTTGGGCGTGACGTTGCGTACCCGTATTGGGTTGCCGAGCCATCTCAGTGTTGTTTCTGGTTTACCCGTCGTGCCGAGTCTTGGTTATGTGCTGCACAGCGGTGGCGGCGAGCCCACTGCGGCTGCCCGACAATTGGCTGCTTTGATCAAGGCGGGGCTGCAAGAACAGGCGTTTCGGTTCACGGTTACGCAATAATCGAAAGTACGTAAGGGCTCAGTTCGAGTGATGTGGATGGGGAGCGTAACTGAGCAGAATCGGCCAAAAGCTGACGGTGGCTACAGGCATAAATCGACCCCAGCGAACGTCGACAACAATGCAGAAAGTTGAAAGGGCACTTAATCGGGTCTCACGCATCGAGTGAGTCTTGCACGATCTGCTATTAGGCGGCCACGACACTTTTCAACTGGCAGCTGGATCACTACTACGCGGAAGTCGTCCTGCCACGAATTCAAAGTGGCCGCGTCGTAACTCCGAGCAAGGTTCCGTACAAACCACCGAGGTAACTCGTTTGCGCTAAAACGTTGAGACCGTTGATCTTGAAGGTTCCGCAACCCGGTAATGATTGCCGTGCAGCACTGCTTAAACGTCGGCCTCTCGGACACAAAACTCCGGCAACAGGACTTTCGGCCTTCCGGCACGGACATCGGCCGCCGCGTCTCAAATGGGTTTTTGTGTGCGATGCCATGCTCGGCCAACGCCCATTTACGCGCGAGTGCGCCATCATTGATTTCCCACGCCAGGCTCATGGGCACGGTGTGATTCCACCATGGCCGTCCACCACAAAGTGAAAGGGGTTCAATGGGCCTGCGGATGTCATCAGCACGATAAGCTTTTGGTTATCCAGATCAGCAGGCTTCTGGGGCTCACCGTATCGCGCCAAGTAATCAGGCGAGGCGCACAGCACCCGCCAATTGGTGCTGAACCGGATGGCCATGTCTTGCACCTATTCCAGATCTATCTAAAACTCGTCCTCTGAAAGGCCGTATGTCGCAGTGTTGCCGTTAGCAACTTTATAGAGCGTGAGCGTGATTGCGCTGTATTGGATGTTCCGGCTGCTGGTGGTTTCAGTGAGCGTCATTGATTCGGAGCGTGAAAGGCCCCCAGAGGTCAGGTCGCGATACCGAACGTCATAAGCACCGGCAGTGAGATTTTTGATGGTGAAGCGGCTTCGTGCAGGAATGTAAATCTGCCTTGCCGGCCTGGCTACCGCGCCTTGTAGGGAGACGAGTTTTAGAAACACGTCTGAGTTGTTCTGCCCATTGTCGATGGTTACTTCTGAATGGCCGGCTTTGTGCGTTTGTGGCTCATCTACTAGGTAACCGGCAGTACGGGGCCATGGGCGGCCATTGGGCGCGTTTTTTGGCCGCACGTAGGCCGGTTTCTTCGCGGCCGCCTCGCGCTGATTTGCAACGCTTATAGGGCGTTGAGCTGCGTTGGTGCCTGAGCCGTTAGAAGCTGTAACCGATGGAACGGCCTGAGCGGAATACGGCATCGGACCACGCGGAGCGGAATAATGCGTTCCGGACGAATTCATTACCGTGATAATGATCACCGCAGCCACTGTAGCGATAGCGCCGAGATGGATGAAGAATCGGCTGTGAATGAAACCCCAACTACTCTTCAAACGATTGTCTTTGTCGCCGCCAAGTTCGTCTATGAAGGCTTCAAGGTTGCTGGTCAGGCTATCTCTTTCGTTGATCCCTGCCTCAGTGCGGCCAAGCGTCTTAGGGATCTTCTTGCAGTACGTTATCGCGTTTTGGGCGATTGACCGCGCTAGGTCTGGACGACCGGTTGAGTAGAAGTAATATGCTTGGTAACCCAACATTCTGGCGTTCTCCAGCGGTGGATGTGATCCACCGAACATGTTGGTGACCAATGCATGAACCGTGTACAGCGGGCCCCATGGAAATCCCCACCATCCAAGCAGCCAACTTGTTGCTGACGCCTTGAGAGACTGCTTTTGTGCGCAGGGACTGCAATACACGCCAACGATGGGTTTACGAATTGTGAGTAAGAGGAAGCTCTTCACGGAACGGAACACCACTACTCGTGGCTGGGCTGATACCTTGGCGCAGACGGAGCACACGATGGGATCTGGTACTTTAGAGGTCTCGGGTTCTACGGCCCTGCTACGAGTGGTCTGAGTATCGTAATCGGCTTTGGAAGCCGGGTCCGAAAGCACTGCGTACGCCTCATTCAAAAACTGAAATTGCTGAGTCGTGTTGTTGCCAGGGTTGCGGTCAGGGTGCAGCTCCATGGCGCGTCTGCGGTATGCCGTTTTGATCTGCTCGGCGCTGACGATCGATGTTAGACCCAAGACTGCGTAGTAGCCTTTAGGATCGTCCTTATCGTGGTGCATTGAACAGTCCTTGTCGCATTCGTGGATAGGCAGAAAATTGGTTTTGAATCGATGGAGGCTATACCACTTCGAGCCGTGGGCTTGGGGCAGGGCAGGTTTTGTTCAGCGATTGAAGCGGAGTCGCTTTATGAATGCGGCGACATGATAGCTAATTGCTATATTTGCCGTCCAACTGAACCGATTGATGGTCGTTACCGGTTTAAAAGATCGTGAGCTAATACGGGCCGACTTTCACAGGAGCTAACCTTGCCGTCAGTCCGCTTTTGGCCGGAAGGAGTCATTCGAACTCATGTATGCTCGTCTGCTCAACCACATCTGAGAAAGCCCATTGTCCTCCCCTTCAGAATCTCCCAATCATTACTCTGCTTCTTTTGAAGAGACCGTTGAACAGTTAGCCGAAGATCTGCGAAGAGTAGTCGGCAATCTTGTCCGGGAAGTGCGCAGTGGGTCGGACACACCGTCCTCGGCACAATCTGAAACGCTAGGTTTGCTTGACCGTCATGGCCCCGCGAGCATAAGCGCGCTTGCTGCACATCGTCACGTCAAGCATCAAAGCATGCGGCTGGTTATCGCCCAGTTGGAGCAGCAGCAGCGGGTTACACGAGGTCCTGATCCAAGCGATGCACGAAAGCAGCTCTTTGAGCTGACGCACGCTGGTCGAGCTGCGCTTGAACACAGTCGTCTTCAGCGCAGTGACTGGCTGGCACGCCAGCTTAAGGAAAAAACCACCGCGTCACAGCTGCAAACACTCGAAGCTGCGGTCAGAATCCTGGAGCAATTAATTGCCGCCGCGCCAAACGATCAGTCAACCTGAGCGCAAAGCCGATAGCACACTCGGCAACGAATTGACGCCCCAGTGCTCGACATATTGGCCGTTGCGGATGCGAACGATGTCGATGATATCAATAGACACTGCACGTCCCGTTGCCTGTATCCCGGCAATCACCCCGGAGTGGCGGCCGGTAATGCGCTTTCGGGTCGTCACCTTGTCGTCTTCAGCAACCTGATCCAGCACCTCGACCTCAAGGTCGGACAAGCCCGGATGCAGAACATTGTGAAAGGTATGCCATAGACCTTCCCGACCGCCGTCTTGCCCCGCCGCCGCTGAATGGTTTATGAAATCTTGCGCCACGAGCACTTCAAATTCGTGGCGGTCGCAGTTCTCAATAACCTTCTGATTGAAACGACGGACGATAGCCTTGTTCACTGCTGACATAACGCCACCTGATGCTTGAATGCGTAGAATCTCAAATATATACAGTCAGACTGTATATATCCAGAGCATCAGTGAGCGCTGTCCGGTGACATCCGCAGGGCATTGATCTATTGCTGCCAGTCGCAGGCCCAAGGTCACGCGCTCGCGGGCGGACCTTGAACAAGCCAACGGAATCAGACGCGAACACTTGGCCGAAGGGCCGCAATATCGGCCCACAATGTTCCAGCCGGTGTCACTCCTTGGTCAGATCAACCAACGGCGTCTGCCGCACTTCAGTCTCCCGCCCATCCTGAATCTCGCTCACCTGCTTCAAGGCCTTATCCACCGCTGCCTTGTCCGCTAACAAGCTGTAGCTGATGCGGAACTGCTTGTGTTCCTTGGGCCCAATTGTCGGTACCAGGTTCAGTGGCCGCTGGTAACGGCGGTTGTAGGAAAAACTTGTCCCCGGCTCCAACCCCGTGACATAGCCCTGGCCTTGGGTATCGGTGTTTTTCCACAGGGAAAACACCGGCAGTGTCTGGGTATTGAAGCCGACCGAAACGCCCAGGCTGCCGGCCTTGTTATGCAACACGGTCAACGTATCGCCCTTGGCATCGGCATACGGCACCACGTTGTACACCGTTTCGTCGTAGTCCTTGGTCGGTGCGCGGTAGGTTTGCCAGTCGGGCAGATCGCCCTTGGCCTTGTCGTTGAACGGCGACACCTGTTTCACCGGCGCGACGAAACGAGCGCCCTGCTCCAGGAACGGGGTGCTGAAGTTGCTGTGATACAGCGCCTGGTATTCCTTCGGATAGTCGCCGTTGTTGGTCAGGGTGTCATTGAGGGCGAACACGACGCTGCCGGGTTCGGTGACCAGTTCGGTCGCGACCGAGAAGTCGACCTTCTTGAACGCCTGCTCTTTCAATTCGCCGCGCAGGGTGATGGCGTACGGTGGTTTTTCATCGATATGCAGCGTGACTTTGTTCGCAGGAATGTTGGCGGCCCGACCGTGCAGGGTCAGAAGTTCGCCGTTGTCGACGCCGGGGTGGCCGACCCATTCGTATCCGCAGCGGGCGACCAGTTCATTGAAACCTTCCAACCAGCCCAGACCACCGCGGCCATTGAGTTCGATGAAGGACGGATTGACCACTTCCTTGACCGGGGAATCCCAGCCCATGCGCACACTGCCGACCGAGGCCTGCAAGACGTTCATGCCGCGAGTCGGCACTACCGAGAGTTTCATGGTGCCGTTATCAATGTCGACGATGCTGACGCCCTCCTGGCGACCGCCGTGCAAGGTACGCAGGGTAACGCTGAAGGGCTTGTCGGTTTTTATCCCGAGTTGCTGGCTGGTGATCTGCCAGCTCTGGGCGGCTTTGTCGGTGTCGAGCAGAACGTAATCCCAGGCCATGGCGTGGGAGGCAGCGGACAGTGCGCTGAGGGCAACGAAGAGTTTGAGCGGGGTCATGGCGGCAGCCTTTCTTGGAGTTGTGCCATTTTTATAAACTTGATGAAACGTTTCAGCAAGCTAAAAATAGGGTTAACGCCGACGAGGTTGGCTGCGTGCAGTGGGCGTAAGGCAAAAAGCGGTAATGTCGCTGATAGCCGCTTGCAGACCTTCTTTACAGTCAGCAATCGGCCAATAGCAGACAGATCGTTCTACAGCCTCGGCGCTTTGTATCAGCCAGCAGAGCACTAGCGCAGAGAGGAAAAATACTGAGTAGGCGGTTTACCCAGTGCTTTCTTGAACATAGTGATGAATGCATTAACAGAGTCATATCCCAGGATGCCCGCCACACGTTGCACGGATACCCCCTCCGCCAAATGACTCAGTGCGATCATCAAATGCAATTGTTGACGCCAGCGTCCGAAGCTCAGCCCGGTCGTGCTTTCTACAAGCCTGGCCAGCGTTCGCTCACTGGTTGCAAGCCGAGTGGCCCACTCGCGCAACGTGGTTCGGTCGCCTGGATCGGAGAAGAGCATATCCGCGATTTGTTTGATCTTGGGGTGGTCTGATATCGGCAAATGCAGCTCTTTCAGCGGAGCATCGGAAAGCTGCTCAAGCAGCACTGCAACCAGCCGCGCTGTCTTGCCCTCGGAATCGTAAGCAGGTTCCTGTTCAGCGAGATGCAGGATCATCTCCCGAACAAGGGGCGTAATGGCAACCGTGCAGCATTCTTCAGGCATGGCTGCCGCACCGGGCTCAACGAACAGAAAGCAGGTCCGGGCGTTTTCGGTCACTCGGCAACTGTGCGGCGTGCCGCCCGGGATCCATACGGCGTGCTGGGGAGGGACAAGCCAGAGTGCATTTTGCACCTCACAGCTCACTGCGCCATGCAAAGACAGGATCAGCTGGCCTTTGCGATGATCATGCGGACGGGCACCCGAACCATTGAGGTCAGGCGCAACCTTGAGCGCAATCGCTGCCTGGGCGAAAAGGTCTGAATCGAAATCTTCCGGCGAGGAAACGACATTTTTTGAGCTTGGCATAATTTAGATACCAGGTGTCTTGATATCTATATTAGACGATTCTGAAGTTCTCTACATTTGTCTTCTTTTAAGAGGACAGATAAAGAATATGTCAGATACAAAAAACAAGTGGCATGCCATCGCGCTCGTCGCAGGCATTCTGCTTATCGCCGTGAACCTGCGCGTTCCCTTTACCAGCATCGCGCCCGTTTTGCCGCTGATCCAGAATGATTTTGGCTTGAGCGCCTCAGCTCTAGGCCTGCTTACTTCACTGCCATTACTTGCCTTTGCAGCCTTCTCCCCGCTCAGCGCATCGGTCGCCCGCAGGTTCGGCATCGAGCGCACGCTTTTCGGTGCACTGTTGGTCATTTGAGCGGGCATCCTGCTCCGCTCCGCAGGCAGTGCCTGGGCGTTGTACGCCGGTGCGGTATTGATAGGCACCGGGATCGCCCTGGGCAACGTGCTGCTGCCCGGCCTGATCAAACGCGACTTTTCAACAAAAATGGCGTCCATGACCGGCGCTTACTCCATCACAATGGGCGCAGCAGGCGCTGTCGGTTCAGCTGTGATAATTCCGCTGACCCAATCATGGGAATGGCCGATTGCCCTGAGTTTGTTGGTCGCAGCCCCTCTGTTGGCGATGGTGGTGTGGCTTCCGCAGTTGAAAAAACACGAACACGTAAATCTGTCCGGTCCGAAACAAGCGCCAACCGTGGCCGTCTGGCGTTCGCCGCTGGCATGGCAGGTCACGCTGTTCATGGGGCTGAACGCGATGCCTTTTTATGTCGCCGTCGGCTGGCTGCCGACCATTCTGATGGACCATGGCATATCCCCGGAGCAAGCAGGCACGGTACACGGCACGCTTCAACTGACCACGGCCATTCCCGGCTTGATTCTGGCGGCCACGCTTCGTCGTCTCAAAGACCAGAAACTGGCAGCCGCTACCGTCAGCCTGTTAACCGCCTCATCCCTGATCGGGCTCATTTACGCGCCAGACTACGCCATGTTGTGGGCCGCGGTCCTGGGCTTCGGCTCTGGTGCCAGCATGATGCTCGGCCTGACCTTCATCGGCTTGCGCACAAAAAATGCCGGTGACACGGCGGCACTTTCAGGAATGGCGCAGTGCGTCGGCTACCTGATGGCAGCCGCAGGCCCCTTGCTGCTGGGCCAACTGCACGACTGGACCGGTGGCTGGACAGCACCGCTGCTGATCACAGCCGCAATCTCCGTAGCCGGCGCATTCACCGGCATGCTGGCCGGGCGCAACGTTCAACTTGAATCTGCTGAATCATCGTCGCGAACAAGCCCAGCAATCCAGTCAGCGAATGCGCTCACAGTTGGCGATAAAAAGCGCTGATGCGGGTATAGCAGGTGCACAGGAACCGATGCGGGCTGCCAGTCAGCAAGCACTTCGACCAGTCGCCCTTCTCGCAGATGCTCGCTGACCACATTCTCAGCGAGCTGCACCAGCCCGAAGCCTTCAAGGCACATTTTGATGTAAAGCCCAGTCTCGTTGACGGCCGCTGTGCCGTTCACCGGGACTGAGATTTTTTCGGTACCACGGGCAAAACGCATTTCACCTGCTTGCCTTGCGCGGCCCGAGAAGTAATGGATGGCCCGGTGGTGAGACAAATCTTGCGGATTTTGCGGAGTGCCGTTCTCTTCGAGATAGGCGGCAGACGCACAGGTTACCCAGCGAAACCGACCGAGTGGGCGCGCAACGAGCGTTGAGTCATCGAGCTCGCCTGTACGAATAACGCAATCGACACCCTCTTGAACCAGATCAACCTGCCGATCGTTGACGCCTATCATCAGGTAGATATCTGGGTAGCGCCTGTAGAAGTCTTGCAGGTTTGGCATGACGATGAAGTGTGCAATGCCACCCGGCATATCGACACGCAAACGCCCCTGTGGCCGTTTTACGGAATCCGTCAGGCTGGTCTCTGTGTGTTCGATCAGCTCCAATATTTCCCGGCATTGCGCCAAATATTGTGCGCCCTCAGAGGTCAGGCTGACACGCCGCGTTGTTCTGTTCAGCAGGCGTACCTGCAAGTACTTCTCAAGACTTTTAACGCTGCTGGTAACTGTCGAGGCCGGCAGTGAGAGCGTCTGCGCCGCCTGGATAAAGCTTCCTGCTTCAGCCACACGTACGAAAACCTGCATCGCTTGAATACGGTCCATGACTGTTAGCAACCTCAAAGCAGTGATCGGGGGAAGTCGTTATTATTCGTAAATATTGAATAATAAAAACAGTTTAACCATCTTTTTCCCGCGGTACCGCATTGCGTACATTGCTTCCAACGAAATTTGAAGAGGTGTACAGAAAATGGCTAAATATAACCGCAGCATTGTGCAGGCCCCGGCCGCTCCGGCCGCCCGCACCCTTATCCGCGGCGCCACTGTGCTGAGCATGGATGGCGATATTGGCAATCTGGCGCGCGGCGATATCCTTATCGAAGGCAGCACCATCACGGCCATAGGTGAAAACATCGAGGCTGGCGACGCCGTTGTTATCGAGGCATCCGGTATGATTGCCATGCCTGGCATGGTCGATACGCATCGTCACTCATGGGAGGGCCAACTGCGTCGAATCAATCCGAATGCCGAAACCCTGGAAGACTACTGCAACGCCACGCACTTCTCGTTCGCCAAATACTATCGCCCGGCTGACATGTATATCGGCAACCTGCTGACTGCATTGGGCTGCATCGATGCGGGCATCACGACCGTGGTCGATAACTCGCACAACAGCCGTACCGGCGCGCACTCCGATGCTGCGGTAGAGGCGCTGCTTGATGCTGGTATCCGATCTGTACACGCCTCCGGTGCGCCAGTTTCCGGTGAGTGGGACAAAGCCCACTGGCCCGGCAACCTGGAGCGTCTCCAGGAAAAATACGTCAATAACGGTGACAACCCGCTGCTCTCGCTGGCGGTGATGGCACAGCTTGAACCTGAGCTGTGGGCTGAGGCCAGGCGTCTGGGGCTGCCGATCATCACCGAATTTTTTGGCGGGGACATGGCAGCTGAGTTGGAGGGTTTGCATCGCGAGGGCCTGCTGCGTCCCGATAACATCTTCAACCACTGCACCTCGCTGCCGGACGCCGGCTGGAAAATCCTTAGCGAGGCTGGCGTGCGGGTCAACGTATGCCCGCGTTCAGATGCCCACTACGGCATTGAAGATGGAATGTTCGCCATGCAGTCGGCCCAGCGCCACGGCATCAGCCCGGGGCTGAGTGTCGATAACGAAACCTCCTACAGCGGTGACATGTTCATGGAGATGAGGGTGGCTTTCTACCTGCAGCGCGTCATGGGCATGCATCAGCAGCGCTGCTGCGGCGCAGAACATCATCCGGTGACCCTGCCTGCTCATGGCCTGCTCAAAGCCGCCACTCTCGACGGCGCTGCCTGCGCCGGATTGCAGGAGAAAGTCGGCAGCCTGGCCCCCGGCAAACAGGCCGACTTGATCCTTATAAACACGCAGGACATCAACCTTTACCCGTCAGGCAACGCATTCGGCACCGTGGTACACGCGGCCGAACGCAGCAATGTCGACACAGTCATGATTGGCGGGTGCATCGTCAAACGCGGCGGCAAGGTGCTGGGCGTGGACAGCGCAAGGCTGCGTGCAGCAATCGACGAGTCCCGTGAGCATCTGTTTGCTGCCGCAGGCTACCAGCCCGATATTTTTGCCGAGACATTCATGCCGCTTGAGTCAGCCAAGTAAGGGGGCGCGAGATGAACGCAGCTTACTACCTGCTGGCCATCGCCGCGGGGCTTGGCATTACCCTGCAGACCACGCTGAATGGTCAACTCGCTAAAGGTGTGGGTGGAGATTCCGTAGCGGCGGCGCTGTTCTCATTTACTGCAGGTGCGGTATGCCTGGGCTTCTTTTCATTGATGCGCGGCGGGATAGTGGCCTCACTGGCGGCTATACCTGCCCAGCCCTGGTGGAGCCTGTTGGGCGGTCTGCTGGGTGCCGGTGCCTTGCTTAGTTATGTGGTGCTTGCGCCAAAAATCGGTCTGTCAGCCCTGCTGGGCCTCGCTATCGCAGGTCAGATTATCTCTTCACTGGTTATCGATCATTTCGGATTGATGGGGGCATCGGAAAGGCCGGTGTCTCTCGTCAAGTTGGCCGGGGCGATGGTGATGCTCGCAGGCCTGGCAATCGCCTTGTTCGGTGATAGGTGGTCAGCGCTTTTCTCCAACTGACTGCCTTGTTTGCCCCATCCTGTTTCGTAGGACGCAACCATGTTTAAAACCCTAACCGGCACCACAAGTCTTCTTGGCGAGTGCCCTATCTGGTGTGAAAGAACCGAACGCCTGTTCTGGACCGACATCTCCGGTTGCGAGTTGCGTGCTCTGGACCCCGAAAACGGCGAAGTGCAGCGTTGGTCCCTGCCAGAGCCGCTAGGGTCATTTGCCCTCACGGCAGACGAAGACATATTGCTGATGGGACTGGCATCCTGCCTGGGCTACTACAACCTGAGCACTGGTCGTTTCAGCAAAATCACAGCCACCCCTGGCGTGGCAGGAACCCGGATCAATGATGGCCGCTGCGACCGTATGGGCAACTTTGTGTTTAGCACTATGGATGCCGGTGAGCCGGTGCAAACTATAGGGCGATTTCACCGGTTCAATGCCGCGACGCTCAAGACTGAAACGCTGGACCTTCCCGAAGTGGCGATCCCGAACAGCATCTGTTTTAGCCCGGACGGTTCCACCATGTACTACGCGGACTCCCTGCAAGAATGCATTTTCTGCTGCGATTACCCGTCGCTAGAAAACCAGCGTGTATTCACTACAGTCAACGGTCAGGGTGCTCCAGACGGTTCTTGTATTGATGCGCAGGGCTTTCTCTGGAATGCGGAATGGGGCGGTAGCAGAGTCGTGCGTTACGCGACTGACGGCAAAGTTGACAGCGTGATCGACTCCCCGTGTATTCAGACAACTTGCCCGGTGTTAGCGGGACCTGGTTATAAAACGCTTTACTGCACCAGCGCACGGATAGGGCTGGATAAGCCGGCAGATTTCGATAGCACGCTGATAAAAGCCGAAGCCGTTTTAGCTGCCGGATCCCCTGAAGAGCGATTTACAGGACGACTGCACTGAATATTAGGTTCTAGCCTGTCGCGCCGTTCTGAATGCCAACTTGGTAGACGCGTATGAATGACCGGTTCTGGCCGTTTGCCGCCGTTCACCTTCGATGGATCTAAGCTATTTGCACCAGGTAACGCTAGTAGCCAATCAGGAGATTTCTGCCAGCTATGCACGCAGACCTACTGAGGCTCCCGCTGCAAACGACTGTGCAGGCCGAACGCACTTGACTGCGCTGGCCTGTGAAACTAGCCAGATCTTCCTGACCTAGGGATGGAAAAGTTAATGACTGAGGTTGATACATCCTCTCAGTTGCACCCTGGCTACCCACACCTTATAGTTCGCCCCGTCGCCAGCCTTGGCCAGCGACAGGGTTTCGCAGCCCTAAAAACTATTACCTGTACCGTCAAACTCGACGCAGCCGATTCACAGCTGTCTCTCGTTTTATGGCGGTTGTGCGTGGGAGACCTTCGGGTCTGCCGGGTCTGGTAATAGTCCTCCGGTCTGCGAACCCGCGCACAGCTGCCACCCGTTTGTTTCGCAGCAAAAGGTGGCAATTTTTCTTTTTAAGGACTATTACCATGACTACTCAACACCCGCCCCGCCGCTTCACCCCCATGTCCCAAACCGCAACCGAATACCCTGTCCTGCTCATCGACAGCGACGCCCCGCTCAGCGAGCTCCATGCCTGCGCCAGCGAGCGTCTCAATGCTGCCCTCGCCTACCTGCACCTGATGGCCTGTTCCAATGTGTCCGACTACGCCGAGCATGACGTTAATACCGTCGCCAATACCGCGCGGATCATGATCCAGGACGTGTCGGATGTGTTTACGGTGATGGAGCGGCGCGGTTTTGATGTGCCTGCTGTGAGTTGAGGTGATGTGAGCTGTAAGGAAACCCGCTTTGGCGGGTTTTCTGGTTTTTGGGGCGACTACTGCCTGGCGGTCTTGATGGTCACAACGTTTTTTCTAGGCGGCTCGCCAAACAGGCGCTTGTATTCTCGACTAAGGTACGCGGTGATAGGCGTGATGCTCGATTCACACTCCCCTCTTTTATTGGCGAAAATGGCTGTTGGAAACCCCGGCATCTGTGGCGAGGGAGCTTGCTCCCGCTGGGGCGCGAAGCGGCCCAAAAAATGGGACAGCTACGCAGTCCAACGGGAGCAAGCTCCCTCGCCACAATTACCGGCTATGCCTTAACTGACTGGCATTAGCGCAAGCCCCCTCGCCACAGTGAGCTTGTTTGCCATCACCACAATCTGTGTCAGGCACTGGATGTTTCTTTATGATGTGGCCTTTCGCTTAATGCCCCAGGAAACTCCCATGCCCGCCCTCACCTTCCGCAACGCCCTGCCCGCCGACGCCGCGCGTTGCTTTGAAATCGAAACCAGCGCCTACGAAGGCGATGAAGCGGCGACGCTGGAGAAGATCGCCACGCGTATTGCGCAGTACCCCGAGGGCTTTTTGATTTTGGAGGCGGATGGCGCGGTGGTGGGGTTTATCAATTGTGGCTGCGCCCATCAGGTGGTGATGTCGGATGAGGCGTTCAAGGAGTTGGTGGGGCATGCGGCCGAGGCGCCGAATGTGGTGATCATGTCGGTGGTGGTCGACCCGGCGCAGCAGGGTAAGGGCTATTCCAAACTGCTGATGACTGAGTTTGTGCAGCGCATGCGTGCGATGGGCAAGCAAACGATTCATTTGATGTGCAAGGAGCAGCATGTACCGTTGTATACGCGCATGGGTTACGGCTATGTGCAGCCGTCGCCGTCGGAGCATGGCGGGATGGCGTGGCATGAGATGGTGATGGGCCTTTAGGCCGTTAACTTTCTGGTCGTGTTTATGTAACGGGATTTACGCCCGCCAGCCATCATTGAACGGGCAGCTGTGTTGCAACAGGTAAGAAGCTCGCCTCTATTGCCTTTTCTGATAGCCAAATTGAAACGTCATACGCGGTTTTGAGCCACGGCCTATAGACCGCACCCATCGTTACATGAGCGCAGTCACCAGCAGTTTTGAGCAGTTACATCTGCAAAAAATCACCTTATTGAATGCCTTGGCAGGGCTCTGTAGTTTTCGAAAGGAATCGCCGGATCAGGTTCTGGCGATACTTTTTCTTAAAGATCGCCGAGGTACGTCCATGTTTCCAATCACCCGTACGCCCTACACTCCCCCTTCGCACATCCAACACATGCATGAGGCAGCTCACCGTGCTCCCTTGGATCGCGAGCCCCAGGCCTCGCATACAAGCATGTCCCCAAGGGGCAAGACGGAAAACCAGGCAGATTTCCCGCTGGTCAATTCGAATACCAAACTCTGGGCCAGCCTCGAACACCGAATTGATAACGACACCCCCTTACGCAACAAGATGGATGACACTGCCGGTGACGATGCCGAAGTGTTCGATCCAGAGACACAAACATGGCAGCCTACCCAAGCACTCGGCGGGGGGCTGCACGCCAATCTTGGCGACGCTTACCGCGAAGCCATCGATTTCGAAATCAAGGCCGACAACATGGGCGGCTGGCAGCGAGTGTGAGTCGCTGACGGTGTTAGGCTCCGTGGAGGGTGTTCTAAGCGCTAGACGAACCCGGCCCACACCTTCGGCCGCTCGCAGGAGCTGTGTCTGCTGATGGAAGGCGCACAGGTGGTGGCGCAGAACAAAGGCTTTGATCAGGTGGGTGAACGGCTGATGCACATGGTGCGCCAGCGGCTTTGAGGAGCGAGAACGCATGAGCATGATTGAAATCAGCGACCAACCCAACCCCGACGCCGAGCGCCTGCTGGGCGATGGCCTCGCCGCCTTCAATGAGGCCTTCACCGGCTCCAATGATCGGCGGCCACTGATGGTGTTGCTCAAAGACCCGGACACCCAGCAGATCCTGGGCGGCATCACGGGTAAAACCACCCTGGGCATGGCCTTCCTCGACCTGTTCCACTTGCCCGACGCCCTGCGCGGTTCGGGCCTGGGCAGCCGGTTGCTGCAGGCCTTCGAAGACGAGGCGCGGCGCCGGGGCTGCCAGCATGCGGTGCTGTACACCCTGAGTTTTCAGGCACCGGGGTTTTACGAGAAACAGGGGTGGGTGCGGTTGGGTGAAATACCCTGCCAGCCCGAAGGCAGCAGCCGGGTGTTTTTGTCCAAGCAGCTTTGAAGCTGACGACTCCGGCGCTCTGTGCAATGATCGCAACTCGCCTCAAGGGATGGAGCCACCGCCATGTCGCTGAACACCCCGCCTCACCTCGCGCACGCGCCACGCTTCTGGCGTGACGAGCGCTTGCCGTTCATTGAGGCACGCACCATCGCCGACGGGCGCAAGGTCACTTACACCCGTCACGCCCACGAGCATTTTTCCATCGGCGCCATCACCCGCGGGCGCAGTTATTACCACTATGGCGCGCAGACCTTCGAGATCAGCGCCGGCACGGTGGTGTTGATGAACCCCGGTGATGTGCACGCGTGCAACCCGATCCACGACCAGCATTGGTCGTATCACATGATTTACCTCGACACACCGTGGCTGACGGACCTGCAATACCAGCTGGGTTTCAGTACCGAGCAGGGTTATCGGCCGTTCAATACGCCGCATACCCGCGACACGGTGTTGTATAACGGCCTGATCGAGCTGTACGGCATTCTGTTGGATGAGCAGGCCGAGTTGCTGCAGAAAGAGAGTGCGCTGGTGAGTTATTTCACCGAGGTGCAGCAGCGCCTGAACCCGTCTTTGACGCCGCTGCGTGAGGTCAACCACAAGCTGGAGCGCGCCGCCGAGTACATCCGTGCGCACTGCACCGAAGCGTTGAAGCTGGAGGATATTTGCCTGGCGGCCGAGCTGTCGCCGTCGTATTTGATTCGTGCGTTCAAGCAGTATTACGGGCTCACGCCCCATGCGTTTCTGGTCAACCGGCGCATTCAGTTTGCCCGCACGCAATTGCGCAATGGCGAGCTGATCGCCGATGTAGCCCTGGCCGCCGGGTTTGCCGACCAGGCGCATTTTCAGCGCACCTTCAAACTGCATTTCGCCGCTACGCCGGGCCAGTACCGCGACTTGCTCAAGCCATCAGCAAATAACCCACACTGGCCACCAGCAACGCGGCCATTGAGCGGTTGAACAGCCGCACGCCTTGCGGGTTGCTCAGGTAGCGCCGCAAAAACGTGCCGGCGTAGGCCCAGCACGCCACCGACAGGTAGCAGATCACCAGGTACAGCGCCGCAAACAGCCACACTTGGCGCGCATCGCCATCGGCCACGAACAAGCCCATGCCCGCCACACAGGCCAGCCAGGCTTTGGGGTTGAGCCATTGCATGATCGCGCCGTAGAGCATCGATGGCGCGGTGGCAGTGCCTTCGGCGTCGAGTCGGCCATCGTCGACCGCGAGTTTCCAGGCCATGTACAGCAAAAAGGCGACCCCGCCCCACTGGATCAACTGGGTGAGGATCGGCCAGCGCACCAGCACTTCATGCAGGCCCAGGCCGATCAGCACCAGCAGCAAGGTGAAGCCCACGGCGGCGCCGACTACGTGTTTCTGGCTGGCGGCAAAGCCAAAGCGCGCGCCGGAGCTGAGCGCCACCACATTGACCGGGCCGGGGGTGATGGAAGTGGCCAAAGCGAAGGCGGCCATGGAGATGATCAAGCTCATTGCAGTTCCTTTTGGTGATGCCGAGTGACGATGACTTCACGGTAAAGGGCTGAGCTGCGGTGGTATTGAAGAAAATGCCCCTGAGGTCTTGGAGGCTTTGCCTGAGAGCGTTTCAGGTCGCCATGTTCCCTTTGTGGCGAGCCTGCTCGCCACAACAAGCCTGTTTTCCATAACAAGCCTGTTTGCCACAACAGCCTGCTCGCCACAATGGCCCAGTCGTTATGCCGCTGGCATCTGGGTGATGATGTCTTCCAGGCCCAGCACCCGGCCGTCTTCGGACACGATCTCAACCTTGCGCAGCGGCTTGAGCAAGCGCGCATCCAGCAAGTGGGTGCTGCCATCGGCCGGCTGCGTGAAGGTTTCGCCCCATTGCGCCAGGGTTACCAGTACCGGCATCAGCGCGCGGCCTTTGTCGGTGAGTTGATATTCGCTGCGCGCGCCCACTTCACTGGTTTGCAACAGGCCTTGTTCGACCATGTCCTTGAGGCGCGTGGCGAGGATGTTTTTCGCTACGCCCAGGCGTTTTTGAAAGTCGCCAAAGCGCGTCACCCCGGCGTAGGCGTCGCGGATGATCAACAGCGTCCACCAATCCCCCACCACGTCGAGCGCGCGGGCGACCGGGCAGCAGTCGCCTTCCAGGCATTTGCGTTTCATCGTCGGGCCTCCGGGCATGCATAAATATTAGGTTGCATTATAGGACCAACAGGCTCAAGATAAAAACGGTTTCATTATTAAACCTAATTCGTTGCCTGGAGTGCATCATGGATATTCGTGGAAAAGTGGTGTTGGTTACCGGTGCCAATCGTGGCCTGGGCAAAGCGTTTGTCACCGCGCTGCTGGCAGCGGGTGCGGCCAAGGTGTATGCCGGTGCACGTGACCCGGCCAGTGTGGATATCCCCGGCAGCACGCCGATTGCCCTGGACATTACCGACCCGGCCAGCGTGCAGCGCGCCGCCGAGCAGTGCGGCGATGTCAGCGTGTTGATCAACAACGCGGGCTGGCTCAAGTACGGCTCGTTGCTGGCCGAAGACAGCATCGAGAACCTGCAGCAGCACTTTGAGGTGAACACCTTCGGCACCTTGCGCCTGAGCCGCGCTTTTGCACCGATCCTGGCCCGGCACGGCGGTGGCGCGTTGATCAATATCCTCTCGGTACTGAGCTGGCTGAGCCCTCCCGGCTCCGGCGGCTACAGCACCTCCAAGTCGGCGCAGTGGGGTCTTACCAATGGCCTGCGTGGTGAATTGCGCGAGCAGAACACCTTGGTGATCGGCGTACACCCGGCCTATATCGACACTGACATGGTGGCGGATGTGCAGGCGCCAAAAAGCACCCCGCAGGAAGTGGTGGCCATTACCCTCAAGGCATTAAGTGAGGACCGCGAAGAAGCGCTGATCACCGACATGACCCACGCGGTAAAAGCTTCGCTGTCCACCGACAGCCCGGTGTATTTGAGTCATTGAGCAACCAGCAGTGCGCGCCGAACCCGGTGCGCACCTTCCAACTGAAACAACTCAGTCTGAATGTGGGAGCGGGCTTGCTCGCGAATGCGTAGTGTCAGTCGATGCATAGGCGACTGACCCACCGTATTCGCGAGCAAGCCCGCTCCCACATTTAGATCGCGTTATATCCCGAAGATATGGCGTTACGGCCTCACAACCCGCGGTTACGCAGCCATTGCAAAAAGCCTTTCTTGACCGGCACCACCGGCGCGTCCTGGGTCAGGGCTTGCGCGGCGTGCACACGGAAATCCAGCAGTGCCTTCATCGCTTCGCTGATGTCGTGGCGCGCGTCCAGGCAGGGTTTGAGGTATTCATTCTCGATGCGGTACAGCGTGCAGAAGGTCTTGGCGGTGAAGTCCGCCAGCGCCGCTTGATCGGACAAAATCCCCGACTCGCCAATCACCTCGCCCGGCCCCATGCGCCCGGCTTCGAACGTGTGGCCATCCTTGATCAACATCACCGAGACCACGCCGGACTCGACGATAAACAAATGGTCGCTGACCTCCCCCGCCGGCAGGATCATCTCGCCGGCACGGTAGGTGTGCAGGGTCATGTTCTGGCTGAAGGTGTCTTTTTCCTCTTGGCGCAACGTGGAGAAAATCGACGAACGCTCCAGCAATGCCCGTGCGTGGGACATCACCGGCGGCGCGCTGCTTTCAGTGGCCGACAGCAGGCCCACGCCCGCTGCTTGCAGGTGGCGGAACGCCAGGTCGTAAAGCTGGTTACGCACTTCGCGCTTTTGGCCCATGGCCGGCACAAACCCGCTGATCTCGTATTCCACGCCGCCACTGGCTGAAGCCTTGAACGCCACGCTGGGCGCGGGCTTGGTCAACAATGGCCGGCAGCCTTGCATCGCGCGCTCCAGCGCTTCGATCACGGTTTGCGGGCGCGCATGCGGGCTGACTTGCAGGCTGACCGCCAGGCCGAACATGTCCGCCGGGCGTGAGAAGTTGATGATCTTGGCCTTGGCCGCCAGGGAGTTGGGGATCACCGCCATGCTGCCCTGGGAGGTTTGCAGGCGTGTGGCACGCCAGTCGATGTCAGTGACGCGCCCTTCGGTGCCGTCGATGGAGATCCAGTCATCCACCTGATACGGCTTGGTGGTGTTGAGCACGATCCCGGAAAACACGTCGCTCAAGGTGCTTTGCAGCGCCAGGCCGACGATGATCGCCACCGCGCCGGAGGTAGCGAGCACGCCCTTGACCGGCAAGTCGAGCACATAGGCCATGGCGGCGATGATCGCGATCAGGAAGATCACTGCGCCCAGCAGGTCTTGCAGCAAGCGCCCGCCGTGCCCGACGCGATTCATCATGACCGTGCCGAGCAATACCGTGAGGGTGCGCGCTGCGAACAGCCACCAGCCGATCTGCAACGCCGTGGCCGCCAGGTGCAAGGCGGTGTTGTCGCCATAGGGCGCAAGCTGCATGGGGTTCATGCCGTCGTTGAACAGCACGGCGCTGAACACCGCAAAGATCGCCAGGCGCGCCGCCAGCTTCCAGTTGGCGAGGTTGGCGGAAATAAGCCGCCACACAGCGATGTCGATAAAGATCAGCGCCACGGCGCACAGCATCGGGTGATCAGCGATAAATGAGGGCATCCAGGCGACTCCAGGGTGTATGGCGAGAAGATCGCATGAATCGGCAATACTGAATAACAAAATGTGGGAACAGGCTTTGTGTGGGAGCTGGCTTGCCTGCGATGCGGACACCTCGGTATGACTGATAAACCGAGGTGATGCCATCGCAGGCAAGCCAGCTCCCACACTAACCCGCTCCACACATGGGGTATGTGGCAACCCTTGGGTCTTGCGCTTACTTGGCGCCAGTCAGCGCGTTATAGCTGGTAAACAAGTTGCGATAGTCCGGGATATGGTTGGCAAACAAGGTGCCCAGGCCTTCGATATCGTTGCGCCAGTCGCGGTGCAGCTCACAGGCCAGGCCGAACCAGGTCATCAGTTGCGCGCCGTTGGCCGACATTCGGTCCCAGGCCGAATCGCGGGTGATTTCGTTGAAGGTGCCGGATGCGTCCGTCACCACGAACACCTCAAACCCTTCAGCCAGAGCCGACAACGCAGGGAACGCCACGCAAACCTCGGTTACCACACCGGCTATGATCAGTTGTTTCTTGCCGGTGGCCTTGACCGCCTTGACGAAATCTTCGTTGTCCCAGGCATTGATCTGGCCAGGGCGCGCAATGTACGGCGCGTCCGGGAACAGTGTCTTCAGCTCCGGTACCAGTGGGCCGTTGGGGCCGGTTTCGAAGCTGGTGGTGAGGATGGTTGGCAGCTTGAAGTACTTGGCCAGGTCAGCCAGGGCCAGCACGTTGTTCTTGAACTTGTCCGGTTCGATATCTCGCACCAGAGACAGCAGGCCAGCCTGATGATCAACCAGCAGAACGGCGGCGTTGTCCTTGTCCAGACGTTTGTAGGGAGTAGTCATGAGTGCTTCCTCTTTTCCATGGGCGACAGCCATCCTTGGCCGGTAAACCGGCCTGGCTATCTGGGTTGGGTGTTGCGGGGGTGAATCAGTGATGCATCTGGCCGAACTGGCCTGATTGGAAGTCAGCAAAAGCCTGGTGGATCTCTTGCTCGGTGTTCATCACGAACGGGCCGTGGCCGACGATAGGCTCGTCGATGGGTTCGCCGCTGAGCAGCAGGAACATCGCATCGTTGTTCGACTCCAGGGCGAGTTGGTCGCCGTCGCGTTCGAACAACGCCAGTTGCCCTTCGCGCACCAGTTCCTGGCCATTGACCTGCACCGTGCCTTTGAGCACTACCAGCGCGGTGTTGCGCCCGGCGTGCAGGTCGAGGGTCACAGACTTACCGGCATTGAGGCGCACATCCCACACGTCGATCGGCGTGAAGGTGCGGGCCGGGCCTTGTTTACCGGCAAACTCACCGGCAATCAGGCGCAAGCTGCCGGCGTTGTCGGCCAGCGGTAATGACGGGATATCGCCGTCGAGGATGGTCTGGTAGCCGGCATCGGTCATTTTGTCCTTGGCCGGCAGGTTGACCCACAACTGCACCATTTCCAGCGCGCCGCCCTTTTGGGCAAACGCTGCGGAGTGGAACTCCTCATGCAGGATGCCTTTGGCCGCCGTCATCCATTGCACATCGCCTGGGCCGATGGTGCCGCCAGCGCCGGTGGAATCGCGGTGCTCGACTTCGCCCTTGTAGACGATGGTCACGGTTTCAAAGCCGCGATGCGGGTGCTGGCCGACGCCACGACGTGCTTGGGTCGGGGTGAAATCGGCCGGCCCGGCGTGGTCCAGCAACAGGAACGGGCTGATGTGCTTGCCCATGGTGTCGTAGGAAAACAGCGTGCGAACCGGAAAGCCGTCGCCTACCCAATGGCTGCGTGGGCTGGTGTAGATACCGATGATATTTTTCATGGCGTTTCTCCAAAGGCGTGAAAGCAGTGCATGTACACAGCTTAAATCCGCTACCTTTACCGCGCTAGACGGCAAAAATAACCCTTAGCGTTCTATTTGGAGAACGATAGTGGAAGACCTCAACACCCTCTATTACTTCACCCAAGTGGTCGAGCACCGTGGTTTTGCCGCCGCGGGCCGCGCGCTGGACATGCCTAAATCGAAGCTCAGCCGGCGTATCAGCGAGCTCGAAGAGCGCCTGGGTGTGCGCCTGATCAACCGCACCAGCCGGCATTGTTCGCTCACCGAAATCGGCCAGGTCTATTACCAGCGCTGCCTGGCCATGCGGGTGGAGGCCGAAGCCGCTGCCGAAGTGATCGAGCGCAACCGTTCCGAGCCCCAGGGCATTGTGCGTTTGAGCTGCCCCACCGCCCTGCTCAACTCCTGGGTCGGGCCGATGCTGACCCGCTATATGCTCAAGTACCCGCTGGTGGAGTTGCACCTGGAGAGCACCAACCGGCGCGTGGATGTGATTCACGAAGGCTTCGACATCGCCCTGCGCATTCGCTTTCCGCCCTTGGAAGACACCGATCTGGTGATGAAGGTGCTTGGCAACAGCACGCAGTGCCTGGTGGGCAGCCCGGCGTTGGTGTCGCGCCTGTCCAACCCGCCGTTGCCGGGGGATTTGAATGGGTTGCCGAGCGTGTATTGGGGCTCGGCGCAGCGTGAGTACCAGTGGGAATTGTTTGGCGAGAACGGCGCCAGCGCGGTGATCCGGCATTTCCCACGGATGATCACCGATGACCTGTTGGCGTTGCGCCACGCGGTGTGTGCCGGGGTGGGTATTGCGCACCTGCCGAGTGTGGTGGTGCGCGAGGACATTGCTGCCGGGCGCCTGGTCAACTTGATCCCGGGTTGGTCGCCAAGGACCGGGATCGTGCACGCGATTTTCCCTTCGCGCCGTGGGCTGTTGCCGTCGGTGCGCACCCTGATTGATTTTCTCGGCGAGGAATTCGCGCACAGCGACATGGCCTGACCGCTGATCGTTCCCACGCTCCGCGTGGGAATGCATCCAGTGACGCTCTGCGTCACGACTGCCAGAGCGGGACGCGGAGCGTCCGGGGCGGCATTCCCACGCAGAGCGTGGGAACGATCAAGCCGCGGCCAGCAGCGCTTGGCGCTGGCGCAGCAGGTGGAACGCCACAAACGCCGAAACCGCAAAGCTCGCCTGGATCATGATCATCGGCGTGGCACTGCCATCACGCAGATGGCTCAGCAACAGGCCACTGCACGTCGCGCCAAACATCTGCGAAAAGCCCATCAACCCCGCCGCCAACCCCGCACGATGGGCGTTGGGCATCACCCCGCCCGTGACAGAGCCCGGCAACACCAGGCCGCCGCCGAGGGTGACCAACGCCACCGGAATATCCAGGCCCAGCGCCGACAGGCCGAACAGCTCGTAAATCACCACCGCTAGAATCCCGCCGATGGCGACCAGCGTCACGCCCATCGACACAATGCGTTGCGGCCCCAGGCGCAGGATATTGCGCCGGGTGTAGGTAGAGCCAACGATCAGCATCGACACGATCAGGCCAAAATTAAGCCCGTACTCAAGGCTGCTGAACCCCAGCAGGTTGATAAATACCGCCGATGAACCCGCGATCACCGCGAACATCGCGCCGTAGGTACAGGCCAACGCCACCGCGTACGCCCGATACTGGCGGCCCTTGAGCAGATCCAGGTATTGGCCGCCGAGGGTGCGCCAATGCCCGGCCTTGGGGTCCAGAAAGTGATTGCTCTCGCGAAAGAACAGCAGCGCCAACACCAGCACCACGCTGCCGATCACCAGCGCCAGCACGATCGGCGCCTGCCAGCCCAGCAGCTTGATCAGCAGGCCACCGATCATCGGCGCCACGACGATGGCGTAGAGCATGCCGATCATGGTCAACGCCAGCGCCGGCCCCGCTTCGGCCTTCCACACATCACGCACCACCGTGCGCGCCAGCACCAGCGCGGCGCAGGCGCCCAGGCCTTGCAGCACGCGGGCGGCAATGAACTGTTGAATGTCGCTGACCAGCAGCATCGACAGGGTCGCCAGCACATACAGCGCCAGGCCGCCAAGTAGCACGGGGCGACGGCCGATGCGGTCCGACAGCGGCCCGAACAGCAATTGCCCAAGGCCAAATGCAGCCACAAATGCCGACAACGCCATCAACGCCGAACCCGCTGGCGCCGCCAGTGCCTGCTCGATGGCGCCCAGGCCGGGGATGAGCAATTGGGTCGAGACTTCACCGAGTGCGGTGAGCGCCATCAGTAAAAACAACAGGCTTCGTGAGGGGGCCGGGGCGTTCGACATAAGGAATATCCGGGGGCTGGATTAATTTATATTTCGACCATAATATGAGAAAAAAATTATGTCCATAATTTTTTATCCATTGGCCACCCCTGGAGCCCGTCATGCACCCTCTTCCCCTGCGTCTTCTCACGCCCCTGGCCCTGTTGATTATCCTCAGCGGCTGCAACAGCAAGGCCGACACCGCTGCTGAAGTGCCGCTGCCGCGTCCCGTTCTGGCCGCCAAGGTAGAGGCCGCCGGCACCCAGCAAAGCGCCTACACCGGCGTGGTCGCGGCGCGCACCGAAAGCGATTTGGGCTTCCGGGTCAGCGGCAAAGTCATCGAACGCAAGATCGACCCCGGCCAGCACGTCGCCCGTGGTGACACCTTGCTGGTGCTGGACATCGGCGACTTCGAACTGGCCCTGCGCTCGGCCAAAAACCGCGTCAACGCTGCCCAGGCGCAATTGCGCCAGCGCCGTGATGACGAAAACCGTTACCAGCGCCTGGCCAGCACCGGCGCCGTGTCGCGGCAGATCTTCGACCAGTCGGCGACCAACCTGCGCGTGGCCGAAGCCGAACTGGCCGCGGCGCAATCGGATGCCAGCCAGATCGAAAACCGCCGCACTTACTCGGTGCTCAAGGCCGACGGCGACGGCATCATCACCGATGTGCGCGTGGATCGCGGCCAAGTGGTCGCCGAAGGCCAGATCGTGGCGCGCCTGGCCCACGACGGCGCCCGCGAAGCCATCGTCAACCTGCCGGAAAACCAGCGCGACCAAGCCGCGCAAAAAGCCCTGGCCTTCCCGTTCGGCGCACAGGACCAGGCCGTGACAGCCACCCTGCGCGAGCTGTCGGCCAGCGCCGACCCCACCACCCGCACCTACCGCGCACGCTACGTGCTGCATGGCGCCGTCGACCGTTTTGCCCTCGGCTCCACCATCACCGTACGCCTGCAAGGCAATGGCCAGGCCCAGCAAACCCGCGTGCCCATCGGCGCGTTGCAGGATGCGGGGCAAGGCACCGGCGTGTGGGTGATTGGCGCGGACGACAAGGTCAGCTTCGCCCCCGTCAACGTCGCCAGCCTCGGCCAGGAAGACGCGCTGCTCGACAGTGGCGTAACGCCCGGCCAGATCGTCGTCGCTCTTGGCGCGCACTTGCTGCACAGCGGCGACACCGTGCGCCTGCTGCCGGCCCAGGCACTGGCCCTCAACCGTAAACAGGACCACTGAGCATGCGCGGCATCAACCTCTCCGAACTGGCGGTAAAGCACCGCGCCGTCACGCTGTTTCTGATCATTGCGATCCTCGCCGCCGGGATCTTCTCGTTCGGCAAGCTGGGGCGCGCTGAAGACCCGTCGTTTACCGTCAAGGTCATGACCATCACCGCCGCCTGGCCCGGCGCCACCGCCCAGGAGATGCAGGAGCAAGTCGCCGACCGCCTGGAAAAACGCCTGCAGGAACTGGACTACTACGACCGCGTCGAGACCATCGCCCAGCCGGGTTTTGTGTCGATGCGCATGACCTACAAGGAATCCACGCGCCCCAGTGAGATCCAGGACCTGTTCTACCAGACCCGCAAAAAGCTCAGCGACGAAGCGGCGAAACTGCCCAAAGGAGTGATCGGGCCGTTCTTCAATGACGAATATTCCGATGTGTATTTCGCCCTGTATGCGCTGGAAGCCGAGCACCTGCCCCATCGCCAGCAAGTGCAGATGGCCGAAGACTTGCGCCAGGGCTTGCTCAACCTGCCGGGCGTGAAGAAGGTCAATATCCTCGGCGAGCAGGCGCAGCGGATATTTGTCGAGTTCTCTTATGAGCGCCTGGCCACGCTGGGCATCAAGCCGGACCAGATCTTCGCCGCCCTCGCCGCGCAAAACGCGGTGGCGCCGTCGGGGTTTGTCGAAACCGCCGGCGCGCGTGCCTATATTCGCATCGACGGCGCCTTCGACAGCCTGGCGCTGATCGAAAACGTACCGCTGGAAGTCAACGGCCGCGTACTGCGCATTGCCGATGTGGCGACCGTGAGCCGTGGTTATGAAGACCCGCCCAGCTATCGCATCCGCCATCAGGGCGACCCGGCGCTGATGCTTGGCGTGATCATGGAGAAGCACTGGAACGGCCTGGAACTGGACAAAAGCCTCAAGGCCCAGGAAGCCAGAATCCAGGCGGACCTGCCGCTGGGCGTGAACTTCGCCAAGGTCTCCGACCAGGCGAAAAACATCAGCCTGGCGGTGAATGAGTTCATGCTCAAATTCTTCGTCGCCCTGGCCGTAGTGATGGTAATCAGCCTGTTGGCCCTGGGCTTTCGCGTCGGGCTGGTGGTGGCCGCCGCGGTGCCGCTGACCTTGTCGGTGGTGTTTGTGATCATGCTGCTCACCGGGCGTGAATTTGACCGCATTACCTTGGGCGCGCTGATTATTTCCCTGGGTTTGCTGGTGGACGATGCGATCATCGCCATCGAGATGATGGTGGTAAAACTCGAAGAAGGGTTTGACCGGATTCACGCCGCCACGTTTGCCTGGAGTTCCACTGCGGCGCCGATGCTCACCGGCACCTTGGTGACCATCATCGGCTTTCTGCCGGTGGGTTTTGCCCGCTCCGGCGCCGGCGAATATGCCGGCAATATCTTCTGGATCGTCGGCTTTGCGCTGATCTCGTCCTGGCTGGTGGCCGTGGTGTTCACGCCGTACCTGGGCGTGAAGTTGCTGCCGCAGATCAAACCGGTGCCAGGCGGTCATGACGCGATTTACGCCGGCCGTTATTACCAGAAACTGCGCAGCCTGGTCGAAGCCTGTGTGCGCCAACGCTGGCTGGTCACTGGCCTGGTGGTCGGTGCCTTTGTACTGTGCGTGCTGGGCATGGGCGTGGTGAAGAAGCAGTTTTTCCCCAACTCCGACCGTTCCGAGCTGATCCTTGAGGTGTACATGCCGCCCGGCAGCGCCTTCAAAAGCACCGAAGCGGTGGCGGCGCAGCTGGAAAAAGCCTTGCTGCAAGAACCGCAAACCAGCCTGGTCGACACCTATGTGGGCGGCGGTGCGCCACGCTTTTTCCTGTCGCTGAACCCCGAACTGCCCGACCCGGCGTTTGCCAAACTGATTGTGCAAACCCCGGACTCCCATGCCCGTGACGCATTGAAAGTGCGCATGCGTGAACGCATTGCCGCCGGTGAATTCCCGGCAGCGCGGGTGCGCGTCACGCAATTGCTGTTTGGCCCGCCGGTGCCGTTCCCGGTGGTGTTTCGTGTGTCCGGGCCGAACCTGGATGTGCTGCGCGGGGTGTCCGAAGACGTGCGCCGCGTCGTGGCGGCCAACACGCTGACCAGGGACGCTTTCCTCGACTGGGGCGAACGCACCAGCGGTTATCGGCTGGTGCTGGACCAGGACCGCCTGCGCCTGCTGGGCTTCACGCCCAACGAGGTCAAATCCCAGCTCAACGCCTTGCTCAGCGGCAACCCGATCACCGAAGTGCGCGAAGGCAACCGCACCGTGTCGGTGGTCGCGCGTGCCCAGGGCAACCAGCGCGAGAACCTCGGCAACCTCAACAACATGACCCTCACCAACAGCGCCGGCACCTCGGTGCCGCTGGCCCAGGTCGGGCACTTCCAGGCGGTGATGGAAGAGCCGATCCTCAAGCGGCGCAACCGTGCAAGCACCGTGGAAGTGCGCGCCGACATCATCGACGGCGTGCAACCGCCCGACGTGGAAATGGCCGTATACAAAGACCTGCAACCCTTGATCGCCAAGCTGCCCGCCGGTTACCAGATCGAGATCGGCGGCCCAGTGGAAGAAAGCGCCAAGGCCAACGTGGCGCTGGCGGCACTGTTCCCGATCATGATTTTGCTGACCCTCACGGTGATCATGTTCCAGGTGCGCTCGTTTGGCGTGATGTTCATGGTCTTCGCCACGGCGCCGCTGGGCTTGATTGGCGCAGTGCCGACCTTGCTGCTGTTCAACCAGCCGTTCGGGTTTAATGCGATTCTGGGCCTGATCGGGATTGGCGGCATTCTGATGCGCAACACGCTGATCTTTACCGACCAGATCCGCCAGAACCAGGACCATGGCATGGCAGTGCGCGAGGCGATTATCGAAGCCACCGTGCGCCGGGCGCGGCCGGTGATCCTGACCGCATTGGCGGCGGCGCTGGCGTTTATTCCGTTGACGCTGTCGGTGTTCTGGTCGTCCCTGGCCTACGTGCTGATTGGCGGGGTGCTGGTAGGCACCGTGTTGACGCTGTTGTTCCTGCCGGCGCTGTGCAGCCTGGTGCTTGGGCGGGAGCGCACGAAGGCCGTTGAAACTTCCCACGTAACCACCGGATAAGCTCTACAGAGTTGTCCTGAAAATCTCTGCAAAGTCCTTCGCCTGATCACACAGTGCGAGGGATTGCAGATGGTTTTTCCGACTTATAGGGTTGTCTTTTGATCGCCGCCACCGGCCAGACCATTGGCCTGCTGGTGCTGGCGGCCATGGATTCAAAAACGCGGGACGTTGAGTCCGTTCTCGGCGATTTCAGACGCTGCCTCAATACCTACGATGCCTGGGCGGAAAGCTTTTTCAGCTTTTCAGCGCTGGACGTCGAACAGGTGTTCAAGGTCGGCAACGAAGTGGCGCTGGTGGCGCCGATCAACCGCTCGATCATTCCCAGCACCACCGTCGCCACCTGCCAGGCCAGCGGCACGTTGACCCTGGTGCATATGTTCCAGAGCACGCGCTTTGTGCCCATCGGCAATACGCCGGTGGTGCTGCAACGCGTAGACCCCAATGGCGGCCCACTGGGCGAGCCGATCCGCAAAACTATTGGCCCCAGCGGCATTCTCGAAATCACCGAATGTGATCGCAACCAGCAGTACCGGGTCAACTTTTACCCCGACGTTTCGCCTGCGTATTTCAAGGCGTTGTATGCCTCCTATCAGTCGGTCATCGAACCGCTGGAAGGCTGGCTGCGCAGCGAGTGGAGCGGCACATTTGCGCCACTGTGGCAGGACTACTCCGAGGCCAATGTCCTCAAGCGTTATCTCATGCTGGACCAGGCTTACGCCAAAGGGTTTGGCCAGGCGCTGTACTCACTATGGGACAGCCTCAAGCAGCTATTTGAGTGGCTTGCACACCCGTTGGATAACGCTGAAAAGCTGCTGAGTTATCTGTCCCAGGCCGAGTTTGAACAGCTGCTGAATGCCAGCGCCGAGGCGCTTGAAAAAGGCCTGTTGGTGCTCAGCGATGAGCCGCTGCTGTTTATCTACCTGTCGGCCATGGTCAGTTGGATGCGGTTGTTGCCGCCTGCCTACATGAACGAGTTGCTGGGTGAGATCAGCGCCGACGTGCTGATTAACCTGGTGCTGGCCCTGGCCACGGGCGGTATGGGGATTGCGATACGCATGAGCGCCCAGGTGCTGGGCGGCATCAAGTCTCGGCGCGCGCGCCGGTGGTTGGAGCAACTGGCCGGGCAATTCGGTAAATCTCGCTTGGGTGAGCATGTCGAGGCGGCCAAGCCGATCTTGCTGGGCAGTGCCCCGACGCCGATCAAGACCGTGCCGGTTGCGCCGTTGAAGGCTGGGGACCAGTTGGTTGCCAACCCGGTGCCGGCGGTGCGCAGCAAGACGCAGCAGACCGCGTTGGTGCGCCAGGAACCTGTGGATGATGTGCCGGCTTCGGGCAAGAATCTGAATGGCGATGCGGCGGCACCTGCGGACAAAACCGTCACCCACGGTTGCCCGGTGTCGATGGTCACCGGCGAGGAATTGCTGACCCTCACCGATGGCACGTTGGATGGGGTCTTGCCGTTTGAGTGGACACGGCTGTATCGCACCAGTGCGGTGGAAGTGGATGGCGGGTTGGGGTTTGGCTGGAGCCATTCGCTGGCGCAGCGGCTTTCTGTTTCCGGTGATTCGGTGGTGTGGACGGATCATGAGAATCGTCGTACCGAGTTTGTGCTGCCCTCCGCTGCTCGACCGGCGATTACCAATAGCTTGGCTGAAGCGGCGATCTACTTGGGCGATTTGCCCGATGAACTGGTGCTGGCCCAGGCGTCGCGGTTCTACCACTTTCAAGAGGGTGTGCTGACAGCCATCAGCGATGCATATGACAACCGGTTGCGGGTTTTCCGCGATCGTTTGGGGCGGGTTGAGCGGCTGGACAATGGTGTAGGTCGCTCGCTGTTTCTGCGTTATGAATTTGGCCGCATTGTGGCGGTGGACTATCAGGTTCATCGGGCCAAAGGGCATGAGCCGTTTGAATGGGTGACGGAGCAGAAGGTTGTTTCCTACGCCTATGACGACCTTGGCCGACTGGTTTCTGCGACCAATGCTGTAGGCGAAAGCGAGGTTTATCGGTACGACGAGCAGCACGTCATTCTTGAGCGTGGGTTGGCCGGTGGGGCGAGCTTCTTTTGGGAATGGGAACGGGCGGGTAAGGCCTCCCGATGTGTTCGGCACTGGGCCAGCTTTTCGCAGATGGATACGCGGTATGCCTGGGGTGACGACGGCCGTGTCACGGTGCATAACGCTGATGGCAGCCGGGAAGTGTATGTCCACGATGACCGTGCGCGGCTGGTGCAGCGCATTGATCCGGACGGTGCTGAGCACTTCAAGTCTTATGACGACAAGGGCCGGCTGACGGTCGAGCAGGACCCGCTTGGGGCGGTGACGGCGTATCAGTACGACGACGCCGGACGCTTGGTGGCGCTGTTTCCGGGGGACGATGAGCCGACGTCCTACGAGCATGACAACGGTTTCGTGCGGGTTGTACGCCGTGGTGAGGCCGTTTGGAAGTATGAGCGTAACGATCAGGGCGACGTCATTCGCAAGACCGATCCTGACGGCAATATTACGGACTACAGCTACAACAAATATGGGCAGCTGACGGGGGTTTGGTTTCCCGATAACAGTTGCCATCGGCTGGTCTG
>NZ_LJSB01000171.1:0-299 GCF_002742565.1 Pseudomonas sp. 2995-3 | reverse complement strand
ATATTGTACGTCTATTAAAAAATAATAAAGTGTTTTTTTGGCGGAAAACAAATATGTTACTTTTCTCAGATCTCTCCTTTCGTCTGAAGGATAATGCAAGGACATTCTTTATGGTGGCTGTCATTTCAACAGTTGCGTTTAGTGCCATCGGAACATTATTTGGATTCCAATCCATTCTTACTAAAGGGGTATTGGAGGTTAATCCATATTCAATTACGTATAGTCCTTGGGGAGATTCTAGTAAAGAAGAAATAGAAGCAGATGTGGATAGAATTAATGGAATTTTGCAGGAAGAAAAT
>NZ_LJSB01000170.1:0-313 GCF_002742565.1 Pseudomonas sp. 2995-3 | reverse complement strand
TAGCTCAGTTGGTTAGAGCGCACCCCTGATAAGGGTGAGGTCGGCAGTTCGAATCTGCCCAGACCCACCAATTTTGTGTGGGAAACGCCTGTAGAAATACGGGGCCATAGCTCAGCTGGGAGAGCGCCTGCCTTGCACGCAGGAGGTCAACGGTTCGATCCCGTTTGGCTCCACCACTACTGCTTCTACGTTAAGAAAGCTTAGAAATGAGCATTCCATCAGGTTGATGATGAATGTTGATTTCTAGTCTTTGATTAGATCGTTCTTTAAAAATTTGGGTATGTGATAGAAAGATAGACTGAACGTTACTTTC
>NZ_LJSB01000169.1:0-268 GCF_002742565.1 Pseudomonas sp. 2995-3 | reverse complement strand
TATTAATTGAAACAGTATAATCATTAACCTTTATCTGTGACGTATTTGGATTAAAAAACACTTTAGTTTTACGATCAGTAGCCACGGTAATAAAAATGTTTACTAATTCTTCTGCAGTAAATTTATTTGTAGTAATAACCTGACTAATAAATTGATCAAATGCAGCATTGATATTTGTAGGCGTTAATTTAATCTTTTCATCGCTATCCGACATTAAAACAGCAATATCATCTAAGATTTCATTAAAACTAAAATCTTTATCATGTAC
>NZ_LJSB01000168.1:0-326 GCF_002742565.1 Pseudomonas sp. 2995-3 | reverse complement strand
ATGAATTAAGGCATGAATTTCCGGTGAAATCACTTTTACAGATCGCCGCCATTCCGCGTAGTACTTATTATTATTGGGTGAATACTTTAAATCGTCCTGATCCAGATGCAGAAGTGAAAGTATTAATTCAATCTATTTACGATGAGCATAAAGGTCGTTATGGTTATCGGCGTATTCGTGATGAACTGACTGCAAAAGGACACAAAATTAATCATAAAAAAGTTCAACGTATTATGAAAGAGTTAGGTTTAAAGTGCCTTGTACGTATGAGAAAGTATCGTTCCTACAAAGGAAAGGTTGGCAAGGTTGCACCAAATATATTAAAT
>NZ_LJSB01000167.1:0-440 GCF_002742565.1 Pseudomonas sp. 2995-3 | reverse complement strand
CGCCCCTGCTCGTCGGTATACACGAGCGTTTCGCCGCCCTCGGGATGCGGCTGAATGTCGACGCATACTTCGTAGGGTACGCTCCAGCCGACGCCAAACAGGCTGCCCGGGCGCTCATCGCGGCTGTTGTAGAAGCGCTGCCAGTCAATCGGGAGGATACCCGGCAGCACGAAATCCAGGTCGTCGACGTCGCCCAATACCTTCGCACCCGTCGCGGCATGCACCGGGTTCGACGAGCCCATCGCGGCGTTGGCCGCAGCGCCCATCGCGCTGCTGATGGCCATCGAAGTGGCGCCGCTGACCAACATGCACGGCAACTTGCTGAAGAACTTGCCTTTGCCACCCTTTAGCATCAACAACGCCGTAACCGCCAACCCGACGCCAGGCGTCTTGCCGCTGCGAATCTCACGCACCACCACCGAACCGCCACCAATGGTCAC
>NZ_LJSB01000166.1:0-267 GCF_002742565.1 Pseudomonas sp. 2995-3 | reverse complement strand
TCGTCTGTAACTTATGTGTAAACATTTGTCCAACAGATGTCATTACACTTACTGGTAAAAAAGACGAAGAGAATCCAAAGAAAAAAATAATAGATACTTACAATATTGACTTTCAAGGATGTATCCTCTGTTATTTTTGTACAGAAGTTTGTCCTACAGACGCAATCGTAATGACGGCGCGCTTTGAAAATTTGAGCTCTTATAACCGCTCAACGCACTTCAAAGATATGGAATGGTTGACGAATAACCATGCATACGGGTATTACG
>NZ_LJSB01000165.1:0-31373 GCF_002742565.1 Pseudomonas sp. 2995-3 | reverse complement strand
GTTGTGCGGTGCCTGGACTGGAACACAGGGCAAAAAATGTGGGAGCTGGCTTGCCTGCGATAGCGGTGTGCCAGCTGAGAATGGGCCACCTGATACACCGCCATCGCGGGCAAGCCCGGCTCCCACAGGTTGTGCGGTGCCTGGACTGGAACACAGGGCAAAAAATGTGGGAGCTGGCTTGCCTGCGATAGCGGTGGGCCAGCTGAGTATGGGCCATCTGATACACCGCCATCGCGGGCAAGCCCGGCTCCCACAGTTGAACTGTGGTGTTTGGTAGGGAGGTGGCTTAGGCGCGGATTGAGTCGAGCATGCGCGCCAGCATGGCATCACACCCAGCCAACTGTTCGAGGCTCACAAACTCATCCGGCTTATGCCCCTGGTCCATGCTCCCCGGCCCGCACACCACCGTGGGTATGCCCACCGCATCAAACAACCCACCTTCGGTGCCAAACGCCACGGTGCCGAAGTCCCGCGAGCCACTGAACGCTGCGATCAACTCCGCTGCCTGGCTGCGCTCGTCGGTGACTAATCCCGGATATGCCGAAAGCTCAGTAAACCGAATCGCGCTCTGTTTACTCACGGCCTGCATACGCGGCAACACCTGCTGCATGGCATAGGCTTGCAGCTCCTCAGCCACTTCACCCGGGTCCATCGACGGCAATGCGCGCACTTCAAAATCAAAGCGGCAGTCGGCAGGCACGATATTCAAGGCCTTGCCGCCCGTAATCACGCCGGTCTGCACCGTGCTGAACGGCGGGTCAAACCGCGGGTCCTGTTGCTCGCGCAGCCGCAGGCCAATGCGCCCCAGTTCGCCAATCAACTCGGCGGCGTGCTCAATCGCATTCACCCCATACGGCGCATACGCCGAATGGCACGCCTCGCCATGCACATCGCAACGCATCGCCAGTTTGCCCTTGTGGCCGAGCACCGGTTTCAGCTCGGTCGGCTCACCGATAATGCACAGCATCGGTTTCACCGGCCGCTGCTCCAGCACTGCGAGCAACGAGCGCACACCCAGGCAGCCGACTTCTTCGTCGTAAGACAGGGCGATATGCACCGGGATACGCAAGTTGGCTTTCACCAACGCTGGCACCAACGCCAGCACGCAGGCGATATAACCCTTCATATCCGCCGTGCCGCGGCCAAACAGCTTGCCGTCGCGCTCGGTCAGCGCAAACGGCGGCACAGTCCACGGTTGGCCGTCCACCGGCACCACATCGGTATGCCCCGACAGCACAATGCCCGGCAATTGCACCGGGCCGATGCTGGCGAACAGGTTGGCCTTGCTGCGTTCCTCGTTGTAGACCAGTTCGCTGGCCACGCCGAAGCTTGCGAGGTAATCGCGCACAAATTCGATCAGCAGCAAGTTGGACTCGCGGCTGGTGGTATCAAAGCCCACCAGCGTCTGCAGCAGTTCGCGGCTGCGGCTCATCGCTCGTCTCCGGCCACGCCGTAGCCCGGCGAGCGGTCGGGGGCGAGGGCGCGGTCGATGTAGTCCTGCACTTGCGGGCGGTAGGCATCCCAGAGCTTTTGCAGTTCGGCGATGGGCTGCTCATCGGCCCAGTCCACGCGCAGGTTGATGATCGGCCAGGTCAGTTCGCCCACCACCACCAGTGCAGCGGAATGCACCGGCCCGGCTTCGCCACCGGCGTTGATGGCGGCGTGCATCGCCGCCAGCAATCGATCGGCAAGCTGGCCTTCGCCGTGTTCGAAGGCGTGCACCATCGCCTCGATCACCGCGCGGTCGGCGAGCATATTGCCCGCCGCCACACACTGTTCGCCCGACACGGCATTGTGGGTGCCGAGGGTTTCGCTGCCACTGAAATGCACACTGCGGCCCAGGTGATCAATCGCCGTCAGTTGTCGGTATTGGCTGTAGCCGTTGCTCGTCAGGGCTTTGTCGACGGCGGCCGCAGGGTCCAGGCCTTGTTCCAATAAATCGAGCACGTCGGGGCCGAGGGCCGGTAACGTGATGTTCTGGGTCGACACTGCGCCCACGCCGGGCCGCAGCCATGGGCAGCGGGCGCCCACGGCGATGCTCGAGGAGCTGATCGCGATGCCCAGTTGGCCGGTGTCCGCACAACGGGCGGCGATTGAAAAGGTCATGGGCAGCTCCTTATTCGGGGATCACGGCGATCACGTCAATTTCCATCAGCCACTGTGGCTGGCCCAGGGCCGACACCACCAGCCCGGTGGAGATCGGGAACACGCCTTTAAGCCACTTGCCGACTTCCTGGTACACCGGCTCACGGTAGCGCGGGTCGATCAGGTAGGTGGTGGTCTTGACGATATGGCTCAGGTCGGAACCGGCCTCTTCGAGCAGTTGCTTGACGTTTTTCATCGCTTGCTCGGCCTGGGCGCGCGGGTCGCCAAGGCCAATCAGGTTGCCATCAAAATCGGTGCCCACCTGGCCGCGCACATACACGGTGTTGCCGGCACGCACGGCCTGGCACAGGTCGTTGTCGAGGCTCTGGTTAGGGTAGGTTTCCTTGGTGTTGAACATGCGGATGCGAGTGTGAGTAGGCATCAAAAAAAACTCCGAAAAAAGTGCTCAGGCTATGACAGGCGACTTGTGAAAAACCGGTGCGGCTTCGCGGTACTCAAGGTATTGGCGCTGGATGGCGATGTGGTCGGCCACGTATTTGGCGTCATGCCACACGCCCCAGATAAACGACGAGCCCCGGCGCGACTGCCACGGCAAACCCAGGAAGTAGATGCCCGACTCGCTGGCCACACCGCGCTGGTGCTGCGGCTTGCCGGCGGCGTCAAACGCGTCGACTTTCAGCCAGCTGTAATCCACGGCAAACCCGGTGGCCCAGATGATCGAGGTGATACCGGCCTTGGCCAGGTCCAGCTCCAGGATCGGGTTTTTGATGCACTCGGCATCCGGGAATACGCGGCGCGCTTGGGGCTCCACGGGCAAGTCGAGGCCGTTGCGCTCGATGTAGGCGTCCGCCGCATCCAGCAAAGCCAGGTAGTTCTCGTCGCCACGGGCCAGGTTTTCAACCAGGTTGGCTTGGAAGCGCGCGACGTTGCCGTCGAAGGCTTGGGTGAGGCCGACCAGGGTCATGCCTTGCTGGGCGAGCTCACGAAAATCGATGGTCTTGCCGCCGTGGGCGCCGCTTACGGCAATGGTCACGTGCTCGCGACCGGGTTTCATCGCGGCCTGGTCCCACTCACCCAACACGCCCAGCCACCAGCAGAAGTCGCGGTTGCGATAGGCGCGTGGCGGGCGGTCGTGGGCACCGACCGACAGGTACACCTGGCGCCCGGAACGCTGCAGCTCATCGGCAATTTGCACGCCGGATGAGCCGGCGCCCACCACCAGCACGGCGCCGGCGGGCAGTTGTGCGGGGTTGCGGTAGTCGGCGGAGTGGATCTGGTGCAGTGCACTTTCTTTAGGCGCGATGGCCGGGATCACCGGCTTCTGGAACGGCCCGGTGGCGGCGACTACACGGTTGGCTTCGATCACGCCTTCGCTGGTGTGCACGGTAAAGCCTGGGCGGCCCACGTTACGCACCACAGAGGTCACGTCCACGCCGGTGCGGATCGGTGCATTGAACTTGCGGGCATAGGCTTCGAAGTAATCGGCCACGCGCTCTTTTGGCGCAAAACCATCGGCGGCGACGTCATCAAATTCCAGGCCGGGGAAGCGGTCATGCCAGGCCGGGCCGTTGGCGACCAGCGAATCCCAGCGCCCGGTGCGCCAGCGCTCGGCGATACGGCTGCGCTCCAGCACCAGGTGCGGCACGCCTTGCTTGCTCAGGTGCTCGCTCATGGCCACACCGGCCTGGCCGGCTCCCACTACCAGTGTGTCTGTTTTTGTTATGGCTTGAGTCATGTGTCTGTCCTTGCGTAATGCAGTTGGATTCAGCTTGGGCATGGCTTCAAGGCTAGGGGGAGGGCGTTTTTTAATAAAATATTATTAAGCTTTGGAGTGAGCATAAATATCGGATGCAAGCTCACCCTATCGGGTGATTTCGAGGACGGAGCGGGTGTGTGACCATCCTTGCAGTTCTTTGAGCGAGGCTTCGACGTGGAAAACGACCGGCTTTCTTCTGCGCAATGGTTCGAACAGATGGCCCTGGTGACCGATAACATCGGGCAATCGGGGTTCGCTGCCGCCTTGTTCGATGCCCTCGGGTGTGTGCAGCCGATACAGGCCACGACGCTGTATTTTTACCCGCGTGGCGGCATGCCCAGTGCACTGTTCGAGCTGGATGGGCCGTGGTTGCCGCAAGGCAACGTGCGCCAGTACCTGTCGGGCTTTTACTTGCTCGACCCGTTTTACGACGCCTGTGTGGAAGGCGTCAGTTCAGGCTGCTATGCCTTGGCAGACGTTGCGCCTGACCACTTCGAGCTCAGCGAGTACTTCCAGTCGTTCTACCGCCACTCTCAGCTCGAAGACGAGCTCAATTACATCCTGCAGTCGAGCAAAGGCTCCAGCCTGGCGGTGTCCCTGGCGTTTACGCAAAAGCTCGACGCCGCCACCATCGCGCAATTCAAGCGCATAACCCCTTGGGTACTGGCCGTGCTGGGCAAACATTTTGTCGGCCTGGATGCCCACGGCGCACGCTTCGAAAACCTGCTGGAGCAACGTATTCACGCGGCATTGAACAACTTCGGCTCGTCGATCCTGACCGAGCGTGAGTGCCGCATCGCCCAACTCATTTTGCGCGGGCATTCCACCCGCTCGCTGGCCGAGCGCCTTGAGGTGGCGGAAGACACCATCAAGTCCCATCGCAAACACATCTACACCAAGCTCGATATCGGCGCGCAGTCGGAACTGTTTGCCCTGTTTATCGACTCGCTCGCCGAAGCCCAGGGCGTGCTGAGCAAAGACCCGCTTGAAAGTTACATGAGCAAGCACCGCTGAGTGGCTTGCCAGCCCTTGCGTCACGACCAATAAGAGAGAAAAACCATGAACCTACCCGCCCAAATCAACCGTCGCACCGAGGATTACCAGCAGTCTGATGCGGCCCACCATATCCATGGGTTTGTCGACCAGAAGGCGCTGAACGCCGAAGGCCCGCGTGTGATGGTGCGCGGCGAGGGCTTGTACCTGTGGGACAGCGAAGGCAAGCGTTACCTGGACGGCATGTCCGGCCTGTGGTGTACCCAGCTCGGTTATGGCCGCCGCGACCTGACTGCCGCCGCCGCCGCGCAGATGGACCAGCTGGCGTACTACAACATGTTCTTTCACACCACCCACCCGGCGGTGATCGAGCTGTCGGAGCTGCTCTTCAGCCTGTTGCCGGGGCACTACAGCCACGTGATCTACACCAACTCCGGCTCCGAGGCCAACGAGGTGTTGATCCGTACCGTGCGCCGTTACTGGCAAGTGGTCGGGCAACCGCAGAAGAAAATCATGATCGGCCGCTGGAACGGCTATCACGGCTCAACGCTTGCGGCCTCTGCGTTGGGCGGCATGAAGTTCATGCACGACATGGGCGGCATGATTCCCGACGTCGCGCACATCGACGAGCCGTATTGGTTTGCCCATGGCGGCGAGCTGACACCGGCCGAATTTGGTCGTCGTTGTGCGCTGCAATTGGAAGAAAAGATTCTGGAATTGGGCGCCGAAAATGTCGCCGGTTTTATCGCCGAGCCGTTCCAGGGTGCGGGCGGCATGATCTTCCCACCAGAAAGCTACTGGCCTGAAATCCAGCGCATTTGCCGCCAATACGATGTGCTGCTGTGCGCCGATGAGGTGATTGGTGGGTTTGGCCGTACCGGCGAATGGTTCGCCCATCAGCACTTCGGCTTCGAACCCGACACCTTGTCGATCGCCAAGGGCCTGACCTCGGGCTACCTGCCGATGGGCGGCCTGGTGCTGAGCAAGCGTATCGCCGAGGCGTTGGTGGAGCAGGGCGGTGTGTTCGCCCACGGGCTGACCTATTCCGGCCACCCGGTGGCGGCGGCGGTGGCGCTGGCCAACCTCAAGGCGCTGCGCGATGAAGGCATCGTGCGCCAGGTCAAGGACGACACCGGGCCGTACTTGCAGCAACTGCTGCACGACGTGTTCGGCAACCACCCAATGATCGGTGAGATCCAGGGCACAGGCCTGCTCGGGGCGTTGCAGTTCGTCGAAGACAAGGCCACGCGCAAACGCTTTGCCAACGAAAACGACCTGGCCTGGCAGTGCCGCACCTTTGGCTTTGAAGAGGGCGTGATCATCCGCTCGACCCTGGGCCGCATGATCATGGCGCCGGCTCTGGTGGCCACGCGCGCAGAGCTGGATGAGCTGGTCGACAAGACCCGCATTGCGGTAGACCGCACCGCACGGATCGCGGGAAAACTCTGAAGTGACTTGCCCACCACCCCAGGTGCGGGGTGGCGGGCAACCTCCATCAGACACGGCTTGAACGGCAGCGAGGTTATCGACTGCCGCGATGGCCCGCATCCCTCTTTCCAGGAGTCACCCATGAATACAATAACAAGCGTGGCCGAAACTCCCTCCCATCACACCTCAACCAAAGCCGCTTCAACGCGGCGCTTTCGCCAGCCGCTGGGGCTGGTCGGGCTGGTGCTGTTCGGCCTGGCCTACATGGTGCCGCTGGCGGTCTTTACCACCTACGGGCTGGTCACGCAGATGACCAAGGGGCACTTGCCGACCGCCTATATGCTGACTCTGGCGGCCATGCTACTGACCGCCTACAGCTATGGTCGCATGGTCCAGGCGCATCCGTTTTCCGGCTCGGTTTACTCCTATACGCGCAAGGCGTTTGGTGCGTACTTCGGTTTTATCGCCGGCTGGACCTTGCTGCTCGACTACATCTTTTTGCCGCTGCTCAGTTACCTGCTGATCGGCATCTACATGTCCGAGTACTTCCCCGCTGTACCGACCGCCGTGTGGGTGCTCGGCTCGATTGCGCTGGTAACCACGCTGAACCTGGTCGGTATCGAGTCCATCACGCGGGTCAACTGGATCCTGATCGTGGCCCAGTTGGTGTTCATCGTGGTGTTCGTGGCGCTGTCGGTGCACAACCTCAGCGGTCAGCCGGCGCCCGTTTCGCTGCTGGCGCCATTCCATCATGAAGGCTTCAGCGCACCCTTGATCATGGCCGGTGCGGCGGTGCTGTGCTTGTCGTTCCTGGGCTTCGATGCGGTGTCGACCATGGCCGAGGAAACCCCCAACCCGCGTCGCACCATTCCACTGGCGATCATGGTGGTGTCGCTGTTTGGTGGCTTGCTGTTTTTGCTGGTGTCGTATTTCGCGCAAATGGTCTTCCCGGAATGGAACACCTTCGCCGACCCGGATTCGGCGTCGGTGGATGTAATGCGCCGGGTCGGTGGCGAGGTGCTGGTGACGGCGTTTACCGCCACTTATGTGGCCGGCTGTTTCGCCTCGGCGATGGTCTCCCAGGCCAGTGTGTCGCGGGTGTTGTTCGCCATGGGCCGTGACGGCGCGCTGCCTCGCGTGCTCGGCAAGCTGGTGACGAAAAAACGCGTGCCGGCCACCGCGATTGTGCTGGTCAGCCTGTTCTCGCTGATTGCGCTGTTTATCACCCTGGACACGGTGGCCAACATGATCAGCTTCGGCGCGCTGTTCGCCTTCTCGGCGGTGAACCTGGCGGGGATCAAGCATTACGTGGTCGACCAGCAATTACGCGGCACCCGTAACTACCTGCTGTATGCCGCACTGCCGGCGCTGGGGTTCCTTAGCACTATTTGGCTGTGGACCAGCCTGTCGAGCCTGTCCTTCACCATCGGCCTGTGTTGGATGGGGGTTGGCCTTATTTGTTTGCTGGGGATCACGCGCGGCTTGCGCGTGAAGATGCCTGAACTGCAGATCGCGGAATAAAACCTTCGCCTGTCCATCGACCTTCATTGGGAGTACACCGTGTTCGACCTTCATTACTGGCAACAACGCGTTGCCCGCCAGACCTTTATCGACACCGCCTTGATCGGTGGTCGGCCCGTGAGCGCAGCCAGCGGGGCGACTTTTGATGCAATCAACCCTGCCACCCACCAGCTGCTGGCGCGTGTGGCCGCCTGTGGTGACGCAGAAGTAGACCTGGCCGTGCGCAGCGCCCGCCAGGCTTTCGAAAGCGGCCCTTGGCGGCGTATGCCGCCGGTTGAGCGCAAGAAAATCCTGATCAGGCTCTCCGAGTTGCTGATGATCCATCGCGAAGAGCTGGCCCTCCTGGATTCGCTGAACATGGGCAAGCCGGTGATGGACGCCTACAACATTGATGTGCCCGGCGCCGCGAATGTATTTGCCTGGTACGGCGAGGCGCTGGACAAACTCTACGATCAAGTCGCGCCCACCGCGCACAACGCACTGGCGACCATCACCCGTGAAGCATTGGGCGTTGTTGCGGCGGTGGTGCCGTGGAATTTCCCACTCGACATGGCGGCCTGGAAGCTCGCACCGGCGTTGGCAGCCGGTAACAGCGTGGTGCTCAAACCCGCCGAGCAGTCACCCTTTTCGGCCCTGCGCCTGGCCCAACTGGCCCTGGAAGCGGGTATCCCGGAAGGGGTTTTGAATGTGGTGCCGGGCCTCGGCGAAAGTGCCGGCAAGGCGTTGGGCCTGCACCCTGATGTGGATTGCCTGGTGTTCACCGGCTCCACGCAGGTCGGCAAGTATTTTATGCAGTACTCGGCGCAGTCCAACTTGAAGCAGGTGTGGCTGGAGTGTGGCGGCAAGAGCGCGAACCTGGTGTTTGACGACTGCCAGGACCTGGACCTGGCGGCCGAGAAAGCGGCCTTCGGGATTTTTTTCAACCAGGGCGAAGTGTGCTCGGCCAACTCGCGGCTGTATGTGCAACGCTCCATCCATGATGAATTTGTCGAGCGTGTGATTGCCAAGGCGCGTGCGTGGATGCCGGGTGATCCGCTGGACCCTGGCAGCGCTGCCGGTGCCATTGTCGACAGTGAGCAAACCGCCCGCATCATGAGGGCGATCAATCAGGCCCAGGGCGAGGGCGCCAAGCTGCTGGCGGGTGGCGAGCAAGTGAGCATTAATGGCTCCTCCAACTTCATCCAGCCGACGATTTTTGCTGAGGTGACCGGCGACATGCGGCTCTCGTGCGATGAAGTGTTTGGCCCGGTGTTGGCGATCAGCGCCTTTGACACTGAGGAGCAAGCGATACAGCAAGCCAATGACAGCGTCTACGGGCTGGCGGCCTCGGTCTGGAGTGATGGCCTCAATCGCGCGCATCGGGTGGCGCGAGCGTTGAATGTCGGCACGGTGTCGGTCAACACCGTCGACGCCCTGGATGTCGCGGTGCCGTTCGGGGGTGGCAAGCAGTCCGGGTTCGGGCGTGACCTGTCGCTGCACTCATTCGACAAGTACACGCAGCTGAAAACCACCTGGTTTGCGCTGCGATAGCCGAAGCGGTCAGCCGGTCGTGTATTCATGGGTGCATGGCCGGCACGGTTACCTGCACCATCTGCTGGTAATGCCGGACTACCGCCGCCAGGGCATCGCCCAGGCCATGAAAACGCCTAGAACTCCCCGGAATACTTGACCGCCGCCGCCGCGCGCGAGGGCACTTTCAAGCTGCGCAGCAGCGACGACACATGGATGCGCACGGTGAACGGCGAGATCGCCAGGGCCTTGGCGATTTCCTTGTTGGTCTTGCCTTGGGCGATCAGGCGCAGCACTTCCTGCTGGCGCGCAGTGAGGGTGTGGGTACCCAGCGGTAGCAGGCCGGAGGGAGAAAACTTGACCAGCACTTCGCCTTCGCGGATCGCCAGCAGGGCCTGGCCGATTTCATCGGGGCTGATGTTCTTGCCGATAAAGCCATCGGCGCCCAGGGCCATGACCTGGTCGATCAGCGCCGGGTCATCGACCATCGACACCACGATCAAGGTGGTGCGCCGCAGTTGCTGGCGCAGGTCGGCCAGTTGGCTCATGCAGGTAAGGCCCGGGAAGCGCAGGTCGAGGATCAGCATGTCGATGTCGCCACACGCGTGGATCAGCGCCTGCACCGCATCGAGGTCGCCGGCCTCTTGCACCACGGCCTCGGGCAACAGGCGCTGCACGGTGCGCAGCATGCCTTCGCGAAACATCGGGTGGTCGTCGGCTATGATGATTCGGCCGGTCATGGCGTGCTCCTTCCTGGGGCATGGGTGTGCATTGGCATGCTACTTTAGCACCGCGCCACAGGGACGCCTCTGGCGCGCAAAGGATAGACCGAATGCCGCACAAGGACGTCCCCCATGAGTCATGAGACCAATTCCGAACTCGACCAGGCCAACCTGCGCATCGTGGTGGCCGCCATCGCCATTGTCTACATCGGCGCGCTGGGCTTTTTGCCGGGCCAGTCGGTCGACACCTACTTGCCGGTGATCCTGTATATCGTCGCGTTCCTGCTGGTCTCCATCGCGTTGCGCCAGGTGATTGCGCGCTGGCCAGGGCATTACCCGGCGCGGCGGATATTCGGCATGATCCATGACTACACCGGCACCTCGTTCGGGCTGGTGGTGGGCGGCGAACCGGCACTGCCACTGTATGCGGTGATGGTGTGGGTCAACCTGGGCAACGGCATGCGCTACGGCTCGCGCTACCTGGCGATTGCCACCGGCCTGGCCTTGCTCGCGCTGCTGATCGTGTATCGGCTGACGCCACTGTGGCAGGCGCAGCCGTTCATGGTGCTGATGCTGATGATCACCAGCACGGTGATCCCGGTGTACGCGCATATCTTGCTTGAGCGCACGCGCAAGGCTTCCGAAGAAGCCATCGCCGCCAACCTGGAAAAATCGCGCTTCCTGGCTCAGGCCAGCCACGATCTGCGCCAGCCTATTCACTCCATCGGCCTGTTCACCGCCTGTTTGCGTGAAGCGCAGTTGGGCGAGGCTGAGCAGCGCTTGGTGGACAATATCGACCGCTCGCTGCTCAACGTGTCGCAGCTGTTCCGTTCGATTCTCGACCTTTACACCCTCGACAACGGCAGGCTGTTGCCCAAGTACCAGGTGATTCACTTGGGCGAATTCCTCGCCGACCTGGTGCGCCAACACGCCGAAGCGGCGCATTGGGCCGGGGTGGAACTGCGCCTGCGCCCGTGTGCGCATTGGGTGCAGGTCGACCCCGCGATGCTGGCGACGATGGTGCAGAACCTGCTCTCCAATTGCTTTAAATACGGCGCACAGCGGCCCGTGCTGATCGGCGTGCGCGTGCGCGACGGCGGGTTGTCGGTGGAGGTGCATGACCAGGGGCGCGGTATTGCCGAGGAGCATCAGGTGAAGGTCTTCGAAGAGTTTTATCGGGTCCGCCAACTGCGCGACAAGGACGTCGAAGGCGTGGGCCTGGGGCTGTCCATCGTCAAGCGCCTGGGGCAATTGATGGGGGTGCAAGTGAGCCTGCGATCACGGGTGGGCCATGGCACCTCTGTGAGCCTGCATGGCCTGGCATTGGCGACGGCGCCACGCCAACCGGCTGCGCGCGACGACGCGCGCCAGGCCGGCCTGCTGACGGGTTTGAAAGTCTGCCTGGTGGAAGATGACCACAACGTGCTGCTGGCCACCCAGGCCTTGCTGGAGCGCTGGGGCTGCGAGGTGCAGGCCGAATCCAGCGGGCAAGGCCTGGCCAGCGACTGCGACATCATCGTCGCCGACTACGACCTGGGCAACCACGCCACCGGCATCGAGTGCATCGACGCCCTGCGCGAGCAACGCGGCTGGGCGGTGCCGGCGCTGATCCTCACCGGCCACGACGTGGAGAAAATCCAGGCGGCCTTGCACGACCGCCAGATCGCGATTCTGTCCAAACCGGTGCGGCCTGCAGAACTGCGCGGCACGCTGCGTGACCTCAGCCAATCGGGCGTTACTGGTTAAACGGCATCAGGCCATTGCCCCGAGCGCCCTTGGGCTGGCAGTAGGCGGCAGGCTTCATCAGGCCAAAGCTGGCCACGGCAAACATGCCACCGCTGGCACCGCTGGGCACTGAGCAGTTGTAATCGCCGGAGGCGGCGCTGGCGATGTAGTAGGTGGTCATGGAGTCGCTGCGTACATTGGAGATACGCTTGACCGGTTCACCGAGGTTGGTTTCCGACAGCGTCTTGAGATGGTCTTCGCTGGGCTTGACGTTGCTGCAACCGGCGACACCGATGATCAGGGCGCCGAGCAGGGTGAGACGGGTAACGGGAGCGTGCAGGTTCATGATGCTTCTTCCTTGGGATTGTTTTGGTTTTTCCAACGCGCAATGCACCCTCGCGCAACAGGTGTGCGGTGCCGGGGGGAGCGTTGGAAGTGCCGAGGAATATAGCGCCGCCGGGTAAAGGGGTCGATTAGCACAAGTGTGCTAATGGCACGGTGAGGTCATGGATGGAGAGAGCAATGCTAGCGATCAAACGCGCCACCCAAGCGGACGCCCAGGCGGCGTTCGACATTCGTCTGTTGGCCATCCGCAGCCAATGCATCGGCGCCTACACCGCCGAGCAAATGGCGCTGTGGACACGCGGCAGCGCCGAAGACGGTTACGACACACTGATGGACAAGCCGTTTTACCTGGGCTGGGTCAATGACGTACCGGTCGCCACCGGCATGCTCGATCTGGACAACAACGAAGTGGGCGCGCTGTTTGTGCTGCCGGCGTTTACTGGTCGTGGTTACGGCAAGACCATGCTGGATCACCTGGAAAAGCTCGCGCGGGAACTGGCGATTGAAGAGGTCGTGCTGGACGCGACGTTGAATGCGGCGAGTTTCTACCGGGCCTGCGGGTATGTGGGTGAGGAGCAGGCGGTGTATCACTCGCCTTCGGGGTTGGCGTTGGCGTGTATCCCAATGGTAAAACGGCTTTGACTCTTGCCACAGTTGAGCTTGTCGCTGGGGGATTTGTGTATGTCGCGATGGCCCTGCGAACTGAGATCTAACCAACACAGCTGATCCCCTGTGGGAGCTGTCGAGCTTTAGCGAGGCTGCGAAAGCGGTGGGTCAGGCTACTTATGTATCGCCAGTGCCGCCGCCTTCGCAGCCTCGCCGGGGCTCGACAGCTCCCACATTGGATCTTTGTTGCTGGGGGGGGTGTATGGCGCGATGGCCCTGCGAACTGAGATCTAACCAACACAGCCAATCCCCTGTGGGAGCTGTCGAGCTTTAGCGAGGCTGCGAAAGCGGTGGGTCAGGCAGCTAATATTTCGCCAGTGCCGCCGCCTTCGCAGCCTCGCCGGGGCTCGACAGCTCCCACATTGGATCTTTGTTGCTGGGGGGATTTGTGTATGGCGCGATGGCCCTGCGAACTGAAATCTAACCAACACAGCCGATCCCCTGTGGGAGCTGTCGAGCTTTAGCGAGGCTGCGAAAGCGGTGGGTCAGGCTACTTATATGTCGCCAGTGCCGCCGCCTTCGCAGCCTCGCCGGGGCTCGACAGCTCCCACATTGGATCTTTGTTGCTGGGGGGATTTGTGTATGGCGCGATGGCCCTGCGAACTGAGATCTAACCAACACAGCCGATCCCCTGTGGGAGCTGTCGAGCTTTAGCGAGGCTGCGAAAGCGGTGGGTCAGGCAGCTAATATTTCGCCAGTGCCGCCGCCTTCGCAGCCTGGCTGGGGCTCGACAGCTCCCACCGTTGATTTCATCCGGCGCCGAAGGCTGTGCGCAGTGTTTGAATAACCTGTTCCACGGTGGGACCTTGGACGGGTGGCGGTGTAAGGCTCTCGCCAAATTCGCGCCATACGAACAGCGTCAGCTCAGCCCCATCGGTCAGCCCTTGTTCCTTTGAGCCAAAACCTTGCAGCACCCGATAGCGCTCATCTCGCCAAAACGCCTGCTCCACCCAGTCATGCACCGGGATGAAGTGAAAGTGCAGCGGCAAGCCCGGCATGTGTCCGTAGCGGCTGATATACAGCCACTTCGGCCGCAGCTGCGTCTCCACCACCCGTTGGGTTTTGGCGAGCAGGCCACCCAGTTCAGCCAACGCGGCCTCGGGCATAGCCGCCAGGGAGTCGATCGGCGCTTTGGCGCCCAGCATCAGGTAGCCCGGCAGCTTTGAGGTCAGATGATGATTGAGCAACCAGTGCTCGGTTTCATGAAGGATGAAGGCGGGGTCGATCTGCATGCGCATGCGTCCATGAGAGCCGGGTGGGCAGGATAACAAGCATGGGCGGCTGTATCTCACAAAAGCTGGTGATCTGTGTCTGTCGCTGCGTGTGCCAGGGGGATAGTGTCGTGCCACGTTAACTGACGACCGAGCCCACCATGGAACTCACCGCTGTCCCGTTTGGCACCACCGACTGGTCCACCGTCGAGCCTGAACTTCACCCGGGCCTTACCGGCAATGCCCTGTGGCGTACCTGCCACTTCGGCACCACCCGCGTGCGCATGGTCGAGTACACCCCTGGCTATCTGGCCGATCACTGGTGCTGGCGCGGGCATGTATTGCTGTGCCTGGAAGGGGAATTGCACACCGAATTGGAAGACGGCCGCCAGTTCACGCTGACGGCCGGGATGAGTTACCAGGTCGGCAATGACATGGAAGGCCATCGCTCATCCACCCACAGTGGTGCGAAGCTGTTTATTGTGGATTGAGGCGCACGATCAACTTGCCGAAATTACGCCCCTCCAGCAGCCCGATAAACGCTTCAGGTGCCTGGGCCAGACCGTCGATGATGTCTTCGCGAAATTTCAGTTTGCCCTCGGCGATCCACTGCGCAGCTTCCTGCAAGAACCTGTCTTGTTGTTGGTCGACAAATTCGGTCTGGATAAACCCGCGCACCGTCAGGCTCTTGGCGAGGATGTCATGCATCGTCGCCGGCAGCCGGTCGGCCTGTGCGTGCTGGATAGCGCCGTCGTTGTAGTGGGCGATCAGCCCGCACACCGGAATCCGCGCGAAGTTATTGAGCAGTGGGCGTACCGCGTCCCACACCGGCCCGGCGACGTTTTCGAAGTACACATCAATGCCGTCCGGGCAGACCTTGGCCAGTTGCTCGGCAAAGTCCGGGGCGCGGTGGTCGATGACTGCGTCAAAGCCCAGTTCATCCTTCACGAAAGCACACTTGTCGGCGCCGCCGGCGATCCCCACGACGCGGGCACCCTGCAGCCGAGCGATCTGGCCAACCACCGAGCCGACTGCGCCACTGGCCGCTGCCACCACGACGGTATCGCCCGGTTTTGGCTTACCGATATTCAGCAGCCCGGCGTAGGCGGTAAATCCCGGCATGCCGAGTACACCGAGAGCAGTGGTGGGATGGGCGATGCTGGGGTCGAGGCGGCGCAAATCCTGGCCGTTGGATAAGGCAAAACGCTGCCAACCGGCGTAGGCCAGCACTGTATCGCCTTCGTGCCAATCGCTGTGACGCGACTGTTTGATGCGCGCGACGGTGCCACCCACCATCACTTCGCCAATGCCCACCGGCTCGGCATAGGATTTGGCCGCGCTCATGCGCCAGCGCATATAGGGGTCGAGGGACAGGTAGAGGTTTTCCAGCAACACTTCGCCGTCGGCGGGTTCGGGGACCGGTGAGTGTTCCAGGCGGAAGTCGCTGGTTGTCGGGCGCCCGTCGGGGCGTGCGGCCAAAACGATGCGTGTGTTTTCGGTGTGGTTCATGGCGTATTACTCACTGATTGAACAGGCTGAGCAGCGTAGCCATGGGCAAGCTATCAAGGTAGGCTCATAACAGTTGATTCAGAGTTATGCCAAACATGATATCCGATGCCTTCGAACCGTATTTGCTGCGCACTTTCGTTGCGGTGTGCCACCACGGCAGCCTCAGTGGCGCCGCCCAGCAGGCGGGCAGGGCGCAATCGGCCCTGAGTGCGCAGATTCGCCGTCTGGAGGAGCTGCTTGGGCAACGCCTGCTGCGCCGAACTGGGCGTGGCGTGGTGCCCACCACCGAGGGTGAGTTGTTGCTCAGCTACGCCACACGCATCCTGGCCCTGGGTGAAACGGTCGCCACACGCCTGAAGGAGCGTACGGTGATGGGCACTGTGCGCGTGGGCTTGTCCGAAGACGTGGCGGTCACCACCTTGCCGGCGGCGCTGGGCCGTTTGCGCCGCACCTGCCCGCATATGCACATGGAAATCACCGTGGACCACGGCGATGCGTTAGCGCAGCGCTGGCACGACGGCCTGTTGGATGTGGCCATCGGAGTCAGCTCGGTATTCGCCGCCGACCCGGTGCGCACCTGGAATGTGCCGCTTTATTGGGTGTGCGCGATTGACGATGAAGTCGATCCGGCGCTGCCTCTGGACGTGATCGTGTACGCCGAGCCTTGCGCGTGGCGACGCTTGATGTTCGACGCATTACTGGCGGCCGGTCGCGACTTTCGCGTGACCGTCACCAGCCCGAACGTCGGTGTGATCAGCGCGGCGGTCGAAAACGGTTTGGGCGTTGCCCTGTTGCCTGCCGACAATATCAACCCGCACACCATGCGCGTGATTGCGCTGGCGCCCGCTGGCAATGCCGCATTGAGCGTCAACTATGGGTTGTTCGCGGTGCCGCGCCAGACCGAAAGCATCCGTGCCACGGTCGAATTGCTCAGCGAGGGGTTTCATTTGATGACGCAACCGAGGGTGAAGGGTCTCAGCCTTTGCGATACACCGCCCCCAACTCCCGCGCCAGCCCAATAAAATTCTGCAACGGCGCCGACGGATTAAACGCGCGCCGCACCAGCGTAATCGGCGCCAGCAGCTTGGGCCTGGCGTCTTTGATTCGGCAATACACCACGCTGTCACGGTGTACATCGCGCATCGACGCCGGCACCACGGAGATGCCTTCACCAGCCGCCACCAGGCTGACGTTGGTCAGCATGCGTTCCACTTCAAAGGCAATCCTGGGTTCGAAACCAGCGTTCTGGCAGGCGGTGATCAAGTTGGCGTACATGCCCGGCGCGCCAGGGCGGCGTACCAGAATAAAGCGTTCGTCCTTGAGTGCGCCAATGGGGATGGCGCTGCCGGCGGCGTCCAGCAACGGGTGGCCGGTGGGCAGGACCAGCAGCATTTCTTCGTTGAGCAAGCGGTGGAAGCTCAGGCTTTGATGGGTGCTGACCGGGGCGCGCAGGATGCCGACGTCGATGCGTTTTTCGATGGCGTCTTCGGTCAATTCCCGGGCGCTGCCTTCATTGATCGAAAGCTCTACCGCCGGGTAGCGCTCGCGGTAGGCGCGGATGATGCGCGGGATCAGCGCGTGGGCGGCGGCCGAACTGGTGAAGCCGATGGCCAGGGTGCCCTCGATGCCCTGGGCCACGCGGGAGGCCTTGAGTGCGCCATGCTCAACACGCGCCAAAATGGCTTGGGCTTCTTCAAGAAACACCAGGCCACCGGCTGTCAGGTCTACGCCCTTGGGGTGGCGCTTGAACAGGTCGAACCCCAGCTCCTGCTCCAGGGCACGAATCTGCTGGCTCAGGGGCGGTTGTTGCATGTTCAGGCGTGCGGCGGCACGGGTGAAATGTCGTTCTTCGGCCACCATGATGAAATAGCGTAAATGGCGAAGTTCCATGGTGGCCTATCCCGTGACAAGACGCAGTGGTGGGCGGCCGCAAGCGGCCCGGCCGTCAATATGCCCAAAGCCTGCGACCACCACAATCCGTTCAGCGTTTGCTGTCGGCCAGCTTGTCGAAGGCCTGGTCGAGATGGGTTTCGGCGCCTTTGAGCTTTTCATGCCGCTCCTTGAGCCACTGCTGATCAGCCTGCAGCGTCTTGCGCGCCTCCACCAGCATGCGCTTGACCTCCTGTGGCTGCGGGCCGCCGGTGCCTTTGCGGGTCTGGACCATGTTGGTGGGCGACAGCGCCGCTCTAAAACCTGCTTCATCGAGCGGCAGGGTATTGGGCGTCCATTTGTACTTGTCCGCCGCCTGGCTATACAGTTTCTGCGCGTCGGCATAGGCGAAGGTCTTCGGCGTGGTGCCGTTGCTGCGCGCTTCGGTGACGATCAGCGAGGCAAAGCTGTGGCCGATGCGAAACGGCACTTTGTACTGGCGCTCCAGCGTGTCGGCCAGTTCCATCGAGGTGGTCCATTCCGACTCCAGTTCTTCGAGCGCGCGCTGCGGGTTGATCTGCAGCGCGTCGAGCACCGCGTCGAGGCTGTGGAACATCTCCTGGGTCGAGCGGAACACGCCCAGCGAGTCGAAGGCGAACTTGTAGTCGGTCATGCCGGTGGTGACGTTATGCGCGCGCAAGGTGACGGCCTGGGCCAGACCCACCACGTCAGAGGCACTCTCACGCGCGCGCATCAGCAAGCCCGGGTTGCGTTTTTGCGGCATGGCGCTGCTGGTGTAGGTGGCTTCCTCATCGAGCAACAGCCAGGGGCGAATCTGATGATACTGGGTGTGGATATCGCCAATCATCGCGCCCACACGGATGGCGGACGATGACGCCATATTGGCCGCTTCGATGGGAATGTCATAGGTCGAGACCTGGCTTGAATCCAGCGAGTTCTCGCGCACGCCATCAAAGCCCAGCAGCTCGGCCAGGCGCTCACGGTTCAGCGGATACGCCGAGTTCGCCAGCACGGCGGTGCCCATCGGGCTCTGGTTGAGGCGTGTGTACAGCTCGCGGATACGCTGGCCATCGCGGTCGAACGCGGCTTCAAAGGCCAGCAGGTAATGCGCATAGCTGATGGGCATGGCCTGCACGCCGTTGGTGTAGGCGGGCACCAGGGTGTCGACGTTTTTGTCGGCGATGTTCAGCAGGCGTTGGCGTGTGGCGTTGAGCGCTTCGCTGTAGGCCAGCACCTGGCTGCGCAGGGCGGCCAGGCGGTAGGTGGCAAGCATGTCCTGGCGGCTGCGGCCGGAGTGGATCAAGGAGGCTTCGGGACCGATCTTGTCGGTCATGATTTTTTCCAGTTGCAGCACATCACTGGGGCGCGTGCCGCCGGGCTGCTCGGCCTGGGCGATGGCGTAGCGCACACCGCCGGCGATCTTCTGGCCCATCTCGGGCTTGACGATGCCTTCTTCGGTGAGCATCACGATCGAGGCTTTGTTGATGCGGTTGAGCCAGGCGAATTGGGTCTGGGTGGGGTCGCCCTTGGCCTTGCGCTCGGTTTGGGAACTGTCGGGCGTGGCGCCGACCTTGGCCGCTTGGGCCGCGCATTGTTCGGTGGTGGTGCAGGGCAGCTCGCCAGTGTTGGCGGCATAGGCGCTGAGGCTGTTGAACAGGGCAAAGGCCACGGCAAGGGAAAGCAGGCTTTTCACAGCACGTTGGGGGGATGTGTTGTTCACGGGGACACCTGATTTATTGTTGGAATTATGGGCCGTCGTTGCGGCGCAATCAGGCTAGCGGGTGTGCGGGTAGATTGAAAATATATAGAAAGTGTTGATGGCAGAGGTTTTGGATATGGCTGATAGCGCTTGCCAGATTAAGATCAAAAGCACATTTGTGTGCGCCGCGAACTGCTTTTCTGTGGGAGCTGGCTTGCCTGCGATGGCATCAACGCGGTCTACCTCACACACCGAGGTGTTTGCATCGCAGGCAAGCCAGCTCCCACATTCATCAGCGGTTCTCAGTGCATCTTGCTGTGGTCCATGTCACCCATATCGGTCAGCGCGCGGGCAGGGGCTGTTACTTCAACGGTCTGCTTCTCACCCTTGGCGTTTTCCACGGTCAAGGTCAACGGCACCTGGTCGCCTTGCTTGATCTGGCCGGTGAGGCCCATGAGCATCAAGTGGTAGCCCTCCGGGTCGAGCTTGACCGCTTTGCCGGCAGGCAGGGCCACCGAATCCACCGGGCCCATGCGCATCACGTCGTCCTTCATGCTCATCTCATGAATCTGCACGTCCTTGGCCACAGGCGACTTCACGCTGAGCAATTTGCTGTCGCTGTCGGCGGTGACGGTCATGAACGCGCCGCTGGAGGTCTGGCCCGCCACGGTCGCGCGTACCCATGCATCGCTGACCTGAACCTGGGCGCTGGCGTGCGCCGCGAGGCCCAGCAAGGTGAGGCCGAATGTCAGGCGCTTGAGGGTTTGAACGGCAGTCATTAGCAGACCTCCATGACGGTGAGCAGGTCTTCTGCGCACTCTTTAGCGGTAAGGGATGCCGACAGGCCCAGGCGCAGATTGCCGCGGGTGTCGAACACGAAACTGGTGGAGGTGTGGGACAGGGTGTAGGTGTCTCCGGCCGGGATCTTTTCATAAAAGATTCCGAACTCCTTGGCGGCCACGGCGATTTCTTCCGGGGTGCCATACAGCGCTTCGAAGCTGGGGTCGAAGGCCTTGACGTAGCGGTCGAGCAATTCGGGTGTGTCACGCTCGGGGTCGAGGGTGATAAACACCACCTGCATGATTTTGCCATCGCGGCCCATCAGCTTCTTGGCCTGGGCGGCGCGGGCCAGGGTGGTGGGGCACACGGCCGGGCATTGGGTGAAGCCGAAGAACACCACCGGCATCAGGCCACGGTACGAACTCAGGGTGACGGTTTCGCCGTCGGTGTTCTTGAGCTTGAAGGTGCGGCCCATGATCTTGTCACTGAGGTCCTTGCCGTACTTGAAGTTCAGCTTGGGGCTGTAGTCACAGCCGCCCAGCAGGCTGCCCAGGCCCAGCAGGCCCATACCGGTCAGCACTTTGCGGCGGGTGAATAACGTACTCATCAACTGTGCATCCTGTGAAACGCCTGCATTGCTCTGGATCTACAGTTCAGGCTTTGAAAAGGAGTAATGATGCGGGCGCACAGTCTACCAACCCCGGCCAGCCCACGTAATCTGCGACGTTCTGCCACAGGGGCGCGTGGCGCTTCATCCTTTTGCGGCTTCGGTGGTAGAGTCGCCGCCATGAAATTGAGCCACCCCGACCGTTCACTGATCGCCTGGGCCCTGTACTTCTGCGTGCTGATGAACCTGTTCGTCTGCGGTTTGGGGCATGGGCAGATGATGGGCCTGCAGCTCAATGGTATCGGCGGGGCGTTCTGTTCGGCGGACGGCAGCCAGGCGCCGCTTTCCGACAAAGGGTCAGGAAACACGGCCTCCAGCAACATCTCGAACTACTTTGCCTGCCCGGTGTGCGCGGCCGTGACCGTGGCCATCGTGTTCATGATCGGCCTGGCCTGGCTGCTCGGCCTTGGGCAAACCCCGCGCCCGGCCCATGAACGGCGCAACAAGGCACCGCCACGCTATTGCTGGCCGTCGGCCAACCCTCGCGCTTCCCCCACTTTCTGACGTGTGCCTTGGGCTTCCTGTGATCAGGAGGCGTTCTATCGTCACGACTGTGAGTGCGTTTCATGAACCCACCTTTGCCAGCAGGCGCCAGCCGCCTGGTCAGCAAGGCATCCCGGCGTTTGCGCGCGGAACCCTTGCGCCCCGAATACCCGAGCAATTCGCGCTGCTTCGTGCACCTGGATGCACGCCTGTTGCCGTATTGGCACACCTTGTTCGATATCTGCCCGGCGCTGCTCAAGCTCGACCCGCCGGAGGGCTTGAACTTGTTCCGCAGCTTTATGACCTGGGCCTATCGCAACCAGGTCGCCCAGGATTGGACCTATCACCTGAATGTGTGCCGCTGGCTGTTGGCGTCCTCGTATCGGACGCGCATCGATGAGGAGCCGATCGAAGCCTTTATGGCGGCCGCGGCAGCACGCTGGATCAATGCCGATGAAAGCCAGGCCCAGGGCGTGGTCCTGGCCTGGCGAGACGCAAGGGTGTTCGACTGGAAGGGCAGCGCCTTGGCGGGCGTTGAGCATCAGATGCTGCCGGACCCGGCAGGCGACTTTGCCTGGTGCCCGCTGGCTAAAAACGGTTTCCGCGGCTGGTTGCCGGTGCCTTGAGGTTCTGGTGAACCCATTGGGTGACACTGTGGCTCCAGAACGATCACCGTCACTGTGGCGAACAGGCTTGCCCTGAGTTGGGCTGCGCAGCAGCCCTCGCTCTTTCTTACGGGCTGACCGCGCCGCCTACAAGAGCGTCCCATTATCTCGTAGGAAACGGCCTGATGTTTCGTGCGGGCATCCTCATCAATTCTATTTTTTTGCCGGGAATGCCATCTTCACGGTCTTTGTAATGCACAGACTAATAAGAGGCTGAGATGACGAAAACTTCTGATGAGATGCCCCATTCCTTCTGCGCGAGCGACCGCTACGACCCGGTCAGTCGGGTCTTGCATTGGTTGATGGCAATTGTGTTTGCCTGGAGTTATTGCTCGGCGGTTGTCCACTTCCTGTCCTCCGATTCTGCGCTGGACAAGTGGCTATGGCCGTATCACAAGTCGGCGGGCCTGCTTTTGCTGGTGCTGCTGATACTGCGAGCCGGCTGGAACCTGCTGAACCGGCACAACCGCCCGCCGAGTTTCAACCGTGCGGCTGCTGTCGGGCACGCTGTGCTGTATGCGCTGATGTTCCTTATCCCTGTTATCGGGCTGGTACGCCAGTACGGCTCCGGTCGTGAGTTTTCGGCGTTTGGCCTGCCGATAATGGCGGGTTTCGAGGGCGATAAAATCCAGTGGATGATTGACCTGGGTCGCAACTTTCATAGCTTGCTGGGCTGGACAATGCTGGTGTTGATCGTCGGTCATATCGGCATGGTGATCGTGCATTCTCTGCGCGGCAATCCGCAGGTGTTGCGACGCATGACGGGAGGCGCCCGCCGGTTATGGCGCTAGATCAACGGCCTTTTTTGGGGGCTTTTTTCTGGGTCTTCTTCCCGCCTTGCTGCTGAGTTGACGTGCCGCTGGAGGAGGTCTTTTCCTTTGGCGGCGTTTCAGCTTTTTTGTTGCTGTCCGACGGGCTGCTGGGGTAGGTGCCCGGAGGCAGGGCCGAACCGGGTACGGCATCACCGAAGGCTGCGTAGGCGGGGGTTGCCAAGCACCCGGTCAGGCAAATCACTAACACGATCTTGCAGGAAATACCGGTCTTCATGACGAGAATCCTTTTCCATGCTTCACCTGTCAAAAGCTGCCCTTGCTCTGAATCCGAAGGGAGGCATTAATTGGGAGTGCAGGGGATCCGGCAAAGTTTTGATTTTTTTCGCCGCCACGACGAAAGGCCATGAACCGACATTTTTAATGAACCCTCACGCCGATCCCTTGACCTAATGCATACGACCTCAGGAGGTGATGCATGCAAATAGACTATATCTGGATCGTGCTGGCGGTGATTTTGCTGGCGTTGGAATTGTGGGCGATCAACATCGTGTTGCGCAGCACCGGCGGCTGGGAGACCAAGGGGTTGTGGTTGATCATTCTGATTTTTGTGCCGTTGTTCGGGCTGATTGCCTGGGCCATGTTCGGGCCAAAACGTGAGATGGCCCAGCACCGTAAATAAATAGCACCGTAAATAACCAGCACCATAAATAGCACCGTAAACACTGAACACAAGCCACACAGCAAACAGGCGCCCCCGGGCGCCTGTTTGCGTTCAAGCCTGCCCGTTATCCCGCGACCGCCTTGGCAATCGCTTCGTTGAATGCCGGCAGGTCATCCGGTGTGCGCGAGGTGATCAAGGTCCAGCCATTGGCCTTGCACGCCTTGACCTGGGCATCTACCACGCCTGCAGCGCCGGCGTTTTCAAGGTCGATGCGCACGCTCTTGTACGCGGTGAGGGTCTTGCCTTCGATCACGCCGGCATCGATCAGCGCCCATGGCCCGTGGCAGATGGCGGCGACGGTTTTGCCGGCTTTGACGAAGTCGTTGATCAGCTTCAATGCGGCCGCGTCCTGACGCAGGGTGTCGGCATTCACGGTGCCACCGGGAATCACCAGCGCGTCGAAGTCGCTGCTCAGCACCTGCGACAGCTTGACCTCGGATTCCACGGTCTGGTCCTTCTCGGTGTCGCCGACGAACGTCTGCACGGTGCCGCCTTTGCTGGAGCCATGCGTCACCGTCGCACCATAGCCACGCAATGTTTGCAGAGGCTTGAGCAGCTCGTCGCGCTCGATGCCGGTGTTGGAGGTGATGATGAGGATGTTCTTGCCGTTGAGTTGTGAGCTCATGGTCGAGTCTCTCCTGCTGGATGGATTAATCATGCGGTGTGGGAGAGTGGATCGAGCGTGGGCGGCAAAGGTTTAAATTAATTTGGACTTTTTTCTTGGGTAATTTTCGAGGAGGGCCGACCTGCAAAAATCCTGAACTATCGAAAAGCGCTGGCCTCTGCTGCATAGACGCCTGCTGCTTTTTGCGGGCCTTCAATTGCCTGGAGACTCACCATGACCGATCCCAAGACTGTCGACAAAACCCCGGAACCCATCAGCTCTGAAGATGCCCAGAAAGGCCGTCAACAACCTGCCAAGGGGCAGACGCTGGAACAGCCCAACCCGAAGACCAAAGCCGTGGACAAAGTGTTGACGCCCACGTCGATCAAGGACACCGAACGCCAGACTGACGCCATCAACGAGCAGGCTGCCAAGGCCGAGCGCAAGCTGGGCCACTGAGCATGGCCCGTTCGATCACGGCGTCTGAACTGGGCATTGAGCTTGCGCCCGACGATGATGCCAGCCTGTTCAAGTGGTTTATCGCCAGCTTCCTGATGGGCAAGCGTATTCAGGCGCCCATCGCGGCGCAGGCTTACAAGGTGATCGTGGAGCAAGAGGGCCGCGACACTGCACGCAAGTTGCAACATTGCACGTCGCGTGAGCTGGTTTCGATGCTCGGGCGTGCCCATTACGTGCGTTACGACGAAAGCACAGCGCAGCGTCTGCTGGACCTCAGCGCCAAGTTGAATGCCGAGTACGCGGGCAAGATCAGCCACATGCGCAGCGCCAGCGAAAACCGTGAGGCCTTCGAAAAACGCCTGGCCGAATTCGACGGCGTGGGGCCAAAAACCATCGAGATTTTCATGCGTGACGCGGCCAAGGTTCTGTTTTGATGGCACCGCTATTCGTGCGCTGTGCCGGCTGGAGTCTGCCGCGCGCACACTGGCCGGACTTTTCGGGCGTTCGGTTTTCGGTCAAGGCGCCCAAGGGCATCACCCATGAACTGCGCTTGCAGCTCTGCGAGACGGTACTGGATGAGTTCCTTGAGCAGTGCTTGCACTTGGGGGAGCAACTGGGCTGCCTGCTGATTCAATCACGCCGTGACCGATGGCTTGTTGCTACTCGACCTCTACCCGCAGCACTTCCAGGCCTAGTTGCTCATACGCCTCGACACTCGGCACATGCCACTCGGTGATCAGCGTATGAATACGGTTGCACGGCGCCACCACAAAGGGTTCTACCGCGCCGAGCTTGTCGGCCATGGTCACGGCCACCACGTGGGAGGCGCTGTCGAGCAGGGCTTGTTTGACCGTTACTTCATCGAAGTGCAGCGAAGTGATGCCCACTTGCGGGTGCAATGCACAGACACCGGTAAACAACAGGTCTGCCTGGATGCTCTGAATCAGGCGTACAGCTTCGTGGCCGCTGGTGGAGAGGGTCGCCGGGTTGATCTGGCCACCGGCCAAAATCACTTTGACATTTGGGTGGTCCGCCAAGGCGATGGCAATCATCGGTGACGGCGTGACCACCGTCAGGCGAATGGCGTGCGGCAATGACTGGGCAATACGCAGCGTGGTTGAGCCCGAATCGAACAGCACAATCTGGCCGTCTTCTACGCGGTCCGCCGCGAGTTGCGCGAGGTGGCGCTTGGCTTCGTTGGTCTCGCCGACGCGGGTGAAAAAATCCTTGCCGGTGTCTTTGGGTCGGGGCAGGGCGCCGCCGTGTACGCGTTGCAGCAGCCCGGCGGCGGCGAGTTCGCCGAGGTCGCGGCGGATGGTGTCCTGGGACACGGCGAAGTGCTCGACCAATTCTGACGCAGTGACTTTGCCGTCGCGCTCCAGCAGCAGCAAAATCTTCTGTTTGCGCAACGAAGGCAGGTCGATAGCTTGATGTGTGTTATGCATGTTTGTGCGTCTTTCTGCGTGTTTATGCAAGAATAATCACCCGTCCACGCAAACGCAATGGCTGGTTACCAAGCCGATGGGCGGCTACTCTCCAGGCTCAGTTCAGGGAGAGGTGACCTAGATGCCGTTGATCACAACCATCGAAGATTTACGCAGGCTCGCGCAAAAACGTGTCCCACGGATGTTCTACGATTACGCCGACTCCGGCTCCTGGACTGAAAGCACTTACCGGGCAAATGAAAGCGATTTTGCCCGCATCCAATTTCGTCAGCGGGTGGCGCGCAATATCGATGAGCGTTCAATCCGCGCCAGCATGATCGGCCAGGACATGGCCATGCCCGTGGCTTTGGCGCCCACTGGGCTGGCGGGCATGCAGCATGCCGATGGCGAGATCCTCACTGCCCGCGCGGCTGCCGCTTTTGGCGTGCGTTATACCTTGTCGACCATGAGCATTTGTTCGCTGGAAGACATCGCCGCCCACGTTGGCCAACCGTTCTGGTTCCAGTTGTATGTGATGCGTGATCGCGTGTTTATGCAGCAGTTGATCGAGCGCGCCAAGGCTGCCGGTGTGGACGCGTTGGTGCTGACTCTGGATTTGCAGATCCTCGGCCAACGCCACAAAGACTTGATCAACGGCTTGTCGGCGCCGCCCAAGCTGACTGTGCCGAATATCCTCAATATGCTGACCAAGCCGCGTTGGGTGGCGGGCATGCTCGGCACCAAGCGCCATGGCTTCGGCAATATCGTCGGGCATGTCAAAGGCGTGGCCGATATCACTTCGCTGTCATCCTGGATCGGCCAGCAATTCGACCCGCGCCTGAGCTGGGACGATGTGGAATGGATCAAGCAATGCTGGGGCGGCAAGCTGATTATCAAGGGCATCCTGGATGTGGAAGACGCGCGGCTGGCCGCCAATTGCGGTGCGGATGCGCTGGTGGTGAGCAACCACGGTGGGCGCCAGCTCGATGGCGCACCGTCGAGCATCAGCCAATTGGCGGCGATTGCAGAGGCTGTGGGTGAGCAGATTGAAGTGTGGCTCGATGGCGGCATTCGCTCCGGCCAGGACGTGCTCAAGGCCATGGCATTGGGGGCCAAAGGCACCATGATCGGCCGGGCGCATTTGTATGGTTTGGGCGCGTTGGGTGAAGTCGGTGTGACCAAGGCGCTTGACATCATCGCCCGCGAGCTGGATGTGTCGATGGCACTGTGTGGCTATAACGATATACGCGATGTGAATCGCGAGATTTTGCTGCCGGGTAGCTTTCCCACAGGGGTTTGCTGAGCAAAAAAATCGTAAAAAAGTAAAAAGAGTTGTCCACGAAAACCGTGGGTATCTCTGTGGATAACTTTGCGAAGGCCCGGCAGGGTTGGCGATTTAACCTTCGGTTAATATTTGATCAGATTCTGTTTTGGGCCAGTATGGGCAGGGTTGGCGCTTGACAGCCAAGCGCGAACCCAGTGCCGAAAAGTGCGGTTACGACTCGCCGTCGCGACCTGTGGAGTGCGTGGCGATGGTTGCTGGCGTCGTTGCTGGCATCTTCGCCTGCATGAGTTTTTCCAGGGCCTGGCCATAACTGCGACCCGCCAGGCTCATGCTGTTGTTGTGGGTGGCGCCGGGTACGAGCAGCAACCGCTTGGGCTCCTGGGCGGCTTCAAACAACTGCTGGCTGAAACGCGGTGGCACGTACTGGTCGGCCAGGCCGTGCACCACCAGCAACGGCATGTGCACGTCGGCAATCTTGTCGATGGAATCGAATTTCTGCGACAGCAGCCAACGCACCGGCAATGAGGTATTGGCCACGGCGGTGGCCGCATCCCCCAGGGAAGTAAAGGTGGACTCGATCACCAGCCCGCGCACCGGCACAGGCGCTTGTTTGCTCAGCTCAGCGGCGAGATCGATAGCCACGGCGCCGCCCAGCGAATGCCCGTAGATCAGGCGTTTTCCGGGGTCGGGCTGCAATATCTGGAAACGTTCCCAGGCAATGCGCGCGTCCTCATACACACTGGTTTCCGACGGCAAATCACCGTGGCTCTGGCCAAACCCGCGATAGTCGATGGCCAGCACCGAGAAGCCCAGCGCGTGCAGCTGTTCAATGCGAAACAACTGCCCGGTAAGGTTCCAGCGCACGCCGTGCAGGTAGAGGATCGCCGGCGCATCCTTGTGGCCGGCCGGGTACCACCAGCCGTGCAGATTCTGCCCCGATTTGAAACTGGCCGGCTTGATATCGAATTCCTGCACCGCCTTGGGCAGGCCGGTGTACCAGCCGGCGGTGCCCGGCTCGATGCGAAACACCAGCTCACGCTCCTTGTGTTGCAGCACGGCGCAGCCCACCGGCAGGCCGACAATCAGGATGGCCATGCACAGCAGGGGAACCCAGCGCAGGCCCAGGCGGGACAGAAAACGAGAGGACATGAAGGTTCCAGGACAAAGGCGAAGCAGGCGTTTTACCAGATGGCGTGGGCCGGCAGGCATTAATTCGACGGCCGTAGAGGGGGATTGCTTGCAAAGTGTTGCTGCCTTGAACAACCTCTGCTCGGGTTGTTAGGGTGGGCGGCCGAACAGGAGAGCACAGACATGGATTTCACCGGCAAAACGGCAATCATCACCGGCGGCGCGCGCGGGCTGGGCCTCAGTTATGCACGGGCGCTGGCCCAAGGTGGCGCACGGGTGGTGATCAGCGATATCGGCGCCGACAAGGTAGGCGTCGGCACTGATGCATCGGTGGTGCACGCGGCGGCCGCAGCCTTGCAGGCCGAAGGGCTGGCGGTGCTCGGGCATGGCGGCGACCTGTCTACGGACGAGGGTTGTCGACAACTGATCAGCTTCACCATCGAGGCTTACGGCCAGCTCGATATCCTGATCCATAACGCCGGTTGGGTCGGTTACCAGAACATCGCCGACCTCGACGCCGCGTTCCTCCAGCGCACCATGGACATCAACCTTTACGCGCCGCTCTGGCTGTGCAAGCACGCCTGGCCGCACCTGCTGCGCTCAGCGGCGCCGCGCATTATCCTGACCACCTCCGACCGCGCCATGTACGTGGAGTACGAGCAAGCCGGGCTGGTGGCTTACAGCGCCGGCAAGATGGCGCAATTGGGCATCATGAATGCACTGAGCCATGAAGGCGCCGAGGCCGGCATCAACGTCAACGCGATCTCGCCGGTGGCCAAGACGCGCATGTGGGGCGTGACTGACGAACCGGATGAACTCAAGCCAGAGTGGGTGACGCCGGGCGTAGTGTTCCTGGCCTCTGGGCAGTGTCAGGACACGGGCTACATCCTGCGCGCCAGCAATGGTCAATTCACCGCCACGCGCTTCACCGAAAACCCAGGCGTGGAGTACCCGCGCAATCTCGCACGCATCAAGGCGGCCAATGCGCAAGAAGTCGCCGCCGCGTGGTCGCGCATCAAGCAGCCGCTGGCTCAGGCCGGCGTGACCAGTTGAACCCGATTACGCCCCTGCGCCTTGGCCAGGTACAGCGCCTGGTCGGCCTGGGACAATAAATGCGATAAGTCACTGCCCGCTGCCTGGGTGGTGACGATGCCGATACTCACGCTCAGAAAGCCCGGCGCCAGCAACTCCAACCGCGCAAACGCCAGGCGGATTCGCTCGGCCACTGCCAACGCATCGGTTTCATCGCTGCCTGCCAACAGGCAGGCGAACTCTTCGCCGCCAATGCGTGCGAACACATCCTCGTTGCGTAACGCGTCCTGCAGCACCTGGCTGAAGGCAATCAACGCCTGGTCGCCCATGGGATGGCCGAAGCTGTCGTTCAGGCGTTTGAAGTGGTCCAGGTCGCAAAGCAACAGGGCCGCGCATTGATGGCGGTGCAGCAGGTGTTCACCCTTGAGCATAAAGGCGCGGCGGTTGCCGATGCCGGTCAGCGCGTCACTGAAGGCGGCGGCCTTGAAGCGCAACTCGGCGCGCTCCTTGACCATCGCCAAGGTGACGTAGGCGATACCGATGGCGTACAGCATCGACTCAAACAGCATGAATGCAAAAAACGGCGTGCTTTCACTCTCCGAGGCCCGTTCGCTGTTGATCGGCAGGCCAGGGTCGGTAAAAGCGCGCACGCCATAAAAACCGGTGTGCCACAACGTCAGCACCAGGGCCGGCACGTAGGCCACTTCCAGGCTTTTGCGCTTGCGCCACAGCTCCAGCGCCGACAGCACGCCGTAGCCGGCAGCCAATAGTGAATACAGGGTGACGCGCGCCGACAGCGAGCCATAGAACGGCGGCACCAAACACATCACCAACCACAGGACGGCGCCGGCGAGGATGCCCGGTACATTGGGTTTTTGTTGCACGAAGGTGCGCATGGCGGTCCAGTTCATGGCGGCGCTGAGCAGCAGCACCACGTTGCCGATGACCAGCGCGACAAAGTCCATGCCCACGCCGCGCACCACAATCAGCCCGGTGCCCAGTGCGGCGAGCAGCAGCATGCTGCCCAGATAGCCCAGGGTCGGTTCGCGGCCACGACTCCAGGCATGTACCGTGAGCAGGCCCATGAGGCCGAACACGAACATGGCTACCATCAATAGCGTCGGGAGGTGCAGCATCATTGGCGTGAACCTGGCGATCCTTCTTGGGTGGCGATTGTATCCGTAAGCAGGCCGCTTGACGCTGGTATTGCTGGCGCGACATGCTCCCGGCTTCTATGAGCAAAGGCCCGACCATGGACAACAGCCCTATTCGCATCACCGCTGAAGAAACCCTTTCAGACAGCTGGTACAACTTGAAAAAGTACAGCTTCGACCTGCGTCGCCAGGATGGCAGCTGGCAGGCCCAGACTCGTGAGGTGTATGACCGGGGCAATGGCGCGACCATCCTGTTGTACAACCGTGGGCAGCGCACGGTGCTGTTGATCCGGCAGTTTCGCATGCCTACGTTTGTCAACGATTACCCCGGCTACTTGATCGAAACGGCTGCCGGGTTGCTGGACAATGCCAGTCCTGAAGAACGTATTCGCCTGGAGGCTGAGGAAGAGACCGGGTATCGCGTCGGTCATGTGGAAAAAATCTATGCGGCGTTTATGAGTCCAGGTTCGGTGACTGAGCGGATTCACTTTTTTATCGGTGAGTATACGCAGGCGGATCAGATTGGTACGGGGGGCGGGCTGGAGGAGGAGGGTGAGGATATCGAAGTGCTGGAGTTGGGGTTTGAGCAGGCGCTGGCGATGGTGCAGAGTGGGGAGATTGTCGATGGCAAGACCATTATGCTGTTGCAGCATCTGGAATTGCGGATGCTTAAAGATGGCTGGTGAGTGAGTGAGTGAGTGAGTGGGTTGATTGAGTACATATCCGTTGCTGCGGTCACGGCGGCCTATGGTTCCGCTCTTACAGCGGGTCACTTTTGGCAAACGCCCCAAAAGTAACCAAAAGGTCTTCGCCCCACCACTCGGCACCTCGCTTAGGCTCGGTGTGCCCTCACTCCGGCTTGAATCCGTGGGCCGCCGCGATGGGCCATCCTTGGCCCAGCGCGGCTAACCCGGCGTCCTGCCGGGTTACCCACGGATTCAAGCCTGCGTTCGGCCATCGTGGTTGACGGGGCGCCTCAGATCAAAAGCAAGATCAAAAGCAGAGCACGGCGGCCTGAAAGCCGACCTGAGTGGTTGAATCAAAAGCGAAAAGCGGATTTGCATACACTGAAGAGCTGCTTTTCTGTGGGAGCTGGCTTGCCTGCGATGCAGACACCT
>NZ_LJSB01000164.1:0-342 GCF_002742565.1 Pseudomonas sp. 2995-3 | reverse complement strand
GTTATATATATTGTTTTAATATGGCTATTGCGTGTTTTTGAAAAAAATGAATGGGAGAGTTTGCCGAAGGTGGCTAAAATGCTCCCCTATAGATAAAAAAGAAAGAACAGGATGTGATAATTATGCGTCATACTATTACGATACTTGGTTTAGGTGCAGGGGACTTGGATCAGCTTCCTTTAGGAGTATATAAGGAGCTTCAAAAGCCTCAAAAGGTGATAGCTAGAACAAAGGATCACCCTGCAATTCATCAATTAGAAGAAGAAGGTCTACATGTTGAGAGTTTTGATCATATCTATGAATCACATGATCAGTTTGAAGATGTTTACGAGTCCATAGTAC
>NZ_LJSB01000163.1:0-2636 GCF_002742565.1 Pseudomonas sp. 2995-3 | reverse complement strand
GTTCTGACCGCCACCACCACCGTCGGCGAAGGCGGCAACATCGTCTACACCGCCAGCCTTGTGGATAAAAACGGCGCGGCAGTGACCAACATCACCAACCCGCTGACCGTGACCTTGGATAACGGCCAGACCATCACCATCGGTGTGAACCAGTCGAACGGCAGCGTGACCGTTGTAGCTCCAGATGACGTGTACAAGGGCGACCAGACCGTCACTACTGCTATCACTAATGTGACTGGCGGTGAGCACTTCGAGAATCTGGTGCCGGGTACTACGCCGGTTAGCACCACTGTCACCGATACTCCGGGCACTGATAACACCACCACCGTGACACTGACCGCGCCAAGCGACGTCAACGAAGGCGGTCAGATTACGTACACCGCTACGCTTTCCAATAAAGCAGGCACTGACGTAACGCTGAAGTTGGATAACGGTTCGTCTATCACCATCAAAGCTGGCGATACCGTTGGCTCCGTGACTGTTGCAGCGCCAGGCGATGACGTGTTCATCGACAAGAGCACTCAGACCGTCAAGATCACCGACACCACTGGCGGTAACTTCGAAAAGTTGGAAGTGGCTGGTGATGGTGCAACTACGACCATTAACGACACCATCGACAAGGTCGATGTGGTTCTGACCGCCACCACCACCGTCGGTGAAGGCGGCAACATCGTTTACACCGCCAGCCTTGTGGATAAAAACGGCGCGGCAGTGACCAACATCACCAACCCGCTGACCGTGACTTTGGATAATGGCCAGACCATCACCATCGGCGTGAATCAGTCCAGCGGCAACGTCACAGTTGTAGCTCCGGATGACGTGTACAAGGGCGACCAGAACGTCACAACCGCTATCACTAATGTGACCGGCGGTGAGCACTTCGAAAACTTGGTGCCAGGTACCACGCCGGTCAGCACCACCGTCACCGATACACCGGGTACTGATAACACCACCACCGTCACGTTGACCGCGCCAAACGAAGTCAATGAAGGTGGTCAAATCACCTACACCGCGACCTTGAGCAACAAGGCCGGTACTGACGTAACCCTGAAACTCGACAATGGTTCGAGCATCATCATCAAAGCTGGCGACACCGTCGGCTCTGTGACCGTTGCTGCACCTGGCGATGACGTGTTCATCGATAAGAGCACCCAGACCGTCAAGATCACTGACACCACTGGCGGCAACTTCGAAAAACTGGAAGTTGCCGGCGACGGCACAACAACCACGATCAACGACACCATCGACAAAGTGGATGTGGTCCTGACCGCCACCACTACCGTCGGCGAAGGCGGCAACATCGTTTACACCGCGTCGCTGGTCGACAAGTCGGGTAATGCGGTGACCAACATCACCAACCCGCTGACCGTGACTTTGGATAACGGCCAGACCATCACCATCGGCGTGAATCAGTCCAGCGGCAACGTGACCGTTGTAGCTCCGGATGACGTGTACAAGGGCGACCAAACCGTCACCACCGCTATTACTAATGTGACTGGCGGCGAGCACTTCGAAAATCTGGTGCCAGGTATTACACCGGTGAGCACCACCGTCACCGACACTCCGGGCACTGATAACACCACTACCGTTACGCTGACCGCACCTAGCGAAGTCAACGAAGGCGGCCAGATTACTTACACTGCCACCTTGAGCAACAAGGCCGGCACTGACGTAACCCTGAAACTCGACAATGGTTCGAGCATCATCATCAAAGCTGGCGACACCGTCGGCTCTGTGACCGTTGCTGCACCTGGCGATGACGTGTTCATCGACAAGAGCACTCAAACCGTCAAGATCACCGACACCACTGGCGGTAACTTCGAGAAGTTGGAAGTGGCTGGTGATGGTGCAACTACGACCATTAACGACACCATCGACAAGGTCGATGTGGTTCTGACCGCAACGACCACAGTGGGTGAAGGCGGCAACATCATCTACACCGCCAGCCTTGTGGATAAAAACGGCGCGGCAGTGTCTAACATCTCCAACCCGTTGACCGTGACCCTGGATAATGGCCAGACCATTACCATCGGTGTGAATCAGTCGAATGGCAGCGTGACCGTTGTAGCTCCAGATGACGTGTACAAGGGCGATCAGACCGTCACTACCGCTATCACTAACGTGACTGGCGGTGAGCACTTCGAGAATTTGGTTCCAGGTACAACGCCGGTCAACACTACCGTCACCGACACTCCGGGTACCGATAACACCACAACCGTCACGCTGACGGCTCCCTCTGCAGTGAACGAGGGTGGTCAGATCACCTACACCGCTACGCTCTCCAATAAAGCGGGCACTGACGTCACGCTGAAGTTGGATAACGGCTCGACCATCACTATCAAGGCTGGCGACACCGTCGGCACCGTGACTGTCCCTGCGCCAAGCGATGACGTATTCATCGATAAGAGCACTCAGACCGTCAAGATCACTGACACCGCTGGCGGCAACTTCGAGAAGCTGGAAGTGGCGGGCGACGGCGCGACCACGACTATCAACGACACCATCGACAAAGTGGATGTGGTCCTGACTGCAACCACCACAGTCGGCGAAGGCGGCAATATCGTCTACACCGCCAGCCTTGTGGATAAAAACGGCGCGCCGGTGACTAACATCACCAACCCGTTGACCGTCACTCT
>NZ_LJSB01000162.1:0-263 GCF_002742565.1 Pseudomonas sp. 2995-3 | reverse complement strand
CACGTGAACGAGACCTTCGATTGTATTCGGAAGTTCAACAAACAAACCAAAGTTTGTAACACCACTAATAATACCCTCGAATTCTTGCCCAATTTTATCTTCCATGAATTGAACCTTTTTCATTTCATCCGTTTCACGACTTGCATCCTCTGCACGGCGTTCCATCTCAGAAGAATGACGCGCAATGTCCCCTAACTTCTCCTGCCATTTTTCCACAGTCTCATCATCCGTTTTTCCTTCAATTAAGTAAGTTCGGATCAAAC
>NZ_LJSB01000161.1:0-485 GCF_002742565.1 Pseudomonas sp. 2995-3 | reverse complement strand
TCGCAAAACAAGACAGAAACATTCTCGAACAGCATGTGGCTGATAAGGAAGCTCTTGAGGTCGCAACGTTCACTTTAGAGAACGAACTAGCTGGTCTTGAATCGCAAATGAACGAGCTTGAGGGACTACGTAATGCTTTAGAGGAACAACGTCAGGAAAAAGACGTTATTATTGAAGCGTTATTAAGAAAAGGAATAAATCTTGAAGAACAGTTAATGAGTTATGAAGAAGAGCAAGAATTTCTAAAAGCGCAGGAAGCCGCTGCGAAAAAAGAATTAGAGATTTGGGAAGAAGAACAGCGTCGTTTAGAGGAAGAACGGAAACGTCAAGAGGAAGAAGAACGGAAAAGACAAGAAGAATTAAAACGACAACAGGAAGAAGAAGAGCGAAAAAAGCAGGGACAACAAGAACAGCAACAGAATAATAATAGCGGTGGATCTGACAATTCCACGGGTTCCAATAATGGTAATAGTGGAGGATCAGAT
>NZ_LJSB01000160.1:0-323 GCF_002742565.1 Pseudomonas sp. 2995-3 | reverse complement strand
GTTGATACGTGAGCAGAGATTAATCCAAATATCCCCAACGAGACTGCATTTGATAAGTACAAAAGGAATGCGTTAAAGCTAAATCCACGCCCTAATTTATTAATTGGAAGATATTTTTGTAATAAATACACTCTCGATAACCCAGAGATAGGCAAACCTATTGCAGCGACTAATATCCCTATAAAATATAATGGTATGTTGTAGGCAAATCCTATAATGAAGATACCTGTCCCCCAAATAAGTGATCCAACTAAATAAATTTTCATGCTCATTTTTTTCAAGATAAAAGGGATAAGCAAATTAACTGCTATTACCGCAGCCCC
>NZ_LJSB01000159.1:0-369 GCF_002742565.1 Pseudomonas sp. 2995-3 | reverse complement strand
TTCCAATGACATGCCTAGAATCTCATCCATTTGAGAGTTCCAGTAATCTACAATCTCTTGTACACTTTCTTCTGTTTCAACAAGTTCGCTCACTCGTTGAAGTCCACCATTCACCGTTACTACTTCTTTTGTCTCTGGATCAATAGATAGATTTAGTTTTCCAACATGACTTAAATAACCTCCTGCCTGAGCAATTGGTGTTCCATTAACCATTACAGGATTATTTAAAGTCGTATGCGAATGTCCCCCGATAATTACGTCGAAGTAATCAACTGCCTCCGCAAGTGCGCGATCATCACCATATCCTATATGTGTTAACGCGATGATAACATCAGCATTTGCTTCTAATTCTTCTTGATATGCTAGTGC
>NZ_LJSB01000158.1:0-292 GCF_002742565.1 Pseudomonas sp. 2995-3 | reverse complement strand
CCCTTCTTTGGGGCGTCTTCATCTAGTAGATTCTTCTTCTCTGCTTCTTGGACCTACATTAGGAAAATGGACGTATTTTACAAAGCATAGTAATTGCGTGAAGCTACATACTCGGATTGTGGTAACGGATCCGGCACAGCTTATCCCGACATGGTTATTCCCTCTACAGGAAATGTGGATGATCGTGAAGTCATGCTTGAGCTCGTAATAGATCCTCACGCGACTCATGTGATGGACCGTGGCTATGTGGATTACAAAAAAATGGATCATTGGGTGGGAAACCAGATTCCAT
>NZ_LJSB01000157.1:0-820277 GCF_002742565.1 Pseudomonas sp. 2995-3 | reverse complement strand
TAACCCTCCCGCCGCTTCTCCGTCGCCCCCATGATGGATTGGACCGACCGCCACTGCCGGTACTTCCTGCGCCTGCTCTCCAAACACGCCCTGCTCTACACCGAGATGGTCACCACCGGCGCGATCCTCCACGGCGACCACGACCGTTTCCTGCGTCACAACGAAGCCGAGCACCCGCTTGCGTTGCAACTGGGCGGTAGCGTCCCCGCTGACCTGGCCGCCTGCGCGCGTATGGCTGAGGCTGCCGGTTACGATGAAGTGAACTTGAACGTCGGCTGCCCGAGTGATCGGGTGCAGAACAATATGATCGGCGCGATCTTGATGGCGCACCCGGCGCTGGTGGCGGAGTGCGTGAAGGCGATGCGGGATGCGGTGTCGATTCCGGTGACGGTGAAGCATCGTATCGGGATCAATGGGCGGGACAGTTATGCCGAGCTGTGTGATTTCGTTGGCACGGTGAGGGATGCGGGGTGTACCAGTTTTACGGTGCATGCGCGGATTGCGATTCTGGAGGGGTTGTCGCCGAAGGAGAATCGGGATATTCCGCCGTTGCGTTATGACGTGGCGGCGCAGTTGAAGCAGGATTTCCCGGAGTTGGAGATTGTGTTGAATGGCGGGATCAAGACGCTGGAGCAGTGCCAGGAGCATTTGCAGGTGTTTGATGGGGTGATGTTGGGGCGGGAGGCTTATCACAATCCGTATGTGTTGGCGGAGGTGGATCAGCGGTTGTTTGGCAGTGAGGCGCCGGTGGTGAGTCGGGCGCAGGTGTTGGCGTTGTTGCGGCCTTATATTGCGGAGCATTTGGCGAGCGGTGGTGCGATGCATCACATTACTCGGCATGTGTTGGGGTTGGGGACCGGGTTTCCGGGGGCTCGTCGGTTCAGGCAGTTGTTGTCGGTGGATATTCATAAGGCGAGTGATCCGTTGGCTTTGTTGGATCAGGCTGGGGAGTTGTTGGAGGGGCGGTGAGGGGTTGGGTGTCAGTTAGTTTATTTGGAGGCTGACAGGCCGCTTTCGCGAGCAAGCTCGCTCCCACAGGTTTGAGTGCGGGGTGTCAGGGGGTTGGTTGGTGGCTGGGCTGGCGTTATCGCAGGCAAGCCAGCTCCCACAGTTTGAGTGCAGGGTGTCAGGGGGTTGGGTGGTGGCTGGGCTGGCGTTATTGCAGGCAAGCCAGCTCCCACAGTTTTGAGTGCAGGGTGTCAGGGGGTGGTTGGTGGCTGGGCTGGCGTTATTGCAGGCAAGCCAGCTCCCACAGGTTTGGGCGATGGGTGTCAGGGAGTTGGTCGGTGGCTGGGCTGTTGTGGCGAGCAGGCTTGCCCTGCGTTGGGGTGCGTAGCGGCCCTGATGACTATGACGGCGTTCTGAATGAAAAACTCGATCGCCTTACTGGGGCTGCTTCGCAGCCCAACGCAGGGCAAGCCTGCTCGCCACAGCAAGCCTGCTCTCACACGGGGCCGCGTGGGTTGGGGGAACTTGGGTTGAACCTGTCGGGGGTTTTGGTCTCCTATTTAGCACCAAGACGGGGCATTCAAACGGCTGTTTTCAGGTTGTTGCCCTCGCAAACGACTGAATGTATTTGCGCCCTTGAGCGCTTGTCGGCGCTCGGGTAATGTCATCAGACCCACAGGACAGAGCACGCCCATGACTTCCAAGCTGGAACAACTCAAGCAATTCACCACCGTTGTAGCCGATACCGGCGATTTCTCCACCCTCGCCAAGCTCAAGCCGCAAGACGCCACCACTAACCCTTCCCTGCTGCTCAAGGCGGCGTCGATTCCAGGCTATGCCACGCTGCTGGATGAGGCTGTGAAGGACTGCAACGGTGACGTCGGCCTGGCCAGCGACCGTTTTGCGGTGGCGGTAGGTCAAGAGATTCTCAAAGTCGTGCCGGGGCGTATTTCCACCGAGGTGGATGCGCGTTTGTCGTTCGATGAAGCCGCGATTCTCAAGCGTGCGCACCGTCTGATCGACCTGTACGACAAAGCTGGCGTAGGCCGTGACCGCGTGCTGATCAAGATCGCCTCCACCTGGGAAGGCATCCGCGCAGCGGAGAAGCTGGAAAAAGAAGGCATTCAAACCAACCTGACGCTGCTGTTCTCGTTTGCCCAGGCCGTGGCCTGCGCCGAAGCCGGTGTGTTCCTGATTTCGCCGTTCGTGGGCCGTATCTACGACTGGTACAAGAAGGCTAACGGCAACGACTACACCGGTTCCGATGACCCGGGCGTGCAGTCGGTGACGCGCATCTACAACTACTACAAGGCCAATGGCTATAAAACTGTAGTGATGGGTGCGAGCTTCCGTAACCTCAGCCAGATTGAAGAGCTGGCCGGCTGTGACCGCCTGACCATCAGCCCGGACCTGCTGGAGAAGCTGGCGGCGGATGAAGGCAAGCTGGAGCGCAAGCTGTCGCCAGGCCATGCCGGTGAAGCGCGGGTGCATTTGACTGAAGCGCAGTTCCGTTGGGAGTCCAACGAGGACGCAATGGCGACTGAGAAGCTGGCAGAGGGGATTCGTCAGTTTGCTCGGGACCAGGAGAAGCTGGAGGCGTTGTTGACTGCCAAGTTGTAAGGCAGGCGGCGACAAAAAGGGCGGCACCTGTGAGGGTGCCGCCCTTTTTCATGTTTGCTGATCTCAAACCAAACCCCATTCAAACTGTGGGAGCTGGCTTGCCTGCGATAGCGGTAGGTCAGCAATGAATAGGTGGCTGACATACCGCTATCGCAGGCAAGCCAGCTCCCACATTGGATTGGGTTTCAACTGAAGGTCAGTGGCGCTCTAGGGCATTGACCAGGTCGTGGAAGGCTTCGCGGTTGGACTCGTTCAAGCCCATCAGGATCTTGTGCGCTTCCAGCACCTTGACCCGTACCACTTCTTCGGACTGGTCTTGCGAAGGCAGGTCGGTCAGGCATTCCGGGCAGGGGATCGGGCGGTCAACGATGTTGAACACCTGGTCAAAACCCATGGACTGCAACAGACGGGTGATGTCTTCGTGGGTGGTGACGACGGTCGGCAACAGGCCGACCTTCTGCCGAGACAGAATGGACAACTTGGCCAGCAGGCCAAGGGTGGTGCTATCGATGCTGCGGGTTTCGGTCAGATCGATCACGATCGCTGAGAAGTTCAGCGCGGTGAAGATCCGCTCAATCGTCGCATCCAGCGCCGAACACAAGGTCAGGCGCACTTCACCGACAAACTTCAGGACGAAGGTCCCGTCTTGCTCGGCGAATTGGATTCTTCCGGTACTCATCAAAGATTCCTGCTCAACACCAATAGGGCGATATCATCCGGCATCTCCCCTAGCGTGGACAATCCAAAAACCTGCCGCAGGCCATCCAGGCTGCCGCCCGCCGACTTGACCTTTTGGGGCAAGGCAGCTTCTTTCTCTTTGAGTGTAGGCTCTGGAAGAAGGTCCAGTATGCCGTCGGACATCAGCGTAAGGCTGAACGTCGGCGGCAGTTCCAGGATGTGGTCTTCGTAGGTGGCTTCGTTAAACAAGCCCACCGGCAGACCACGGCCTTCCAGGTAACGCACACTGTCGGGAGTGTATAAAACCGGCATCGGCAGGTGACCGCCGATGCTGTAGGTCAAAAGACCGGTTTCTTCATCAATCACGCCGCCAACCATCGTCACGTGCTTGCCCAGCTTGCAGCTGATCAGGCCTCGGTTGATGTGGCCCAGCACCTCGGAGGGGGTGAACTCCGGCAAGGTGCCATTGCGCTTGGATTCGAACAACAGCCGTGTGGTCATGAATTTCAACAACACGGTGACAAAAGCAGAAGAAGCGCCGTGGCCGGACACGTCGGCCAGGTAGAACGCCACACGTCGCTCATCGACGCGGAAGTAGTCGACAAAATCACCCGACAGGTACAGCGACGGGATGATCTGGTGCGCAAACTTGAATTCGTCGATGGTCCACGGGCTCACCGGCAGCATGTTCATCTGCACCTGGCGACCGGCGTTCTGGTCTTCCTGGAGCAAATTGAGGCTGGCTTCGAGTTCGCGGTTGGCGGTTTCGAGCTTTTCGCGGTAGCGCTGGTTTTCCAGCAGCAGGCGAGCACGGTCCAGCGCGCGGCGCACCGAATGCTCCAGCACCGCCAGGTCTTCCAGGGGCTTGATCAGGTAGTCGGCAGCGCCCAGGCGCAGGGCCTCGACAGCATCGTTCATTACGCCGGCACCGGACACAACAATCACTGGCGTCTGCGGCGCACGCTCGGTTACCTGGCGAATCAGCTCGAGGCCGCCCATTTGGGGCATGCGCAGGTCGCAGATCACGAGGTCGGGCTTGTCGCGCTCGAACACCTGGAGACCCTGTTGGCCATTACTGGCCTGCAGGACGCTGAAGCCACTGTCTTCCAAATAGGCCGCGAGGCTCGCGCGCACTACTTCGTCGTCATCGATTATCAGCAGCGTGGCACTGGTTTTTTGCATGTGGGCAAACGGCGCCAGAATTAGGTTGGCGTAGGCGGCTCGGCAATGGCCGGGCTCACGTACTGGATTCGCTTTCTAGCCTCTCTGTCCTACAAAGTACTGGGATTTCTCCCATGCACAACGGTAAAGCAGAGGTGCCCTTCTAAGGCGCAGACGGTACTCCCATCCGTCAGGGGTTTCAAGCTCATGCCGATGGTCGCCGGGCGTCTTTACACCGCAAATCACCGGGAGTTATAAGAACAGTCACCACCACAACACAAAGTAAGGATGGAACCCGTGAGCGAACATGAGCGCGGCTACGACGAAAAACGCGATTTCATCCGCATGCGCGTGGATGCCGATGTGGCGCTGATCCACGCGGGGCAAGAGATTGCCGGGGTTTGTGTGGACCTTTCCAGCTCCGGCATGCAGGTTGAGGCACCTCGCCAGTTTGAGGTGGGTGACCACCTGACCGTGCGCATCGATTCGGAACACGCCGCCCTCACGGGCCTGGAGGCGGACACCGAGGTGGTGTGGGCCAAAAACGAAGGCGAGCGCCAGCACCTGGGCCTCAGGATCTTGAAAATGCGCTGAAAAACGCGCACAAAAAAGGCGACCTATAGAGGTCGCCTTTTTTCATTTCAAAACGTCACGGCTTAAAAGTCGTCGACGACCTTGCCGTCTTTTACCTTGAACTCACGGTTCTGCAGGTAAGCGTTACGGATAAAGGTGTACTTGTCGCCCGTGATCAGCTTCTCGCTGTCGAGCAGGCTGGCACGGGTATCAACGATGTTCAGGCCGAAGGTGCTGTTGCGCCAGCCGATATCGTTCATGTAGCGGTACGGCTGGGTGTAGCTGTCGACGTATTTGGACGGCGCATCACGCAGGGTGCTTGGGCCGAGCAGCGGCAGCATCACGTAAGGACCGCTGCCGACGCCCCAGTAGCCGAGGGTCTGGCCGAAGTCTTCATCGCTGCGTTGCAGCCCCATTTTGGTGCCCACATCAACAAAGCCAAGCACGCCGAAGGTGGTGTTCATCAACAGGCGGGCAGTGTCCACACCAGCGGCGTGCGGCTTGAGCTGCAGCACGTTGTTGGCCAGGTTGCCGACATCGCCGATGTTGCGGAAGAAGTTGTGGATGCCGTCTTGCACAAATTGCGGGGTTACAAATTGATAACCCTGGGCAATCGGCTTGAGCGCGTAGGTATCAACGGTGTCGTTGAAGGTGAAGATCGGGCGGTTGACGCTTTCCCATGGATCGTCTTCCGACGCAGCCTGGGCCGCGAAGGGGGCGAGCAGGATAGTTGCACACACAGATAGCTGAGCGAAGTACTGGCTCCAGCGCATAGCTTTGGCTCCTTGAATGATCTGTCATGGGCGCTATGCCCTGAATAAGACCGTCAGTATATGACGGATGTGTGGATTTAGGCAGTAACGAGGAATCGACATACGCAAAATGCACAAAATTCCTACAAACAGATTAAGTGTCATCCGCTTGTCATGCAGCCCGGATAGCGTCGTAGCTATTTCAGGATAGTTATTTCAGGGAAGTCGAAATGCCTCACGCCGAAATTGCCATAGCCAGCGCCCCCACCTTGACTGCCGTGCTGTTTGGCCTGAGTGGCTGCCTGGTGGATTTCGGTTCCCAGGCCCGCACAGACTCGCCCTGCCCCGACTCCCAGGCCACGCCCGGCGCGCTGAAGATTCTGCGCAGCCTCAAGGACCAGGGCGTGCCCTGCGCCTGGCTGGATGAGCTGCCCGCCTCGGTGACCACACCCCTGTCGGCCGCATTGCCCGACTGGGTGAAGGCAACACCGCCCTCCTCCCTCCGCTGGCCGGCGCCACATGCCTGCTGGCAAGCCTTGATGGCACTGAATATCGAACGCCTCGAAGGCTGTGTGCTGGTGAGCGGCGAGCCACGTTTACTGCAATCGGGCCTGAATGCCGGGTTATGGACCATCGGCCTGGCGTCCTGCGGCTCGCTGTGCGGCCTGTCACCTGAGCAATGGCAGGCGTTGACCGAACAACAGCGCGAGCACAAGCGCGGCAAAGCCACGGTGGCGCTGTATGGGCTGGGCGTGCATTCAGTGATCGATCACCTTGGCGAGCTGGGCACCTGCCTGGCGGATATCAGCCTGCGCCAGCTTAAAGGCGAGAAGCCCTGATAGAGATCATGCACTCAAGGCGCCGGTGGATTAATCTACAGGTCAGCCCGTAGACCTTTCACGGCGAGCCGCGGTCTATGCCAGTGCCTATCGATAAAAGGAAGAACGTCATGCCTGACCGCATAAAGCTTGAAGAACAGGTCAACATCCTGCGCGGGCAGTTGGAACAGCAACCGCCGCTGTCTGAAGAAAAACGTGAAGCACTGGAAGCCTTGATTGCCAAGTTCGAATTACAACTCGAACTTGAACCGGCCACCCAAACGCCCAGTATTTCCGACGATGTGAATCAAGCAGCCATAGAGTTCGATGCCGAACACCCGGTCATTTCCGGGACATTGCGCAATATCATGATCACCTTGGGCAACATGGGGATCTAACCCGGCCCCAAGCCAAACACAGAACCAAAATGTGGGAGCAGGCAAGCCAGCTCCCACATTTGTTTTGTGTGACGGCTACTGACGAGCCAGGCGCACGTTCTGGAACTGCACATCCTCAGTGCTGCGATACGGGTTGATATCCAACCCACCGCGCCGCACATAGCGCGCATACACCGTCAACTTCTCTGGCTTGAGCAACCGCTGCAAGTCCAAAAAGATGCGCTCCACGCACTGTTCATGAAAGTCCGAGTGCTGGCGGAAGCTCACGATATATTCCAGCAAACTGGCATGATCCAGCGCGTGACCACGGTACTCCACCACCACGCTGCCCCAATCCGGCTGGCTGGTGACCGGGCAGTTGGATTTGAGCAGGTGGCTGTGCACGCTCTCCTCGATAATGCGCGAGTCGTCGCAACGCAGCAGTTCCGGGCGCGGGTGCTCGTAGTTGCTGACGCTGATGTCCAGGTCGTCGATGCACGCGCCCGGCAACGCCATCACGCCTTCAGCCTCAACCTCGGCCAGGCTGCGGATGCGCACACTCACAGGCAGGCCAGCGGCGGCGCTGAGGTCGGTGCGCAAGGTGGTTTCCAGGCTTTGCGTGTCGGCAAACGCGGTCTGGTTCAGCGAGTTGAGGTACAGCTTGAAAGATTTGGACTCGATGATGTTCGGCGACTCGGCCGGGATGCTGAATTCACCGATGGCCACCACCGGCTTGCCCGATGGCAGCAACCACGACAGTTCGAAGCAGTTCCAGAAATCCACGCCCTTATAAGGCAGGGTTTCGGCAGTCAGGCCCAGCTCGGCCCATTTGGCGGCGCGAGGGATCGGAAACAGCAACGACGGCGTGTAGGTAGAGATGTATTCACTGGACTTGCCCAGCGGCGAATGTTCGGCTGCGGGATGCATGGCGGAAACCTGGCTAAATAAACCGCGCCAGTCTACCAGCCTTTGCTCCCGCCCTTAAGAATCGCCTCACTCAACGGTCAGCTTGCCGACCATGCCCGCCTGATAATGCCCCGCAATGTTGCAGGCAAACTCAAGACCGGTGGCCTTGTTGAAGGTCCAGGTCAGCTCGGCGGTCTTGCCCGGTTCCACCAGCACGCTGTTGGGATCGTCATGCTTCATGCCACCCATCTCGCCCATGTCGCCATGCCCCATGGCGGCGTGGTCCATCTTGCCCATGCCGGTGGCCGTGAGCATGCCGCTGGCCTGCATCTTGAGCATTTCTTTTTGGTGTTCGGCGTGCATCGCCGCATCACCCAGGTTGAACTCGTGCAGCAACTGGCCTTTGTTGACCAGCACAAAGCGCACGGTCTCACCGGCTTTTACATCCAGAGCCTTGGGCGAAAAGGAAATGTCCTGCAGGGTTACTTCTACGGTGCGCGTGGCTTTATCGGCCGGTGCCGGGTGACCAAACGCGTAGGTGTGAGCCTCATCAGCCATTGCATTAACGCTCAATGCCAACAGACAGCCCGCCAATAACAGAGGTGTACGCAACGCCATGACGCTTCTCCAAAAAAGTGTGTCCAGCTTGGTCAGCACTTTAAGATGGCTCTGCTGCCAGCCAGCTGACTGCTAGATTACAACTTTGTCAGGTTACGCCCTGACGCTGCCGCCCACGGTATAAAGCCCATCGCCACCTGTTGCCACGAGTTGCCCATGAAACTGCTGATCGTTGAAGACCAACCGAAAACCGGCCACTACCTGCGCCAGGGCCTGACCGAGGCTGGCTTTACCACCGAGTTGGTGGCCGACGGCACGAGTGGGCAGCATTTGGCCCTGACCGGCGATTACGATCTGCTGATCCTCGACGTGATGCTGCCCGGCCGCGACGGCTGGCAAATTCTGCACGCCGTGCGCAGTGCGGGCCTGGACATTCCGGTGTTGTTCCTCACCGCCCGCGACGCCGTGGAAGACCGTGTGCACGGCCTGGAGCTGGGCGCCGATGATTATCTGGTCAAGCCTTTCGCCTTTTCCGAATTGCTGGCGCGGGTGCGCAGCCTGTTGCGCCGTGGCAGCAGCACCCCGCAGGAAACCACGCTGCAACTGGCCGACCTGCGCCTGGACCTGATCCGCCGCCGCGTCGAGCGCGGCGGCCAGCGTATCGACCTCACCGCCAAGGAGTTCGCCTTGCTGGAACTGCTGCTGCGCCGCCAGGGCGAAGTGCTGCCCAAGAGCCTGATTGCCTCCCAGGTGTGGGACATGAATTTCGACAGTGACACCAATATCATCGAAGTGGCGATCCGCCGCTTGCGCCTTAAAGTCGACGACAACTTCCCCACCAAGCTGATCCACACCGTGCGCGGCATGGGCTATGTGCTGGAGGAACGGTGCAATTGATTGCGCGCCTGTCCCTGGCCAGCCGTCTGGCCCTGTTATTTGCCGGCTGTACGGCGGTGGTCTCGCTCATCGCTGGCGTGTTGTTCAACCAGGCCAGCGAAGCGCACTTTATCGAGCTGGACCAGCAGCAACTCGACGGCAAACTGATCGCGCTGCGCAGCACCTTGCAGGGTGTCGACTCACTGGCGTCCTTCACCCCGCGAGAAGCGCAACTGCGTGCCGAACTCAGCCGCCAGCCGGACCTCGCCTTGCGCATCAGCGCCGCCGGCCAACGCTGGTTTGATGGCGCGCCGAGCGTCACGCTGCCCGCAGCACCCGGCCTGCACAGCCTGCAAAACGCGGGCACCGACTACCGCGTGTACAACGCGCCGTTGATAGCGGGCCAACCCGGCTCGCCGCAAGTGACGCTGATCCTCGACATCACGCACCACCAGCACTTTCTGCAACGCATGCAGCGGTTGATCTGGCTCACGGTCGGCTTGTCCGCCCTGGCCACCGCGCTGCTCGGCGCATGGGCAGCGCGCAGCGGGCTGCGGCCGTTACGGCGCATGAGTGAAGTGGCCTCCGGCGTGTCGGCCCACTCCCTGACCCAACGCTTGCCCCAGGCGCAAATGCCGGTGGAACTGGCCGAACTCGCCCAAGCGTTTAACGCGATGCTGGGACGGCTCGACGACGCGTTCCAGCGCCTCTCGTCTTTCTCCGCCGATATCGCCCATGAACTGCGCACGCCCCTGTCGAACCTGCTGACTCAAACCCAGGTGATCCTCACCCAGCCGCGCCCGCTGGAGGACTATCGCGAGGCGCTGCACAGCAACCTGGAGGAGTTGCAGTGGATGGCGCAATTGGTGAATGACATGTTGTACCTGGCCAAAGCTGACCATGGCCTGCTGATGCCCAAGCGCGAAGCGCTGGCGCTGCACGATGAAGTGGAGGCGTTGCTGGAGTTTTTTGCGCTGTTGGCCGAAGACGCGCAGGTCAATCTGGTGTGCGAAGGCACGGCTCAAACGGCGGGCGATCGCGGTATGTTGCGCCGGGCCGTGTCGAACTTGCTGGATAACGCGCTGCGGTTTACCCCGGTAGGTGGCGAGGTGCGGGTGCGGATTATGGAAAGCGCACAGGCTGTGACGCTGACCGTCGCCAATACCGGGGAAGGTGTTCCAGCGGCTTTGTTACCTAAATTGTTTGACCGGTTCTATCGGGCGGACCCCGCGCGCCGTGAAGGCAGCAGCGAGCATGCTGGGCTGGGGTTGGCGATTACCCAGTCGATTGTGCGGGCGCATGGGGGGAGGATTTATTGTGAGTCTGAAGCCGGGTGGACCAGGTTTGTGATTGAGTTGCCCAAGGGGGATTGATGCAAGCTGGGCCGGCCCTATCGCAGGCAAGCCAGCTCCCACATTCGAATGTATTCACACATCAAAATGTGGGAGCTGGCTTGCCTGCGATAGCGGTCTTAGCGTTTACGAATACCTGAGGGCATGCGCCGGCTCAATCTTCGCCGCCCGATACGCCGGGTAAATCGTCGCCATAAAGCTCAACACAAACCCGGCCGTGCAAATCAGCAGTACATCGCCGCCTTGCAGCTCGGAAGGCAGGTTGCTGACGAAGTACACGTCCGAACTGAAGATATGCTGCCCGGTCACGCGCTCCAGCCAGCCCACCAGTTCACTCACGTTCAGCGCCGCAATCACGCCCAGCACGCCGCCGATCAAGGTGCCGACGATACCGATCACCGTGCCCTGCACCATGAAGATCGCCATGATCTGCCGTGGCGTGGCGCCGATGGTGCGCAAAATCGCGATGTCCGCGCCTTTGTCGTTCACCACCATGATCAGGGTGGCGATGATGTTGAACGCAGCGACGGCGACGATCATCAGCAACAGCAGGCCGATCATGGTCTTTTCCATCTTCATTGCACTGAACAGGCTGCCCTGGGTGTGGGTCCAGTCATCCGGCTTGTAGTCGGCGCCGAGGCTCGCGGCAATGTCGGCCGAAACCTTGGGGGCCGCGTACAAGTCTTTTACCGCCAGGCGCACGCTTTGCACCTGGTTCGGCTGCCAATGCTGGATCTCGGCGGCGTCGGCCATGTTGATCAGGGCCATGGAGCCATCCAGCTCGGCACCGACCTTGAAGATACCGACCACGTTCAAGCGCTGCATGCGCGGGGTGATGCCACCCGGTGCGGCCGTGCTGATTTCCGGCACGATCAGGGTCAGCTTGTCGCCCACATTCAGGCGAAAGCGCCGAGCGGTAATGTCGCCGATCACTACGCCGAACTCGCCGGCTTTGAGGTCTTCGAGTTTGCCGCGCACGATATGCTGGGCCACGATCGACACCTTGCCTTCCTGGGCCGGGTCAACGCCGCTGATCTCGATCGGTTGCATCGCGCCCTTGTAGGAGAACATGCCGTCCATCTGTGTGAACGGCACCGCAGCGGTGACCTCGGGGTTCTTCAGCGCGGCGGCGGCCACGGGCTGCCAGTTATCAATCGGGTTTACACCGACGATAGTGGCGTGGGGCACCATGCCGAGGATGCGCGTGCTCATTTCACGCTGGAAGCCGTTCATTACCGACAGCACCACGATCATCGCCAGCACGCCCAGGGCGAGGCCGATCATCGAGGTCATCGAGATAAACGAGACAAAACGGTTGCGGCGCTTGGCGCGGGTATAGCGCGTGCCGATGAAAATCGATAACGGTCTGAACATTCGCGGGCACCGTTTAAAAAAATGAAAAAGCCTGGCTTAAAAAAGCCAGGCTTGAAACGGGTCAGATGGCGACCAGATGACCTTCCTGCAGGTGCAACACGCGGTCCATCTGGCGGGCCATGCTCATGTCATGGGTGACCACCAGGAACGCGGTGCGCATCTGGGTGCTCAGTTCCAGCATCAAGTCCTTGATGCCTTGCGCGGTATGCGAGTCGAGGTTGCCGGTCGGCTCGTCAAGCATCACCAGGCCTGGGTTGTTCACCAGGGCACGGGCGATGGCCACACGCTGGCGCTCGCCGCCGGACAGCTCCGCCGGTTTGTGCTCCAGGCGATGGCCAAGGCCGACGCGCTCCAGCAACGCCTTGGCGCGCTGGCGGGCTTCGGGGATCGCGGTCTTGCCGATCAGCAGCGGCATGCACACGTTTTCCAGTGCGGTGAATTCCGGCAGCAGGTGGTGGAACTGGTACACAAAACCGAGCGAACGGTTGCGCAGTTGGCCACGGGCTTTTTCACCGAGTGCCGAGAGTTCTTCGCCGGCCAGCCACACGCTGCCCTCGGAAGGCGTATCCAGGCCGCCCAACAGGTTGAGCAAGGTACTTTTGCCGGAACCGGAACTGCCGACGATCGCCACGCGCTCGCCCGGGTGCAGTTCCAGCTGCAGGTTGGACAACACCACTACCGACTCCGGGCCTTCCTCGTAGGATTTGCCCAGGTTGCGGCAGCTCAAGATAGCTTTTTCACTCATGCCCGATTCACTCATAACGTAAGGCCTGTGCTGGCTGGGTGCGTGCCGCGCGCCAGGCTGGATACAGGGTGGCAAGGAAACTCAATAGCAACGCCGCGCCGCCCACCATCAACACGTCCTGGGCCTGAACCTGGGACGGCAAGTAGTCGATGAAGTAGACGTCAGCGTTGAGAAACTTGTGGCCGATGACTTTTTCCAGCGCGGCAATGGCGGCGCTGACGTTCAGCGCGGCCAGAATGCCGACGGCGGTACCGATCAAGGTGCCGACCACACCGATCACGGTGCCCTGCACCATGAAGATCGCCATGATCTGGCCCGGCGTGGCGCCAAGGGTACGCAGGATGGCGATATCGCCCTTCTTGTCGTTCACCACCATCACCAGCGTGGAGATGATGTTGAACGCAGCCACGGCGACGATCAGCAGCAACAGCAGGCCAATCATGGCTTTTTCCATGCGGATGGCCTGGTAGAGGTTGCCGTGGGTGCGGGTCCAGTCGCGGGCGTAATACTGCGAGTCGCCCAAGTGCTGGGCGATTTCCCACGCGCCGCGCGGTGCATCGAACAGGTCGTTGAACTTGAGGCGCAGGCCCTGCACCTGATCCGGCTGCCAGCGATGCAGGCGCGCCAGGTCGGTGAGGTTGGTGAGGCCCAGGTAGCCGTCGATTTCGCCGGCGCCGACGTGGAAGGTGCCGACCACGGTAAAGCGCTTCATGCGCGGGAACATGCCGGCCGGGGTCACGGTGACTTCCGGCGCGACGAAGGTCAGCTTGTCGCCGATGCCCACGCCGAGCTTGGCCGCCGCCTTGTCGCCGATCACGATGCCGAAGCTGCCGGGTGCCAAGTCGTCGAGTTTGCCCTGCAACATGAACTTGTCGATGATCGACACGTTACGTTCCTGGGCCGGGTCAACGCCATTGAGCAGGATCTTCTGCACCTTGCCGTCGTTGGTCAGCAGCCCCTGCATCTGGGTAAACGGCGCAACGGCCACCACCTTGGGGTTCTGCTTGACCTTGGAGGCCAGGCTTTGCCAGTCGTTGATGGGTTCATCGGACTCGATGGTCGCGTGGGGCACCATGCCCAGCACGCGGGTGCGCATCTCATGATCGAAGCCGTTCATCACCGACAGCACCACGATCATCACGACCACGCCCAAGGCGAGCCCGATCATCGAGGTCAGGGAAATGAACGACACAAAATGATTGCGGCGCTTTGCACGGGTATAACGCGTGCCGATAAATACGAAGAGAGGTCTGAACATGTCGGGGCTTGTTCGGAGGAAAAGAAGACGTCCCGGTGGCGGGGTCTGGTAAGCAGCTTTACACTCTGACCATTACCGTTACCTGGGGTTCGCCATGTCGACATTAGATGAAGAAGAACGCCGCGAATACTACCGTATCGACGACATGATCGCACTTCAAATCAGCACACTGTCTGCCCCGGAAGCCGCGAGCAAGGAAGTGTTGCTGGATGATTCCCCGCTGTTCAATCTGCTCAGCGAACTGCACCTCAGCGAATTCGAAGCCCAGCACCTGCTGCGCCAGATCAGCGAGAAAGATCGCAGCCTGGCGGCCTTTCTCAAAGTCCAGAACAAACGCGTGGACCTGCTCAGCCAGATCATGGCCCGTGGTCTGTTGGACGAAGTCGGCGCACCGCAGCCGGTGATCATCTCCGAAGGCGGCATCGACTTCCAGTACCCCACGCCGCTGGCGCCCGGCGCGCACCTGGCGGTCAAGCTGGTGCTGATGCCCCAGGCGCTCGGCCTGCTGCTGCGCGCACGCGTGACGCATTGCGAGCCCAAAGGCGATGGTTTTGACGTGGGCACGGAGTTCGAATCCATGACCGACGCCCAACGCCAGTTGCTGGCGCGCTATATCCTGCAGAAACAGGCACAGGAACGCCGTCTGGCCCGGGAACAAAGCGACGACCTCTGAATACGTATTGAACACGCCAGCCTATCTGGCGCAAAGGAGCAACTGTGACCCTGATTTACGGCCACCGCGGTGCCAAAGGCGAAGCACCGGAAAACACCCTGACCAGCTTTCAGGAGTGCCTCAAGCACGGTGTACGCCGTTGCGAACTGGACTTGCACCTGTCCATGGACGGCGAGTTGATGGTGATCCACGACCCGACCCTCAAGCGCACCGCCGACCGGCGCGGCAAGGTCGTCGAATATTCAGCCGCCGACCTGGTAAAGATGGACGCGCGCAAAGGTGGCCCAGGCTGGGTCAAACCGTGCCCGATTCCCCGCCTGGAAGAACTGTTCGAACAGTGCGACTTCGATCACTGGCAGCTGGAAGTCAAAAGTGCCTCGCGCACCCGCGCCGCGACCACTGTGCTGGCGATCCGCGAGATGGCCGTGCGGCATGGCCTGATGGACAAGGTCACCGTGACCTCAAGTTCTCGGGAAGTATTGAAAGCAGCGGTGGAGCTCACCCCGGACCTGTCACGCGGCCTGGTGGCCGAATACGCCTGGCTCGACCCGTTGAAGGTCGCGCAGAACTACGGCTGTGAGTACTTGGCGTTGAACTGGACGTTGTGCACCCCCGAGCGCCTGGAAAAAGCCCAGCGTCAGGGTTTGCACGTGTCCGTGTGGACGGTCAACGAACCTGCGCTGATGCGCAGGCTCGCCGACTTCGGCGTAGATAGCCTGATTACAGACTTTCCCGGTTTGGCCACTGCCACCCTCGAGAATTACTGAAATCGGTCTCCCCGGCCGGCTCAGGCCACCGGCCGGAGCCGCTCAAAAAAGCCGGTTGAGGCCGTCGTAGGCCGCTACCCGATAGGCTTCGGCCATGGTCGGGTAGTTGAACGTGGTGTTTACAAAATACTTGAGGGTATTTTGCTCACCCGGTTGGCTCATGATCGCCTGGCCGATGTGCACGATCTCCGAGGCCTGGTAGCCGAAGCAATGCACGCCGAGAACCTCAAGGGTTTCACGGTGGAACAGGATCTTCAGCATGCCTTGCGGCTCACCGGCGATCTGCGCACGCGCCATGCTCTTGAAGAATGCCTTGCCGACTTCATAAGGCACCTTGGCCTTGGTCAGTTCGTGTTCGTTCTTGCCGATCGAGCTGATCTCGGGAATCGTGTAGATCCCGGTCGGCACGTCGTTCACATAACGCCAGCTGCCATTGTCGACGATGCTGCCAGCGGCCGAACGGCCCTGGTCATGCGCAGCACTGGCCAGGCTCGGCCAGCCGATCACGTCACCGGCACCGTAGATGTTCGGTACGCAGGTGCGGTAATTCTCATCCACTTCGATCTGGCCACGGCTGTTGACCTTGACCCCGATGTTTTCCATGCCCAGCTTGTCGGTGTTGCCGGTACGGCCGTTGCACCACAGCAAGGCGTCGGCCTTGATCTTCTTGCCGGACTTGAGGTGCAAAATCACCCCGTTATCCAGGCCTTCGACCCGCTCGTACTCTTCGTTGTGGCGCACGGTGATGTTGTTGTTGCTGAAGTGGTAGCTCAACGCCTGGGAGATTTCCGAGTCGAGGAAGCTCAGCAACTGGTCGCGGTTGTCGACCAGCTCCACCAACACACCCAGGCCACTGAAGATCGAGGCGTATTCACAGCCGATAACGCCGGCGCCATAGATGATCAGTTTGCGCGGGGTGTGGCCCAGGCTCAGGATGGTGTCGCTATCGTAGATACGCGGGTGGTGGAAATCGATATCGGCTGGGCGATACGGGCGCGAACCGGTGGCGATGATGATGTGCTTGGCCACCAGCTTCTCGACCACGCCATTGGCGCAGACCACTTCGACGGTTTGCTCGTCGGCGAAACTGCCGGTGCCAAAAAACAGGTCGACGCGGTTACGGGCGTAGTAACCCGTGCGAGACGCAACTTGCTTGGAGATGACTTTCTCGGCGCTTTTAAGCACGTCCGGGAACGAGAACCAGCGCGGCTCACCAATGGCCCGGAACATCGGGTTGGTGTTGAACTGCATGATCTGGCGCACCGAGTGACGCAAGGCCTTGGACGGGATGGTACCCAGGTGGGTGCAGTTACCGCCGACCTGGCGACGGCTATCGACCATCGCCACCTTGCGCCCCGCTTTGGCGGCGTTCATTGCCGCACCTTCTCCAGCCGGGCCGGAACCCAGTACCACCACGTCGTAGTTGTAGACAGCCATGCGTACTCCTCAGAACAGGCCAGGCGTACGGTTGGACGCCTGGCTAAATCATGCCGCGGCCAGCGGGCATGAAGGAAATTTTTGGCTCAAGTGTGTGAGCCGGGGCACAGTCTATATAAGGCTCAACGCCGCGCACATTAACCCTTGGTCGCGTCGTAGGCCAGTCTTGCCTTTACTACAGGAACTGCAAACTGGCATTACACTGCTGACACGCACCTTCGCAGGCGGGGCCATTATGCGGCATGTGGTTTTCTGTTTAATGATGATTTTTTCGCTGACAGCGCACGCCAGTGAAGCGAGTCGGCTTAAGCAAGCCGGTTTTGCTGCGCAAACGCATGAGCTGGCGCTGAAAAACCAGGCGGTGCTGGTGTATCTCTGGGCGGATGTGTACGCGGCAGCGCTGTATGCCCCGGCAGACGTCAACGCCAGACAGGCTTGGAACCAGCAAAAGGATGTGCGCCTGGCGCTGTATTACTTTCGCGACATCGACCGCAATGATGTGATCAAGGCCGCTACGGCTACCCTTGAACGCCAGCAATCCGCCGCAACCCTCGCCCGCCTGAAGCCCGAGCTGGACCAACTGCACGCCAGTTTCCGCAACATTCGCAGCGGTGACCGTTACGCCCTGGATTTTCGTCCTGGGCGTGGGCTGAGCCTGGAGATCAATGAGCAAGTGGTGTTCAGCAGTCGCGATGATGAATTGGCAAAGGCCTACCTCGGTATCTGGCTCGCGCCGAAAGGCCTGTCGGACAGCCTGCGCAACGCCCTCCTGAACTAACCAACGCCCCCAAAAACCCCAAAGAACCCTGTGGGAGCTGGCTTGCCTGCGATAGCGGTGGGTCAGCCACTCATTTGCGGACTGACACACCGCTATCGCAGGCAAGCCAGCTCCCACATTTGATTTTCATCGCCCTCGACAACTGCGCATTTAGTCATGCTTGCTATCAATTTTTATTGCCGGTAATGGCCAATACACATATGGTTACAAAACTACAGCAAGGACGAATGATGACCAGGGATCACTAATAAGACAGCCAACATGAGTGCATGACATGTCCACTACCACGGGCAAAGGCAAAGCGATTTTTCGCGTTGTCAGCGGCAACTTCCTCGAGATGTTCGACTTCATGGTCTATGGCTTCTATGCCACGGCCATTGCCAAGACCTTCTTTCCCAGCGACAGCGCGTTTGCCTCGTTGATGCTATCGCTTGCGACCTTCGGCGCCGGTTTCCTGATGCGGCCACTGGGCGCAATCTTCCTTGGCGCCTATATCGACCGCCACGGCCGCAAAAAGGGCCTGGTCATCACGCTGGCCTTGATGGCCGCCGGCACCATCCTGATTGCCTGCGTGCCCGGCTACGCCACATTGGGTGTGGCCGCGCCGCTGATCGTGCTGTTCGGTCGACTGCTTCAGGGTTTCTCTGCCGGCGTCGAGCTGGGCGGTGTGTCGGTGTACCTGGCAGAAATCGCCACACCGGGCCGCAAGGGCTTTTTCGTCAGCTGGCAGTCCGCCAGCCAGCAGGCTGCGGTGGTGTTCGCCGGTTTGCTCGGCGTGGGCCTCAACCACTGGCTCAGCCCGGAAGAGATGGGCGACTGGGGCTGGCGCGTGCCGTTCCTGATCGGCTGCCTGATCGTGCCGGTGATCTTCGTGATTCGCCGTTCGCTGGAGGAAACCCCAGAGTTCCAGGCACGTAAACACCGCCCTACCCTGCAGGAAATCGTGCGTTCGATCGGCCAGAACTTTGGCATCGTCATCGCCGGCATGGCGCTGGTGGTGATGACCACCGTGTCGTTCTACCTCATTACCGCTTACACCCCGACCTTCGGCAAGGCCGAACTGCACCTGTCTGACTTCGACGCATTGCTGGTGACGGTGTGCGTGGGCATCTCCAACTTTATCTGGCTGCCGGTGATGGGCGCGGTGTCCGACAAGATCGGGCGCAAACCCTTGCTGCTGGGTGCGACGATTCTGGCAATTCTCACAGCGTATCCGGCGCTGTCGTGGCTGGTGGCGAATCCGAGTTTCAGCCATCTGCTGATCGTGCTGTTGTGGTTGTCGTTCCTGTATGGCTCGTACAACGGGGCGATGGTGGTGGCGCTTACCGAGATCATGCCGATTGAAGTGCGCACCACTGGATTCTCGCTGGCTTATAGCCTGGCAACGGCGACCTTTGGTGGGTTTACGCCGGCGGCCTGTACTTACCTGATCCATGTACTGGATAACAAGGCGGCGCCAGGGATTTGGCTCAGTGGTGCGGCGGTGTTGGGGCTGATTGCGACGTTGGTGCTGTTTAAAGGCAATCGGCATGAACTGCGGACGGCGCAGGCTTCGGTGGTTGGCGGCGCCTGATAGACCGCTATCGCAGGCAAGCCAGCTCCCACATTTGACGGTGTTCACAAGTCGAAATGTGGGAGCTGGCTTGCCTGCGATGAGGCCCTGATATTCACCACAAAACCAACAGCCACAAAAAAGCCCCGAACCAGTCGGGGCTTTTTCATTTACCGCAAAGGCTTAGCGCGGGAATGCTGGCGGGTTAACCCCGGCCATGTCTTCCATCACTCGAACCACCTGGCAGCTGTAGCCGAACTCGTTGTCGTACCACACGTACAGCACAACGCGGTTGTCCTGGGTAATGGTCGCTTCAGCGTCGACCACACCGGCGTGACGCGAGCCCACGAAGTCGGTGGACACCACTTCCTGCGAGTTAACGAAGTCGATCTGCTTATGCAGGTCGGAGTGCAGCGCCATGTAGCGCAGGTACTCGTTCATCTCTTCGCGGGTGGCGGCTTTCTCAAGGTTCAGGTTGAGAATGGCCATCGACACGTTCGGCGTCGGTACGCGGATCGCGTTACCGGTCAGCTTGCCGGCCAGCTCAGGCAGGGCCTTGGCAGCAGCGGTGGCAGCACCGGTCTCGGTGATCACCATGTTCAACGCGGCGCTACGGCCACGGCGATCGCCTTTGTGGAAGTTGTCGATCAGGTTCTGGTCGTTGGTGTACGAGTGAACCGTTTCAACGTGACCATTCACGATGCCGAACTTGTCATTCACAGCCTTCAGCACCGGCACGATGGCGTTGGTGGTGCAGGAAGCAGCGGACACGATCTTGTCGTCAGCGGTGATTTCGCCGTGGTTGATACCGTGCACGATGTTCTTGAGCTTGCCCTTGCCAGGCGCAGTCAGTACAACGCGGTCGATACCTGGGCAGGCCAGGTGCTGGCCCAGGCCTTCGGCATCACGCCATACACCGGTGTTGTCCACCAGCAGTGCGTCCTTGATGCCGTATTGGGTGTAATCCACCTCGGCCGGGTTCTTCGCGTAGATCACCTGGATCAGGTTACCGTTGGCGGTGATGGTGTTGTTTTCTTCGTCGATGACGATGGTGCCGTTGAACGGGCCATGTACCGAGTCGCGGCGCAGCAGGCTGGCACGCTTGGTCAGGTCGTTCTCGGCGCCTTTACGCACCACGATGGCACGCAGGCGCAGGCCGTCGCCGCCACCGGTTTTTTCGATCAGGATGCGCGCCAGCAGGCGGCCGATACGACCGAAGCCGTACAACACCACGTCGGTGCCTTTGCGGGCTGCAGCGTTTTGCTGACCAACCACATCGGCCATTTCTTCACGCACGAACTGCTCGGCGCTGCGGCCGGCACCTTCTTTGCGGAACTTGTAAGCCAACTTGCCCAGGTCTACCGAAGCCGCGCCGAGCTTGAGCTCGCTCATGGCTTTAAGCAGAGGGAATGTTTCGTGGACGGAGAGTTCGCTGTCGTCGGCAGAACGATGGCGAGCAAAGCGATGGGCTTTGAGAATCGCGATGACTGACTGGTTGATCAGGCTGCGGCCATAGATCGAGCTCACCACATTGTTATTGCGGTACAGCTGACCGATAAGCGGAATCATCGCTTCAGCGAGTGCTTCACGGTCGATCCATTCACCAAGACACTGGTCGGGCTTCTGAGTCACGGGAACCTTCCACATGTAGGGGCAGAAAAAAGGGGCTACATTATGCCGCCCGACCGGCCTCGGAGCAATGCGCGTCAGGCAACAAAAAGTGCTTGCGAAAAAATCACACACCGCTGCAGCCCAGTAAATACGCGGCTTCCAGAAGGCCGCTGGTTGAGCGCCAACGCCGACTTGTCCGTAACCCTCCGAAACATCCACGCAAAATAGCACTACATATTGAGTCAAAACCCGCCATTGTTTGTCTTAGCCACTACATTTCCTGCAAACCGTAATAGGCTCAGTCAGCAACTGACAGGCGGCACCTTGGACCGCTACAATTACCGACTTTGTCGCAACGCTTGGAGCTCAACCTTCCGTGCCCGTTCTGCGTCTACCGCTTCTCCCTGCCGCGGCAGGTAAACAGCACTGGGGCAACCTGCCCGGTGCCGCCCTGAGCCTGGCCATTGCCGAGGCTGCCAGCGCAGCCAAGCGCTTTACCCTGCTACTCACCGCCGACAGCCAAAGCGCCGAGCGGCTGGAGCAGGAGCTGAGCTTCTTCGCCCCCGATTTGCCGGTGCTGCATTTCCCCGACTGGGAAACCCTGCCCTACGACCTGTTCTCGCCGCACCAGGACATCATTTCCCAGCGCATCGCCAGCCTGTACCGCCTGCCGGAACTGGCGCACGGCGTGCTGGTGGTGCCGATCACCACCGCCCTGCACCGCCTGGCGCCGACCAAGTTCCTGCTCGGCAGCAGTCTGGTGCTGGATGTCGGCCAGAAACTCGATGTAGAGCAGATGCGCACGCGCCTGGAAGCCAGCGGCTACCGCTGCGTCGACACGGTGTACGAACACGGCGAATTCGCGGTGCGTGGTGCGTTGATCGACCTGTTCCCGATGGGCAGCAAACTGCCGTACCGCATCGACCTGTTCGATGACGAAATCGAGACGTTGCGCACCTTCGACCCGGACAACCAGCGCTCCATCGACAAAGTAGAGTCGATCAAGCTGCTGCCGGCGCGCGAATTCCCGCTGCAAAAAGACGCGGTCACGCGCTTCAAGGCGCGCTTTCGCGAACGCTTCGACGTCGACTTCCGCCGCTGCCCGATCTTTCAGGATTTAAGCAGCGGGATTACACCGGCCGGTATCGAGTACTACCTGCCGCTGTTCTTCGACGAAACCTCCACCCTGTTCGATTACCTGCCCGCAGACACCCAAGTGTTCTCGCTGCCGGGCATCGAGCAGGCGGCGGAAAACTTCTGGAACGACGTGCGCAACCGCTACGAAGAGCGCCGCGTCGACCCGTCGCGACCTTTATTGCCGCCCGCCGAGCTGTTCCTGCCGGTGGAAGACTGCTTCGCCCGCCTGAAAAACTGGCCGCGCGTGGTCGCCAGCCAGCAGGACGTGGACACCGGCAGTGGTCGCGAGCGTTTCCCGGCGAGCACGCTGCCGGACTTGGCGATCCAGGCCAAAGCCACCCAGCCACTGGAAGCGCTGTCGAATTTCCTTGGCGACTTCCCTGGTCGCGTGCTGTTTACCGCCGAATCCGCCGGCCGTCGCGAAGTGCTGCTGGAATTGCTGGAACGCCTGAAGCTGCGCCCGAAAACCGTCGACAGCTGGCCGGATTTCGTCGCCGGCAAAGAGCGCCTGGCGATCACCATTGCGCCGCTGGACGAAGGCTTGTTGCTGGACGACCCGGCGCTGGCACTCATCGCCGAGAGCCCGCTGTTCGGTCAGCGAGTGATGCAGCGCCGGCGCCGTGAAAAACGCGCCGACGCCAACAACGACGCGGTGATCAAGAACCTCACCGAGCTGCGCGAAGGCGCGCCGGTGGTGCATATCGACCACGGCGTGGGCCGTTACCTGGGCCTGCAGACCCTGGAGATCGACAACCAGGCCGCCGAATTCCTCACCATGGAATACGCCGAAGGCGCCAAGCTCTATGTGCCGGTGGCCAGCCTGCACCTGATCGCCCGCTATACCGGCAGCGACGACGCGCTGGCGCCGTTGCATCGCCTGGGCTCCGAGACCTGGCAGAAAGCCAAGCGCAAGGCCGCCGAACAGGTGCGCGACGTAGCGGCCGAGTTGCTCGACATTTATGCCCGCCGTGCCGCGCGCGAAGGCTATGCGTTTGCCGACCCGAAAGCCGACTACGCCACCTTCAGCGCCGGTTTCGCCTTCGAAGAAACCCCCGACCAGCAAACCACCATCGAAGCGGTGCGCGCCGATATGCTGGCGCCCAAGCCGATGGACCGCCTGGTGTGCGGCGACGTGGGCTTCGGCAAAACCGAAGTGGCCATGCGCGCGGCGTTTATTGCCGTGCACGGTGGCAAGCAAGTAGCGATTCTGGTGCCGACCACCCTGCTCGCCCAACAGCACTACAACAGCTTCCGTGATCGCTTTGCCGACTGGCCGGTGACCGTGGAAGTGATGAGCCGGTTCAAATCCGCCAAGGAAGTCAACGCCGCCGTCGCTGACCTGGCCGAGGGCAAGATCGATATCGTGATCGGCACGCACAAGCTGCTGTCGGACGATGTGAAGATCAAGAACCTGGGCCTGGTGATCATCGACGAAGAGCACCGCTTTGGTGTGCGTCAAAAAGAACAGCTCAAGGCCCTGCGCAGCGAAGTCGACATTCTTACGCTCACTGCGACGCCGATCCCACGCACGCTGAACATGGCCGTGTCGGGCATGCGCGACTTGTCGATCATTGCCACGCCGCCGGCGCGCCGGTTGTCGGTGCGCACCTTTGTGATGGAGCAGAACAAAAGCACGGTCAAGGAAGCACTGCTGCGCGAATTGCTGCGTGGCGGCCAGGTGTATTACCTGCACAACGACGTGAAGACCATCGAGAAATGCGCCGCCGACCTCGCCGAACTGGTGCCGGAAGCCCGTATTGCCATCGGCCACGGGCAGATGCGCGAGCGCGAACTCGAACAAGTCATGAGCGACTTCTATCACAAGCGCTTCAACGTGCTGATTGCCTCGACCATCATCGAGACCGGCATCGACGTGCCGAGCGCCAACACCATCATCATCGAGCGCGCCGACAAGTTCGGCCTGGCGCAATTGCACCAGCTGCGTGGCCGTGTGGGCCGTAGTCACCACCAGGCCTATGCCTACCTGCTGACTCCGCCGCGCCAACAGATCACCTCCGATGCCGAAAAGCGCCTGGAAGCGATCGCCAATACCCAGGACCTCGGTGCCGGTTTTGTACTGGCCACCAACGACCTGGAAATCCGTGGCGCCGGCGAACTGCTCGGCGACGGCCAGAGCGGACAGATCCAGGCCGTGGGTTTCACCTTGTATATGGAGATGCTCGAGCGCGCAGTGAAAGCCATCCGCAAGGGCGAACAACCGAACCTCGACCAACCCTTGGGCGGCGGCCCGGAAATCAACCTGCGTTTGCCGGCGCTGATTCCCGAGGACTACCTGCCCGACGTGCACGCGCGGCTGATTCTGTACAAGCGCATCGCCTCGGCCACCGACGAAGAAGGCCTCAAGGACTTGCAAGTCGAGATGATCGACCGCTTCGGCCTGCTGCCCGAGCCAACCAAGAACCTGGTGCGCCTGACGCTGCTGAAATTGCAGGCCGAACAGCTGGGCATCAAGAAAGTCGACGCCGGGCCGCAGGGTGGGCGCATCGAGTTCGAGGCGCAAACGCCGGTGGACCCATTGGTGCTGATCAAACTGATTCAGGGCCAACCCAACCGCTACAAGTTCGAAGGGGCTACGCTGTTCAAATTCATGGTGCCGATGGAGCGTGCCGAAGAACGCTTCAATACCCTGGAGGCGCTGTTTGAGCGCCTCCTCCCGAAATCTGCTTGAAGGACGCCCCCATGCGCCTGTTCCGCATTCTGAGCTTAGTGTTGGTGGTGGTCGCACCTTCGGCGTTTGCCGACAGCCCGTACCTGGTTGAAATGATCCTGGTGCGCCAGAACGCCGAACCGGTGATCAACAGCCGCGCCGCGCCGGAAAACTGGGATGCCGGCGCTGCGCGGTTGCCGACCGACAAGCTAAGCCCACCGCGGCTGGGCAACATCGTCGACAAGCTCAGTGCGGACAATAGTTACACCGTATTGCTGCACCGGGCCTGGGATCAGAACCTTGGCGAGCAACCCGTGAAGCTGGCCATTACCGACGGCCAGGAGCAGTTCGGCCAGTTCCCCATCGAAGGCACGCTGAACCTGCAACTGGGGCGCTTTACCGATATCGACGCGGATTTCTGGATCAACCAGTTCGACGCCAATGGCAGCGTGATTGCCAGCGAACACTTGAGCCAGCAAGACGTGCGCACCAAGAACAACCAACTCAATTACCTGGATGGCGGCCACTTGGCGCTGCTGATCAAGATCACTTCGCTGACCGCCAAACCACCCAGTGCGCCACCGCCCGACATTCAGGACTGATCCAGCGCCATGCCCCTGACGTCGTCGTTGACCAAACCCCTGGCCCCTTCGTGGGCCAATCGCTTTAAAGAGCAAAGCCTTGAGCGCGGGCGGCGCTACGCCCTGGAAAACCGCGTGCGCATCGTCGAGTCCGGCGACAGCACCATCATCGCCAGCTGCGAAGGCTCTGGCGGCAATGTATACCGACAAACCATCTCACTGCGCGAATCGGCCAAGGGCACGCTGATCCTGGTGGACAGCCGCTGCACCTGCCCGGTACACACCAACTGCAAACACATCGCGGCAGTGCTGCTCAAGGTCCAGGAAACCCTGGCTTACCCGGCCGCCGCGCAAGATGCCGAGCTGTTGGAAAAACTCCAGGCCGTGCTGGATAACCGCGTGGTGCTGCCACAGGTGGTGATGGAAGATGTGCGGCCAGTGCCGCGCCTGTGGCTGGCCAGCGTGGAGTTCAGCGCGTTTGAACCGCGTAATGGCAAGATGCAGCGCTATATCCAGCACCGTGCGGCGCTGTCGTTCAATTACCTGGGCAACTATGTCAGCGGGCAAAAAAACGCCGACATCATCGTGCGCCAGGAAACCCAGAGCCTGCGCATCAAGCGCCATCCGGAACTGGAGCAACCCTATCGCGAACAACTGCGCCTGCTGGGCTTCAAGATCGCTACACGCCAGAGCAAGGCCTTGCCGGAGAGTGCCGGTGAATTGTTCGAAATGGTCAATGACAGCGCCTGGTTGAACTTCACCCTCAACGCCTCGCCGACCTTGCGCGCCGAGGGTTGGGAGTTGCAGATCGATGAGGATTTCGGTTTCGACTTGAGCACCGTCGATGACTGGTACGCCACCGTCGACGAAGGCCCGGAACGCGACTGGTTCGACCTGGAGCTGGGGATTATCGTCAATGGCGAGCGCCTGAGCCTGTTGCCGATTTTGCTCAACTTGATGCGTTCGCATACCGAAATCCTCAACCCGGAAAAACTTGCCCGGCGCCGTGACGACGAGCTGATCCTGGTGAATATTCCCGGCCTGCCCAACGGCCACGGCCCGCTGCAAGTGGCTTTGCCGTACGGCAGGCTCAAGCCGGTGCTGGCAACCCTTGGCGAGTTTTACCTACAGGAAACCGGCACCACCAGCTTGCGTCTGGCCAAAGCCGACGCCATTCGCCTGAACCCGCTGGAAGACCTGCCGCTGCAATGGGAAGGCGGTGAGAAGATCCGCAATTTCGCCCAGCGCCTGCGCGACATCAAGGACTTCACCTGCGTGGCGCCCGAGGGCTTGAACGCGACCTTGCGCCCGTATCAGCTGGAAGGCTTGAGCTGGATGCAGTCGCTGCGTCAGCTCGATGTCGGCGGGATCCTTGCCGATGACATGGGCCTGGGCAAAACCCTGCAGACCCTGGCGCATATTCTCAGCGAAAAGGCCGCCGGACGCCTCGACCGACCGTGCATGGTGGTGATGCCCACCAGCCTGATTCCCAACTGGCTGGATGAGGCGGCGCACTTCACACCGCAACTGCGGGTGCAGGCGCTATACGGCGCTGGCCGTAAGAAACATTTCCCCCATTTGCAGGACTATGACCTGCTGCTGACCACCTACGCGCTGCTGCCCAAGGACATCGACACGCTCGCCGCCCTGCCCTTGCATGTGCTGATCCTCGATGAAGCCCAATACATCAAGAACCCCAACAGCAAGGCTGCCCAGGCCGCGCGCGAGCTCACTGCTCGCCAGCGCCTGTGCCTGAGCGGCACGCCGCTGGAAAACCACTTGGGCGAGCTGTGGTCGCTGTTCCACTTTCTGCTGCCGGGCTGGCTGGGTGACGTAAAAAGCTTCAACCGCGATTACCGCGTGCCCATCGAAAAGCGCGCCAGTGAGGTGCGCTTGCAACACCTCAACGGTCGGATAAAACCTTTCCTGCTGCGCCGCACCAAAGAGCAGGTGGCCACCGAGCTGCCGCCCAAGACCGAGATCATCCATTGGGTCGACCTCAATGAGGCCCAGCGCGACGTGTACGAAACCATGCGCCTGGCCATGGACAAGAAGGTGCGCGACGAAATCACCCGCAAGGGCGTGGCGCGCAGCCAGATCATCATTCTTGAAGCGCTGCTCAAGTTGCGCCAGGTGTGCTGCGACCTGCGCCTGGTCAACGACGCCACCCTGCCCGCCCGTGGCAGCAGCTCGGGCAAACTCGACAGCCTGCTGGAGATGCTCGAAGAGCTGTTTGCCGAAGGGCGCCGGATATTGTTGTTCTCGCAGTTCACCTCGATGCTGAGCCTGATCGAAGCCGAGCTGAAAAAACGCGGCGTGCCCTACGCATTACTCACCGGCCAGACCCGCGACCGGCGCACGCCAGTGAAGGATTTTCAGAGCGGCAAGCTGCAGATTTTTCTGATCAGCCTGAAGGCCGGCGGCGTGGGCTTGAACCTGACCGAGGCGGATACGGTGATCCACTATGACCCGTGGTGGAACCCGGCGACGGAAAACCAGGCGACCGACCGTGCGTATCGCATCGGGCAGGAGAAGCCAGTGTTCGTGTACAAGATGATTGCGCGAGGCACGGTGGAGGAGAAGATCCAACACCTGCAGAAGGAAAAGTCTGATCTGGCAGCAGGCGTGCTGGATGGGCGCACGACCGGGGATTGGCAGTTGGGTAATGAGGATATCGAGGCGTTGTTTGCGCCGTTGCCCAACAAGCAAGAGAAGCGCTGACGGTTAGATCGCTATCGCAGGCAAGCCAGCTCCCACCCTTGAATGTATTCACAAATCGAGAGTGGGAGCTGGCTTGCCTGCGATGGCAGCGACGCGGTGTTCAGTCGATCAACTGAGCATCGCGCAACGCGGTAAGCGCCACCAGCCAACGCGGATCCTGCTTGTACTCCGTAGAGGCAATCGCCTGCCCACGCATCCGCGCAATCCGCGCCGATGGCGTAACCTTCATGCGCTGCGCCGCAGTCAGTGCCAGCTCAGCAGCAGCACGGTCATTACACACCAACCCCATATCACAACCGGCCGTCAGCGCCGCCTCAATTCGACTGGCCGCATCACCGACCACATGAGCGCCAGCCATGGACAGGTCATCGCTGAAAATCACCCCGTCAAATTGCAACTCGCCACGCAAAATATCCTGCAACCAGCGACGCGAGAAACCGGCGGGTTGGGCGTCCACTTGCGGATAAATGACGTGGGCCGGCATCACCGCCGCCAATTGCTTGCTCAGGCGTGCGAAAGGCACCAGGTCATTTGCGCGAATCTGTTCCAGGCTGCGCTCGTCGTTTGGAATCGCGACGTGGGAATCCGCCTCGGCCCAGCCATGGCCCGGGAAGTGTTTACCGGTGGCCGCCATGCCGGCGCTGTTCATGCCGCGAATGAATGCACCCGCGAGCACGGCAGCGCGCTCCGGATCGCCTTCGAAGGAACGGGTGCCGACAACGGCGCTGCGTTGGTAGTCGAGGTCAAGCACCGGGGCGAAGCTCAGGTCGAGGCCGACCGCCAGCACTTCAGTGGCCATGATCCAGCCGCACAGCTCGGCCAGGTATTCGGCGTTGGGTTTATCCGCCAGCAGGCGCATGGCCGGCAGACGCACAAAGCCCTGGCGCAGGCGCTGCACACGCCCGCCTTCCTGATCGACCGCCAGCAGCAGGTCTGGGCGCACCGCGCGAATGGCCGCACTCAATTCGCGCACTTGCCGCGGGTGCTCGATATTGCGCGCAAAAATGATCAACCCGCCCACTTCAGGCTGGCGCAACAACTGGCGATCCTCGGCCGTCAGCCAAGTACCGGCCACATCGACCATTAACGAACCTTGCAGGGCAGCAGTCATAAACTTTCCTTAAATAACGCACACAACCCGTTGCCCTCACCTGGCGCAATAAGCGCAGCGAGCACAACGGGTTGTGAGTAAATAGCTGAAATCGGCATGGCGGCTAGCTTAGCCGCCGCGCACACCTGGGGCAATCACGCCTTGGCGACGGCCGGCGTAGATTTGCTGCGCGCACGCAACTGGGCAGCGGCCATGACCGGATCGGTCACGCCGGTTTCGGCACGCATGCCGGCGGCAAGGAACGGCACCATCAGGCGCATCACTTGTTCGATGGACGTGTTGACGCCAAAATCGGTCTCGGCAATCGCACGCAACGCCTTGATCCCGGACATGCTGAACGCGGCAGCGCCGAGCATGAAGTGCACACGCCAGAACAGTTCGATCGGCGGAATACGCGGCGCAGCTTCGTTGACCAGCAGCATGTAGCGACGGAACACCTTGCCGTACATGTCTTCCAGGTAACGGCGCAAGTGGCCCTGGCTCTGGCTGAAGGCCAGCCCTAACAGGCGCATGAAGATCGACAGGTCATTGCCGCTGCGCGGTTGAACCACCAAGGCTTGCTCAACCAGGATTTCCAGCAGGTCTTCCAGGCTTGGCTTGTTTTCGGGCTTGGTCTGGCGACGCTCCAGCTCACGGTCGAGGCTGGCGCAGAACGGCCCCAGGAAGCGCGAGAACACCGCCTGGATCAGGGCTTTTTTCGAGCCGAAATGATAGTTCACAGCGGCGAGGTTAACCCCAGCCTTGCTGGTAATCAGCCGCAATGAAGTTTCAGCAAATCCTTTTTCCGCGAACAATTGCTCGGCAGCATCGAGAATGCGTTCAACGGTTTCCGACTGGGCCATGGCTACTCCGCCTGACAAACACTTGTTTGAAACATACGTTTCAGGGTGTGTCTTGTCAAGCCTGCGAGGCCGTTTTCCGGCCGGGCAGTCATCTATTTCATCGCTATTTAATCACATCCTTCGCGCCCTGTAGGCAGCGCTGTCTATGCCTTGCAGGAAGAGTGACAGACGACCGTCCAGCGGAGTGCCAAAAAAGGATGATTGCCAAGCGCAGTTCACTGTATATAATCCCAGTCACTGTATAAAAAGACAGAGCGATCAACATGCTAAAACTGACGCCACGCCAAGCTGAGATTCTGGCTTTTATCAAGCGCTGCCTCGACGACAACGGCTACCCGCCGACGCGAGCGGAAATTGCGCTGGAACTGGGGTTCAAGTCCCCCAACGCCGCCGAAGAACACCTCAAGGCCCTCGCCCGCAAAGGTGCGATCGAGATGACCCCAGGTGCTTCACGCGGTATTCGCATCCCTGGCTTTGAAGCCAAGGCCGACGAATCGACCCTGCCGATCATCGGTCGCGTCGCCGCCGGTGCGCCGATCCTGGCGCAGCAGCACGTCGAAGAGTCCTGCAACATCAACCCGACTTTCTTCCATCCGCGTGCCGACTACCTGTTGCGCGTACACGGCATGAGCATGAAGGACGTGGGCATTTTCGACGGTGACCTGCTGGCTGTCCACACCACTCGCGAAGCCCGTAATGGTCAGATCGTCGTCGCCCGTATCGGCGACGAAGTCACCGTCAAACGCTTCAAGCGCGAAGGCAGCAAGGTCTGGCTTATGGCCGAGAACCCTGAGTTCGCCCCGATTGAAGTGAACCTGAAAGATCAGGACCTGGTGATCGAAGGCTTGAGCGTCGGCGTTATTCGCCGCTAAAGGAGGCACCATGCAACTCGTGCACACCCCACAACACACACAACTGTCGCTGTTCGAGGCCTTTATGGCCCAACCCCTTGCGCCCATTCTCAAGGAAGCGGTCGAGGCCCCTTGGGGCTCCGAACCTGAGGCGTTCAGTGAACTGTCGTTGCGCGGTGCTGCCGGGAGCTGCCTGAGCCTGCTGGCGCCGATCCTTCGAGAATTGAGCGAGGAGCTGGACGCACGCTGGCTGACGCTGATTGCCCCACCCGCCAGCCTGACCCAGGCCTGGCTGCGGGACGCCGGCCTCAACCGTGAGCGCATCCTGCTGCTGCAACCGCGCGGTGCGCAAAGTGCTCAGCAACTGACGTGCGAAGCCTTGCGCCTGGGGCGCAGCCACACGGTGGTGAGCTGGTTGAACCCGCTGAATGCAACAGCCAAGCAGCAGCTGATCAGCGCCGCGCGCACGGGCGATGCGCAGAGTTTGAATATTCGATTGGGGTAATGGGATCTGCTGCAGGCCAGCCGTATGGATGGGCTTGTTATGGCAGGCGAGCCTGTTGTGGCAGGTGAGCTTGTTGTGGCGAGCGAGCTTGCTCGCGCTGGGCTGCGCAGCAGCCCCAAAACCAGGCACCGTGGAATACCTGATACAGCGCATTAAATCTATTCAGGGCCGCTTCGCAGCCCAGCGGGAGCAAGCTCCCTCGCCACAGAAGCCCGGTCGTCAGAACACTTCCGACAGCGCGTCATTGCTACTCAGTGAAGCACCCGCGGCCCATCTTCCTTCTCCGGCTCGCCTTCGGCCAGGCGACCAGCCATCTGCACACCAACGCTCAACATGGCTTTTGCCACTTCTACATGTTGGCCCTGCAGGAACACTTTTGCATCTTCGGAAAAATCCAAAATAACCAGAGAACCCTCGTCCTCGGCCCTGCGCAGCTCGATTCGGCCGTCAGGCAACTCTACAATTTCCAGAAAGGACGTTGGCATATAAGTCTGTTCTCCACGAAAGGCCGGGATTATATCAGTCATCCACCCAGCCTCGCTGAGGATCTGAACAGGTTTCTTAACGGCTTGATGAATGGTGCTCTTCGGCAAGACTGCTCTCAATGTGGGAGCTGGCTTGCCTGCGATTACGGTGCATCAGCAAATGGCCGGCAAGCTGACCCAGCCTATCGCAGGCAAGCCAGCTCCCACCTTTGTTCAGCGCAAACCTCTTAACACTCGTTCAAGCCTTCACGAAACCGCAACGCCATCTTCTTCAGCTCCTGGCGCCAGCTTTCCAGCTCTTCGCGGCTCAAGGGCTTGGGCTCATCCTCTCCCAGCGCAACGGCCACGATCAGCGGCTGTGTCACATCACCCTTGGGCACATGGGGAACACGCGGCGGCTGGAACATATCCGCATGCGCTTTGAGCAATCGAGCAACCCAACTGTCGGGGCTCTGCGCCATTTCCACCAGTTCGGCCAGTTCAGGAATCGCCATGCTGTCCAGCACTTCGCGGTTCATGAGCATTTCTGCGCGTGGTGCGCCCGCCTGGGGCAAGCGGTAGAACCCGGCAATTTCATGGCACAGGCCCAGCAAAGCGCCATAGAGGTGGAACAACGCCGCCTCACGCCCGGCCTGGACCAGCGCGATGGCATTCATCTCCTTCCCTTCCTCGGCGCGGCCAAGGGCTTCCAGGGACAAACCCGCGAAGTAAATTTTCTGATTGGTACGGGTATAGAGTTCGTTGGCCATAACGGCAATCTCCACAACGAAATAAGCGTGATGCTGGCTGAACAGTGTCACGGATCAGCCAAGTTTCCTGCAAGCGTAAAAAAAGGCCGCCTTTTCAGGCGGCCTTTGTAGCTGGCAGATCAGCCGATCAAGCGCCCTGGCGCTTGTCCTCGACCTTCCACTTGCCGCCGTCGTAGAAGGCTTTCCAGCCGGTAGGCTTGCCGTCCACTTCGGTCTGCACGTACTGCTCCTTGGTTTTGCGGCTGTAGCGGATCACGGACGGGCGACCGTCGGGATCCTTCTTCGGCGCTTCACACAGGAAGTGGTACTTCGGATCGATCTCGTCCTTGTGCGGCACGATCTCCATCACCAAGGGTGCACGGGTCTCGCGGTTTTTCGGGAACTGGCTGGCCGCCAGGAACAGACCCGAAGCGCCGTCACGCAGGATGTAGGTGTCGTTGACCTTCTCGCACTTGAGTTCAGGCATCTTCACCGGGTCCATCTTCGGCGGCGCCGCGTCACCGCTTTTGAGCAGTTTGCGCGTGTTCTTGCAAGTCGGGTTGGTGCAGCCGAAGAACTTGCCGAAACGACCGGTCTTGAGCTGCATCTCGCTGCCGCACTTGTCGCATTCCAGGCTCGGACCTTCGTAGCCTTTGATGCGGTAGGTGCCCTCTTCGATCTCGTAGCCATTGCAATCCGGGTTGTTACCGCAGATGTGCAACTTATGCTTCTCGTCGAGCAGGTAGGCGTCCATCGCCGTGCTGCAGATCGGGCAACGGTGCTTGCCGCGCAGTACCAGCGACTCGGATTCACCCTCGTCGTCGGCGGCAATCTCATCGCCTGGCACCAGGTTAACGGTGGCCTTGCAGCGCTCTTTCGGCGGCAGGCTGTAGCCCGAGCAACCGAGGAACACACCGGTGGATGCGGTACGAATCTGCATCGGGCGGCCGCACGTCAGGCACGGGATGTCGGTCATCACCGGTTGGTTGGCGCGCATGCCGCTTTCAGGGCTTTCGGCTACTTCGAGTTTCTTTTTGAAGTCGCCGTAGAACTCATCCAGCACGTTTTTCCAGTCGCGTTCGCCCTGCGCCACGTCATCGAGGTTCTCTTCCATGCCGGCGGTGAAGCCGTAATCCATGAGGTTGGAGAAGCTCTCGGACAGGCGTTCGGTGACGATGTCGCCCATCTTTTCCGAGTAGAAACGACGGTTGTGCAGCGCTACGTAGCCACGGTCCTGGATGGTCGAGATGATTGCCGCATAGGTCGAAGGACGACCAATACCGCGTTTTTCCATCTCTTTTACCAGGCTGGCTTCAGAGTAACGCGCCGGCGGCTTGGTGAAGTGCTGGGACGGGTCGAGCTTGATCAGCTTCAACGTGTCGCCCTGGGCCATGTCCGGCAGCACGTCGTCATCGCCTGGCTTGGCGATTTGCGGCATCACGCGGGTATAGCCGTCGAACTTGAGGATACGGCCCTTGGCACGCAGCTCGAAGTCGCCTGCGCCCACGCTGACGGTGGTGGACAGGTATTGCGCCGGCAGCATCTGGCAGGCCAGGAACTGGCGCCAGATCAGCTCGTAGAGGCGCTCAGCATCACGCTCCATGCCGCTCAGCTTGCTTGGCTCGGTGTTGGCGTCGGAAGGACGAATCGCTTCGTGAGCCTCTTGTGCGCCTTCCTTGCTGCTGTAGACGTTCGGCTTTTCCGGCAGGTACTTCTTGCCGAACTCGCTTTCAATATAAGTGCGCGCCATCGCCACCGCGTCTTGCGACAGGTTGGTGGAGTCGGTACGCATATACGTGATGTAGCCGGCTTCGTACAAGCGCTGGGCCATCATCATGGTCTTCTTCACGCCAAAGCCCAGGCGGTTGCTCGCGGCCTGTTGCAAGGTGGACGTGATGAACGGCGCCGACGGCTTGCTGCTGGTTGGCTTGTCTTCGCGCTTGACGATGCTATAGCTGGAAGCCTTGAGCTTCTCCAGCGCGGCCATGGCCTGGGCTTCGTTCAGCGGCTTGAAGGCCTCGCCTTTCTCACGGGCCACTTCAAAGCGCACGTTGGCGCCCTTGGCAGTCCCCAGGTCAGCGTGGACTTCCCAGTATTCTTCGGGGTTGAACGCACGAATCTCGCGCTCACGCTCCACCACCAGCTTGACCGCTACCGATTGCACACGGCCGGCGGACAGGCCACGGGCGATTTTCGCCCACAGTAGTGGCGAGACCATGTAACCCACCACGCGGTCGAGGAAACGACGCGCCTGCTGGGCGTTAACACGGTCGATATCCAGCTCACCCGGCTTGGAGAAGGCTTCCTGGATGGCTTTCTTGGTGATTTCGTTGAACACCACACGCTTGTAGCGGCTGTCATCACCGCCTATGGCTTCGCGCAGGTGCCAGGCAATGGCTTCCCCTTCGCGGTCCAAGTCCGTCGCGAGATAGATGGTGTCGGCATCTTTGGCGAGCCGGCGCAGCTCTTCGATGACCTTTTCCTTGCCTGGAAGGATTTCGTACTTGGCCTTCCAGCCGTGATCCGGGTCCACACCCATGCGTGAGACCAGCTGCTTGCGCGCTTTCTCTTTAGGGCTGAGCACCGGACCTTCGCCCGCAGCGGCCTTGCCGCGCTTGGCGGCAGGCTCCTTGCTGGCGCTAGCCGAACCGCTGGTGGGCAGGTCTCGGATATGGCCGATACTCGACTTCACCACGTACTCGTTGCCCAAGTACTTGTTGATGGTCTTGGCCTTAGCCGGGGATTCCACAATGACCAGCGATTTGCCCATGGATCGGAAAATTCCTGAATTCGAGAAGTGAAAGGCAGTTGGCGCCTGTCGCGGCAACGCTATATATAGTGGCAACAAGGTGAGGTCAAGCGCAGCATTCTGCGCGGCCTGCCGTTATTGCCCTGAAAAAAGACTGGGTTCGACCTGCACCAAAGCAAAGCGCGGGACCTGCTCGCCGTCAACTTCGACGGTCTGAAGGAACATGCTCAATGGGCGCACCCAAAAGCCGTAATCGCCATACAGTGCTTGGTAAAACACCACTTCTTCTTCGGTCTCGGAGTGCCGCGCCACATTAAAAACGCGGTACTGCGGGCCCTTATAATGTTGGTAGAGCCCTGGTTCGACTTTCATGCTTTGGCCCTCGTGCAAAATTTGTTGAAAAAAAATATTAAAAATTCCAAAAAACAAAAACCGGGGCACTGGGCCCCGGCTTCCGTCAGCGAAACGTTTAGATACGTTCGAAGACGGTGGAAATGCCTTGGCCGAGACCAATGCACATGGTTGCAACCCCAAGGTTGCCGCCATTTTGCTTCATCACGTTAAGCAAAGTGCCGGAGATACGTGCACCGGAGCAACCGAATGGGTGGCCCAGGGCAATCGCGCCGCCGTGCAGGTTAACCTTCTCGTTCATCTTGTCGAGTACTTTCAAATCTTTCAGCACTGGCAGGGCCTGTGCGGCGAAAGCTTCGTTGAGCTCGAAGAAGTCGATATCGGAGATGGTCAGGCCCGCGCGCTTCAAGGCTTTTTGTGTGGCCGGTACTGGACCATAGCCCATGATTGCCGGGTCCACACCTGCCACTGCCATCGAACGGATCACCGCCATCGGCTGAATGCCCAGGTCCTGGGCACGTTGCGCCGACATCACGATCATGCACGAAGCACCGTCGGTGATTTGCGACGACGTACCGGCTGTCACGGTGCCGCCCTTTGGATTGAAGGCGGGTTTCAAGGCCGCCAGGCTTTCCAGGGTGGTATCCGGACGAATGGTTTCGTCGTAGTCGAACAGTTTGAGGAAACCGTTCTCGTCGTAACCGTTCATCGGGATGATTTCATCCTTGAACTTGCCTTCCACGGTCGCCTTGTGGGCCAACTGGTGGGAGCGCACGCCGAATGCGTCCTGGGCTTCGCGGGTAATGCCGTGCATTTTGCCGAGCATTTCTGCGGTGAGGCCCATCATGCCCGAGGCTTTTGCCGCGTACAGCGACATGTGCGGGTTAGGGTCGACGCCGTGCATCATGCTGACGTGGCCCATGTGCTCCACGCCGCCGACCACGAACACATCGCCGTTGCCGGTCATGATCGCTTGCGCAGCAGTGTGCAGCGCGCTCATCGACGAACCACACAGGCGGCTGACGGTCTGGCCAGCTGCGGTGTGCGGGATCTGGGTCATCAACGACGCCATGCGCGCGATGTTCCAGCCCTGCTCCAGGGTCTGGTTGACGCAGCCCCAGATCACGTCTTCGACTTCGTTAGGGTCGACCTTGACGTTACGCTCCAGCAATTTGCTGATCAGGTGCGCCGACATGTCTTCGGCGCGGGTGTTGCGGTGCATGCCGCCCTTGGAGCGGCCCATTGGCGTGCGACCGAAGTCGACAATCACCACGTCTCTTGGATTCAAGCTCATAAATATTCTCGCTCTAGTCGTCTGGGCGCTTAACCGAAGAAGCTCTGGCCGTTTTTGGCCATTTCACGCAGCTTCGCGGTCGGGTGGTACAGCGGGCCCAAATCAGCGTATTTGTCAGCCAGGGCAACGAACTCAGCCACACCGATCGAGTCGATGTAACGCAGCGCACCACCACGGAATGGAGGGAAACCAATACCGTACACCAGGCCCATATCGGCTTCGGCGGCGGTTTCAACGATGCCGTCTTCCAGGCAACGCACGGTTTCCAGGCACAGGGCGATCATCATCCAGTTGATGATGTCCTCATCGGACACCTCACGCTGCTCGTAGATGACCGGAGCCAGCACTTCGTGAACCGACGGGTCGGCCACTTTCTTCTGCTTGCCCTTCTTGTCAGCCTCGTAGGCGTAGAAGCCTTTGCCGTTTTTCTGGCCCAGGCGCTTGGCCTCGTAGAGCGCGTCGATCGCCGAGCGGCGGTCGTCTTTCATGCGGTCCGGGAAGCCTTCAGCCATCACGTCACGACCGTGGTGGCCCGTGTCGATACCGACCACGTCCATCAGGTACGCCGGGCCCATTGGCCAGCCGAATTTTTCCATAACCTTGTCGATGCGTACGAAGTCGACACCGGCGCTGACCAGCTTGGCGAAACCGCCGAAGTACGGGAACAACACGCGGTTGACCAGGAAGCCCGGGCAGTCATTGACCACGATCGGGTTCTTGCCCATTTTCTTGGCGTAGGCAACGGTGGTGGCAACCGCCAACTCGCTGGACTTCTCGCCACGGATCACTTCCACCAGCGGCATCATGTGTACCGGGTTGAAGAAGTGCATGCCGACGAAGTTTTCCGGACGCTTGAGGGCTTTGGCCAGCAGCGAGATGGAAATGGTCGAAGTGTTCGAGGCCAGGATAGTGTCGTCTTTAACCTGGCCTTCCACTTCAGCCAGTACGGCTTGCTTGACCTTCGGGTTTTCGACTACGGCTTCGACCACCAGGTCGACGTGACCGAAATCGCCGTAGGACAGCGTAGGACGAATGCCGTTAAGCACTTCAGCCATCTTCGCGGCGGTCATGCGACCTTTATCAACGCGGCCCACCAGCAGCTTGGCGGCTTCTGCCAGGCCTTGCTCGATGCCGTGCTCGTTGATGTCTTTCATCAGGATCGGCGTGCCTTTGGACGCCGACTGATAGGCGATACCGCCGCCCATGATACCGGCGCCCAGTACGGCAGCCTGTTTCACGTCGCGGGCGATTTCGTCGTAGGCCTTGGCCTTTTTCTTCAGTTCCTGATCGTTCAGGAACAGGCCGATCAAGCTTTGTGCTGCCGAGGTTTTCGCCAGTTTGACGAAACCTGCCGCTTCCACTTCCAGGGCTTTGTCGCGACCGAAGTTCGCAGCTTTCTGGATGGTCTTGATCGCTTCAACCGGCGCCGGGTAGTTCGGGCCGGCCTGGCCGGCCACAAAACCTTTGGCGGTTTCGAACGACATCATTTGTTCGATGGCGTTGAGCTTGAGTTTTTCCAGCTTCGGCTGACGTTTGGCCTTGTAGTCAAATTCGCCGCTGATGGCGCCTTTGATCAGGTTCAGGGCGGCTTCAGCCAGTTTGTCCGGGGCAACCACGGCATCGACTGCACCGACTTTCAGCGCGTCTTCGGCACGGTTTTCTTTACCGGCGGCGATCCACTCGATCGCGTTGTCAGCACCGATCAGGCGCGGCAGACGCACAGTGCCGCCGAAACCTGGGTAGATGCCCAGTTTGACTTCAGGCAGGCCGATTTTGGCGGTGGCCGACATGACGCGGAAGTCTGCAGCCAGGCACATTTCCAGGCCGCCGCCCAACGCGATGCCATTGATGGCAGCCACGGTTGGCACGTTGAGGTCTTCGAAATCGCTGAAAATCTTGTTGGCTTCGAGGTTGCCGGCCACAAGCTCTGCATCGGGCAGCTTGAAGTTGTCGACGAATTCGGTGATGTCAGCGCCGACGATAAACACGTCCTTGCCGCTGGAGACGATCACGCCCTTGACCGAAGCATCTGCTTTGATGGTGTCTACGGCCTGACGCAGTTCGTTCAGGGTTAGACGGTTGAACTTGTTGACGGACTCACCCTTGAGGTCGAATTTCAGTTCGACGATGCCACTTTCAAGAGCCTTAACCGTGATGGCTTTACCTTCGTAAATCATCAACTGATCTCCACGATATGGAAGCTGAACAGTACACACTGGACGCTGGCCTATTGGTTGGACATTGATAGTTGCCTCAATGCTCATGCCAATCCGCCAGGCACACCCGCCAATGCGCTAGTCGGGGTTCTGTATGAGTCGTCTGACAGACAAACGCTCAATTCATACGCCCGTTTGATTTGGGTACGTCACCTTCATCCAATTCAGGGCAATTGTCAATCGCTCGAAAGGCCAGGAAAAACGCGACTTTCCAGTCAGTTCAGAACTCCACGCCCACGCCTGCGCCCTGTCAATATTCAAATATTCACAGAATCAATAATAAAAAAGATGTGGGAAAAGGCTGTACAGAATCGGATATGCCGCTAGGCTTGCGACAACCGCAAAGCGCCCCGTGATGAACACCCGGCGCGAGGAACACAGAATTACCGGCCTGCCTGGCCAACTCCAGCCCGATGATGATGTCGGGCTTTTTAATGCCTGTCTTTTAACGCTAATGGCGTCATGCCAGGGCCTTGAGCAGCGTATCGATGTCCTTCAGCACACTGGCCTCACCCTTCTCGCCCCAATACAGGGCGATCATTTGCTTGTCGGCCTCGACCTTGTAGACGTTGGCCGGCAACGTCGCAAAATGCGGCAACAACTTTTCATCCTCACACACTTCACGCCATTGATTGACCCATACGCCTGGCGACATTTGCCAATAACTCCACAGGGCCGGCGTGCTGCCGCGCCGTGGCCTGCAGTACTGCGCGCAGGGGCTCGGCGGCTCTTGCGCAAGCCAGTGCGGCCACTCCTGTGGCGCCAATTGCATGGCCAAACCGATGCGGCGCGCCTCCATGCGCAGGGCCATGCGCCCGCTCTGATGGCGCGACGGGCGCAGCCAGGCCAGGGGGCTAAGAACCACCAGAAGGATTGACACCACTATCCAGACCGTCATATGTGTACTCCCGAATTTCTAGATGCGCGGATTTGAGCTGACGCAACCCCATCCGCTTGAAACCAGCCATACTGAACTTATTGCAGTCTCCTGGAGGAACGCGCCATGCCCAACGAATATTCCTACAAACATATCCTGGTCGCGGTCGATCTGACCGAAGAGTGCGACCCGGTTATCAAGCGCGCTCAGGCTTCAGCAATCGCCAACGGCGCCAAGCTGTCACTCGTGCATATCGTCGAGCCCATGGCCATGGCCTTTGGTGGCGACGTACCCATGGACCTTTCCCAGTTGCAGCAACAGCAGTTTGACCAGGCCAAAGAGCGCCTGGACCGTTTGATTCTCAAGTACCCGCACTTGAAAAAGGAAGACTGCCACCTCACCTACGGCCAACCGCGCCAGGAAATCCATCACCTGGCCAAAGAGCAGAACTGCGACCTGATCGTGGTCGGCAGCCATGGTCGTCATGGCCTGGCGTTGTTGCTGGGTTCTACCGCCAATGACGTGCTGCACGGCGCGCCGTGTGATGTGCTGGCGGTGAAGCTGGTAAAAAGCGCGTAAGGCCGATGAAGATCTAATGTGGGAGCTGGCTTGCCTGCGATGCAGGCACCTCGGTGCTTCAGGCAGACCGAGGTGAGGCTATCGCAGGCAAGCCAGCTCCCACATTTCGAATCGCATTTCATATAAAAAGCCCGGCGATCATACCGATGAGCGCCGGGCTTTTTTATGGCGTGCGAATCAATCAGGCATCCAGCTCAGCCCAACGCTCCATCAGCACTTCCAGCTCCTGGTTCAACGTTTCCAGGGAAGCAATCACCTTGGCGGTTTCCGCCGCCGGGCGCAGGTAGAAACCCGCGTCAGCCATGTCTGCTTCTACCGCAGCGATCTGCTGTTCCTTGGCGTCGATATCACCCGGCAAGGCTTCCAGCTCGCGTTGCAGCTTGTAGCTGAGCTTCTTCTTGGCCGCCGGTGCAGCTTCCGCAACCGGTGCAGCAGCAGCGGCCACAGGCGCCACGACTGCCGAGGTCAGGTCGGCCTTGCCGGACTTGCTCTCGGTCACGCCCAGCAGGCGCGGCGAGCCGCCCTGACGGATCCAGTCCTGGTAACCACCGACGTATTCACGCACCTTGCCTTCACCTTCGAAGACCAGGGTGCTGGTCACCACGTTGTCGAGGAATGCCCGGTCGTGGCTGACCATCAGCACGGTGCCGTTGAAGGTCAGCAAAACCTCTTCCAGCAGCTCGAGGGTTTCCACGTCGAGGTCGTTGGTCGGTTCGTCGAGTACCAGCAGGTTGGACGGCTTGCTGAACAGCTTGGCCAGCAGCAGGCGCGCACGCTCACCACCGGACAGGGCTTTGACTGGCGTACGCGCACGCTGCGGGCTGAACAGGAAGTCGCCCAGGTAGCTCAGCACGTGGCGGCTCTGACCGTCGATGTCGATAAAGTCGCGGCCTTCGGCGACGTTGTCGATCACGGTCTTTTCCAGGTCCAACTGATGGCGCAACTGGTCGAAGTAGGCCACGTCGATGCGCGTGCCTTCTTCCACGGTGCCGCTGGTCGGTTGCAGGCCATTGAGCATCAGTTTGAGCAAGGTGGTCTTGCCGGTGCCGTTGGCGCCCAGCAGGCCGATACGGTCGCCGCGCTGCAGGACCATCGAAAAGTCCTTGATCAGGAACGGGCCATCCGGGTGGTGGAAGCTGACATTCTCCAGCACCATCACCTGCTTGCCCGACTTGTCGGCGGTGTCCAGCTGGATATTGGCCTTGCCGGTGCGCTCGCGGCGCTCACTGCGCTCAACACGCAGGGCTTTGAGGGCGCGTACACGGCCTTCGTTACGGGTGCGACGGGCCTTGATGCCCTGGCGGATCCAGACTTCTTCCTGGGCCAGCTTCTTGTCGAACAGCGCGTTGGCGGTTTCTTCAGCGGCCAGCGAGGCTTCTTTGTGTACCAGGAAGCTGGCGTAGTCGCCGTTCCAGTCGATCAGGCCGCCACGGTCCAGTTCGAGGATGCGCGTGGCCAGGTTTTGCAGGAAGGAGCGGTCGTGCGTGATGAACAGCACGGCGCCCTGGAAATCCTTGAGGGCTTCTTCGAGCCAGGCGATAGCGCCGATGTCCAGGTGGTTGGTTGGTTCGTCGAGCAGCAGCAGGTCGGGCTCGGACACCAGCGCCTGGGCCAGCAGCACGCGACGGCGCCAGCCACCGGACAACTCGGCGAGGGTCTTGTCGGCCGGCAGTTGCAGGCGGCTCAAGGTGCTGTCGACCAGTTGCTGCAAGCGCCAGCCGTCACGGGCTTCGAGGTCTTGCTGAACATGCATCAGCTTGTCCAGGTCGGCTTCGGTGACGCAGTTCTGCGCCAGGTGATGGTACTGCGCGAGCAACTCGCCAACGCCGTCGAGGCCTTCGGCAACCACGTCGAACACTGTCCGTCCGTCGGCCACCGGCAATTCCTGCGGCAATTCGCCGATCTTGAGGCCCGGCGCGCGCCATACAGAGCCGTCATCGGGCTTCTGGTCGCCTTTTACCAGCTTCATCATGCTGGACTTGCCGGTGCCGTTGCGGCCGATGATGCACACCCGCTCACCACGGGCGATCTGCCAGGACACCTTGTCCAACAACGGCATAGCGCCGAAAGCAAGGGACACATCGCTGAATTTGAGCAGGGTCATACGCTTCTCCAAAAACTGGGCGCGCATTCTACCTGACTTGAAGGTGGGATGCGGCCGGCATTTTTGCCACAGACACGTTCTGTAGGACATTTACGGTGAACTGCTGCCAGCCGGCCGGCAAAGCTTTCGCCAGCCGCTGGCAAAAGGCTAAGCTAGGGGCAATCAGTGTCGGCGGTGCCGGTGCTAGTCGTGATTTCTCTGCACGGACGTCTCATGCGCAGTCGCCTTTTCAACTTTTTATCTTGTCTGCTTCTTTCCGCCACCGCCGTTCAATCCGCCCAGGCCGTGGACCTCACCACCCAACGTCAGTATTACGATGAAGCCAAACGCGCCCTCGCCAAAGGCGACAGCGGCCCGTATATGCAATACAGCCAGGCCCTGGCCGACTACCCGCTCACGCCGTACCTGGCCTACGACGAGCTGACCGCGCGCCTCAAAACCGCGAGCAACGAGGAAATCGAACAGTTCCTCGCCAAAAACGGCGACCTGCCCCAGGCCAACTGGATGAAACTGCGTTGGTTGCGCTGGCTGGCCGACCGTGGTGACTGGCAAACCTTCGAAAAGTACTACGACGCCAAGCTCAATTTCGTCGAACTGGACTGCCTGCATGGCCAGTACCAGCTGACGCACAACCTCAAAGCCGAAGGCTACAAGACCACCGAAAAACTCTGGATGACCGGCAAATCCCAGCCGGCCGCCTGTGACGCCACCTTTGGCCAGTGGGCCGCCGATGGCCAACTCACCGAACAGAAAATCTGGGACCGCGCCAAGCTCGCCGCCGAAGCCCGCAACTACGCATTGGCCAACAGCCTGGTGAAAACCCTGCCAACCCTTGGCGCCCAAGGCCGCTTGATGATCGACGTGGCGCAAAAGCCCGACATGCTCAGCGACCCGTCGCGCTTCCTGCCGGCCAACGAGGCCATGTCTGACGCTGTGGGCCTGGGCCTGCGCCGCCTGGCACGCCAGGACCCGGACAAGGCCATGGCCCTGCTCGACGGCTATGCCAGCAGCATGCACTTCTCCCGTGACGAAAAAGTGTCGATCGCCCGCGAAATCGGCCTGACCCTCGCGCGCCGCTACGACCCACGCGCCCTGGACGTGATGACCAAGTACGACCCCGAGCTACGTGACAACACCGTCTCCGAATGGCGCCTGCGCCTGCTGTTGCGCCTGGCTCGCTGGGAAGATGCCTACCAGTTGACCCGCAAACTCCCGCAAGACCTGGCCACCACCAACCGCTGGCGATACTGGCAGGCGCGCAGCCTGGAACTGGCCGAGCCGAAGAACCCGCAGCCGCTGGTGCTGTACAAGAACCTTGCGCAGGAACGTGATTTCTACGGGTTCCTCGCGGCTGATCGCTCCAAAGCGCCCTACCAGTTGAAAAACAAACCCTTGGTGATGAGCCAGGCGCTGATCAACAAAGTGCGCAACACCCCCGGTGTGCGCCGCGCGATGGAGTTCTATGCACGCGGCCAGATTGTCGATGGCCGCCGCGAGTGGTACCACGTCAGCCGTCACTTCAACCGCGATGAAATGGTCGCCCAGGCCAAGCTGGCCTACGACATGAAGTGGTACTTCCCGGCGATCCGCACCATCAGCCAGGCGCAGTACTGGGATGACCTGGATATTCGTTTCCCGATGGCACACCGCGACACGCTGGTACGCGAAGCCAAGGTGCGTGGCCTGCATTCAAGCTGGGTGTTCGCCATCACCCGCCAGGAAAGTGCCTTCATGGACGACGCCCGCTCCGGCGTCGGCGCCAGTGGCCTGATGCAACTGATGCCCGGCACTGCCAAAGAAACCGCACGTAAATTCAGCATCCCACTGGCCTCCCCGGCCCAGGTGCTGGACCCGGACAAAAACATCCAGCTCGGCGCCGCCTACCTGAGCCAGGTACACAGCCAATTCAACGGCAACCGCGTACTCGCCTCTGCCGCCTACAACGCCGGCCCCGGCCGTGTGCGCCAGTGGCTGCGCGGTGCCGACCACCTGAGTTTCGATGTGTGGGTGGAAAGCATCCCGTTCGACGAAACCCGCCAGTATGTGCAGAACGTGCTGTCTTATTCGGTGATCTACGGGCAGAAACTCAATTCACCGCAGCCGCTGGTGGATTGGCATGAGCGGTATTTTGATGATCAGTAAGACTGACTGAAGTGCGATCAGCAGGCTTGCTGTGGCCAACAGGCTTCATTTGGGCACCAGGCTTTATGTGGCAAGTAGGCTTGATGTGGCAAGCAGGCTTGCCCTGCGCTGGAGTGCGAAGCGCTCCCCATTCAGCCCCGCCGCGGTGTAACTGATAGACCGAGTCGGCAGGTTTTGGGGCTGCTACGCAGCCCAACGCGGGGCAAGCCCGCTCGCCACATAGATCGAGCTAGCCTTGGTTTTTCACAACCTCACCGCCATCACTGAACTGCAACGCCGCTAACCGTGCATACAACGGATTACTCGCAATCAACTGTTGATGCGTACCAACTGCCACCAGCTTGCCTTGGTCCATCACCGCAATTCGGTCGGCGTTCTTCACCGTGGCCAACCGATGCGCAATCACCAGCGTGGTGCGGCCCTGCATCAGTTGCGGCAAGGCTTGCTGTATCAAATGCTCACTCTGCGCATCCAGGGCGCTGGTGGCTTCGTCCAGCAGCAGGATCGGCGCATCCACCAGCAGCGCGCGGGCGATGGCCAGGCGTTGGCGTTGGCCGCCGGACAGGCCCATACCGCCGTCGCCCAGATGGGTCTGGTAGCCGTCGGGCATTTGCAGGATGAAGTCATGGGCGTGGGCGATGCGTGCCGCGGCTTCGACCTGTTCGCGGGTGGCGGACGGGTTGCCATAACGGATGTTTTCTTCAACGCTGCCGAAGAACAGCGCCGGGCTCTGGGAAACCAGCGCGAAATGACGGCGCAGGTCCATTGGCTCGAGTTCGGTCAGCGGGTGGCCCTCAAGCAGGATGCGGCCGTGCTGCGGATCGTAAAAGCGCAGCAGCAAATCAAAGATCGTCGATTTACCCGCGCCGGATGGGCCGACCAACGCCAGGGTTTCACCGGGGTTGATGCTCAGGCTCAAACCGTCGATGGCGTAGCTGTCCGGCCGCGACGGGTAGGAAAAACGCAAGTCTTGCAGTTCCATACGACCGCTGACCCGCTCCGGCAACTGCACGCTGCCTTCGGCGGGTGCCTGGATGTCATTGCTCGACTGCAACAGTTCGCCAATCCGCTCAGCGGCACCGGCGGCACGTTGCAGCTCACCGAGCACTTCGCTCAGAGTGCCAACCGCACTGCCGACGATCAGGCTGTAAAACACGAACGCCGCCAGTTCACCGCCGGAAATCCGCCCACTGATCACATCCATACCGCCCACCCACAGCATCACCCCCACGGCGCCGAGCACCAGCATGATCACCAGTGTAATCAGCCAGGCGCGCTGCGCGATGCGTTTACGCGCCGTGGCAAACGCCTCTTCCACGGTGATGGCAAAGCGCTGTTCGTCCTGCACCTGGTGGTTATAGGCCTGCACGGTCTTGATCTGGCCAAGCGTCTCCGACACGTAACTGCCCACATCGGCAATACGGTCCTGGCTCAGCCGCGACAGGCTGCGCACGCGGCGACCGAAGATCAGGATCGGCGCCAGCACCAGCGGCAGCGCCACCACCACGATGCTGGTGAGCTTGGGGTTGGTGACAAACAACAGCACGATGCCGCCGATCACCATCAAGGCGTTGCGCAGGAACAGCGACAGCGACGAGCCGATCACCGATTGCAGCAACGTGGTGTCGGTGGTCAGCCGCGACTGGATTTCCGAACTGCGGTTGTTCTCGTAAAAGCCTGGGTGCAGGTAGATCAGATGATTGAAGACTTGCCGACGAATGTCCGCCACCACCCGTTCGCCGATCCACGACACCAGGTAAAACCGCGCAAACGTACCCACGGCCAGGCCCAGCACCAGCACCATAAACAGGCCAATAGACTGGTTGAGCAGGTGCGGCGACTGGGTCATGAACCCCTGGTCCACCAGCAGGCGAATGCCCTGCCCCATGGACAAGGTGATGCCCGCAGTGACGATGAGTGCCAACAAAGCACCCAGTGCCTGCCAGCGGTACGGCGCGATAAAGCGGCTGGCCAGGCGAATGGCACGGCGTTGACGGACTGAGAACATGGCGGGCATACCGATGAGGAACCTGTACACCAACATTGGGGGAACTTAGCTAAATAACAATGCGTCAGGTTAATTATGCCCGCCGATGTTGATGCCTAGAGGCTATCGGTCTAACGCCTGGGTGGAAATTTGTATCGGTTTCTGCTGGACTGGGCGTTCGAAGCGGTGATCGTGTAAGCAGTTGTAATAGCGCGGTCACGCGCAGGTATTAGATTAGGCACACAACCTGATGAGGAGACAGGCCATGACCTTGCAAAACAGCAGTGACGCCAAAATTGAAGTGATTCGCCAGCCGCAGCACCTGCCTTGCTCGTATATCGACGCCAAGGGCCGCGAAGTGCAGATTACCGAAGAAATGATCCAGCAAGCGTGCAGCGACCTGGAACAGCGACTGGTCAAACCTGCCAAGCAAGGCTGACGCGCCCACGCTCTTTCAGACCCGGCCTTGATGGCCGGGTTTTTTATGCCTGTTTTTTGTGGTCCGCCTTTTGTGGCGAGGGAGCTTGCTCCCGCTGGGCCGGGCTGGCGCTCCAGTGCGCAGCGCCCCTGAAAGCCTGCGACTGCTGCGCAGTCGAACGGGAGCAAGCTCCCTCGCCACAGGCGTAACAGTCCTATAAAGGCATGGCGCCCAATGCAGTGACGATGTTCGACAACACTGCCGACTCGCCATTGATCCGCACCTTCAAGCCATCTATCTCGCGACGCTCCGGGTAATGCTTGCGCAGCAGGTCGAACGCCTTGCGTTGCTCTTCCACGGTTCCCACAAGGCTGCGGCGCAAATCCGCATCATCGCGGCGCGGGTCGTACACACTGCGGCACAAGGTCGCCAGCGCCCAGGCCGGGTCTGTCGATGCATTCAAGTGCACCTCGGCCAGCCATGGCTGCGGCAACAAATCACTCAACTGGATACTGGGTTCCTGACCCATATGGGCGCACAAAGCCTGGTAGATCTGCGCGGTGCCACGCTGCTTGCCGTCGAGGCTGTAGCCGGCGATATGCGGTGTGGCCAGCACGCACAGGTCGGCCAGGTCGACGTCCACTTCGGGCTCGCCTTCCCACACGTCCAGCACGGCTTGCAGGTCTTCGCGCTCCAGCAGTACTTCGCGCAAGGCCGCGTTATCGACGACAGGGCCGCGACTGGCGTTGATCAGCCAGGTGCCGGGCTTGAGGCGACCAAGGCGTTCACGATCAAACAGGTGCCAGGTGGAGCCGTTACCAGACTTGGTCAGTGGCGTGTGCAGGCTGATCACATCGCACTGCTCGATAATCTGCTGCAGGCTGACGTAATCACCGTCTTCGGCAATCTGGCGCGGCGGGTCGCACACCAGCACGTTCCAACCCAGACCTTTAAGCACCTTGACCAAGCGCCCGCCCACTTCACCGGCACCGACGATGCCATAAGTGCGCTGGTTCAGGTCGGCGCCTTCGATTTCGGCCAGGGTCTGCAAGCTGCCCAGCACATAGTCCACCACGCCTCGGGCATTACAGCCCGGGGCGCTGGACCAGGTGATACCGGCCTGTTTGAAGTAATCCAGGTCCAGGTGATCGGTGCCAATGGTGCAGGTGCCCACAAAGCGCACTTGAGTGCCGTCCAACAAGGCACGATTGACGTTTGTTACCGAGCGCACCAGCAGCACATCGGCCTGCTCGACCGTGGCGCGGTCGATGGAACGCCCGGGTACGCGGCGAATCTCGCCAAACCCTTCGAAGAAGGCATCGAGCAGCGGGATATTTTCGTCGGCAACAATCAGCATGGCAGGCTCCTTTCGCGGACCAGCAGTGTACAGGGATGCGTGGTTCGAGTGTGGGAGCTGGCTTGTGTGGGAGCTGGCTTGCCTGCGATGGCATCACCTTGATCTTCCTGAAACACCGAGGTGCCTGCATCGCAGGCAAGCCAGCTCCCAAATGGGCCAGTTCCCACAGGGTTTTATCCTCTACCGGGAAAGCGCATTACAAATCAGCAACACAGGTTTTTTCCTGACCACTGCGTCAAGGCGTAGACTTCGCCGTCCTTTGCAACTCTTTTACTGGACAACCGCACGTGAACACCGCCACCGCCACCCTCTCCCGCCCCGCCCGCGTCAGTCGCGAGGTGCGCAGCCTGCTGACCCTGGCCCTGCCGATCATGATCGGCCAACTCGCCACCACGGCCATGGGCTTTGTCGATGCGGTGATGGCCGGGCGCGTGAGCCCGCGAGACCTGGCGGCGGTGGCCTTGGGCAACTCGATCTGGATTCCGGTGTACCTGCTGATGACCGGCACGCTGCTGGCCACCACGCCCAAAGTCGCCCAGCGCTTCGGCGCCGGTCACCACACCGAGATTGGCCCGCTGGTGCGCCAATCCCTGTGGCTGGCAGTGGTGGTGGGCATCACTGCCCTGCTGATGCTGATCAGCGCCGAGCCGATCCTGCACGCGATGAATGTCGACCCCGAGCTGATCAAACCCTGCATGGCCTACCTGCACGGCATCGCGTCCGGCATGCCCGCCATCGCCCTGTATTACGTGTTGCGTTGCTTCAGTGATGGCCTGGGCCGTACGCGCCCCAGCATGGTCATGGGCCTGTGCGGGCTGGCGTTGAACATTCCACTGAACTACGTGTTCATTTATGGCCACTTCGGTGTGCCGGCCATGGGCGGCGTGGGCTGTGGCTGGGCTACAGCCATTGTGATGTGGGTGATGATGCTCGGCCTCGCCGCCTGGACCCGCTGGGCACCGGCGTACCAGAGCAGCGAGTTGTTCAAGCGTTTCGACTGGCCGCAATGGGCCGTGATCAAGCGCGTGCTGGGCATCGGCCTGCCGATCGGGATCGCGGTGTTTGCCGAATCGAGCATCTTTGCGGTGATCGCCCTGCTGATCGGCAGCCTGGGCGCCAACGTGGTGGCCGGGCACCAGATCGCGCTGAACTTCAGCTCGCTGGTGTTTATGATCCCCTATTCGCTGAGCATGGCGGTCACGGTGCGGGTCGGCCAGGCATTGGGCCGTGGCGAGCCGCGTGAAGCACGCTTTGCCGCCGGGGTCGGCATGGGCACGGCACTGACCTACGCGTGCCTGTCCTGCAGCCTGATGCTGCTGTTTCGCGAACAGATTGCCACGATTTACACGCCTGACCCGCTGGTGATCCACGTGGCATCGATGCTGATCGTGTTTGCGGCGCTGTTCCAGTTCTCCGACGCGATCCAGGTCACCGCAGCCGGCGCGTTGCGTGGCTACCAGGACACACGGGTGACCATGGTGCTGACCTTGTTTGCTTACTGGGGCGTGGGGTTGCCGGTGGGTTATGCCCTGGGGCTGACCGATTGGCTGGGCGCAGCAAGTGGGCCGAGTGGGCTGTGGCAAGGGCTGATCGTGGGCTTGAGCTGCGCCGCGGCGATGCTGGTGATCCGCCTGGCACGCAGCGCGCGCCGGCGGATTCGCCTGGTTTAAGCAGACTTCTTGCGAATCCAGTACAGGTATTTGCCGGCCTGTTCCTGCTGATCCACCAGTTCGTGGTCAAGGAACACACAGAACTTGGGAATATCGCGGCGGGTCGACGGGTCGGTGGCGATCACCTTGAGCAAGCCGCCCGGCGGCAGGTCGCGGATGTGCTGGTGCAACATCATCACTGGCTCCGGGCAGTTGAGGCCGGTGGCGTCGAGGGTGCCGTCGACAGGCAATTCAATACTCATAATCACTCCTGAAACTGGCCCGCTCCAGTGTGGGAGCGGGCTTGCCCGCGATGACCGGGGCACATTCAACATAGATTTCAACCGTTATACCGCTATCGCAGGCAAGCCAGCTCCCACATTGGGTTTCAGCGACCTTTAGGTTTTTTTGCATCAACCAGCCGACGCAGGTGGCAAGTCACTTCCTCTCGGTCGTGATACAGCTGCTTGCAGCCGATTTCCACCCGAATACCACGAGCCTTGAAGCCGTCTTCGATGCGCTCAAGCAAACGCTTTACCTCAGCATAACGCTGCTTCATCGGCAGTTTGAGGTTCACCACCGCTTCGCGGCAATGCCCTTCGCCAATCCAGGTTTCCAGCAGCGCGGCGTTACGTGCCGGTTTCTCGACGATATCGCAGACCATCCAGTCCACGGGCTGCTTGGGCACGAAGGTAAAACCGTCGGCCATCAAATGCTGCACCAGGCCGGTGTCCATCAGGCTTTCGGCCATGGGGCCGTTGTCGATGGCGGTCACCAGCATGCCACGGTTGACCAGTTGCCAGGTCCAGCCGCCCGGCGCGGCGCCGAGGTCGACGCCGGTCATGTCGCCATGCAGGCGCTCGTCCCACTGATCGCGGGGGATGAAGTGGTGCCAGGCCTCTTCAAGCTTCAAGGTCGAACGGCTTGGCGCGTCACGCGGGAACTTGAGGCGTGGGATGCCCATCGGCCACATCGCCGAGTTGTTCGACTCGGCCAGGCCCATGAACACTTCGCGACCGCTTTTGAAGGTCAACAGCAGGCGCGGCTTGCTCGGGTCGTCCACCAGCTTGCCGGCGTTGAGCAAGGCTTTGCGCAGGTGCACTTCAAATTTCTTGCAGAAGTTCGACAGCTCTTTGCCGTCGTTGGTGTCGACCATCTCCAGCCACAGGCTGCCGCACACCGGGAATTCGCGCAGGTGGGCGAGGATCACGCTGATGCGGTCGGTTTCCGGCAGGTCGATGAATACCCCGCGCGCCCACTGCCTTGGGAAGATCAGCTCGGCAAAGCGCTGGCCGTGCATGAGGCGCTGGGCGCCGTCTTCTTCGGTGCAGACAAATTCGGCGCAGGCGCTGCCGGTCTTGGCCTTGGCGTAGCCGGAAACGTTCAGGCGCGCGGCGTGTTCCGCGATCTCGGAACAGACTTCGCCTTCAAAACCCGGGCGGCAGTGCATAAAAAGGGTGTTCATCAACTCTCCTGGTGACTCAACCGGCCTTGCGCTATCGCAATACCTGTCATGAAAACGCGCGCATGATAGCCGAGTTCGGAACCTTGGACTTAACGATAGAGTCCAGTTATTAGCCTGCTAATGAAAACAGGGCTAAGTTGAAAGCTCTGTTCGTCCCGTCAGGTCCGTAGCCGTGCGGACCATAAGGAGTCATGTAATGTCATCGCTAGATAGCCTGAGAACCCTTAAAACCCTGCAAATCGACGACAAGACTTACCACTACTTCAGCTTGCCCGAAGCCGCCAAGAGCCTGGGTGACCTGGACAAGCTGCCGATGTCCCTCAAGGTGCTGCTGGAAAACCTGCTGCGCTGGGAAGACAACAAGACCGTCACCGGCGCCGACCTCAAGGCCATCGCCGCCTGGCTCAAAGAGCGCCAGTCCGACCGCGAGATCCAGTACCGCCCGGCCCGCGTATTGATGCAAGACTTTACCGGCGTACCCGCCGTGGTCGACCTGGCCGCCATGCGCGCCGCCGTGGCCAAGGCCGGTGGCGACCCGCAGCGCATCAACCCGCTCTCCCCCGTGGACCTGGTGATTGACCACTCGGTGATGGTCGACAAGTTCGGCAGCACCAGCGCCTTTGAACAGAACGTCGACATCGAGATGCAGCGCAACGGCGAACGCTACGCCTTCCTGCGCTGGGGCCAAAGTGCGTTCGACAACTTCAGCGTGGTGCCACCGGGCACCGGCATCTGCCACCAGGTCAACCTTGAGTACCTGGGGCGCACGGTGTGGACCAAGGACGAAGACGGCCGCACTTACGCCTTCCCCGACACGTTGGTGGGCACCGACTCCCACACCACCATGATCAACGGCCTGGGTGTACTGGGCTGGGGCGTGGGCGGTATCGAAGCGGAAGCGGCGATGCTCGGCCAGCCGGTGTCGATGCTGATTCCGGAAGTGATCGGCTTCAAGCTGACCGGCAAATTGAAAGAAGGTATTACTGCCACCGACCTGGTGCTGACCGTCACCCAGATGCTGCGTAAAAAAGGCGTGGTCGGCAAGTTCGTCGAGTTCTACGGCGACGGCTTGGCCGACCTGCCCCTGGCCGACCGCGCTACCATCGCCAACATGGCCCCGGAATACGGCGCCACATGTGGCTTTTTCCCGGTGGACGAGGTGACGCTGGACTACCTGCGCCTGTCCGGCCGCCCGGCAGAAACCGTCAAGTTGGTGGAGGCCTACACCAAGGCCCAGGGCCTGTGGCGTAACGCCGGCCAGGAACCGGTGTTCACCGACACCCTGGCGCTGGACATGGGCAGTGTCGAAGCCAGCCTGGCTGGGCCGAAACGCCCGCAGGACCGTGTGTCACTGCCCAATGTAGGCCAGGCGTTCACGGACTTTCTCGACCTGCAGTTCAAACCCGCCAGCAAAGAAGAAGGCCGCCTGGAAAGTGAAGGCGGCGGCGGGGTTGCCGTGGGCAATGCGGATTTGGTCGGCGAGACCGATTACGAGTACGACGGCCACACCTATCGCCTCAAAAACGGCGCGGTGGTGATCGCCGCGATTACCTCCTGCACCAACACTTCCAACCCCAGCGTGATGATGGCCGCAGGCCTGGTGGCGAAAAAGGCCGTGGAAAAAGGCCTGACCAGCAAGCCGTGGGTGAAAACCTCCCTGGCGCCCGGCTCCAAAGTGGTGACCGATTACTACAAGGCGGCCGGCCTTACCCAATACCTCGACAAGCTGGGCTTTGATCTGGTCGGCTACGGTTGCACCACCTGCATCGGCAACTCCGGGCCATTGCCTGAGCCGATCGAAAAAGCCATCCAGAAGGCCGACCTGGCGGTGGCTTCGGTGCTGTCGGGCAACCGCAACTTCGAAGGCCGCGTGCACCCACTGGTGAAAACCAACTGGCTGGCTTCGCCGCCGTTGGTGGTCGCCTATGCCTTGGCGGGCACCGTGCGTATCGACATCAGCAGCGAGCCGCTGGGCGAAGGCAAGGACGGCAAGCCGGTGTACCTCAAAGACATCTGGCCGAGCAGCAAAGAGATTGCCGATGCGGTGGCGCAGGTCAGCACCGGTATGTTTCACAAGGAATATGCCGAAGTGTTTGCCGGTGACGAGCAATGGCAGGCGATTGAAGTGCCGCAGGCCGCGACCTATGTATGGCAGGAGGACTCCACCTACATCCAGCATCCGCCGTTCTTTGACGATATTTCCGGGCCATTGCCGGTGATCGAAGACGTCAAGGGCGCCAACGTTCTGGCCCTGCTGGGCGATTCGGTGACCACCGACCACATCTCCCCCGCCGGCAATATCAAGACCGACAGCCCCGCCGGGCGCTACCTGCGCGAGCAAGGCGTGGAGCCACGCGACTTCAACTCCTACGGCTCACGCCGGGGCAACCATGAAGTGATGATGCGCGGCACCTTTGCCAACATCCGTATCCGCAACGAAATGCTCGGCGGCGAAGAAGGCGGCAACACGCTGTACATCCCCACCGGCGAGAAAATGCCGATCTATGACGCCGCCATGAAGTACCAGGCCTCGGGCACGCCGCTGGTGGTGATTGCAGGCCAGGAATATGGTACCGGCTCAAGCCGCGACTGGGCGGCCAAGGGCACTAACCTGCTGGGGGTCAAGGCGGTGATTGCCGAGAGTTTCGAGCGGATTCACCGCTCCAACCTGGTGGGCATGGGTGTGTTGCCGTTGCAGTTCAAGCTGGATCAGAACCGCAAGGCGCTCAAGCTGACCGGCAAGGAGAAGATCGACATTCTTGGGCTTACCGATGCCGAGATCGAACCACGGATGAACCTGACACTGGTGATTACCCGCGAAGACGGCAGCAGCGAGAAGGTTGAGGTGCTGTGCCGGATTGATACGCTTAATGAGGTGGAATACTTCAAGGCCGGTGGCATCTTGCACTATGTGCTGCGCCAGTTGATCGCGTCCTAAGCAACACGGGAGATCAAATGTGGGAGCTGGCTTGCCTGCTCCCACAGTTTTGACCGTGTTCAGATCAGCCGAACAGCCACTTCCACAGCAGCACCAGCACAACCACAGCCAGCACCGGCCGCGCAATGCGGTAGGCCTTGGGATGCTTGCGTTTCCACTGCTTGACCACACCACTGAATTTGTCACTGAACGTCTTGCTCCAGGCATACGCCTGGTTGATCCCGCCCACACGCTCGTCATCCAGGTTCTGCGGCGCAGTCGCGCGACCCAGCTGCTTGCTGACCCAGCGGTTGATACCGGTCATGATGCGGTTGCTCAACGGGCGTTCGATATCGCAGAACAGAATCACACGGGTGTGCTCGGTTTCGTTCTTCACCCAATGCACGTAGGTTTCATCGAACATCACGTCTTCACCGTCGCGCCACGCGTAAACTTGGCCGTCGACAAAAATGCGGCAGTCGTCGGAGTTTGGCGTGGACAAGCCCAAGTGATAACGCAGCGAGCCTGCAAACGGATCGCGGTGCGGGTTGAGGTGGCTGCCACCCGGCAGCAGCGCGAACATCGCGCCCTTGACGTTAGGGATGCTGCTCACCAAAGCCACGGTTTTCGGGCACAGCGCCTCCGCCGATGGCAGGGGTTTGTCGTACCACTTGAGGTAGAAACGCTTCCAGCCCTTCTTGAAGAACGAGCCAAAACCGGCGTCGTTGTTTTTTTCGGCGGCGCGGATATAACCCTCGTCGAACAGGTGCATGGCCTCTTCGCGGATCACTTCCCAATTATCCTTGAGCACATCCAGCTCCGGGAACTTGCTGCGATCCAGGTATGGCTTGGACGGCACGGCCGAGAACAGGTACATCAAGGCGTTATACGGGGCGAACAGTGCCGAATGGTTGACGAACTGGCGCAACACCGGCAAACGCGCCTTGCCGCGCAAGTGCACATACAGAATGCTGCCGATAAACAACGCCAGCACCGACAGTTTGGCGGCCAAAGAAAAGGTCATGCAGCAACTCCTGAAAATAAGCGCCTGGCCAGCAACCTCCCGTCAACGGGAAACCAGACGTAGCAGCCGGCCATGATAAACACTTGGGCCATTATGCAGAAGGCCCAGGCCGACCGGCTGATATACATCAACTCCGATGATGAGCGGAGCCGTTGTGGCAAGCAGGCTTGTTGTGGCGAGCAGGCTTGCCCTGCGTTGGAGTGCGAAGCACTCCCCATTCAGACTACGCGGTGTACCTGATAGACCGATTCGTCGGGTTTAGGGCTGCTTCGCAGCCCAGCGCAGGGCAAGCCTGCTCGCCACAGGAGATCATCACGCCTGGGTTTCTTGATCGGTAAACAGATCGCTGAACAACATGCTCGACAGGTAACGCTCGCCGGAGTCCGGCAGGATCACCACGATGGTCTTGCCCTGCATTTCCGGCTTCTCGGCCAGACGCACGGCCACAGCCATGGCGGCGCCGCAGGAGATACCGCACAAAATCCCCTCTTCCTGCATCAGGCGCAGGGCCATGGCCTTGGATTCGTCGTCGGTCACCAGCTCCACGCGGTCAACCATCGACAGGTCGAGGTTTTTCGGCACAAACCCGGCGCCGATGCCCTGGATCTTGTGCGGGCTCGGCTTGATCTCTTCACCGGCCAGCGCCTGGGTGATCACCGGCGATACCCTCGGCTCAACCGCCACCGACAGAATCGGCTTGCCCGCAATGTTCTTGATATAGCGCGAAACGCCAGTAATGGTGCCGCCAGTGCCCACGCCCGCCACCAGCACGTCCACGGCGCCATCGGTGTCGTTCCAGATTTCCGGGCCGGTGGTTTTCTCGTGAATAGCCGGGTTGGCCGGGTTTTCGAACTGGGCCGGCATAAAGTAGGTGGCCGGATCGCTGGCGACAATCTCGCCAGCCTTGTCGATAGCGCCTTTCATGCCCTTGGCCGGCTCAGTCAGCACCAACTCGGCGCCCAGGGCCTTGAGCACTTTGCGTCGCTCGATGCTCATGGAGGCCGGCATGGTCAGCAGCAGCTTGTAGCCACGGGCGGCGGCGACAAATGCCAGGCCGATGCCGGTGTTGCCGGAGGTCGGTTCGACAATGGTCATGCCCGGCTTGAGTTTGCCGGTGCTTTCGGCGTCCCAGATCATGTTGGCGCCAATGCGGCACTTCACCGAGTAACCCGGGTTACGCCCCTCGATCTTGGCCAGGATGGTCACGCCACGCGGCGCAATGCGGTTGATCTGCACCAGGGGCGTGTTACCGATGGAGTGCGCGTTGTCGGCAAAGATACGGCTCATGACGGGTCCTTAAGGCAATTTCAAGAAGGCCCCAAGGGTATGCCTCAGGCCTTTGGGCGTCCAGTCAGAGGAACGTTGCGCCCGCGCGTGCGGTCCATCGCCTATACCGTTGGAGAGCATTGACATGAAACGTCGCTACAGTGGGCTGCTATGGATCGTCGCCGTACTGGTGGTAGTACTGATCGCCCTGGACCTGGCCCTGCCCTATCTGGTGCGCAATTACCTGAACGACAAGCTGGCCGACATGGGCGACTACCGTGGCCAGGTCACTGACGTGGACATGGCCTTGTGGCGTGGCGCCTACCGCATTAATGGCCTGAAAATCGTCAAGGTCGACGGTAAAGTACCTGTGCCGTTCGTCAACGCGCCGCTGATTGAATTTGCCGTCAGCTGGCACTCGCTGTGGTACGACCATGCCGTCGTCGCCGAGGGCCATTTCGTAAAGCCTGAAATCAACTTCGTCGACGGCGGTGCCAACAAACAGGCGTCCCAAACCGGTAAAGGCACCGACTGGCAGCAACAGTTGAAAAAACTGCTGCCGATCACGCTGAATGAAGTGCGCATTGAAGATGGCAAGATCGCCTTTCATAATTTCAGCTCCAAGCCCCAGGTGAACATCAAGGCCACCGAGGTCAATGCCAGTCTGTACAACCTGACCAACGTGGTAGACCTCAAAGGCAAACGCGACGCGCGATTCGAAGGCAAGGCCCTGCTGCAGGGCCAGGCCCCTATGGAGGCCAACGCAACCTTTGATCCTTTAAATAATTTTGAAGACTTCGAATTCCGCTTCCGCGCCCGCGACTTGCAACTTAAACGCATGAACGACTTCGCCTCGGCCTATGGCAAATTCGACTTCAAGGCTGGCACCGGCGACGTGGTGATTGAAGCCCAAGCGGAAAAAGGCCAGCTCACTGGCTATATCAAGCCGCTGCTGCGCGATGTAGAAGTGTTCGACTGGAAACAGGACGTGGAGAACAAGGACAAAAACATCTTCCGCTCGATCTGGGAAGCCGTGGTAGGCACCAGCGAAACCGTGCTCAAGAACCAGAACAAAAACCAGTTTGCCACCCGCGTGGAACTCAGTGGCAGCGTGCATCAGCAAGATATCAGCGCGTTCTCCGCATTTTTGGCGATTTTGCGTAATGGCTTCATCCAGGCGTTCAATGCGCGCTACGAACAACCCAAGCCTTCCGCCAACTAACCCTGGGAGCTGGCTTGCCTGCGATAGCATCAACTCAGTCTGCCTGAATCACCGAGGTGCTCGCATCGCAGGCAAGCCAGCTCCCACATAAGCATCAGCATAACCCCCGCCCGTTGGCCTGCGATGTGACCGGCCATTCAGAGACTGAATAACCCGTCTGCGTTCACAGTCGCCGGGGCTGCGCGGTATAGTCCGGGCATTGATGAATTCGAGGAATGACCGATGAAGTTCGAAGGCACCCAGGCCTATGTGGCTACCGATGACCTGAAACTGGCCGTCAACGCCGCCATCACCCTGGAGCGGCCGCTGCTGGTCAAGGGCGAACCGGGCACCGGCAAGACCATGCTCGCCGAGCAATTGGCCGAGTCCTTTGGTGCCAAGCTCATCACCTGGCACATCAAGTCGACCACCAAGGCGCATCAGGGCCTGTATGAGTACGACGCGGTCAGCCGCCTGCGCGACTCGCAACTGGGCAACGAGAAAGTCCACGATGTGCGCAATTACCTGAAAAAGGGCAAGCTCTGGGAAGCCTTCGAGTCCGAGGAGCGCGTGATCCTGCTAATCGATGAAATCGACAAGGCCGACATCGAGTTCCCCAACGACCTGCTGCAAGAACTCGACAAGATGGAGTTCTACGTCTACGAAATCGACGAGACCATCAAGGCCAAGAAACGCCCGATCATCATCATTACCTCCAACAACGAAAAAGAGCTGCCGGACGCGTTCCTGCGCCGCTGCTTCTTCCATTACATTGCGTTCCCCGACCGCAGCACCCTGCAAAAGATCGTCGACGTGCACTACCCCGATATCAAGAAGGATTTGGTCAGCGAAGCGCTGGACGTGTTCTTCGACGTGCGCAAAGTGCCGGGCCTGAAGAAAAAGCCGTCCACCTCCGAACTGGTCGACTGGCTCAAGCTGCTGATGGCCGACAACATCGGCGAAGCGGTGCTGCGCGAGCGCGACCCGACCAAGGCTATTCCGCCGCTGGCCGGTGCCCTGGTCAAGAACGAGCAAGACGTGCAGTTGCTGGAGCGTCTGGCGTTCATGAGCCGTCGCGGTAATCGCTGATGCTGCTCAACCTGTTCAACGAGATGCGCGCCGCCAAGGTGCCGGTGTCGGTGCGCGAGCTGCTCGACCTGATCAACGCGCTTAAACAGCGCGTGGTCTTCGCTGACATGGACGAGTTTTATTACTTGGCCCGGGCGATCCTGGTCAAGGACGAACGGCACTTCGACAAATTCGACCGTGCGTTCGGCGCCTATTTCAATGGGCTGGAAAAGCTCGACGACCACCTGCAGGCGTTGATCCCTGAAGAATGGCTGCGCAAGGAATTCGAACGCTCGCTGACCGATGAGGAACGCGCGCAGATCCAGTCCCTTGGCGGCCTGGACAAGTTGATCGAAGAATTCAAGAAACGCCTGGAAGAACAGAAAGAACGCCACGCCGGCGGCAACAAGTGGATCGGCACCGGGGGCACCAGCCCGTTTGGCTCCGGCGGCTACAACCCGGAAGGTATCCGGGTTGGTGATGCCGGCAAACGCCAGGGCAAAGCCGTAAAGGTCTGGGACCAGCGCGAATACAAGAACCTCGACGATCAGGTCGAGCTGGGCACGCGCAATATCAAGATCGCCCTGCGCCGCCTGCGCAAATTTGCGCGTCAGGGTGCGGCTGAAGAGCTGGATATCGACGGCACCATCGACCACACGGCGCGGGATGCCGGCTTGCTGAATATCCAGATGCGCCCGGAGCGGCGCAACACCATCAAGCTGTTGCTGCTGTTCGATATCGGCGGCTCGATGGACGCTCACGTGAAGATCTGCGAAGAGCTGTTTTCGGCGTGCAAAACCGAGTTCAAGCAACTGGAGTACTTCTACTTCCACAACTTCGTGTACGAGTCGGTGTGGAAGAACAACCAGCGCCGCACTTCAGAGCGCACCTCTACCCAGGACCTGCTGCACAAGTACGGCGCCGACTACAAAGTGATTTTTATCGGCGATGCGTCGATGGCGCCGTATGAAATCACCCAGGCCGGCGGCAGTGTCGAGCACTGGAACGAGGAGCCTGGGTATGTGTGGATGCAGCGCTTCATGGCCAAGTACAAGAAGCTGATCTGGATTAACCCGTACCCGAAAGACACTTGGGGCTATACGGCGTCGACGGGGATTGTGCGCGAGTTGGTGGAGGATCAGATGTATCCGCTGACGTTGCGTGGGCTGGAAGAAGGCATGCGTTTTCTGTCTAAGTAGGTGGTGTATTCACTGACGCTATCGCAGGCAAGCCAGCTCCCACAGGGGAGTGCATTCCAAAGTTGAAATGCATTCCCCTGTGGGAGCTGGCTTGCCTGCGATGCTTTTAGCGATTCAAAAACCGCTGCAAAAACTCGATGTGCTGCCGATGCGCAGTCTCCTGCACCACTGGCGCCAGCCTCACCTTCTCCCCCGGCAAACACTGCGCCAGCCGCGCCAATGCCAACGGCGTCAGTGCGCCCAAACGCGGATAGCCGCCAATGGTCTGCCGATCATTGAGCAACACAATCGGCTGCCCATCCGGCGGCACCTGGATCGCGCCCAACGGGATGCCTTCAGAGATCAACGACGGCCCCTGGTACTGCAACGGCGTGCCCAGCAGGCGCATGCCCATGCGGTCGGCGCGGCTGTCCAGCGACCAGTCGGTATTGAATGCATCGAACAGGCTCTGCCCACTGAACTGGCCGATCTGCGCGCCGACAATCACGTCCAGCGGCGTTTTTGCCGGCAGATCAGGCGTGCTCAGCACTTTCATCGCGCCGCCCGTACCGGAATAAACCAACCGCCCGCCTTCGGCCAAGGCCTTGCCGAAACCGTCCAGCCCACCTAATGCCTCACGTACCACCGTGGAACAACTGCCCAGCACAGCCGGCGCATCAAACCCGCCGGGCGCCGCCAGGTAAGCCCGCGCACCACTGAATGGCTGGGTAAAGCGCAGACGCTGGCCCTTTTGCAGGATAAAACTGCGCCCAGGGCTGATGGCGCGTTCGTCGATATAGGCGCCCAAATCCGCCCCGGCCAATGCCAGCAAACAATAGTCTTCGGCCTGCACGGTAAACCCGCCCAAGGTGATTTCCACCACCGGTGCATCCAGCGCATTGCCCAGCAGCCAATTGGCCCAGGACATCGACACCCAATCCAGCGCCCCGCCCTGGGTCACGCCCAGGTGGCGCACGCCAAAGCGTCCGGCGTCCTGCAACAGGCACAGCGGCGTGCTGGCCTCGATCAACAAGCGGCTCATGCCTGCGCCTCCAACGGCGTGTCATCGCCACCCAAATGGATGAATTCGGCGTGGCCGACCGCTTCGAAACGTACGGTATCGCCCGGCTGCATCAGGCTGTAGCCGTCACGCTCGCGGTCGAACAGTTTGGTCGGGGTGCGGCCGATCAGGTTCCAGCCGCCCGGCGACACCACCGGGTAGGCGGCGGTTTGCCGCTCGGCAATGCCGACACTGCCGGCCGCCACGCGTTTACGCGGCGTGTTGAGCCGTGGTGTGGCGAGGATTTCGTCGACCAAGCCCATAAAGGCAAAACCGGGCGCGAAGCCGAGGGCAAAGACTTGGTATTCGTGGGCACTGTGGCGATGGATCACCTGCTCGATCGACAAGCCGCTGCGCTGGCTGAGCAACGTCAGTTCCGGGCCGACACTCAGGTCGTACCACACCGGCAACACGTGGCACTGGCCGCTGCCCTGCGCCTGGGGTTGCAAGTCGGTCAGCGCACGGTCGATCAGCTCCCGCGCCTGGGCCGGGCTTAACGCTGTGAGGTCGTAATGCACCATCAAGGTCGTGTAGGACGGCACCAGATCCACCAGCGCGTCACCAAAACTTTCACGCAGACGTTGGGTGGCGGCGAGCATCCACGGCATGTTGGCTTCAGCAATCACCTCAAACAGACGCACCATCAAGCAGTCGATGGCCACCACTTCAATGCGTGGCTTCATGCTGGTTTCAACGCCTCGCGGATGCGCTGCACAGCGGCGATCGAGCTGGCGTTGTCGCCGTGTACGCACAGGGTGTTGGCCTGCAACACCAGGGCGCTGCCGTCGCTGGCCGTCAGGGCTTGCCCACGGGAAATGGTCAGGGCTTGCTGCACGATGGTGTCGGCGTCGTGATGGACCGCGCCCGGCAACTGACGCGAAACCAGATGGCCCTTAGGGTCATAGGCGCGATCAGCGAAGGCTTCGAACCACAGTGTCAGGCCGAATTCATCGCCCATCGCCTGGGCCTCGCTGTTGTCGCTTTTGGCCAGCAACATCAAGGGCAAATCGCCATACGCGGCCACAGCCTGCATCACCGCTCGCAGTTGCGCCGGTTTGGCCATCATGTCGTTGTACAGCGCACCATGGGGTTTGACGTAGCTGACGCGGGTACCCTGCGCACGGCAGATGCCCTCAAGGGCGCCGATCTGGTAGTGCATGAGGTCCTGGATTTCCTGCGGCGTATAGGCCATGGAACGGCGGCCGAACCCTTGCAGGTCCTGGTAGGCCGGGTGCGCACCTATTTGCACGCCATGCTTGAGTGCCAGGCTGACGGTCTGGCGCATGATGCTCGGGTCGCCGGCATGAAACCCACAGGCCACGTTGGCGCAATCGATGAACGGCATGACCTCGGCGTCCAGACCCAAGGTCCAGTTACCAAAGCTTTCGCCGATGTCGCAATTCAAAAGCAGACGGCTCACGGTGGTTGCTCCTGTAGGCTTTGTATTTTTTGTAGTGTGGGATTTTTTACGCAGAACTCGCAACTTGTCCTGACACCCTAACGGCGCTTATCGTGGAATGCCTCGATTTTTGGCGTTTGCCGGGTGCGGCGTCCAACTAATAAAAACCGATCCAAGCATAAGAAAAGTTGATCCCATGAATTTGAAGTTCCTCGAAACTTTCGTCTGGGTGGCCAAGCTCAAGAGCTTTCGCCTGACCGCCGAAAAGCTGTTCACCACCCAGGCCTCGATTTCCAGCCGCATCGCCGTGCTCGAAAGCGAACTGGGTGTGAAGCTGTTTCTGCGCGATTCACGCGGCGTCAGCCTGACCCCGGAAGGCTTGAAGGTGCTCGATTATGCCGAGCAGATGATGGTCACAATGCAGGGCTTGAAGCAGTCCCTGGAGACCACCAGCAGCAAGGTGGGGCGCATCCGCATCGGTGCCATGGACACGGTGATCCACACCTGGCTGAGCCCATTGGTGGCGCAATTGATGGATCACTTCCCGCGGGTAGAAATCGAACTGGTCGCCGATACGGCGCTTAACCTCAGCGATCAGCTGCAAAAAGGCTTCCTCGACCTGATCCTGCAAACCGACCTGCTGCGCCTGGAAACAGTGCGCAGCCTGGAGCTGGCCAGCCACCCCATGGCCTGGATAGTCGCCAGCCACTCCATCTACAACCGTGACTACGCCTCCCTCGCCGAACTGGCCCAGGAGCGCATCATCACCTACTCGAAAAATTCCCACCCACACCAGGATGTGCTGAGCCTGATGCAGGCCAACGGGGTGGCCTCGCCACGCATGAACTGTGTGAACTCGGTGTCGGCGATTACCCGCTTGCTACGCGATGGCTTCGGGATTGGCGCGTTACCGCCGGTGCTGGTGATGGAGGAATTGGCCAGTGGGGAGTTGGTGATGCTGCCAATGGCGCAACGCTTGCCGAACTTGCAGGTGGTGGTGTCGTGGCGTGTGGGGGTGGAGTTGGTGGAGGAGATTGTGGGGTTTTGCCAGAAGGTGGTGGCGCGGTATGCCGAGGAAGTGGGCGAAGAAAGGATGGTACTAAGCCAATGATCTTTCCCACGCTCCGCGTGGGAACGCAGCCCGGGACGCTCTGCGTCCCAAAGCCTGACGCAGAGCGTCACAAGAGGCATTCCCACGCAGAGCGTGGGAACGATCATCTTTAGAGGCCTTTAAGGTCGCGCTCTTCAATCGGCCGGCTCTGGCGCAGGCGCTTGCCGCCCAACACCACCCAGTCGATCAGGCGAAACAGGCATTCGATGCCGAACGACAACAGCATCGCCCCGCCCAAACCCCAGCCCATCGCCTCAGGCGTCAGCAAAATCTGGTAGCTGTAGCCATTCCAGGTTTCCAGGCGGATATCCGGGTCGGCAGCCACCGCCACTTGCAGCGCGCGGATGTACCACGGGCCTTGCATGGCCTGGAACTGCTTGTCCAACGCCACCTGACGATCGAGCAAAGTGCCCAGGCTGTTGGCATCGCTGCGAAACACCGGGTCATCACTGGCGCGGTAATGGGCCACCAACGCCTGCAAGTCCCCATTGAAGAACTGCTGCGCCGTGGCATCAAAGCCGCGCAGGCCGGTCTGGGCTTCGATCAAATGGGCTTCAACGCGCTTGGCGTAGTCGTTGATAAACCCCGGCACTTGCACGCCGACCAACAAGCCAATGGCAAACAGCACCAACCGCAGATAACTGAGCAACATGGTCGATATCCTTACTCGGTAACGCCTTGGCTGACGCATTCACCGCGTCGCCACAGGCTCCATTGGCCCGGTTCGTAGCGGGTCCAGTTTTCATTGTCGGTCAAGGGCTCGGTGGCGATCACCGTGACTACGTCATCAGGCGTGGTTTCGGCCTGAAAATCGACGATCACGTCGACATCTTTCAAACGCGCCGGGCCAAACGGTGCGCGCCGGGTAATCTGCGCCAGTTTGGTCGAGCAGTAGCAAAACAGCCAGTCGCCGTCGCTGAGCAGGCAGTTGAACACGCCTTTGCTGCGGTATTCGGCGCAGGCGGCGATCAGGTCCGGCAGCACCTGCTCGATCTCCACCGGCTCCGGAAAGGCTTCGCGAACGCGATTGAGCAGGTCGCAGAACGCCGCTTCGCTGTCGGTGTCGCCCACCGGCCGGTAGAACGTGGCGCGCGGGTTGAAGTCGGCCAATTGGCCGTTATGCGCAAAGCACCAGTTACGGCCCCACAGTTCACGCACGAACGGGTGAGTGTTGGCCAGGCTCACCTTGCCCACATTGGCCTGGCGGATATGGCCAATCACCACTTCACTTTTGATTGGATAACGCTGCACCAGCAGGGCGACTTCCGACTCGCTGCTCGCGGCCGGGTCCTGGAACAGCCGCAGGCCACGGCCTTCGTAAAACGCGATACCCCAACCGTCGCGGTGGGGGCCGGTACGCCCGCCCCGCTGCATCAGCCCGGTAAAGCTGAACACGATATCGGTGGGGACGTTGGCACTCATGCCCAATAATTCACACATGCCAGGGCTCTCGCTGCAGGGCTTACAACGTTAAAGACGCGGCTCAACCCGCAGATTGCCGGCAGGCGGCGGGCGACGGAAAGGTTCGTCGTCTTCGTCTACCGGCTCGGCGGCCAGTGCGGCGTCGGCGGCGGCCTTGCGCTCACGGCGGGCGTTGGCGGCACGCTCGATGGGCCAGCGGATCAACACGAACACGATATACACGCCAAACGCGATCATCGTGTACATGAACAGGTCGGAGATGGCCCGCCAGGCGTTATTGCCCACGTGCAGCACCAGGTCCAGGGCGGTAATGGCCACGGCTGGCGCAAACTGGGTCTTGACCGGGTCGACGATGGTCGGGCTGAACAGCAACACCGCCATCAACAATTGCAGCGGCTCACGCAGCCAGCGCCAGATCCAGCGGGTCATGCGCCACCACACCAACAGGCAGCCCAAAGCGGCGAAGGCGTAAAGGCCCCAAGCGGTCAGATAGTCGTTCTCGGTCATGGTGTCCATGGCAAGGCTGGCAAAGAGGCGGCTATGATAACGGCTTTTGCGTGTCTCGGCTGCAATGCCTGCCACCATCCGCCAGACAGAGAGTGATCCATGCCTATATCGACTGCCCCGATCGCCCGCAAGGCCCAAGGCCCGGACCCGTATGCCTGGCTGCAGGAACGTGACACACCTGAAGTCCTCGATTACCTCAAAGCCGAAAACGCCTGGCAGGAAGACCAGCTCGCCGGCCAGCAAGCCCTGCGTCAAAGCCTGTTCGAAGAAATCAAGGGCCGCATCCTGGAAACCGACCTGTCGTTGCCTTCGCCGTGGGGCCCGTACCTGTATTACACACGCACCACCGCCGGTGATGAATACGCCCGCCACTACCGCTGCCGTCGCCCGGCGGATGACAGCAACACGGTGGACGAAAGCAGCGAAGAATTGCTGCTGGACCCGAATGTGCTGGCAAACGGCGGCTTTTTCTCCCTGGGCGCGTTCAGCATCAGCCCCGACCACCTGCGCCTGGCCTACAGCCTCGACACCAGCGGTGAAGAGATTTACACCCTGTACGTGAAGGAATTGGCCACCGGCAAGGTCAGCGAACTGGAGTTTGAAGACTGCGACGGCAGCATGACCTGGGCCAACGACAGCCTGACGCTGTTCTTCGGCGAACTGGACGACACCCATCGCCCGCACAAGCTTTACCGCTACCGCCTGGATGGCACGGCAGCGCAGGAAGTGTTCCACGAGCCCGACGGGCGGTTCTTCCTGCATTGCTACCGCTCCAGCTCCGAGCGCCAATTGCTGCTGGCCCTGGGCAGCAAGACCACCAGCGAAATCTGGGCGCTGGACGCCGACCAGCCACAGCAGGCTTTCACCTGCCTGGCGCCACGGGTCGAAGACCATGAATACGATGTCGACCACGGCATGCTGGATGACCAATGGACCTGGTTTATCCGCAGCAACCGTGACGGCATCAACTATGCGCTGTTCATCGCCGCCGACACTGGCAGTGTGCCAAGCGAGGATCAATGGCAGAACCTGGTCCCCCACAGCGATGACGTGATGCTCGACGGCGTAAGCCTCAATGCCGGCGCCATGACCTTGAGTCTGCGTATCGGCGGCCTGCCGGTGATCGAAGTGCACCCGCAGGGTTCGAGCGCCTACCGCGTGGAATTGCCTGACGCCGCCTACAGCCTTTACGTGCAGAACAGCCTGGAATTTGCCAGCGACAAGATCCGCCTGCGTTATGAAGCCCTGAACCGTCCGGCCCAGGTGCGCCAGCTTGAACTGGCCAGCGGCGCGCAGGTGGTGCTCAAGGAAACCCCGGTACTCGGTGTGTTCAACGCCGACGATTATGTCAGCCAACGGCTGTGGGCGACTTCTGCAGATGGCACTCAGGTGCCGATCAGCCTGGTGGTCAAGCGTGATCAGCTTGGCCAACCCACGCCGCTGTACCTCTATGGCTACGGCGCCTACGGCTCAAGCCTCGACCCTTGGTTTTCCCATGCGCGCATGAGTTTGCTGGAGCGTGGCGTGGCATTTGCCATCGCGCATGTACGCGGCGGCGGTGAGCTGGGTGAAGCCTGGTACCGCAATGGCAAGCAGGAACACAAACAGAACACGTTCAGCGACTTTATCGCCTGCGCCGAGCACTTGATCGCCGAAGGGCTGACCACCTCCAAGCAGCTGGCTATCAGCGGCGGCAGTGCCGGCGGCCTGTTGATCGGCGCGGTGCTCAATCAACGCCCGGAGCTGTTTCAGGCGGCGATTGCCGAAGTGCCGTTCGTCGACGTGCTCAACACCATGCTCGACCCGGAACTGCCGCTGACCATTACCGAGTACGACGAGTGGGGCAACCCGCAAGAGCCCGAGGTGTATGAACGCATCAAGGCCTACGCGCCCTATGAAAACGTCCAGGCCCAGGCTTACCCGCACATGCTGGTGATTGCCGGCTACAACGACAGCCGCGTGCAGTATTGGGAAGCGGCCAAGTGGGTGGCCAAATTGCGCGACACCAAAACCGACCACAACCTGTTGCTGCTCAAGACTGAACTCGGTGCCGGCCATGGCGGGATGAGCGGGCGTTACCAGGGATTACGTGACGTAGCGCTCGAATATGGATTTGTCTTCAAGGCCCTGGGGCTCGTTTAAGGAACTTAGCAAGGCGGTCCTGTCTGAACACAAGACCGCCCGACTTGATTGATGGACCAAGATTGCAGCTATGCCACTACCGACTCTGATGAACAACGAAATCCGCGACATGCTCATGGATTGCGGCCTGTTCGACCCGCTGTTACCGGAAGATTTTCACGTGGCCGCCGGCTACTTCAATATCAGCAGCATTGCCCGCGATGAGGTGATTTTCCTCGAGGGCGATGCAGGCACCTTCATGTGCATCCTGCACAGCGGCCAGGTGGCCGTGCAAAAAACCAATCACACCGGCCAGCGCCTGACCATCGCCACCTTGCGCAGTGGTCGGGCCTTTGGCGAAATGGCCGTGCTTGACGGCGAGCGGCGCTCCGCCAGTTGCGTGGCCGCCAGTGATTGCGTGCTGTTGAACCTGGGCAAAGATGCGCTGGAAAAAATGCTCAACGAAGCCCCCAGGGTAGCGGCCAAGATCATTCGCGCGATTGCGATTGCCTTGTCCAAGCGCCTGCGCATGGCCGACGGGCAATTACTGTCCCAGCAATTTTAACCGCCGGGCGTCTTCGGCTTGCTGTCATTTTGCAGCAGGCCGGGCACCGTCTGATCCTTGGGCGGCGTTGGCAACACAATCGGCACCAGCGCCGGTGAGCCGTTCGCGGTGGTTTTGGGCGCCACGGGCGGAGTGACTTGCGGGTACAAGGTGGGCGTCGGCGTGCCCGGCGCACCGGGGGTTGGCGTAGGCGCCACGGGCACGGTTTGCGCCTCTTGCGCCTGCGCCGCACCCAATGTGAGCGCGCTCAACGCAATGACCGTTAGAATGCTGCACTTCATCGATGGCTCCATGGCCTGACCGGAATGTCGTAAGGCTACTCCCAACCGCGCAAGAATGCCCTTCCCAATGAGATTTCCATGAAACGTTTCGTTCTGCTCGACACCACCCCAATCCCCGACAACGGCGGTGCCTTGTGCCTGTTCGAATACGGCGAGGATTTTGTCATCAAGATCCAGGGCGGTGACGGCGGCCAGTTGATGAACACACGCATGCATGGTTCCGAAGACGCGCTGGCGGAGATTCCTTGCCGTAAAGTCGCCGGTCGGCCGGGTTCGCGGGTGCTGATCGGCGGCCTGGGCATGGGCTTTACCCTGGCCTCGGCACTCAAGCATTTGGGCAAGGGCGCTGAAGTGGTGGTAGCGGAATTGGTGCCTGGCGTAGTGGAATGGAACCGTGGCCCACTGGGGGAAAAATCCGGCCGCCCGCTGCTGGACCCACGCACGGTGATCCGCATGGAAGACGTGGCCAAGGTGCTGCAGGCCGAGCCGCAAGGCTTTGACGCGATCATGCTGGATGTGGACAACGGCCCCGAAGGCCTGACGCAAAAAGCCAACAGTTGGCTGTATTCGGCCGGTGGCCTGGCCGCGTGTGCCAAAGCGCTGCGGCCTAAAGGCGTGCTGGCGGTGTGGTCAGCCAGCGCCGACAAGCTGTTCAGCGACAAACTGCGCAAGGCCGGGTTCAAGGCCGAGGAAGTGCAGGTGTTCGCCCATGGCAACAAGGGCACCCGGCATACCATCTGGATTGCCGAGAAGCTCAAGGGCTGAGGCCCGCTGACACAAAAAAAAACCTGTAGGAGCCCGCTGGTGTGGGAGCTGGCTTGTGTGGGAGCTGGCTTGCCTGCGATAGCATCACCGCGGTCTACCTGAATCACCGAGGTGCCAGCATCGCAGGCAAGCCAGCTCCCACATTTTGGTCCCGTGTCAGCCCCGGGATTTTCGATAGTCGATCACATACGGCACTTTTTTCTCGAAGGTCTTGTCCAGCTCGCCCTGGTCCAGTTGGGTCATACCGCCCAGTTGCCTGGCAGTAAAACCGCTGCTGCCCACCTGTGAACCCGGCGCCAGGCTGACCATGCGCTTGGCAACCGCCTCAATCGCGTCCTTATAGCCGCCCTTCTTGTTCAGGTTGTACGCCTTCAAATCAATCTGCGTACGCAGCCAATTGCCCCAGTAGAACTCCAGGAATTCCGGCGCAATCGCGCCATCGTCCGGCTTGCCATAGGCGGCCTTGCGGGTGAAATACACCAGGCTGCGAAACGTGTCGTCCTGCAGGTTCTTGAAGCCCAGGTGCGCAGGCAGCTGTTGCGGCGGCAGGGTCTGGCCTTGATTGTCCTTGAGCCAGACCTTGCGGGCCGCCTCCATGCGCTGCCAGAAGGTATTCATGTCGGCGCTGTTGCTGAAGTCATCGGTTACCTTGACCCACATTTTCAGCTGCGGGCCGCCGCCGGGCACTTCCCACAAGGTGGTAAAACTATGGTGACCGTCGGTCAGGTACAACTGGCCACCGGGGCCAACCACCACGGTTTTCATGTCGTCGGGGTGGGTGCCCACCGGGTCTTTGCAGGTGAAACTATCGGGTTGGTGCAGGTCGGCTTTCTTCGGCACGTTGTCGGCGGCGCCCTGGCCGTTGGTTTCGCAGTATTCGTCGAACACCTTGGCCGGTTTGTCGGCGAACAGCCCCAGGCTGTAGTAGATCTGGTCAAAGCCCACCACGGCCTGGGTCGGGTGCAGTTGCTCAAGGGCCACCTCGATCACCTGGCCGGGCTTGGGTGTGGAGAACGCCTGGGCTTGAGCGGCCAGGGCGCTGAGCAGCAGGGCTGCGGTCCATGTGTACACACGCATAGGTTTCAGATCCTTGTGAAGTGAATATGCCGATACTACAAACGTTCGCTCAAGCGCAGCTGTACCGCGGCTGAAAAAGCCAGCGGTCATTTGCCTCGCGAGCGGCTAGAATCAACCCTATCCGTGAACCCCCAAATAGCCAGGAGCCATGATGAGCTCGACCAACCCGCCCTCCCACACCGCCAAGCTGGACCGCATCCTCGCCGATGCCCAGCGCGACCGGGAAATGGGCTACCGCGACAAAGCCTTGAAGATGTACCCGCACGTGTGCGGCCGCTGTGCCCGTGAGTTTGCCGGCAAACGCTTGAGCGAACTGACCGTACACCATCGCAACCACAATCATGATGACAACCCCCAGGACGGTTCCAACTGGGAGTTGCTGTGCCTGTACTGCCACGACAACGAACACTCGCGCTACACCGACCAGCAGTATTTCGGCGAAGGCTCCACCAGCAGCCCGACGATTGCCAAGGCGACGCACAACCCGTTTGCGGCGTTGGCGGGGTTGATGAAAAAGGACGACTGAAGCCCTTCTTTGTCTGTGCGGGCCTCATCGCAGGCAAGCCAGCTCCCACAGGGGAATGCATTCCAAGTGTGGGAGCCGGGCTTGCCCGCGATAGCGATCGCCCAAGCAACACATGCCTCCAAGGCCGTATAATCGCGGTTTTCCTCCAAGGCACCCTTCCCCGTGGGCAATAAACGCTACAGCTGCATCGGTCTGTATAACCCCAAATCCCCCGAAAACGTCGGCTCGGTGATGCGCGCCGCCGGCTGCTACGGCGTGGCCTCGGTGTTTTACACCGGCGTGCGTTACGAGCGCGCCCGGGACTTCATCACCGACACCAAGAAGGTCCACCACGACATTCCGTTGATCGGCATCGATGACCTGAAAAAGATCCTGCCGCTGGGCTGTATCCCGGTCGCCGTGGAGCTGGTGGAAGGCGCCCGCCCTCTGCCCGAATACACGCACCCGGACCGCGCGCTGTACATCTTCGGCCCCGAAGACGGCTCGCTGGACAAAGAGATCCGCGACTGGTGTGAAGACGTGGTGTACATCCCGACCACCGGCTGCATGAACCTTGCCGCCACCGTCAATGTGGTGCTGTACGACCGTCTGGCCAAGGGCAACAACACCCGCTCAGGCCCCAAGTACTGATATTTCGGGAACATCCGGCGCCTGCAAACAGTCAGCTACTTACACTTGCCTTTGTTGGAGACAAACCATGAGCGACAGCAAAACCCTGCGACCTATCATCGAACACCTGCAGCCAGCCCCCAAAAGCGAGCAAAACGTACACGGGTCGGAACGCATTCTTTCGGTGGCCGGCGGTGTGATGATGGTCGGCAAAGGCCTGCGCCGTGGCGGCATCTTCGGGCTGATCCAGGTGGCGATTGGTGGCGTGGCGCTGGTGCGCGGCGTGACCGGGCACAGCTCGCTCAAGGACAAGCTGGAGCAAGGCCGCCAGGAAATGAACAGTGTGCGCACCAAGATCGAACGCGCGGGCGAAGAGTTGAAGAACTTGAAGACCAAGGCTGAAGTGGCGGCAGAGAAAGCCACTAAATAGCCCGGCCAACCCCAATCAACTGTGGGAGCTGGCCAGCTCCCACAGTTGTTTTGGGTCAACGCAATAATTTGTTGTCCAGCACCACCGACGACTCGCCGATCACACTTTCAGCCAACTGCACAAACTGCGCCGTATTAACACTGTTCGCCCGCATCACCGCCTGCGCCAGATCATCCAGCGAACGTTTGTTGTGGGTCTTGACGCGGATCTCGCGGTCCAGCTCCTGCAACACCAGCACCGCCCGCGCCACGGTCGCAGCGTTGACTTGATTGCCGCGCAGGCTGATCACGCCCTTGCCCTCCTTGGCCAACCGCGTCTGTATCGCCGCATACCGCTCATCGGTAATGCCGCCGGCACGCCGCAGCAGTTCAATGGCGTAATACTCGCCCAACCCTTCGCTGATCCAGTCACTGGTATCGTGGTCGTTAAAACGGCCAATGGCTTGCACCACTTCGCGCAGCAACGGGCTGCTGCCGTTTTCGCTGATCAGCGGCGTGCGGCTGTTAAGGTAAATCGAATCGCGAGATGAGAAAGCGCCACGGCGCATCGGGTCGCTGGCGCCGACGATCAACAGCTTGGCAGGATGGCGTGGCAGTGCGGCTTCGACTTGCGGCCAGACGAACGTCAGCAGCGTCAGCACGTCCATCCGGCGCATGGCCTGACCCTTGGGCGAGGCCACGGTGACGTCAGTTTCACCCAGGCGCACGCGACGACTGCCGAGGCTGCCAGCGAGCATCCAGCCGGTAGGCCGGTCGAACAGGCGGGACACATTGTCGATACGGAATTTGTGCTTGCCGATACGCGGCCAGGCGGTTTCGACGCTCTTCCAGCCGGCCGGCAATTCAAACATCAGGCGCGACACCAACTCGGTACCGTCCTGCTGGTCCAGCCGCGCAACCGGCACCAGCTCTTCGCCGCGAAACAGCGCCCAGCTCGGCGTCATCCGCGCCTCATACACGCCCGCCTTGCGCGCATGGGCGAGGCGCACGCGGTAAGTCAGGCTGGCTTTGTCGGCGCTGGGTTGCCACAGGCCACGGCTGCCGGTGACCTGCCATTGGCCGTCGGCCTTGAAGTCACTGTAGTCGCCGTCACGGCCCAGGTCGAAGTTCAGGCTGCGCACAGCCGAGCCCTGGGACAGGCTCACGCGGACCTCGGCCTGATCACTCTGGGGCAGCAGCTTGACGTGATAATCGAGGTCGACTTTCTTCGCGCACCACGCAGGCAGGCTCAGTGCCAGCAGCACCAAGGATGCCGCCAGCCGGGTTGCCACCCTCATACACACTCCTTTTCAGCCTGCGCGGAAGATCAGGTAATCCTCCCAGTCATCTTCGGGCACGCTGCCTTCGGCGAGCATGCGCCCGGACTGGGAAATGCGTTCATGGTGCACAGCATCGCGGTCGCCACACACCAGGTGATGCCACAGCGGCAAGTCCTTGCGTTCGCTGACCAGGCGGTAGCCGCAGGTCGGCGGCAGCCATTTGAACTGGTCGGCCTGGCCCGGCGTGAGCTGGATGCAATCGGGCACCGAGGCGCGGCGGTTGGTGTAGTCGCTGCACTGACAGGTTTTCAGGTCGAGCAATTTGCAGGCGATGCGCGTGTAATAGACGCTGTTGTCTTCTTCATCCTCAAGCTTTTGCAGGCAGCACAGGCCACAGCCGTCGCACAACGACTCCCACTCCTCCTGGTCGAGGTGTTCAAGGGTTTTGCGTATCCAGAAAGGTTCGACTTTGGCGGCCATGGCTCTACATCAGTATCGGAAGGTGAAAAGGCCGCCAGTCTAGTGCCCAAGGCGCCTGGGGCCAAGCGCTTACGACTGGCGGTGTAACAACACTTGTCAGTCTAGTGGGCGCGCAGTAGCTTTGAAGGCCGAATTGACGATCAGGAACTGCCCATGACACGCGTTGCCGATTACCCGATCCACACCCAGTTCACCGAACGCTGGTCGCCCCGCGCCTTTACCGGCGAAAGCATCCCGCAGGAGACGCTGCTGAGCTTCTTCGAAGCCGCACGCTGGGCGCCGTCGGCCTACAACTCGCAGCCATGGCGCTTGCTCTACGCGCGCCGCGACACGCCGAACTGGGAGCGTTTCCTGGGGTTGCTCAATGAATTCAACCGTGGTTGGGCGCAACACGCGTCGGCCCTGGTGATCATCGCTTCAAAAACCGACTTTACCGCCCCCGGCGCCAGCGAAGAAACCCCGGCGCTGTGGCACACCTTCGACACCGGTTCGGCGTGGGGCCACCTGGCGCTGCAAGCCAGCCTCAGCGGCTGGCACACCCACGGCATGGCCGGTTTCGATCAGGAGCTGACCCGCAAAGAGCTGAAGATTCCAGAAGGTTATGCCCTGCACGCGGCTGTGGCCGTGGGCAAGCTGGGGGACAAGTCGAGCTTGCCGGAGTACCTGCAAGGTCGTGAAGCGCCAAGCCCGCGTCGGCCGCTGAGCGAACTGGTGTCCGAGGGTGATTTCAGCCTGTAAGCCTTGCATAGATCCAATATGTGCGGGCTTGTGTGGGAGCTGGTTTGTATGGGAGCTGGCTTGCCTGCGATGAAGGCACCTCGGTGAATCAGGTAGACCGAGGTGATGCTATCGCAGGCAAGCCAGCTCCCACATAAGCCCAGCTCACACGTTTAATAGCCGCGTTCGAAGCTGACTTCCCCGCGCAGTGCATCCTTGGCCTGATAAGCCCGCAGGTTCTGCACAAACAATTCCACCATCATCCCCGGCGACGTCGGCGCGGAACTGTGCCCGGTCAACAGCAAGCCCCAGGCGGTCCAGAACGGATGGCGTTGCGGCAAAGGCTCCTGACGGCACACGTCGATCACCGCACCGGCCAAGTGCCCCTCTTTAAGCGCCTCGACCAAATCGGCATCGACCACCGCCACGCCGCGCCCGACGTTGATAAACAACCCCGTCGGCTTGAATTGCTTGAACAGCGCCGCGTTGTACAAATCATGGGTATCAGGCGTGTTCGGCAGCAGGTTGATCACGTAGTCCACCTCCCCCACCAGCCGGCTCAGTTGGTCCAACCCGGCCACTTCGATAAACGGTGCCTGTTCTCGCGCGCTGCTGGCAATCCCGTAGAGCTTGACGCCAAACGGCAGCAAAAAATCAGCAACGCTCTGGCCGATATCGCCGGTGCCAACCACCAGCACCTTGCGTCCCGCCAGGCTTTGGCCCATGCGGTTGTCCCACTTGCGCTCGACCTGGCTGACCAGTCGCGCCAGCACTTCGCGCTCATGGCCGAGCATATAGGTGAGCACGAACTCGGCCATGACCTGGCCAAAGATGCCTACCGCGCGGGTCAGGCGATAGTCGCGCGGCAAGCCATCGGCCAGCAGCGGCGTGATACCCGCCCAGGTCGATTGCAGCCATTGCGGCTTATGGCCCTGGCGCAGCAAGGTGGCGAGCAGGTCCGGCTGGCCCAGCCAAACCGGGCAATCGGCGGCCAGGCGCGACAGTTCGGCCGAGTCGCCGCTGGTCAGCACCTCAAGGTCCGGGGCCGCTTCGCTCAGCAATTGGGCGTAGAGCGGGTGATCCTGTTCAGCAATCAGAACACGCATGGTTCAAACCTTTCAAAAACAGTGCAGACGGCCGCCCGCTTCCTTACGGCCACCGCCAAACGAATACGAGTCCATAAAAGAATGTGCCCGGGACAGGGCACTGACCGGTTACATCGGGTCGTTGCGGCGCAGCAGCTCTTCGGGCAAGTGCTCGATGTACTCGTCCTCGGCCGGTGGCATTTGCAGGTGGTAGCCCTGCTTGTCGAGGTTTTCCAGGACCACGGTAATGTCCTCGCGCGACAACTTGCGCTCCGGCGTGAGTATCATCTCGAATGCAAGATGGGCTTTGCCGAAGGCAGTCATCAAGGGTTCCGGCACACGCTCCAGCGCATCGCTTTTGAGCACGTAGAGGTACATCCCGTCTTTTTTCAAGCTGCGATAAATGGAGCAAATACGTTTCAAGGCTGTTCTCCGGCAGTGGCCAGGCTGTCGAGCAGCGCCTGGCCCATCAACTCGCGGCGCCAGCCACGCAGCGAGTCTGGCAATGTATAAGGCCCATCGGGGTAGCCGCTCTTGACCAGGGCTTCGAGGGTTTTCTTGCGCAGCATCAGTTCCGGCGCCATCTCCAGGCGCTCGGCCTCGGCCTGGCCGAGGGCGCGCAGTTGCTTGATCAGCACAGCAGCGTCCACCGGCAGCGGCTCAGCCACGGCGGGCGGCCACTGGTCCATCGACACGCTGCCGGCGCGCTTGATCAGGTCCAGCAGAAACTGGCCGTCCTGACGCACAGTGCGCGGGTGCATGTCTTCGATCTTGCCCAGCGCAGCGAGGTTATCCGGCTGGGATTTGGCCAAGGGCCACAATGAGTGTTCGCGAATGATGCGGTTGCGCGGCAGGTCACGGGCACGGGCCTGCTGCTCGCGCCAGGCGCACAGCTCACGCAATACGGCGAGCTGCGCACGCGAGAGTTTCCACGCCAGCTTGGCGTCACGGTACACCTCATACGGGTCGACTTCGCGGCGCAGGTTGGCCACCAGTTCGGCGCCGTCTTCCAGTACCCAGGCATATTTGTCATCCGACAGCTGCGGGCGCAAGCGCACATAGACTTCGGCCAGGTGCACCGCGTCTTCGGCGGCGTAGCTCACCTGGGTCTCGGACAACGGCCGCTGCAGCCAGTCCGAGCGGGTTTCGCCCTTTGGCAGTTCGATGTCGAGTACAGCCTGCACCAGGCGCGAGTAGCCCATGGAGAAACCGAGGTTCAGGTAAGCCGCTGCCAATTGAGTGTCGAACAGCGGCACCGGCAGGCTGCCGGTCAGGCGCAACAACACTTCCAGGTCTTCGCTGCAGGCGTGCACCACCTTGATCACCGCCGGGTTCTCCAGCAAGGCGGCCAAGGGTTGCCAGTTATCGATGGTCAGGGGGTCGATCAGGTAAGCGCGAACGCCATCACCGATCTGGATCAGCCCGGCAATGGGATAAAAGGTGTCGACCCGCATGAATTCGGTGTCGAGGGCGACGAATGGCAACTGCTGCCATTCGGCGCAATGCTGGCCGAGGCTATCGTTGTCGCAGATCCAGTGAATATCGATGGCCACACGGCTCTCCCTTGAAGAATGGCGCGCAGTATATATCGCGAAAGGGACTTGCGAGCATCCGCAGTGCACACACCATCATGAAAACTCTGACAAGAGAGGAAGAATAGTCCGACAGGCGGGACTTAGCCTCTCTTACGCAAGACGTAGACACGCCACAGCTTGGAGCCCGGCAGGAACTCCTGCTGATGGAGGACCTTGAAACCGGCCTGGCGGAATTCGTCCTCCACCGGTGTGCGCGAGCTCACCGCGACAATCACTGTGTCGCGACTGACACGGTGAAATTCGCGCAACAGCGCCATGCGTACGTCGCTGCTGGGCACATGACGAAACAGTTCCAAACAGAAAATACAGTCCACGGCGTTGGCCGACAGGCCGATGGAAAACGCCGAACCCTGGAACGTTTTGACCCGTTTGAGCAACGCCGCCGGGTGATGGGTGCGCGCATGGTCGAGCATGTCCTGGGAGTTGTCGGATGCCAGGATCACCCGGTTGACGTGTTCGGCCAACACGGGCCAAAACCGGCCGGAGCCACACGCCAGGTCGAGGATCAACCCAGGCTCACCGGCCACTTTCAACGCTTGGCGCACCAGCCGTTCATCGCGCCAGGCCGCCAGACGCTTGAGCAGCGCGGGCGGACGCGTGTCGCCGCAGACCTGCGCATGCTCGCGGTCACAGCGCTCGGTGAATTCGATCTCGATAGAGGATGGAGGTTGTGGCGACATCGCGGGCTCATGTGGGTGGAACGGTGGTGAACGACCTTGATCCGCAGCTTAACCACTGCAACGTGAAAAAAAGGTTGAAACCGTGACGCCTGTAAAACACCGACGTTCGACTGTGGGAGCTGGCTTGCCTGCGATGCTGGCACCTCGGTACATCGGGTACACCGAGTTGATGCCTTCGCAGGCAAGCCAGCGCCCACAGAAAAGCAGCTCTTCGGTGTATCCAAATCTGCTGCCAGCGGATCACGCCTGATGCAGATACCAGCGCCAATCCTGCTCGCCCACCTCCCCCATGAACTGACGATATTCCTCACGTTTCACCGCCAAATAGACGCCGAGGAATTCACTGCCAAACGCCTCCCGTGCCCAGCTTGAACCCTCCAGCGCACGCAAGGTGGTCAGCCAGTCAGTGGGCAGCAACTCCTTGGCCTGGGCGTATCCGTTACCTTCCACCGGCGCACCGGGGTCGCGCTGTTCGCGAATGCCTCGGTGAATACCCGCCAGGATGGCGGCAGCCGCCAGGTAAGGATTGGCGTCGGCCCCGCAAATCCGGTGTTCGATATGCCGGGAATAGGCAGGCCCGCCCGGCACGCGCAGGCTGACGGTGCGGTTATCCACGCCCCAGGTGGCCGCCAGCGGCGCATAGCTGTTGGTCTGGAAGCGCCGATAAGAGTTGGCATTCGGGCAAAACATCAGCAGCGAATCGAGCAAGGTGCTGAGCATGCCGCCCACCGCCTGGCGCAGCAGCGGCGTGCCATCGGCGGCCTCGCTGGCGAACAGGTTATTGCCCTGGGCATCCGCCAGGCTCACATGCATGTGCATGCCGGTGCCCGCCAGGTCATCGAACGGCTTGGCCATAAAGCAGGCGGTCATTGCGTGCTTATGCGCCACGCCCTTGACCAGACGCTTGTAGCGCACCGCTTCGTCCATGGCTTGCAGGGCATCCGCGCGATGTTCCAGGGTGATTTCCACCTGGCCCGGCGCATACTCGGAAATCGCCGTGCGCGCCGGAATGCCTTGCAGCTTGCAAGCGCTGTAGAGGTCGGCCAGGAACGGCTCGATTTGCTCCAGCTCACGCAGGCCGTACACCTGGGTCGAGCGCGGGCGATTGCCGTCCACATCCCGTGCCGGTTGTGGGCGGCCGTTGCTGTCGGGTTTCTGGTCGAGCAGGTAAAACTCCAACTCCGCCGCCATCACCGGGTAATAACCGTCGGCCTTGAGGTCGTCGATCACCTTGGCCAGCAAATGCCGAGGGTCAGCCACGGTGGCCGGCAAGCCTTCGGTGGGGTGCATGCTGACTTGCACGGCGGCTGTGGGGATCAGGCGCCACGGCATACGCTGCAAGCTGCCGCTGACCGGGTAGGCGCGGCAGTCGATATCGCCGACTTCCCACACCAGCCCGGAGTTTTCCACGTCGTCGCCGTTAATCGTCAGGCCCAGGATGGTGCTGGGCAACGGGCGGCCACTTTCATACACCGCCAGCAGCTCATCGCGGTGCAGCAACTTGCCGCGTGGCACGCCGTTGTTGTCGAGGATAAACAGCTCGAACATTTCGATGTCCGAGTGCTGTTCAAGAAAAGACTGGGCTTCTTGCAGGCTGGCAAAAACACTCATGGGAACTCTCATACGTTTGCGTCAGGCAGGCGCACAGGTGCGCGTCATTCATGGGGCAAATCAACGTAAGAGAAAGGTATCCGGTGGGCGCGCGTGTCGGCAGTGGAACAAGGCCCAGAAGGCCAGCGCGGACGGCAGTGTCGCGAGGTGAGTGTCAGGGGAGCCGTCCATGCGAGATTCACAGTGAGGTAGATGCCCTGCAGCGTCACACGCCCACAAAGGTTGTTCAATTCAGGGTTGACGGAGTTTGGTTGCAGCCTGGCTAAACAATTGCCATCCCTGCGTATAGCTGGAAATAATGGCGACCCGAGCATGCCCCAAGGATTCGATCGCATGAAAGCTCCCCTGGTCTTCTGTTTACTGGCAAGCGTGGCCACCCACGCCCTGGCCGATTCACGCCTGGACGAGGTGCTGCAAAACGGCACCCTCACCGTCTGCACCACCGGCGACTACAAGCCCTACACCTCGCTGCGTGCCGATGGGCGCTACGAAGGCATTGATATCGCCATGGCCGAGTCCCTGGCCAAGAGCCTCAACGCCAACATCAAATGGGTGCCCACTACCTGGAAAACCCTGATGCCGGACTTCCTCGCCCAGCGCTGCGACATCGCGGTGGGCGGTATTTCGGTGTCGTTGGAACGCCAGAAAAAAGCCTTCTTCAGCCAGCCTCTCGGCGTCGATGGCAAGATCCCGCTGGTGCGCTGCGCCGATGTACAGCGCTACCAGAGCGTCGAGCAGATCAACCAGCCGCAGGTGCGTGTGATCGAGCCGGCGGGCGGCACCAACGAGGTGTTTGCCCGCGCCCACCTGGCCAAGGCGCAAATCCGCCTGCATGACAACGTGACGATTTTCGACGAACTGCTGGCGGGCAAAGCCGACGTGATGATCACCGACGCCAGCGAAGCGCGCTTCCAGCAAAAACAGAAACCTGGGCTGTGTGCGGTCAACCCCGAGCGGCAGATGCAATACAGCGAAAAGGCCTTCCTGCTGCCCCGCGATGATGTGGCGTGGAAAAGCTACGTCGACCAGTGGCTGCACCTGAGCATGGCCACCGGGGTGTATGAAGGCATCGTCAATCAGTGGCTGGCGGCGCCCTGAGCAGGAGCCGTCTACGCTGTGCTCACATCAACCATAACGAGGGATCGGTAATGAAGGGATTGCTCCGACTCACCTGCCTGCTGCTGTTGGGGTTCAGCCAGGTGCACGCGACCACTCAGGATGAGGACGCTCGGGCCGCCAAGGCTCTGCTGGAAAAGGCTGTGACTTACTTCCAAAGCAACGGCGACAAAGCCTTCGCCGCGTTCAGCCGCCAGGGTGAGTTTATCGACCATGACCGCTATGTGTTCGTGGTCGACACCAAGGGCGTGTTGTTAGCCAGCGGCGGGCCTTCCTCTGCATTGATCGGCCGTGATGTGTCCGAGGTGCTCGGGCCAGACCTGCAAGCTTCGTTCAAACAGGCGCTGACCGTGCCCGAAGGCCAGGGCATCCAACAAGCCGACTACCGCTGGCAGAACTGGAACGACGGCAAGGTTGAGCACAAGCACGTGTTTTATCAGCGCGTGGGTGAACGCATCCTGGCGGTGGGTTACTACCTGCCACGGGCCACACCGGAACAGGCCCGAGCGTTGCGCAACAAGGCTGTGAAGGCGCTGGTCAAGGATGAGGCAGGCACGCTCAAGGCGATCAACTCATTGCAGGGCGGGTTTCTGCAGGATGATTTGTATGTGTTTGTGGTCGATCTGAACACCGGGCGGTATGTGGCGCATGGCACCAACTTGCGACTGGTCAATACCGACTTTCGCAAGATCAAAGACCCGGATGGCAAGCCGGTGGGTGAACCCATTCTGAAGCTGATGGCCGAGCAGGATCAGGGGGAATACAAGTACCGCTGGAAGAACCCGGTGACCGACAAGGTTGAGAACAAGCATGCGTACGTGCGCAAGGCCGGGCATTTTATGGTGGCGGTTGGGTACTACAGCCCCTGATCTGAGTTGGAATGCAATCCATTGTGGGAGCTGGCTTGCCTGCTCCCACAGTTTGATCATCGTTGTGTCAGTTAACGTGCTTTGTCTTCACGCCCACGCAGCACACGATTGGGCATCGCAATGGCCGCCGCCAACCCCAGCAACGACACCGCCGCACTCACCATCAGCAAATGCCGGAATGTCACCGCCAGCTCCCCGCGCAAGGCATCCTGCGCAGGCCCCGGCGCGGCGTTGAGGCCGTCGAGCAACACGTTGCCGGAACTGCCTTCAGCCCCCAGCGCGCCGCTGGCCAAATGCGCAAAGCTGGAATCCTGCAACAACGCCAACAGCAGTGCTGACATGCACGCCACACCGACCGCCCCGCCCAACGAGCGGAACAGGTTAGTCGTGCTGGTGGCCACGCCAATGTCGCGCTGCTCCACCGAGTTCTGTGTACCCACCAGGGACGTCGGAAACTGCATCCCCGCCGCAATCCCGCACAGCAGCAAAAACCCCGCCGTAAGCTCCACCGCCTGCGGCGCGCTGTAGGCCATGCCGAGAATCGCCAGTGGGCTCAAGCATGCGCCGGTGAGGATCATCGGTTTATAACGCCCGGTCACCGAGGTCATGCGCCCGGCGAAATAGGCCCCCATCGGCAAGCCCATGGCCAATGGCAGCAAGTGCAAGGCGGCGCTGTCGGCCCCCGAGCCGGTCACCGTCTGATAACGCAACGGCATCAACACCGTCAGGGAAATGGCCTGGAAGCTGGTGAAGAAAATCGTGCACCAGCACAGCACCGCGCTGCGATTGGCGAACAGGTGCATCGGCAACAATGGCTCGCGCGCCCGGCGTTCGTGCCACACGAACACCGTCAAGGCCACCAACGCGCAGGCCAACAGCCCCAGCACTTGCTCGTCACGCCAATGATGGCCCTGGCCGATTTCGGTGATGCCCAGCAGCAAGGCGGTCAGGCCGATGATCATCAGCACGGTGCCGAGGTAATCGATAATCGGCTTGCGCTGCGGCACCGGCAGCCCTACCAGTGTGCGGTGCGCCACATACCAGGCCCCGGCGCCCAGCGGCAGGTTGATCAAAAACACCCAACGCCACGACAGGTATTCGGTCATGTAGCCGCCCAGCACTGGCCCGGCCACACTGGCCACCGCGTACATGCTGCTGAAATAGCCCTGGTAACGCCCACGCTCACGGGGCGCGATGATGTCGCCAATGATCGCCTGGCTGACCGAGATCATCCCGCCGGCACCGATGCCCTGGAGAATCCGCGCCAGCACCAACTGCTCCATGCTTTGCGCCATGCCGCAAAACAGCGAGGCCAGGGTGAACACACCCATGCCGATCAACATCATCGGGCGGCGCCCGTACAGGTCGCCGAGCTTGCCGTAGATCGGCACGGCCACGGTCATCGCCACCATGTAGCCGGAGATCACCCAGGCCAGCAGGTCTACATCGTGAAACTGTGCGGAAATCGCTGGCATGGACACGGCGACAATGGTCTGGTCCAGGGCGCCGAGGAAAATCGCCAGCATCAAGGCGGCGAGCACACTGCGAACGGCAGGAACGGGCTGAGCGGGTTGGTTGAGGCTGGTCACGGCAGAACCTTCGAGCAAGGCCCGCAGGCAAGGAAGAGCCTGCGGGAATGCTGGATACGATAGCAGGCTACTCGATAGCTTCGTAAGGAAGCCCGACGTAATTTTCTGCGATGGTTTTGCGCCCCGCCTGCGAATGGATGAAATACTCAAGCTCGCTCTCGGCAATTCGCTGGCTGAAGCCGTCGGCGTCCGGGAACTGGTGCAACATCGAGGTCATCCACCAGGAAAACCGCTCGGCCTTCCACACCCGGCGCAGGCAGATGGCCGAGTATTTTTCCAGCAGGTCCACGCGGCCCTCGCGGTACACCCTGAGCATGATCCGAAACAGCGTGCTCACATCACTGGCCGCCAGGTTCAAGCCTTTGGCGCCGGTGGGCGGCACGATATGCGCGGCGTCACCGAGCAGGAACAGGCGCCCGTACTGCATCGGCTCCACCACGAAGCTGCGCAGCGGCGCGATGCTTTTTTCGATTGACGGCCCGGTGACCAGTTGCTCAGCCAACTGGCTGGGCAGGCGGGTTTTCAGCTCGGCCCAGAAACGCTCATCCGACCAATCATCCAGAGGCTCATCGACCGGCACCTGCAGGTAATAGCGGCTGCGGGTCGGCGAACGCATGCTGCACAACGCAAAGCCACGCGAATGTTTGGCATACACCAGCTCGTCATGCACCGGCGGTGTATCGGCGAGGATGCCCAGCCAGCCGAACGGATAGACGCGCTCGAACACCTGCAACGCCTCAGGCGGAATCGCCTGGCGCGCCACCCCGTGGAAACCGTCGCACCCGGCGATGTAGTCGCAGTCCAGGCGATAGGTTTCGCCGGCATGTTCGAAGGTGAGCCAGGGCCGATCAGTTTTAAGGTCATGGGGCTGCACGTCACGCGCTTCGTACAGGGTCACAGCCCCGGCAGCCTCGCGGGCGGCCATCAGGTCGCGGGTGACTTCGGTCTGGCCGTAGATCATCACCGACTGACCGCCGGTCAAGCCTTTGAGGTCGATATGGGTCAGTTGGCCATTGAGTGCCAACTCAAAGCCGTCATGCACCAGGCCTTCGGTGTCCATGCGTCGGCTGACGCCCGCCTCGCGCAGCAGGTCGACCATGCCTTGTTCCAGCACACCGGCGCGGATGCGGCCTTGCACGTAGTCGGCGCTCTGGCGCTCTAGAATCAGGGTCTGGATACCAGCGTTATGCAGCAGTTGGCCGAGCAGCAATCCGGAGGGACCGGCGCCAATAATGGCGACTTGGGTTTTCAGCGTTTTCATTATTTTTATGGCTCGCAAGCTTCACCCGAACGGATAGGGTGAAAGAGTTGTCATTCATCCTGTTGCTGATCATTTTTCACTTGAGTGGCCGCCATAAGAAGGTGAAAACTGAGACAAAGCCTGCGCTTTTTGCCAATTGGGGCGATTACCGCACCACTATCCTGAGTATCGGATTGAAACCATGACCAAAACTGCCAGTACCGCGATTCCGGTCTTCAAGCTTTACGGAGAAAGTCAGCAATGGCCGACTCCGGATTTGTTGCACTGTGAAACCATTTCCCGACGGAGCCGGGAATACCAGTGGGAAATCCAACCCCACCGGCACGCGGACCTGTGCCAGTTGCTGTACGTACACAGAGGCCAGGCGCAGCTGGAAATCGAAGGCCAGCGTACTACCCTCAGCGAAGCCACCTTGCAGGTGCTGCCGCCGTTGTGTGTACACGGGTTTCGGTTTTCTGAAGATGTGGAAGGTTTTATCCTGACGCTGGCCGCGCCGCTGGTCAGCCATTTGCAGACACAGTTGGGCGCGACGGTGGACGGTTTGCAGGCCCTGGGCAATTACCCCGCCGGCAAGGACAGCGATTACCTCAACAGCCTGTTCGCTCGACTGCAGGATGAGTACGCCGATGAACAACCGGCCCGCGACATGATGATGCACGCCCTGGTCAGCGTGCTGCTGGTGTGGATCAGCCGTCAAGCCATCCAGCGCCGCCACCCGCGTGCCCCACGTGGCCGGGAGTATTTCCGTCGCTTCACGCAGTTGGTCGAGCAGCATTACCGCGAACACCCGAAGATTGAAGACCTGGCGCACAAGCTGGGTATCTCGGTCTCACACCTGAACGGTACGTGCAGAGAATTGGGTGGCCAGCCTGCCTTGCAGATCATGCATGACCGCCAGTTGCTGGAAGCCAAGCGCTTGCTGACCTACACCAGCATGACCATCAATGAGATGTCGGAGGTGTTGGGGTTTTCCGACCCGACCAACTTCTCCCGGCTGTTCCGCCGCCGGGTGGGGTTTTCGCCCAAGGCGTTTCGCGAGCAGCTGAAGGCGGATTGACGCGGGACGCGGAGCGTCCTGGGCTGCATTACCACTCGGAGCGTGGGAACGATCACAGCCTACCTGAGCGCGCTGAAACTACCGGTACGCGGCACACACAGATCCTGATGGCAACTGATCGCAAAGGTCGGTTGCATACGGGTCTGTTCAACCCGATAGGCGGCCGTGCCGTACAGCGCGGTAGCCAACGCGCACAGGATGAAAATCATCAGGTACTTTCTAATTTTTAGGGTCATGGCACACCTCTGAATAGATCGACTCGGTGCTGTTTAAAGCATAGGTCAGTCAGGGCGAGTTGCCATTATTGGGCGTCATTCAACATCTTTATGTCGGCTTTACAGACCGATATCCCACACCGGCTCTTCCGGGAACCGCAGCACCAGAAAATCCAGCAGGCTGCGCAACGCCAACGGCATGTGTTTACGCGAGGCATACACGGCGTAGACGTTCATTTGCTGCGGCTCAGCCTCGGGCAGCAGCCGGATCAATTCGCCACTGCGGATGTAGTCCCCCGCCTGATAACTGGGCAGCCGCGCCACCCCGGCGCCCGCCAGCGTCACCCGCAGCAAGGTCGTGGCCTCGTTGGCGGTGATATTGCCCTGCACCGCCACCGAGACTGCTTCGCCGTTCTCGGTGAAGTGCCACAGGCTTTTGCCGAAGTAAGAATGCGTCAGGCAGTTGTGCTCCGCCAAGTCGTGGACTTGCCGAGGCTGCGGGTGTTCCAGCAGGTACGCCGGTGACGCGCAGATCACCGAGCGACACAGCGTGAGCTTGCGCGCGATCAGGTTGGGGTCCAGCTCAAAGCTGGTGCGGATGGCCAGGTCGATACGCTCATCCACCAGGTTTACCGTGCGGTCGAGCATCTGCAGGTCGATGCTGACCAACGGGAAGCGCTTGACGAATTCGGCCACGGCATCCGCCAACTGCGCCTGGCCGAATGAGCTGCTGACACTCAGGCGCAACTGGCCACGCGGCGCTTCATCCGGCTCACTGACGGCCGCCTGTATGTCACTGCACAGCTCCAGCATTTGCCGGCAGCGCGGCAGCGTTTCACTGCCGGCCGCGGTGAGGCTGAGCTTGCGCGTGGTGCGATGCATCAAGCGCGCACCGACCCAATCCTCAAGTTCAGCCAGATAGCGCGAGACCACCGGCCGCGACAGGTCCAACTGATCGGCGGCGGCGGACTGGCTGCCCAGGTCAACTACCGTGACAAACACCCGCATTGCTTGAAGACGATCCATGATTTGCACGCTTTTAGAAACAAACTATGTCCAAGCATCGCATTTTTTGTTGTGTTTGGTGCAACTAAGCTCTGTGCATCACTTACCTGCTGCTGGAGCTGCACATGATCTCGGTACTTAAACGATTTGCCCTGGCTTCGGCCGCCCTGGCGTTCGCTGCCCATGCTGCGGCTGCCGACCTGAAGCTGGATGCCTACAACCCTGGCACCTCGGCCATGATGCCGGTCAGCTCGGTACTGGTCAGCGGTGAAAAAGACCTCATCCTGGTCAACGCCCAGTTCGGCAAGACCCAAGCCGAGCAACTGGTGCAGAAAATCCGCAGCAGCGGCAAACACCTCACCACCATCTACGTCAGCGACGGCGACCCGGACTTCTACTTCGGCCTCGACACCCTGACCGCCGCGTTCCCCGACGCCAAAGTGCTGGCCACCCAGCCGGTGGTGGACCATATCAAGGCCACCGTCGAGCAAAAAATCGCGTTCTGGAGCCCGAAACTCGGCGCCGACAAGCCAAGCAAAGCCATCATCCCGCAGGTGTTGCAGGGCCATACCCTGACGCTGGAAGGCAAAAGCCTGGAAGTGATCGGCCTGGACGGTCCGCAACCTGAGCGCACCTTTGTGTGGATCCCCTCGATCAAGGCGGTCGTCGGTGGCGTCGTGGTGTTTGAAAACACCCACGTGTGGATGGCCGACACGCAAACCGCCAAATCCCACACCGACTGGCTGGCCACCCTGCAACGTATCCAGGACCTGAAACCGGCCACCGTGATCCCTGGCCACTACCTGGGCACACCGACCGTGCAGTCCGTGGCCTTTACCGCCGACTACATCAAGGCCTTCGATATCGAGACCGCCAAGGCCAAGGATTCGACTGCGCTGATCGCGGCGATGAAAAAGCGTTACCCGAACCTTAAAGACGAAAGCAGCCTGGAACTGGGTGCCAAAGTCGCCAAGGGCGAAATGAAGTGGTGATTGGTTTTAAACCCTAACGTACTGGAGAACGTCATGAGCAAGATTGCAATCATTGGTGCCACCGGCCGTGCCGGTAGCCAACTGCTGGAAGAAGCGCTGCGTCGTGGGCATACCGTTACTGCCATTGCGCGTAACACCGACACGCTGGCCGCACGCCCAGGCCTTACCGTTAAAAAGGTCGACGCCCTTGATGCAACGGCCTTGCAGCAAGCAGTGAGCGGCAACGACGTGGTGATCAGTGCGGCGCACTTCGCCACCCTGCCCGCCAGCGCCGTGATCGGCCCGGTAAAAAAAGCCGGCGTGAAACGCCTGCTGGTGGTGGGCGGTGCGGGTTCGCTGTTGTTGCCAGGTGGCAGTCGAGTGATCGACAGCGAGGGTTTCCCGGCTGAATACAAAGCCGAAGCCAGCGCCGGGGCTGAGTTTCTCGACGTGCTGCGTCAGGAAAAAGAACTGGATTGGACCTTCCTGTCGCCATCGGCGGAGTTTGTTGAAACCGAGCGCACCGGGAAATTCCGTCTGGGCCAGGACGATCTGCTGGTGAGCGCCGAGGGCCGTAGCTGGATCAGTTTTGCTGACTTTGCCATCGCCCTGATCGACGAAGTGGAATCGCCGAAGCACTCGCGCCAACGCTTCACAGTCGGTTACTGACCCTGAGGGAACTGGCTTGTGTGGGAGCTGGCTTGTGTGGGAGCTGGCTTGTGTGGGAGCTGGCTTGTGTGGGAGCTGGCTTGTGTGGGAGCTGGCTTGCCTGCGATGGCATCAGCTCGGTTTAACAGATAGACCGAGTTGCCCGCATCGCAGGCAAGCCAGCTCCCACACAAACCCGGTTCCCACAGTTGGATACTCAGTGTTAAGACTGGTGTGCCTCGCTCACCAGCCACGCCATCAACGCTTGCAGCCCAGCCGACGGCTCGATCCCCGGCGGGTACACCAGGTAATAGCCCATCCCCGTCGGCACCCGCAGTTCAAACGGCGTCGCCAGGCGCCCGGCTTTCACATCCTCACCAATCAGCGCACTGTCGCCAATCGCCACACCTGAGCCTTGTGACGCCACCGTCATGGCCAGGTCCAGCGTCTCGAAATGATGCCCCTGGGCCAGGTTGCTCAACCGCGTATTCGCCGCCTTTAACCACAACGCCCAATCCCGCTCGTCCCGCGTGGGGTGCAGCAGCACTTGTTGCTGCAAGTCTGCCGGGGTATCCAAAGCGCCGAGCAGCGCCGGTGCGCACACTGGCGTAAGTTGCTCATCAAACAGGTGCCGTGCCTCAGCCGACTGCTCGGCGATGGGCGCATAGATCACCGCCGCATCAAATTGCTCACGACGAAAGTCCACGGTATAGGCCACGGTGGTGGTGAGTTCCACCGGCACATCCGGGCGCTCCTTCTGCCATTGCAACAGGCGCGGCAGCAGCCAGCGCATCACGCAGGTGGAGGCCTTGAGTTGCAGGGTCGCGCGGCGGCTGCCGATCTGCTCCACCGCGTCACCGATCAGGCCGAATACTTGCTGCGCACGCAGTGACCACTCGCGGCCTTCTTCGGTCAGGCTCAAGCCCCGTGCCTGGCGCTGAAACAGGGCGTAACCCAAATGGCTTTCCAGGCCGGCAATCTGGCGGCTCACTGCGCCCTGGGTGATGTGCAGTTGCTCGGCGGCGCGGGTGAAGTTGCAGCACTGGGCAGTGACCCAAAACGTGTGCAGCGCAGGCAGCGGCGGAAGGCGTTTCATCGTGCGTGAGCCATGACGTGGGGACATGGCTAGTATGACTTTTTATCGATTGTTGCCGCTACGGGCCAGCCGCTCCAATAGCGCCTCGAATCCATAACAAGAGCGACATGTATGGCGACCTGCGGCGAAGTATTGGTCAACCTCCTGGAAAGCTACGGCGTGGACCAGGTGTTCGGCATTCCCGGCGTACACACCGTTGAGCTGTATCGCGGCCTGGCGCATTCCGGCATCCGCCATGTCACCCCGCGCCACGAACAGGGCGCCGGCTTCATGGCCGACGGGTATGCACGCACCAGCGGCAAACCCGGCGTGTGCTTCATCATCACCGGCCCGGGCATGACCAATATCACCACCGCCATGGGCCAGGCCTACGCCGACTCGATCCCGATGCTGGTGATTTCCAGCGTGCAGTCGCGCAGCCAATTGGGCGGCGGGCGCGGCAAACTGCATGAGCTGCCGAACCAGAGCGCGATGATCGCCGGCGTGGCGGCGTTCTCCCACACGTTGATGTCGGCGGCGGAGTTGCCTGGCGTGCTGGCGCGGGCGTTTGCGTTGTTCCAGGCGGGGCGACCACGCCCGGTGCATATCGAAATCCCGCTGGATGTGCTGGTGGAGAATGCCGACGCGTTGCTGGGCAGCGAGCCGGTCAGCGTTGCCCGCGCCGGTGCGTCGCCGTCGGCGGTCAAGCAGATGAGCCAATTGCTCGCAGCGGCCAAACGCCCGCTGATCCTGGCCGGTGGCGGTGCCATCGATGCCGCGCCAGAGCTGACGCGCCTGGCCGACATCCTCGGCGCGCCGGTGGCGCTGACCATCAATGCCAAAGGCATGCTGGCATCGACCCACCCGCTGCTGATCGGCTCGACGCAAACCCTGGTCGCCACCCGTGCGCTGGTCGCTGAAGCCGACGTAGTGCTGGCCATCGGCACAGAGCTGGCAGAAACCGACTACGACGTGACCTTCGCCGGCGGCTTCGAGATCCCCGGCGCACTGCTGCGTATCGACATCGACCCCGACCAGACTGTACGCAACTACCCGCCGCACGTGGCACTGGTAGCCGATGCACAGATAGCCGCCGACGCCTTGCTCGCCGAATTGGATAAAACCCCATTGCCTGCCCGCAACCGCGATTGGGGCGCTGAACGAGTCGCGCGTTTGTGGGCCGAACTGGCGCCCAACTGGGACGCTGCCACCCGCGCACAAACCCTGTTCCTCAACACCGTGCTGCAAGCGCTGCCCAACGCCGTGCTGGTGGGCGACTCCACCCAGCCGGTGTACAGCGGCAACCTGACACTGAATCTTGACCACCCACGCCGCTGGTTCAACTCCTCCACCGGCTACGGCACCTTGGGCTACGCCCTGCCCGCTGCAGTCGGTGCCTGGCTGGGCCGAGGTGACGGCCAGCCGGTGGTGTGCCTGATCGGCGACGGCGGCCTGCAATTTTCCCTGCCGGAACTGGCCAGCGCGGTAGAGGCGCAGGTGCCAGTGATTGTGCTGCTGTGGAATAACCAGGGCTATGAAGAGATCAAGAAATACATGCTCAACCGCGCCATCGAACCGGTCGGTGTGGACATCTACACCCCGGACTTTATCGGCGTAGCCAAGGCCTTGGGTTGCGCCGTAGAAAGTATCCAGGGCGTCGAGCAATTGCGCAGCGCGTTGCGCGCCGCCGCGGATCGCCAGGGGCCGACACTGATTGAAATCAACCAAGGGCTCTGGATGCAGGAGGTGGCGGTATGAGCGCAGTCTTGAACGGTGTGTTTATCAACGGCCAATGGCAGGCGGGCCACGAGGTGCTGGAGGTGATCAACCCGGCTACCGAAGCGACCTTGGCCCATGTCAGCGTGGGCGATGCCTCAGCAGTGGAACTGGCGGTCGACGCAGCCAGCGCGGCTTTTGTCGACTGGTCGAAAAGCAGTGGCCGTGATCGCGGCGCCCTGTTGCGCAAGGTCGCCCAAGGTGTGAGCGAGCAGCGTGAACAACTGATGCAGTTGCAGTCGAGCAACAACGGCAAGCCGCTGTTTGAAGCGAGTATTGATGTGGATGACGTGATCGCCACCTTCGAATACTACGCGGGAATCTGCGACGCGATGGACGCAGGTCAAGACTGCAAGGTGGCATTGCCCAGCGACGATTTCAGCGCACGCATGCGCCGCGAACCCTGTGGCGTGGTGGGTTTGATCGTGCCGTGGAACTTCCCGATGGTGACCACCGCCTGGAAGCTTGCCCCCGCGTTAGCGGCCGGTTGCTGCGTGGTGCTTAAGCCGTCGGAAGTCACGCCCCTGGCGGAGTTGCAATTGGCGCGGATTATTGCCGAAGCAGGCTTCCCGGCGGGTGTGTTTAACCTGGTGTGTGGCACGGGGCTGGCGGTCGGTGCGCCGCTGGCTGCGGACCGTCGCGTGGCGAAAATTTCCTTTACCGGCAGCAATGCGGTGGGCGTGCAGGTGATGCAGCGCGCCGCCGAAACCATCAAGGGTGTGAGCCTGGAACTGGGCGGCAAATCCTCATTGCTGGTGCTGGCCGATGCCGACCTCGACCTAGCAGTGGAGCTGGCCTGTGGCGGTGGTTTTTTCAATGCCGGGCAGATCTGTTCGGCCACCAGTCGCGTGTTGGTAGCCGACAACCTGGCGGATGAATTCCTGCAGCGTTTGCAGGCGCGGGCTGAAGGGATTCGCGTGGCCGACCCGTTTGCCGAGGATGTGGAGATGGGCGCGCTGATCAACCGTGCGCAGTATCAGCGGGTGCTGGGGCATATCCAGCGTGGTATCGACCAAGGCGCGCGCTTGTTGTGCGGCGGCGATCGCCCGGCTGATCTGGAAAAAGGCTTTTTCATTCGCCCGACAGTGTTTACCGACGTGCCATCAGGCAGCGCCTTGTGGAATGAAGAGATCTTCGGCCCGGTGCTGTGTGTACGACGTTTTACCACTGAAGCCGAGGCCATCGCCCTGGCTAACGACAGCGATTTCGGCCTGGTCGCCAGTGTGGTGAGCGCCAATGCCGAAGCCGCCGAACGCGTGGCCAATGCCTTGCAGGCGGGCCTGGTGTGGATCAACGCACCGCAGGTGATCTTCCCGCAGACGGCATGGGGCGGCTACAAGCAGAGCAGTATCGGCCGCGAGCTGGGGCCGTGGGGGTTGGCGGCGTTTCAGGAGATCAAGCACGTGATTCGCGCTAGCTGACACCACGGTCCCCTGTGGGAGCTGATGATCGTTCCCACGCTCCGCGTGGGAATGCCTCAATGGACGCTCCGCGTCCGCTCTTGGGACGCGGAGCGTCCTGGGCTGCGTTCCCACGCGGAGCGTGGGAACGATCAGTCATCTTCAGCCCGCAACCCCTCGACCTGCTGTGGCCTGGTGGTCACTGTGCTGATCGTCACACGCTTGAACCCAAAGCATTACAGCCGACATATTCACTGACGTCGTATTGCCAACATTTTATGTCCCACACCAAACATAGAAACGCCCTACAGCGCTTTCTATTGGTACGACCGTTCCGTTAAGCTTTTGCCAGTCTTGTACTGAGTTCGGTACAAAGGGTTTACGGACGAAACCGATGCTAAACAGTAACTTGCTCAGAAAGCTTGATATGCAGGACTTGATGGTGTTTATCGCCGTCTATGACCAGAGCAGCGTTACCGATGTGTCCGAGACGCTGTTCGTCAGTCAGTCAACCGTGAGCTACAGCCTGAAGAAGCTGCGCACCAGTTTTGAGGATGAGCTGTTTATCAACACGCGGGCCGGCATGCGCCCGACGTACAAGGCCACAACCATGTACGAACACGTGCAGAAGATCCTTGAAAGCATCAACCTGTGCCATGCCGGCAGCCAGGCCTTCGACCCGACGCAGCAGGCGGTGACCTTCAATGTCTGTGCCCCGGAATACTTCGAGCAACTGATCCTGCCACGCCTGTTGAAGAACTTCGACCAAGCCGACTTGCCGGTGATCATCAATGTGCAAAAGCTGGAAACCGAGCTGCCCGCCGAGGACCTGCGCGAAGGCCGTCTCGACCTGGTGATTTGCTTCGGCCCGCACTTTCACCGTGCCCACAAAGACTTCAAGACCCAGATGCTGCTGGAAGACGATTTAGTGTGTGTGTTTGATAAACGCGCCACGCCGCGCGAGCCGGCCTTCAGCCTGCAATCGTTTGTCGAACGGCGCCACGTGTTCCCCGCGCCCTGGACCTCCGACACCAACATGATCGACGGCTGGCTGGCACGCCAGGCTCACAAGCGCCAGGTGATTGCCCGTGCCAACAGCTACAGCGCCGCCTTGAAGATGATCAGTGGCACCGACTTTATCGTCACCCTGCCCCGTCGCGTGCAAAAGCTGCTGGCCCCGGCCACCGTGTTCGGCCATTGCGAAGCGCCGAACGGGTTACCGGGGTTTACCCTGGACATGCAGTGGAATGAAACCAGTGGCCAGGACAGCGCCAATACCTGGTTTCGCGAGCAGATCGTCAAGGTGTGCGCCGATCAATGCTTGTTGTAACCCTTAGCCGATAGCGACTTTGCTGTAGGAATCACGATCCATGTCCATCAACTGCACACTGAGTTGAACCTGCAGATCGGCCGGCCACTCAGCCGCGTCCTGCAGGGCCGCCAACAAGCTTTCCGACAACTGCTGCTTGACCTGCGGTGAGCGCCCGCTGAGCAGCGAGAGCTTTACCGCAATAAAACCGCGCGGGCTGAGGGAAGTGCCCACCTGGAAACTCTCGACCTTGATTGCGCGGCTCTTGATATCGAACTCGGAACCGAACTGCCCGGACGCCATCAGCACGTTGTTCAGGCGCAGCAGGGTTTTCTCGACGGCAAGGCCGGTCAGGTTGGCGGTGTATTCCAGGTGCAGGTGCGGCATGAAAAGCTCCGAGTGGGCTTGAAAAGAAACCTACATATAGCATGCAGTTGAACGAAGGCAGACCGATTTCAATGTGAAACTTCGGTCAGCCCCCGCAGCGAACGATTTTCCCAGAACGCCACGATCACCAACACCGCCGTGGTCAACGCGCCCAGCGCCAGCGCCGAAAACATATGCTGCAACCCCAGCGGCAACAGCACCAGCAACATCAGCAGCCCGCCCAGGTGCGAGAGCGGTGGCAACGGTCGGTCACTCATCACCCACTTGAACAACGCACTGCCGAGCAAAAACAAAAACGGCCCGGCAATCATCGCCAGCACGCCCGCCTGGCTGGCATGCCCTGGATGCACCAGCACCAGTTCGTCGGCCACCGCGCTGACGATGATCCCGGCGACGATCAGCACATGCAGATAGGTGTAGGCGATACGCGCCTGGCGGCCGGGGTCGGCGGAGCTGGCAATCCGGTGATGGGCGCGCTCGGCGCCGCTGTCGAAATAGATCCACCACAGCGCAATGCTGCCCACTACGGCCACCAGGAAAGCACCCAGGCCTTCGACGCTCCACGGCAACTCGGCGAACGTGGCGCCGGTCACCAGCAAGGATTCACCCAGGGCGATAATCACAAACAGGCCGCAACGCTCGGCCATGTGGTTGCCTTCGACATTCCAGTCCGCCAGGGTCGAGCGCCCAAGCCCTGGCACCCAGAAATACACCGACGGCGATATCAGTTCTATCAGCAGCGCCAGCGCCCAGAAAGCCAGGCGTTGCTCGCCTTCGAGCAGGCCGCCGGTGAGCCAGAACACCCCGGAACACAGCATCCACGCCAGGATCCGCTGGAAGTTGCGGGTCATGTTCAGCGACTCGCCGCGAACGGCCCACAACGCAAACAGCGTGCGGCCCACCTGCATGAAGACGTAAGCGCCGGCGAACAACAGGCCGCGATCGGTAAAGGCTTTGGGGATTGATGAAGACAGCAACAGGCCGGCGACCATCAAGCCGAACAGGCCGATGCGGATAGGGATTTTTTCCGGGTCCAGCCAGTTGGTGATCCACGAGGTGAAGATCCACACCCACCACACCGCGACCATCATCAGCGCCACCTGCACCGCGCCGCCGAGGCTCAGGTGGGCCAGCAGCGAGTGGGACAACTGGGTCACGGCGAACACGAACACCAGGTCGAAAAACAGCTCGACCATGCCCACCTTGCCGCTGTCATGACTGCCGCGCCCACGCAGCAAAGAACGGGATGAAGTCATCGGTGGATCTCCCTGAAGGCTTATCTCAAGATTTTTCCACGATTACCGGCAGCCTGTCGCGTTCACTCATGAACGCTTCCAGCCGTGAACGCATCCAGCGTTCGGCAGGGTCCGTGTCGACGTGGCTGAGCCAGACCATGGACAGGTCCAGGGTCGGGGTTTCGAACGGGAACGGCTCGCAAAACAGGTTGCCGCCGGCGGCCATGGCATGGGCGGTGTAATCCGGCAGGCTGGCGATCATGTCGGTGCCGGCGAGCAACGCCGGCAATGCGCTGTACTGGGGTACGGACAGCACCACGTGGCGCTTGCGACCAATCTCGGCCAGCCACTCGTCGGCAAACCCCGACACGTTGGCGGTGTGAGACACCAGCACATGGGGACGGGCGCAATATTCGTCGAGGGTCAGCGGTGTGTCCGAGGCGTCGGCGCGCAACAGGCAGGGGCGAATATGCCGTAACAACTTGCGCTTGGCATTGGCCGGCAGGCCGCGGGTCTGGGTGATGCCCACGGTGATATCGCCGGAAGCCAGCAGGTCGGGGATGCGCCAGTAATCGACGTGTTGCACCACGAACACCACCAACGGCGCTTCCTGACGCAAGGCCCGCAGCAGCGGCGGCAGCAGGCCGAACTCGACGTCATCGGACAGGCCGATGCGGAAGGTCATGGTGCTTTGGGTCGGGTCGAAATCGTGGGTCAGGCTCAAGGCCGACGACAAAGAGTCCAGGGCCGGCGACAGGTGCTGGATGATCTCCTCGGCCCGCGCGGTGGGCTCCATGCGGTGGCCGACGCGAATAAACAGTGGGTCGTTGAACAAGGTGCGCAAGCGGTTGAGCGCCGAACTGATGGTCGGCTGGCCGAGAAACAGCTTCTCTGCCACCCGCGTCACATTGCGCTCGAGCATCAGTGCTTCGAAGACCACCATCAGGTTGATGTCGGCCTTGCGTAATTCATTGCGATTCATCGGCGCCTGCCCCTTTCCCCAAGACAAGCCGCAGTTTAGAAAGCCCGCGGGGCTGCGTCTATGTGAACACTGTTCATCCGGCGCCTTTGGGACTATAAATCAGCGCTTGAAGGTCAAAGGAACGCCATCGTGCTGGTCATTATTGCCTTGGCCATGGTCGTCGCCGGGCTCTGCCTCTGGGTCGTCCGGTTCATTGCCAACCCTACCGTCAGGACACTGACGCGGGTGTTTATTGGCTTATGCCTGGCCGCGGCAGTGGCCTATTGGGTGCTGGCGTGGGGTTTTCCTATCTCAGTATTGGCTTCATGAACTGTCACTTTTTCTGCAAGGACTGCCTATCTTGAAATTCGCCTACACCATTATCTATGTGCCCGACGTTGCCGCGTCACTGGCATTCTTTGAAGCAGCCTTTGGGTTCAGTCGCCGGTTTTTGCATGAATCCGGCACTTATGGCGAGCTGGAAACGGGGGACACCACGCTGTCGTTTGCCGCGCATGAACTGGGCGAAATGAACTTCGACGGCGGGCACGTCGAGGCGCACGCCTCCCGAAAGCCGCTGGGGATGGAGGTGGGGTTTGTCACCGAGGATGTATTCGTCGCCCATGCCACGGCGCTGTTACACGGTGCGAAGGAGCTGTCGCCACCGAGCACCAAGCCCTGGGGGCAAGTGGTGTCTTATGTGCGCTGCCCGGATGGCACGCTGGTGGAGTTGTGTACGCCGATCGTGGGCTGAACACAGAAACATTGTGGGAGCTGGCTGGCCTGCGATAGCGGTGTGTCAGGCACAGATGTAGAGACTGACCCGCCGCCATCGCAGGCAAGCCAGCTCCCACAGTTTGATCATCATCGCCTTGGAATTCACGGCTTGAGCGGTCGCTCCTGATCGCGCTCGGACAGCTCGGTGCCGTCGTCCGGATGTTTCCAGGTCTGCGGCTTGTCTTCTTCGCGTTGCCGCCGGGCCTGCTCGTGCTCCGGCTCGTCCTGACGTTTGTGCTCGTCACCCATACGCACCTCCCTTCCATAAGAAATTGGTCACTTCTGAAGCATAGAACAGCAGTGAGATTTTGGCGGACCTGCTGATTGATAGCTAAAACGCATCAATGCATCCAAATTACTCACTTATCATTTCTAAATGTGTCAGCCACTATCCGCGGTCTTAAGCGAAACAAGCACTTTAAAAAGAACGCTGGAGACACAAAACCATGACTAGCCCTTCCCGGCCCGACTCTGCCCGCTCGAAAGTTGGTGCGGTATTCCGCGTTACTTCGGGCAACTTCCTCGAACAGTTCGACTTCTTTCTGTTCGGCTTCTACGCCACCTATATCGCTGCCGCGTTCTTCCCCGCCGCTAATGAGTTTGCGTCATTAATGATGACCTTCGCCGTGTTCGGTGCGGGCTTCCTGATGCGGCCCCTGGGCGCGATTATCCTGGGTGCCTATATCGATGACGTCGGTCGTCGCAAAGGCTTGATCGTGACCCTGTCGATCATGGCCAGCGGTACGTTGCTGATCGTGCTCGTGCCGGGGTACCAGACCATTGGCCTGTGGGCGCCGTTGCTGGTGCTGCTGGGCCGCCTGCTGCAAGGCTTCTCGGCTGGCGCAGAACTGGGCGGTGTGTCGGTTTACCTGTCTGAAATGGCTACGCCAGGCCGCAAAGGCTTCTACACCAGTTGGCAGTCGGGCAGCCAACAGATCTCCATCGTAGTGGCCGCCGCACTGGGCTACGGCCTGAATGTGTGGATGGAACCCTCGGTCGTTGCCGATTGGGGCTGGCGCATTCCGTTCGCCCTCGGCTGCGTGATCATCCCGTTCATCTTCGTGCTGCGTCGCAACTTGCAGGAAACCGAAGAGTTCGCCAACCGCAAGCATCGCCCGACCATGCGCGAAGTGCTGGCGACCCTGGTGAAAAACTGGAGTGTGGTAATCGGCGGCATGCTGATGGTGGCCATGACCACCACCGCGTTCTACTTGATCACGGTATACGCGCCGACCTTCGGCAAGACCGTGCTGCAACTGAGCACCTCCGACGCCCTGCTGGTGACCTTGCTGGTGGCCGTGTCGAACTTTGTCTGGCTGCCGATCGGCGGCACCCTGAGTGACCGCTTTGGCCGCAAGCCGGTGCTGGTCGCAATGACCGCCCTGACCGTGATCACTGCCTACCCGGCGCTGTCGTTCGTGGTCAGTGCGCCAAGCTTTGCGCATATGCTCGAAACCCTGCTGTGGTTCTCGTTCCTGTACGGCATGTACAACGGCGCGATGATCCCGGCGCTGACCGAAATCATGCCGGTGGAAGTGCGTGTGGCGGGCTTCTCCCTGGCCTATAGCCTGGCAACGGCGATCTTCGGTGGCTTCACGCCGGCGATCTCCACGTGGTTCATTCACATCACTGGCGACAAAGCCTCGCCGGCCTATTGGATGATGTTTGCCGCGTTGTGCGCGCTGTGCTCGACCCTGGCGCTGTACCGACGTGCCAACACGCGTGGCCAAGTCATGCAGGGGGCGGTGTAATGAAGACGCTATTGAAAACCCTGACGGCCCTGGCCCTCGGCGCCCTGGCGCTGACGGCCCAGGCCGAACAGCTCAAGGTGATGACCTCCGGCGGTTTCACCGCCGCCTATAAACTGCTCGGCCCGCAATATGCCGAGCACAGCGGCGACACCCTGGACACCATCCTCGGCCCGTCGATGGGCAAGGCGCCGGAGGCGATCCCCAACCGCCTGGCCCGTGGCGAACACGCCGATGTGGTGATCATGGTCGGCTATGCCCTGGATGACTTGATCAAACAAGGCAAGGTCGACCCGGCGTCCCGTGTGGAACTGGCGGATTCGCGCATCGGCCTGGTGGTCAAAGCCGGCGCAGCCAAACCTGCGATCGGCACCGATGCCGAGCTGAAGGCAGTGCTGAGCCAGGCCAAGTCCGTGGCGTATTCGGACAGCGCCAGCGGTGTGTATGTCGAGAAGGAGCTGTTCAAGAAGCTCGGCATGCCCGCCAAGGGCAGCATGATCGAACGCATCCCGGTGGCGTCAGTGGTCGCCAAGGGTGATTACGAGGTGGGCCTGCAGCAAGTGGCGGAATTGTTGCCGGTGCCGGGCGTGACCTACGTGGGCAAGATCCCGGAAGACGTGCAGTCGGTTACGCGCTTTGCGGCGGGCATTCCGGTCAACGCCGAACACCCGGCCCAGGCCAAGGCGTTGCTGCAGTTCCTGGCCTCGCCCGAAGCGCAACCGGTGGTGCAATCCACCGGCCTGGACTCGGTTTCACACTGACCGAAACGGCATCTCGCGCACCAACCGCTCCAACTCCAGCGCCGCTGGCGGCAATGTCCGCCCGCGGCGTTTTATCAAGCCCACATGGCGCATCACCTGCGGCTCGATCAGCGGCACACTCACCAGAATCGGGTGTTCGCACGCCGGCATCGCAATCGACGGTACCATCGCCACGCCCAGCCCCGCCTCCACCAGCCCGATCATGGTGGTCACGTGGTGGGTCTCGCAGATACTCGGCTTTTTCACCCGCACGCCGCGCAAGGCCTGGTCCAGCAGGAAGCGGTTGCCCGACGTTTTGTCGACGGTGATGTAGTCGTGCTCGTAGGCTTCGGCCCAGCTTACGCTGTCGCGTTCGGCCAACTCATGGTCACGGCGGCAGGCCAGCACATAGCGCTCCTGGAACAGCAACTCGAACTCCACTTCATCGGCCAGGCTGCCGCTGAAACTCACGCCGAAATCCGCCTCACCGCTTTCCACTGCATTGCACACCTCACCGGCGCTGGCATCCAGCACACGCAGGCGAATCTTCGGGTATAGCTTGTGAAATTCGGAGATCACGTGGGGCATGAAGTAATACGCGGTGGACGGCACGCAGGCGATGGTGACGTTGCCCATGCGCGTGGAGGCGACGTTACTGATACCCATCAAGGCGATGTCGAGGTCGTCGAGAATGCGCTCCACCTGAGGCAGAAACGCGCGCCCGACCATGGTCAGGCTGACCCGGCGCGTGGTGCGTTCGAACAGCTTTACGTCAAGGGCGGACTCGAGCTTTTCGATACGCCGGCTCAGGGCCGGCTGTGAGATGCGGATGGCCTCGGCGGCGCCGCGAAAACTGCCCTTGTCTACCACGGCGCGGAAGGCTTGGAGGTCGTTGAGGTCGAAGTTGATGATCACGGGGGATGGGCCAGTGTGGTCGATTTGGAGGGCATTATCGTACGGCCGGGGGTAAGGCGCCATGCGTGCCGGGGGCGGTTGGCGTTAATAACCCTGCTACAAATATGAAGTCATACATATCAGTGCGTTATTGGCTGAGTGGCGCCACGCAATCGCTGAAAAGCGTCAATACTTGCAACCTGAGTTACTCAACAGGAGAGAGAAACGCTCATGGAAACCTGCCAGAACCCCTACCTATTTTGGATCGACGATGAGATGCCGGACACCGACATCGGTCAGTTGCTCCTTGCAACACGCCAGTGGTCGAGTAGGATTGAATCCTACCCACTGTCCGCAGGCTTCGACATGCGCTCAACCCAGCAAATGAGCATTACCTTGCCACTCGAGATGGCCGCCCTGGTCAAAGCCAAGGTCACCTCCGGTGAATATGCGAGCGAAAGTGAAGTGATACGCGACGGCCTCAGGGCGCTGATGGCCCGTGATCGCGCCATGGAAGACTGGTTGCGCGACCAGGTGATCCCCGCCGCCGCCGCTCTCGAGGCAGCCCCTGGCCGAGCGCTCTCCACCGAGCAGGTTCGCGAACACATGGCAGCCAAACGCCAGCGAACCGGTACAGAAAAACCGTGAGCTATACGGTAGCCTTTGCGCCTGAGGCGTTAGCCCAACTGGACGCCCTTGAAGACTACATCAGCAAAACCGAAGCCCCCGATGCTGCAGCACGTTTTATCGACAACATCATCAGCTACTGCGACAGCCTCAGTGTGTTTCCATTGCGCGGTAAATGCCGTAACGACCTGCTGCCTGCCTTGCGCATCACCCATTACCGGCACACCACCGCCATCGCATTCAGCGTGGCCGCCGAGACTGAAACCGTGTCGATCCTGGGCGTGTTTTACGGCGGCCAGGATTACGCCGCTCAATTTCAGAATCACGGGTGAGAGCAGGCCTCACGCCCACCGATGGCGTGCCCAAAAACAAGGAAGAAAAAATGACTGACACCCCAAACCCGCGCCGACCTTTGCGCTGGGTGTTAAGCCTGACCGGCTTGCTGGCTGTTGCGACCCTGGGCTTTTTCGCCTGGCAAAGCTTCTACCCCGTCAGCGCGGCGACCGGCTGGAGCGTGCAAACCGTGCACAGTGACGTGCCCAAAGCCGCCTCATTGATGCCCATGCCGGATGGCTCGCTGATGATCAGCCAGGAACTCAATGACGCCAAAGGCAGCATCGTGCGTATCCATCCCGACGGGCGACGTGACGTGGTGGTGGGCAGCCTGTCCAAGCCCGATGGCATGTTCGCCACCCATGGCGGTTGGGTGTTCAGCCAGGAAACCGGCGACGCCCCGGTCAGCTTTCTCAAGGACGGCGTGGTGACCGAGTTGTTTCGCGGCGAAAACGTGCAAGGCCTGTGGGTCGAGGGCGACGACCTCTACGCCATCGAAGACCGCAAAGACAACGGGCGACTTTTGCGTTACCGCTGGAGTGACCAATCGCTGACTGTCATACGCGACAAGCTGCACGAAGGCGAGTCCATCACCCGTTGCACCGACGGCCGAATGCTCTACACCGAAAAGAAAAAAGGCGTGGTGCGCGAACTGACCGACGACGGCAGCGATCCGGTGGTGCTGGCAGGCTTGAACAAACCCACGTTCTTGATGTGCGATGAGCGCGGGCTGTGGGTGAATGAAGATTCGACGCACCGAGCAAGATTGCTGCTCATTGATAAACAGGGGCGGCAACAGACGATTTTGTCGTTCCTGAAGGCGCCGCAGTCAATTGTGCCGACGAATCGAGGCACTTATCTGCTGGCGGAAGGCGGGAGGAATCGGGTGTTGGAGTTGACGCCTGAGACTCGCACGCTGTCGCCTTAAAAAATTTTGCAGTACGGGCCAATTTGAATGCTCGCGAACCTGTCATAAAATCAACAGGACATCTTCTATCGCGACACCACCTCTCGCCAGACGCGCGTCACCGCGACTTTGCTTTGCGGGTCCAGCTCGCAAATTTCAAAGCCCAGGGACAACACCAGCGCATCCGCCGAAAAGTCCTTCAGCGCCGCAGGGCCAGTTCGAGCTTGTCGAAGAACACGGCTTCACGGGCGCCGTGGATGGACACATACAGCACGTCGTCCCGCTCGTAGAAAATCTCCTGGAAACCTTGACCGTGGTGCAGGTCGGTGTCGAGCACGGCGACGCGCTGCGGACGACGACTCACCGAGGTCAGGCCGGCAAGCGGCTCTCGACACCAATGGCCATGTGCTGCAAATCCTCAACCGGGTTTCTCCCAATCAGCATAAAAGCATGCGCAGGGTTGGCCCAATACACCACGTTCAGGCCTCGGCGCTGTTCGCTGGCCAACGGCTGCATGCCCTTTTTACTGGCGGTGATGCACAGTGCCAAAGGCCCGTGGCGTGGGTCGAGGTAGGTGAGTTGACCGATCAACACGCCGTCATAGTCGAGGATCTGCGCCCGTCGGAATTCGGCGCCAGGCAGGCTCACGGACTCAGGCGATAACGACACGCCCAGTAGTGCGCCCACGGCGGTCAACTGGGCCGTGTGGGAGGCCGGGTCGAGGCTGAGGTTTTCCAGGGTCTGGGGCGTATACAAGGCCATGTATTCGGCCACCGAGGCCCGCCAGCCTTGGCCGGGTTCAGTACGTTGCCACCCCAAGAACAGGCGATCGGCCGCCACGCCAGCTACTGCGAAACTCGCAGCCACGGCAAGAAAACGCCGCCGGCTCCAGGCTTGGGGCGGCGCCGGTGGCAAGGCGTTGAGCATTGCGTGCAGGCGTTCAGTCGGGGCGTGTTCCAGCACCGTGTCGAAGGCGGCCTTGAACGGCAAGTCAGCGCAGCGCAATGCGTCCAGGCGTGCGGCAAGCGCCGGGTCAGCGCTGGCCTGGTCGGCGATCCGTTGATGTTGGTCTGCGCTCAGTTCGCCATCCAGATAAGCCGATAACTGCTCATCGGACGGTGTGTCAGTGTGGCTCATCGCCGTTCTCCGTTGGCTTTATCCTGCCGGGCTGTTGGGGAGGCGGCTTCGGCCAGCTTAATGCGGGCGGCCGCCAACCGGCTCATCACCGTGCCCATAGGTATCTGCAGGATTTCGGCAATTTCCTTGTATGAAAGCCCTTCGACATACGCCAGAAACACGGTTTCGCGCTGCGCTTCGGGCAAACCGTTAACGCGCTTGATCACTTGTGCGGCCAGTATCTGTTCCTGCGCCTGGCGCTCGCCATCAAACGACAGCACCTGCTCGGCATCAACAAACCCCTGCCCTTGGCGCACCCGTTGCGAGCGCAGTTCGTTGAGCCAGATCGAGTGCATGATCGCCAGCAACCAGCGATCCAGGCGCGTGCCGGCCACGAATTGCCCGGCACGCTCCAAGGCCCTTACGCAGGTGGCTTGCACCAGATCTTCGGCCAGGTGCTTTTGCCGCGACAACACCCAACCGTATCGCCACAAGCGTGGCAACAATTGGCCCAACTCGCGGCGAAACTCAGCGTCCCGAACGATGGCTGCCTCCTGCGGACAGGTTCACGGCGTTCAAGCCTGTGGCGCTGCGGCGATGGCTGCGGCCAGGTCTTCGTATTCTTCGCAGGTGGTACTGCACAAGGCTTTGATTTTCACCAGTTGCTCTTGCGCCAGGTCGACCCGGCCCTTGATCACATAGGCCTCGCCCAGGTACTCGCGAACCTGTGCGTAGTTGGGGTCGAGTGCAACCGACTTCAGGTAATAACCGATGCCCTCATCGGTGCGCCCCAGCTTGCGCGTGGCGTAGCCGCGATAGTTGAGGGCCTTGGCGGTGTTGGGATTTTGCAGAGTGTCGAGCAAGGCCAGCGCCTCATCAAAGCGCCCGTCCTTGGCCAGGCGGTAGGCGTAATCGGTGCGGTCGGCGTCGGAGGTGGCCTTGCTGGTTTGCAGCACGCACTTGCCGGTCTTGGTGTCCCAGACCTGGCCCTTGGGGCAGTTGGGCTTGGGCGGGGCCGACTCATCGCCGGAGGCGTGGGCCTGGCCTGCGAGCAAAGCGGCGGCCAGGCAAGCGCCGAAGACCAGCGCGGTGCGGTAGGTGACAGGGTATTCGTGGCGAGCCTTCATGGTTGTCTTACTCCGTAATGATAGGGAGGAAACATCACTGTTAAAGCGCATTGCGTGCGCCCGGCAACATCCGGCGCAAGGTGCTGTCGCCCAGCACGTAGTGATGCCAGAGCGCAGCTATGGCATGCACGCCCGCCAGCAAGATGATCGCCCAGGCCACATTGTTATGCAGGCCGCCCAAGGTGCCCCGCCAGGCATGATCGATCACAAAAGGCGCGGGCACGGCAAACAGTCCGAAAAAATTGAAGGGTTCACCTTGAGCCCAGCGAAACAGGAAGCCCAACACAATCTGCGACACCAGCAACAGGTACAGGCAACCATGCGCCAATTTCGCAAGCAGGTTAAGCGCCGGGTGACTGTCGGCCTTGGGCCGATTGCCGCCGAACATACGCCACACAATCCGCGCGGCAATCAACAGCGCCATGACGATACCTAAAGAGATATGCAGCGCTTGCAGGCCCTTGCGCAGCGGTGTGCCCTTCTCCAGGTTTTCCCAGATATGCGCACTGGCAAACATGAAGATCACCACGGCGGCGGTCAGCCAGTGGAAGCTGCGGGTCAGGCGGTCATAGCGATCGGATGCTGTGTTCATGGGCGTTTCCTGGGTGGTCTGTGAAGTGAACACCGCAGTGGCGAAAGTTATTCGGTGGGGGGCGAATAATTTTTGCTGATCGGGAAACCAAGAAGCCCCGTCGCTGATTCAACGACGGGGCGTTTTTATGCGATTTTTATGACTCAGTTTCCCCGCTCTTTGTTAGCTTGAGAGAGGACCGATGCAGCCAGGGATTTGGTCTCCTCACTGTATTTATCGCTTTGAAGGGCTTTGCCGGCCTTTTCCTCCATGTGTGCACTCGTCTGCTTATCAGTACCGGTCTGGGACAGCGCCGACGCAGCCAGGCTCTTGGCTATGGCCGAGGCGTTTGGATTATTCAAGGTTTCGGCGGCCAACGTCGCCAGGGTGCTGGAGGTCTTTTTGGTGTTTTTGCTCATGGTGCATTTCCTTTGCGTTTGAGGGGAAAGCCTACGAGTGAACGTCTCGTAGTCAGAAGATAGTGAGTTAAATATCCGTTCGCAACGAACTGGCTGTAGCCTTTGTTTTTAAACCACGTAAGAAAGATTCCAGCGTTATGTAGTACCCGCCCAGTTCGAAGTTCAACGCAATGATAATGTTTGAAAAGTCGTCTTGTTTTTATTAGATTTTCGCCCGGCCAGTCACAGCAACTTCGCTGACGCGCCGCTCTAATAACCCTTCAAGGATGACCCTGCATGTCCCAACCTGTACTCAACGATAATATCGTCACATGGACGTTTCAAAACTATGCCGCCATCGTCGGGCTGCTCAGTGGCCTGGCAATATGTGCGCTGGTTTTATATATCTACTCGCGCTCAGGCTCGCTGATTTTTCTGCGTGACTTGATGTGGCGGTTCTTCGGTGGCTCGACCACATTTGAAAACCCAAAATATGAGGCCACCCGCAAAGACCTGCGCGAAGTTGAATATTATCGGTTCGAATTCAATATCCCCGCGCAAAACCTGGAACACGCGCGGCAAGCCGATCAGTGGATCACTGACAACAACTTCAGTTACAACGATGTGGCCAGGATCAGAAAGTACATTGACTGGAAAGACTTCACTCAGTTATCGCTTAAAGAGGCAATGATCACCCCCTTCAAGCGTAATTGGTTTTTGGGGTTGGGCGCCTTTTTCCTGGCGATTATCAGCATCACGCCGCCATTGGCTGACTCCAGCTACCTGATGGTGTCCTTGAAAAAAGCCTCGGATGTGCCGTCTTTCTATCTGTCGGAAAACAACGCCAAATTCCATTTCTGGCCCAGCGAAACGCTGTCTGTGGACGAGTGCAAATCACCAACGGCACTGGAAAAGTTCTATAACGAGGACTTCTCGGAAAGCACCATCAATACCATTTGCACGCTATTTCTTTCGCCCACTTATGGTGAAAATGTAAAAACCGGGTTGAAAGAGCAAAAAGGCTTTTTGCTGTTCATCGCCTGCCTGTCGATATGTGCGGTCTTCTGTATTTTGACCAAGCTCTCGCGTTTGGGCGTTGCCCGCAAACTCCATGACCAGATGACCGCGCAGAGTACAAATACGACCGCAGAGACCGCCGCTCAACCGTAAACACTGTCACTGTGGCGAGCAGGCTCGTTGTGGCGAGCAGGCTTGCCCTGCGTTGGGCGGCGAAGCCGCCCCATCCCACGCGCCGAGTGTCAGGGGGGAGGATCGCGGTGGCAGGTTTTAGGGCCGCTACGCAGCCCAACGCAGGGCAAGCCTGCTCGCCACAAAAAGCCTGCTCGCCACAAGGCTACTTGCCATAGCAGGCTGGCTCACCGACCATCAAGGCCGTCCCAGAGCGTCGAATCGATTGCACTGATGGTTATTATCGAAACGAGCGCCTGTGTGATTGCCAGCACCGGTTCCTATAATCGCCTCCACTTTCCCTCCCCTTCGCCTAGCTTCAGGCGACATTCCTTCTGGAACCGACACTATGCCAAGCCCCAGCCAGGCCCACAGCGGCCGTCCCGAACATAATCAACAAAGTGTCAAACAGCAGTGGCTGGCGATTCTCTCGGTCGCCGTAGGCGCTTTCGCCCTGGTAACCAGTGAGTTTCTGCCGGTGGGCGTGCTCAATGACGTCGCCAGCGACCTGGGCATCAGTGCCGGTCACGCCGGCCTGATGGTGACCCTGCCCGGCATCATGGCCGCCCTCGCCGCGCCGTTGCTGTCGGTGATCATTGGCGGCATGGACCGTCGTTACCTGCTGATCGGCCTGACGCTGATCATGATCATCGCCAACACGGTAGTGGCCTACGCCAGCGACTTCAGCCTGCTGCTGTTCGGCCGTGTCCTGCTCGGCATCAGCATCGGCGGCTTCTGGGCCACGGCCATTGCCCTCAGCGGCCGCTTGGCGCCCAAGGGCGTAGGCGTAGCGAAGGCTACCTCGATCATCATGATGGGCGTGACCCTGGCCACCGTGCTGGGCGTACCCGTCGGCACCTGGCTCAGTGGCCTGATGGGCTGGCGCATGACCTTCCTGGTGACCGCGATTGTCGGCGTGCCGGTGCTGCTGGCGCAGGTGTTCCTGCTGCCGCGACTCACCCCGGAAAAGGCCATCCAGATCCGTGACCTGCCGGCCTTGTTTATCAACCCACAAGCGCGGGTCGGCTTGATCGCCGTGCTGCTGATCGGCCTGGCGCACTTTGCTGCCTACACCTATGTCGCGCCGTTCTTCAAAAACAGTTCCGGGTTCGACGGCCCGACCATCGGCTCACTGTTGCTGCTGTATGGCGTGGCCGGCGTGATGGGCAACGTCTTTGCCGGTTTCGCCGCCAACCGCAGCGTGCGTCACACCCTGCTGCTGGTCGCGCTGATGATCGGCACCAGCACCGCGCTGTTCCCTCACTTCGCCACCGGCATGACCGGCGCCGCGATGCTGATCGCACTCTGGGGCTTCGCCTTCGGCGCCTTCCCGGCCTGCGCGAGTATCTGGATGTTTGTGGTCGCACCTAAAGACGTCGAACGCGGCATGCCGCTGTTCGTTGCCCTGTTCCAAGTGATCATCGCCCTGGGTTCATTCTTTGGCGGCCGGATCGTGGACCAAATGGGCAGCGCAATGCTGTTGAGCCTGGCCACGGCGCTGGTGGGGCTTGGATTTGTGACCGTGCTGGTGTTGGGACGTAATGTGAGTAATAGCTTGGCTGCGCAGCCGGGCTGACACGACTCGGTAACCACTAAAAAGCCTGCTGAGCATTGAGCTCGGCAGGCTTTTTAGTTTCAGGGTATTGGGTTAGTTGCCTGGTTTATCCGTTGGGAAATGACGCTCAAGTGCAGCGTCCACCAGTGCCTGAGCGTTCTCGATCAATTGCGCCAGGCCCATGATCACGGGTGACTGCGTGCTGTCCGGGTCTTCGGCGCATTGGTAGGCGGTTTGAAGGGCGGATGCGAGGATTTCGGAGGCGTTGGCCAGGGCTTCTTCGGTGCCGACGTCGGCGCCTACGTAGAAGATTTTGCGAGGTTCACCGTCGGATTCGGCATTGAAAACATCGGTCGGGTTGGGGGTGATCTTTTTCATGATGTAACTCCACGTTATGAAAAGGAGCTACCACTCCCTGCTGTCAAACAGGATTGGGTGGCAGCTGTACGCGGGTTGACAGACCGGAAACGTGGAAACCCGGCGCACCCGAAGATGCCCCACGCACAGCCGCCATAAAAAATGGGTACAGACAGACGCCTGGAACCAGTTTGGGGATGCACAGAGATCGCACATTATTCGGCCTGTCAAAACCGGTCGCCATGAGGGCGACGGCGGAAGGTTAGCGCCCCGCCCCAGCCAACGCAACCCTGCTGGAAAACTGTCGAACCTGCACAACGTAAGCACCTGTTTCAGAAAAGCTTGGTAACCAGTATCCCCACCGGGAACCTTGTGTGCATAAGCCTGCGAGCTAGTCTCAAAAAGTCGCCGCCGTGGCGACATACTGCCAAGGGTGCTGATATGCCAACGAGATATCGCGATGCGGTCACAGGTGAATACGTAACCGAGCAAGAGGCGAAGAAAAGACCAAGGGAAACGGTAAAAGAATCGGATAGAAAGCGCCCGGCAAAAGAGGATGAAGCGTTGATAGCGACCGTACGTGAGCGCCAGGCGTCTGCTCAGCGAGTGAAGGTTTCTCTAGACGACCTATAGCCTAGATTTTACCGCGGGCCATTTGAATCGGCTTACTGGCCCGCGTCCTTAGTCAAGACATGTGCACTGAATGCCAGGAAATCGCCCAGATGTTTGGTGATGATCGCAACGGCAATAGGCAACTGAAGCGTCTGATACTCATGCACCACGATATTGCGGAAACCGACCATATTTTTCAGGTTAGCCAGTAAGGAAGGATTCACCCATCCGCCCTGCGCCAGCAGCTCAAACACGTCACGAGCACTTTGGGGGACGCCGAGGCGCTCACGACGAATCAGATGTTGCCCCAAGTCGAGGGCAGCCTCACAGGTACGCAGAATATTGAGAATGGCCGCATCCTGACGGGTGAAGTCAGTGGCGAAACTGGCTGGATCCTTTTCGTACTCCTCCCGAGCACGAGCAATGCAACGCTCAATACTGGCAGCCTTGTTGATGAGTACATCATCGGCCATATACCGTTCCGTCCTTTTGAATGTCGACTAGCAGCTCTGCCCTGGCGCAATCCAGCGCAGTTTTCTCGCTGAGTATGTAGCTCTCAAAGATACCCGCCTGACTGTCCTTGCTCCAGAGGCGGTGCCCTGTCGTTATGACTTGGTATTGCATGACCGTCGAGGCTGCGCGCAAGTCCAGCAAATCAACGGGGACCTTGACGATATCCGCTAACTCCCCGGATAGGCGCCACAGTTGCAGTGGGTCAATGCTTCCCTCAATCAGCACAGCCAAGTCAAGATCGCTGTCGGCATTTGCCTCGCCCGTCACCTGGCTGCCAAAGACGTACACTGCCAAAAGACCTGGAAGGTTAGCCTGCAAATGCGTGAGCACTTTTTCAAAATTCATGATTGACCCGCATTGTCATCAGGTAATCACGACCGTAGCAGAATTCACCTGAGCATTTCTGCTACAAAAACAAAAACCCCCAACAACCTTTAAGTTATTGGGGGTTTCTGTTTATAAATAATGGCGGAGAGATAGGGATTCGAACCCTAGGTACCGGTGAAGGTACAACGGATTTCGAATCCGTCCCATTCGGCCACTCTGGCATCTCTCCAACGGCGCGCATCATAACAGTGTGTTTCGCGAAAGCAAACCAAAAAAGCGATTTTTTTCCGTGCTATCAGATGCTTGCGTCGATTACAGCGGTACGCCGAGACGATTGGCGACTTCTTCGTAGGCTTCGATGACGTCACCGAGGCCTTGGCGGAAGCGGTCTTTGTCCATCTTTTTCTTGGTGGCTTTGTCCCACAGGCGGCAGCCGTCCGGGCTGAATTCGTCGCCCAGGACGATGGTGCCGTCGTGGAACACGCCGAACTCGAGTTTGAAGTCGACCAGCAGCAGGCCTGCGTCGTCGAACAGCTTGCTCAGCACGTCGTTGACCTTGAGGGACAACTCTTTCATGCGTACCAGTTGCTCAGCGGTGCCCCAGCCGAATGCCACGACGTGGGATTCGTTGATGAACGGGTCGCCCTTGGCGTCGTCCTTCAGGAACAGTTCAAACGTGTAAGGGTTGAGCTTGAGGCCCTCTTCCACGCCCAAACGCTTGACCAGGCTGCCGGCGGCGTAGTTACGCACGACGCATTCGACCGGGATCATGTCGAGCTTCTTGACCAGGCACTCGTTATCGCCCAGCAGTTTGTCGAATTGGGTCGGAATGCCGGCCGCTTCGAGTTTTTGCATGATGAAGGCGTTGAACTTGTTGTTCACCATGCCTTTGCGATCAAGCTGTTCGATGCGCTTGCCGTCGAACGCCGAGGTGTCGTTGCGAAACAGCAGGATCAGGCGGTTGGCGTCGTCGGTCTTGTATACCGACTTGGCTTTGCCGCGGTAGAGTTCTTCACGTTTTTCCATGATGGGCTCCGCTTGCTAAATGGTGGGCTAGGCGATGTGTCGCCAGTCGAGCCCTGAATCTTGATCGGCCAGTTGCAGCCAGTCCGGGTCGCACCCGAGGGTGTCGACAAAACATTGCCGCGCAAGCGCAGGCAGGTTGTTCTTGCTGCTCAGGTGGGCCAGGACCAGGTGTTGCAAGTCTTGCCAGCCCAACTCATACACCAGGTACGCCGCCTGGTGGTTGTTCAAATGTCCCAGTTCGCCGCCTACCCGCTGCTTGAGAAAGTAGGGGTAATGACCACGTGCCAGCAGGTCGCGGCAGTGGTTGGACTCGATCATCAAGGCATCGAGGTCACGGTAACCGTCCAGCACCTTGGAGCAGTAGGAGCCAAGGTCGGTGAGCACGCCGAAACGCCGCTGACCGCCACTGAATACATACTGCGTCGGCTCCTGGGCGTCGTGCGCTACGGCAACTACATCAATGCTCAACGCACCGATCTGCAGCGTCTCGCCACCGGCCAGGAAGCCTGCGGGTTCTATGGGTTTGCGCATCCCGCGCAAGGTGCCGCGACTCAGGTACACCGGAAGATTGTAGCGCCGAGACAGCAAACCCACGCCATGCACGTGGTCGGCATGTTCGTGGGTCACCACAATTGCGCTCAGCTGCGAGGGGTGAACCCCCAGGCGCAGCAGGCGTCGCTCGGTTTCTTTTAACGAGAAACCACAATCCACCAGCACATACGTGTCGTCATGTGCGACCAGCGTGCCGTTCCCTTGGCTACCGCTGCCGAGAACGGCAAAACGCATCGGGTCAGCCCAGGTTGTCCTGAATCACGCCCAACACTTTGCGCGCTGTTTCAGCCGGCGCAACGGTGTTGATGTTCTTCTCGACGGTCACTTGTACGCTCTCGCCCACCTTGCTCAAACGAACCTGATAACGCTCGGCACGTGTTTCGATCTCTTCCTTGGTCGGCTTGCTGCCGAACAACTTGCCGAAGAACCCTGGCTCGTCGTCTTTCTTCTCGGCCTTTTCCGCTACGTTGATGTAGTACAGGCCCAGGCTGCGGTTGATGTCTTCAACGCGCCATGGACCTTGCTCCAACGCACGGCCAACACTGGCCCAGGCACGGTCGAGGTCTTCACCCAGGGTGAGCACCACGTTGCCGCTGCCGTCTTCGGTGAGGCTGACGCGGTTAGGCGTGTCGAAGTTACCGGCGGCGAGCAGGGAAACCGAACCGCCCTTCTCGGAGATACGGCTCATGCTGGCCAGCATCTCGTCGACCAACGCGGCGTCTACGCCCATGTTGACCGAACGCGGGGTGAAATCGACGTTGGCAGTGCTGCCGGCAGGACGCTCGGCGCTCACCACGTAGACTTCACTGGTATTGCGCTGCACACCTGGCTCGATGCGCACACGCACACGGGCTTCGCTGTCGGGCGCTACACCGCTCGCCTGCAGGCGCTTGGCCATGCTGGCGGACAGTTCGCTGCCGTGCTGCCATGCCGTGGTGAACTCACCGGTTTGCGGGCGTTGTTGATCAATGCTGAAACCGTTGTCCTGGAAGAACTGCACCGCCACTGGCCAGACTTCAGCCGGTGGGCGTTGGGCCATGATCCAGCGGTTGTCGCCGCTCTTTTGCAGGCTGTAGTCGCTGGTGTCCGCCACGGCCGAGATCGGCTGCGGGCGTGGCACTACGTACTCGCCCTTGGTGGTGTCATCGGCGACGTTGCGCGGAATCGGCAACAACGGGTCAAGGCGCTTGGCGACGTTGACGTCCGGCGGAAGTTGCATCGGTTTGGTTGCTTGGGCTTCCAGGTAATCGCTGCCGCGGTCACGGAAGTAGCCTTCCGGGCCCCATACCCAACCGCAGCCACTGGTGCTGGAGATAATCAAGGCAAGTGCGGAAAGTCCGGCCAATCGCTTCATGCGTAGTGCTTCCTCAATTAAACCAGGACGCCGGACTGGCGCAGGGCCTGTCGCAGCGGTTCGTGACAGGCTTCGCTGAGCCGGGTGAGCGGCAGACGGATACCGTCCGGCATCAAGCCCATCTCAAACAGCGCCCATTTCACGGGAATAGGGTTGGATTCAATAAACAGTGTCTTGTTGAGCGGCATCAGTTGCTCATGGATCGCACGGGCTTTTACGGCGTCACCGGCGATGGCGGCGGCGCACATGTCGCTCATGGCGCGTGGCGCGACGTTGGCGGTCACCGAGATGTTGCCTTTGCCGCCCAGCAGGATCAGCTCGACCGCCGTGGCGTCGTCACCGGAATACACCAGGAAGTCGCTGCTCACGCCGGCCAGGATGTCCTTGGCGCGCTGCAGGTCGCCGGTAGCTTCCTTGATGCCGATAATGTTCGGCACGGTGGACAGGCGGATCACGGTCTCAGCCTTCATGTCGCAAGCAGTGCGGCCAGGGACGTTGTAGAGAATCTGCGGGATGTCGACGGCTTCGGCGATGGCCTTGAAGTGCTGGTACAAGCCTTCCTGGGTCGGCTTGTTGTAGTACGGGGTTACCAGCAGGCAGGCATCGGCGCCGGCTTTCTTGGCGTTCTTGGTCAGCTCGATCGCTTCACGCGTCGAGTTGGCGCCTGTGCCGGCAATTACGGCAATGCGGCCCGCCACGCGCTTGACCACGAACTCGATGACCTGGATGTGTTCTTCCACATCAAGGGTGGCCGATTCACCTGTGGTGCCGACCGCCACGATGGCGTTGGTGCCTTCTTGCAGGTGGAAGTCCACCAGTTTGCCAAGGCTGTCCCAGTCGAGATGACCTTGTGCATCCATGGGTGTGACCAGTGCCACCATACTGCCCGCAATCATGCAACCGCTCCTGCCGGAAAAAGAGAGCCGTAATGGTACTGGCGCCAAGATGCTTGTACAAGCGAAGTACCGCCTGAGGATGCGTTCTGGGGCAACTAAACGACGGGCAATGCCATCATTGGGCCAAAGCGCGGCTTGAAGCACGCTGAAATCAGACCGATCGCGTAATGAAAACGCCACCTCCTAGCCCTTGGCGATGGTTTTCGCTACCCTTCATCCTTTGATCGATACAGCCCACACGGTATCGACCGCTCATCGCTTTAGGAAGGCTGCATGTCCACCCCCACAGTTCGCGAACAATTCCTTGTTATCAGTGCCCTCGGCGCCAACCCCATGGAGCTGACCAACGTCCTGTGCCGCGCCAGCCATGAGAACCGCTGCGCCGTCGTGACCTCCCGCCTCACCCGCCACGGCGAGTGCAGCGCGTTGGTGCTGCAGATCTCCGGCAGCTGGGACGCCCTGGCGCGCCTCGAAACCGGCCTGCCGGGCCTGGCCAAGAAGCACAACTTCACCGTCAACGTCGTGCGCAGCGCCGCCCTGGAAAACCGCCCGCAGGCCCTGCCTTATGTGGCGTATGTCAGCTCGGCCTACCGCTCGGACATCGTCAATGAGCTGTGCCAGTTTTTCATCGACCACAACGTCGAGCTGGAAAACCTGACCTGCGACACCTACCAGGCCCCGCAAACCGGCGGCACCATGCTCAACGCCACGTTCACCGTGACCTTGCCGGCCGGCGTGCAGATCAGTTGGCTGCGTGACCAATTCCTGGATTTCGCCGATGCCCTGAACCTCGACGCACTGATCGAGCCATGGCGCCCACAGAACCCAATGTAAGGAAGTACCTATGCCGGTAGCCATCGACAAACCCGTGGCCGATTTCGAAGCCCAGGCCACCAGCGGCCAGACGTTCAGCCTTGCAGCCCTCAAGGGCAAGCAAGTGGTGATCTACTTCTACCCAAAGGACAGCACCCCGGGTTGCACCACCGAGGGTCAGGGTTTTCGTGACCAGTACGCCGCGTTCAAGGCTGCCAATACCGAAGTGTTTGGCTTGTCGCGAGACAGCGTGAAGTCCCACGAGAACTTCAAGGCCAAGCAGGAATTCCCCTTCGAGCTGATCAGCGACAAGGACGAAGCGGTTTGCCAGCTGTTTGATGTGATCAAGCTGAAGAAGCTGTATGGCAAGGAATACCTGGGCGTGGACCGCAGCACGTTCCTGATCGACAAGGATGGCGTGCTGCGTCAGGAATGGCGAGGTGTGAAAGTGCCGGGCCATGTGGATGCGGTGTTGGCGGCGGCACAGGCATTGAATAAAGCTTGACCCCTGCTGAACTAGCTTGCTGTGGCGAGCGAGCTTGTTGTGGCGAGCGAGCTTGCTCGCGCTGGAGTGCGAAGCGCTCCCGCTTTTACGGGGCCGCTACGCAACCCAAAGGGAGCAAGCCCCCTCGCCACAATAAGGTTGCTGCTACAACAAAGGTGCAACCACCGGCTCTTGCCGCGGCCACGCATCCAGTACGGCCTTGAACAGCGTCGCCAGCGGGATTGCAAAGAACACGCCCCAAAACCCCCACAGCCCTCCAAACAACAGCACCGCGCAGATGATCGCCACCGGGTGCAGGTTGACGGCCTCCGAGAACAGCAGCGGCACCAGCACGTTGCCATCCAGGGTCTGGATAATCCCGTACACCGCCATCAGGTAGATGAACTGGTCGCTCCAGCCCCACTGGAACAACGCGATCAACATCACCGGCACGGTCACCACCACCGCGCCCACATACGGCACTACCACCGATACACCCACCAGCAAGGCGAGCAGCGCCGCGTAGTTCAGCCCGAGCGCGACAAACGCGATGTAGGTGACGCCGCCACAGATCACAATCTCAATGACCTTGCCGCGAATATAGTTGGCAATCTGCCGGTTCATTTCTTCGGCCACTCGGGTGATCAGCGCCCGTTCACGCGGCAGATAGCCGCTGACCCAGCGGCCGATCATTGCGCGGTCCTTGAGGAAGAAGAACACCAGGATCGGCACCAGCACCAGGTAGATCATGATGTTGACCAGGAGCGGCAGGCTGGACAGGGAAAAAGTCAGCGCCCATTGTCCGAACTTTCCGATCTCGCCGCGCGCCACTTCAATGGCCTGCAACACCTGCTCGTCCGATACCAGGTGTGGATAACGCTCCGGCAACAGCAGCAACAGCGATTGCCACTTGGCGAGCATGCCCGGCAACTCGTTGAACAAGGTGATCAACTGATGCCACAGCAATGGCAGCACCACGACGATAAACACCACCAACAGCCCCATGAACAGGGCAAAGACCAGCCCTACCGCCACACCGCCGGGCAAACGCAGACGTTCCAGGGTAGTGACCAAACCTTGCATCAGGTAGGCCAGCACCATACCCGCCAATACTGGCGCCAGCATGCCGCCCAAGGTGAGCACGGCGGTAAAAGCCAGGAATAGCAGGACGGCCAGCACTACCGCTTCTTCATCGGAAAAATAGCGCTGAATCCAGTCTCGTAACACTTTGAACATCAATCAACCTCGGGTGGTGGGGGCGAACAGTTCAGGCCTTGCGCAACCAGTAACGGTACACACCGGCGGCATCTTCTTCGTGCAGCAGGGTGTGCCCGGCCAGCTTGGCAAAGGTGCGAAAATCGCGCTGGGAGCCTGCGTCCGTGGCGATCACCTTGAGCACGGCACCGCTGGCCAAGCGGTTGAGTTCCAGCTTGGCCTTGAGCAGGGGCAGCGGGCAATTGAGGCCACTGGCATCGAGTTCGGCGTCAAAGGCTACAGCGTTGGTCATCGGTTTGCTCCGGGCATGCGTTTGGAGTGCTTAGAATATCTGGTCCGAAGCTCAGTGTCCGGCTACAGTAAGCTCTTTGTCGAAAGGCTTTGTGCATGACTTTTTTGCGCCCTACCCTGCTGACGCTGGCTTGCCTGCTGGCCTCCCCGGCCTTCGCTGACGACCTGCCGTCACTCGGCGACGCCAGTTCTGCCATTGTCTCGCCGCAACAGGAATTCCAACTGGGCCGCGCATGGCTGGCCTACCTGCGAGGCCAGGTCTCGCAACTCAATGACCCGCAGCTCAAGGATTACGTCGAAACCAGCGTGTACAAGCTGGTGGAGACCAGCCAGGTGAATGACCGACGCCTGGAGTTCATCCTCATCGACAGCCCGCAACTCAACGCCTTTGCCGCACCCGGCGGGATTGTAGGGGTTAACGGCGGCTTGTTCCTGAATGCTCAGACTGAAGGCGAATATGCCTCGGTACTCGCTCACGAATTGGCTCACCTGTCCCAACGTCACTTCGCGCGAGGTGTGGAAGCGCAGTCGCGCATGCAGATTCCGATGATGGCCGCCCTGCTCGGCGGCATTATCGCGGCGGCAGCGGGTGCAGGTGATGCTGGCATTGCCGCGATTGCGGGCAGCCAGGCGGCAGCTATCCAGGAACAGCGCAGGTTTTCGCGCCAGAACGAACAAGAGGCTGACCGTATCGGCATCCTCAACCTGGAAAAAGCCGGTTACGACCCACGCTCCATGCCGACGATGTTCGAACGCCTGATGCGCCAATACCGTTTCGATGCCAAGCCACCGGAGTTTTTGCTGACTCACCCGGTGACCGAGTCGCGGATCGCCGACACCCGCAACCGTGCCGAACAAGCCAAGCAGGGCGGCAAGGAAGACAGCTTGCGCTACCAACTGATTCGCGCACGGGTGCAGTTGCAATACGAAGACACGCCGGGGCTGGCCGCCAAGCGCTTCCAGGCGCAATTGGACGAGAACCCGAAAAACGATATAGCGCGTTATGGCCTGGCCATCGCGCAGATCAAGGGTACCCAGTTCAAAGAGGCGCGGGAAAGCTTGCAGCCGCTGCTGGCCAAGGCGCCCAACGACATTACCTACAACCTGGCGCAGATCGAGTTGGATATCGACAGCAACCGCCTGCCGGATGCCCAGCAACGTACTGACCGGATGCTGGCCCAGTACCCCGGCAGCTATCCGCTTAATCAGATTCGCATAGATGTGCTGCTCAAGCAGAACCGTACGGCCGATGCTGAAAAGGCATTGGACGGGTTGCTCAAGTCGCGCCCCGATGATCCGGATGTGTGGTACCAGGTGGCAGAGACTCGCGGCCTGTCCGGCAATATCATTGGTCTGCATCAGGCACGCGCCGAGTACTTTGCTTTGGTGGGTGACTTCAAGCAGGCCATTCAGCAATTGGACTTTGCCAAGCGCCGGGCCGGCAACAACTTCCCACTGTCCTCGCGTATCGACGCGCGCCAGCGTGAGCTGATTGAACAGGAACGCTTGGTGAAAGGGATGATGAGCTAAAACCATCGCCCACAAAAAAGCCCCGCTTTCGGTAACCGAAAGCGGGGCTTTTTATTGAGCTAGCGGATTACTCGGCCAGCTTGAAGGTGATGAAGCTTGCACGGCCCTGACGCAGCACGCGCATCGACACCGAGCGATTCTTCGGCAACGCTTTGGCGATGTCGGTGAATTCCTTGGTGGAGTTGATCGCCTGGTTGTTCAGGTGGGTGATCACGTCGCCCGGCTGCAGGCCGATCAAGGCGGCTGGGCCGTCCTGGACTTCTTTGATCACAACACCGCTCTTGAGGTCGAAGCTCTTCTTCTGCTCGTCGGTCAACTCAACCACGGCAATGCCCAAGCGATTGCTGCTGCGCTCAACGCCTGGCTTGACGTTGCCCAGTGCGTCCAGGGTTGCACCCTCTTCCGGGATCGCGCCGACGGTCAGCTCAACGGTCTGGCGCTTGCCGTCACGAATCACTTCCAGCTTGGCTTTGCTGCCGGCTTTCAGAGCGCCTACCAGATGCGGCAGGTCGGCGGACATGACGATCGGCTGGCCATTCATGCTCAGGATCACGTCGCCCACTTGCAGGCCGCCCTTGGCAGCCGGGCCGTCGTCCTGAATCTGCGCGACCAAGGCACCGGCCGGCTTGTCGAGGCCGAACGATTCAGCCAGGTCTTTGTTCACTTCCTGGATCACCACACCCAACCAGCCACGGCTGACTTTGCCGCCGCTTTTGAGCTGGTTGGAAACGTCCATGGCCACGTCGATCGGGATGGCGAAGGACACGCCCATGAAACCACCGGAACGGGTGTAGATCTGCGAGTTGATCCCCACCACTTCGCCCGCCAGGTTGAACAGCGGACCACCGGAGTTACCCGGGTTGATCGGCACGTCGGTCTGGATGAACGGTACGTAGTTTTCATTTGGCAGGCTGCGACCGATGGCGCTGACGATACCCTGGGTCACGGTATGGTCGAAGCCAAACGGTGAACCGATCGCAACCACCCATTGCCCGGCTTTAAGGTCCTGGGATTTACCCAGTTTCAGTACGGGCAGGTCTTTACCTTCGATTTTCAGCAAAGCCACGTCGGAACGCGGATCGGTGCCCACCAGCTTGGCTTTCAACTCACTGCGGTCGGCCAGGCGCACGAGAATTTCGTCAGCGTCGGCAATCACATGGTTATTGGTGAGGATGTAGCCGTCTGGCGAAATAATGAAGCCCGAGCCCAGGGACTGCGCCTCACGCTGCCCGCCACCGCCGCCACGCGGGGAGCGTTGTTGCGGCATACCGCGCTCAAAGAACTCGCGCAGCATGGGCGGCAAGCCTTCCAGGTCAGGCATCTGCTGGTTCGAGACTTTGCGATCCGGCAGCTTCTGCGTGGTACTGATATTCACCACGGCAGGCGAAGCCTGCTCCACCAATTGGGTGAAGTCAGGCAGTTCGGCCGCTTGCGCGGACACTGCCTGACCCAGCACCAATACCGTGGCGACTATGGTTAGGTAAGACTTCAAACGTGGTATCGACATACAGCTCCCGTTACGACGAGCAGGGTTGAGCGACAGGGTTCAAGAAACGCCGAAAACTTCGACCGGCATTTTTGTTCCGCGAACAAAATAAGGTCAGAGCCGACAAGCTCTGACCTATAAAAAACATGGGGATTTTTTGCAAGTGAAAATACTGATCCAGAAATTTCATGCTTTCAGCCCCCAACCGCGCAAAGGCTCACATTGAAAGGTCAGGATGAACATAGGATTAACGACTCATGGCTTGGCGGCGGTCTTTTCGCCGCGCACCGACAGCGCGATGCGTTCGGCGGTGCCGATGGGGATTTCGCCTACAACCGTCACCATGACTTCGCCATCGACCGTGTTCAGACGGCGCGACACGGCCACAGTTGGGCCAAGCTGCGTGCGTGTTTCGCTCACACTCGCACCGTCGGTGGACTCAAGAAACACTGAGAAACGTGCAAGCCCGTCGTCGTACATCAGACTGTCGACAGTGGCGTGGGTCTGAGTATCTTTTCGCGAGACGCTGTTGGTGAGCTGAAAACCTGGAGGCAACCAGTCCAGATGCCATGCGTGGGTGGCGGGCACCTCGGGTGCTTTGGTGCTGGAAACAGCCACAGGTGAGCATTCGCTGCTGGGCAGTAAGTCATGATCTGATGGCGCAGCCGAAGTGTTCAGTCGAGTGAACTGGAAGCGCTCCAACAACTGACCCTGCTCATTGAGTAACAGGGACTTTAGCGGCAGCGCGGTTTCACGATCCAGGTGCAACTCAAAGCCATATCGGTATTGATCACGGGGAGTAATTGACACAATCACCGCATTCCGACCGGCCACGCGAGATTTGCCAATGACGGCCAGTTCGTAGAATTGAGTTAGTTTTTGCGGATCCAGAGCGCGCGAAGGCGCATCAGGCGAGTTGCCAAGGCCGGCAACCAAGGTGCCACTGACACACTGCGTGCGTCCATCTACGCGCACCAGTTCCTGGGCAGAGCCGTCGAGTTGCAACAGCCGCTCGCGGACGTGACCGTCCTGGACGCGATGCCAGATGTCATGGGTAGAGAAACTGCCGTTACGCTCGTAGACGAACGTACCTGCAAAGCTTTGCTGCTGTTCTGCACGCCCAAGTCGAGTCAGCCAGTCTTGGGCTTCGTCGGCATGGGCGGATAGTGCAAAACAACCACTGAGCAAAAGCGTAAGGAGCGGTATGGCGCGCATAGTGCCCCTTAGCGGTTTAGCGGTTTTCCAGGCTGGCTGCACGAGCGTATGGCAGAGCGCTTTCAGTGCCTTTCAAGGCCGATTCCTGTGCGTGTTGGCGCAGGTAGCCTGGAAGACGCTGGTCCTGCCAGCCGGATTGCCCTTGAAGTACGCCGTTGGCCATAGGGCCGGTGGCATCAGAGCTTTCCTTGTAGCCGGCCAGTACCGCTGGGCCTTTGACTTGCGGACCGGCCATGACCGGTTGCTGAGTCTGCTGGGCCAGTTCGGCACCGGCAATTTCGTCCTGGTTGTACAGGCGAACACCGGCCAACACGGCAACAGTCACCGAGGCAGCTACTGCCAGGCGACCCAGGCTACGCCATGGACCACGAGCAGCTTTTGCCGGAACGGCTTCATCGGCCAACGCGGCAGAAACGGCCGCAGCAATATCCAGACGAGGGATTAAAAGATCCTTGTGCATCACCGCCCGAGCGACTTGGTAACGAGACCAGGTATCACGGGTTTCGGCATCATCAAATGCGTTGAGCACCCGACGAAGTTCCAGTTCATCCGCTTCGTTATCCATCACTGCGGACAGCGATTCCTGCAGGGCATCACGACTCATGGCGGTTCCTCTCTTGGCTGTCGCCGCTGTCTTTAGTTTTCCTGCAACAACGGTTGCAAGGCTTTGTCGATGGCTTCCCGGGCCCGGAAAATCCGTGACCTTACAGTCCCCACCGGACATTGCATGACGCTCGCAATGTCTTCGTAACTGAGACCATCGAATTCACGTAAAGTTAACGCCGTACGCAAATCTTCTGGCAGTTGCTGAATAGTGCGATGAACGGTGCCTTCGATCTCGTCGCGCAGCAAAGCACGTTCCGGCGACTCGAGATCTTTGAGGCCGTGATCACCATCGTAAAATTCTGCATCTTCTGAACTTACATCACTGTCCGGTGGGCGGCGGCCGCGAGACACCAGATAGTTCTTCGCCGTGTTAATGGCGATGCGGTACAGCCACGTGTAAAACGCACTGTCACCGCGAAAATTGCCAAGTGCACGGTACGCCTTGATAAAGGCTTCCTGTGCAACGTCCTGCGCTTCATGGGTGTCGTGCACAAACCGCACGATCAACCCGAGAATTTTGTGCTGGTATTTCAGCACTAGCAGATCAAATGCTCGCTTGTCGCCACGTTGAACGCGCTCGACCAGCTGCTGATCCTCTTCCTGGGTTAGCATGAACACTCCTCGTTGTACTCGCAGGAGGCTTGCATAACTAAACGATCAGGCTTGCAAACATAGACTAGGACTTCTCGCAAAAGTTCTCCCCCTCCAAGCAAGTTTCCGGCATGCACTGATTTGGCACACACGAAAAACGCAGCACGGGCTAGGCCGGCTGCGCGAATAATCTTGTCGCCGGTTTTCTGACGCGTCCAATGCTCCCGACGGGCCAATAAACTCAACGTTTTCCCAGCTTTCGGGCAACCTGCTATTGAGTCGGGGCTCATGCAAAAAGTTCCCATCTCAATAGCCGGCCCATATGACCCCAGCTGTGCACCGTAATTTCACATTGCCACGAATGCCCGGCTATTGTGCCGCTCCCCCCCTCTATATACTAGTGGCCCGTGTGACCCTTTGATTCGCCGATCCAGGCGTCCTGTTTGCGCCAGCCCTTTGGATCGCTTTTTGCGGAATCCTTCAAATGAGCCAACAGTTTCAACACGATGTTCTGGTGATCGGTAGCGGTGCGGCCGGCTTGAGCCTGGCACTCACCCTCCCCAGCCACCTGCGCATTGCGGTCCTGAGCAAGGGCGACCTGGCCAATGGCTCGACATTCTGGGCCCAAGGCGGTGTCGCCGCGGTACTGGACGACACCGACACAGTGCAATCCCACGTCGAAGACACCCTTAACGCCGGCGGCGGCCTGTGCAACGAGGACGCGGTGCGCTTCACCGTCGAGCATAGCCGCGAAGCCATCCAATGGCTGATCGACCAGGGCGTGCCGTTCACCCGCGACGAACACGCGGGCAGCGATGACGGCGGATTCGAGTTCCACCTGACCCGCGAAGGTGGCCACAGCCATCGCCGCATCATCCACGCCGCCGATGCTACTGGCGCCGCCATCTTCAAGACCCTGCTCGAGCAAGCCCGCCAACGCCCCAACATCGAATTGCTGGAGCAACGCGTCGCCGTCGACCTGATCACCGAAAAGCGTCTGGGCCTGGACGGCGAACGCTGCCTCGGCGCCTACGTGCTCAACCGCGCCAGTGGCGAAGTGGACACCTACGGCGCACGCTTCACCATTCTCGCCTCAGGCGGTGCCGCCAAGGTCTACCTCTATACCAGCAACCCCGACGGCGCCTGCGGTGACGGTATCGCCATGGCCTGGCGTTCAGGCTGTCGGGTGGCCAATCTGGAATTCAACCAGTTCCACCCCACCTGCCTGTATCACCCGCAAGCCAAGAGCTTCCTCATCACCGAAGCCCTGCGCGGTGAAGGTGCGCACCTGAAACTTCCCAACGGCGAGCGCTTCATGCAGCGCTTCGACCCCCGCGCCGAACTGGCGCCACGGGATATCGTGGCCCGCGCCATCGACCACGAAATGAAGCGCCTGGGCATCGACTGCGTCTACCTCGACATCAGCCACAAACCCGAAGCCTTCATCAAGACGCACTTTCCCACCGTCTATGAGCGCTGCCTGGCGTTCAACATCGATATCACCAAAGGCCCGATCCCGGTGGTCCCGGCTGCGCACTACACCTGCGGTGGCGTGATGGTCGACCAACACGGTCGCACCGACGTGCCCGGCCTGTATGCGATCGGCGAAACCAGCTTCACCGGCCTGCACGGCGCCAATCGCATGGCCAGCAACTCGCTGCTCGAATGTTTCGTCTACGCACGCTCGGCGGCCACCGACATCCTTGAACAGCTACCCCGCATCCCGGTGCCCGCTGCCCTGCCGCGCTGGGACGCCAGCCAGGTGACCGACTCCGACGAAGACGTGATCATCGCCCACAACTGGGACGAACTGCGGCGCTTCATGTGGGACTACGTAGGCATTGTGCGCACCAATAAGCGCCTGGCACGGGCTCAACACCGCGTGCGTTTGCTACTGGACGAAATCGACGAGTTCTACAGCAACTACAAAGTCAGCCGCGACCTGATCGAGTTGCGCAACCTGGCCCAGGTTGCCGAGTTGATGATCCGCTCAGCCATGGAACGCAAGGAAAGCCGCGGCCTGCATTACACCCTCGACTACCCGCAGATGCTGCCCGAAGCCCGCGACACTATTCTGGTGCCAGCCACCTACGGCGACTGAACTTCAAGCGCACCCGCAGGCGTCGGTGCACATCGGCGACCTGCGAATCCATCGGCACACAGACCGAACGCACCCACCACTCGCCCTGCACCCGATAGCGCAGCACCACGATCAGCGGCAACGCCAGGCTGTCCGGACGCAGCTGTACGCTGTGCCAGCCGCGCTCGGCACTGAACAATTGCCAGCCATCTTCGTCACGGCGCAGGCCACGAATCGACGAACGGTGAGTCAGCAGGATATGACGCGGCAACACCCAGGCGGCATGGGCCAGGCACACCAGAATGCCAAGGCTTGCGAAGGGCAAATCGATAAACAGCAAGGCACCCAGCGCGAACAACTGGGCAAGCAGGTACGCCGCCAGCAACAGCCGAGAGGCCTGCCAGCGGCATTCGAAGCGATTACTTGGGCTGGACACGATCCAGGATCATCCGAACCATGCGCTGCAACTCCGGGTCTTCAGATTCGGCGCGTTCCATGAACCAACCGAACATGTCCTGGTCTTCGCACGTCAGCAGCCGCACATAGAGATCGCGGTCTACCTTATCCAGCGTCGCGTACACTTCTTTAGTGAACGGCACCAGCAACACATCCAACTCCAGCATGCCACGGCGGCTGTGCCAGTAGAGGCGGTTGATTTCTACTTCTTCGACCATGGACTGCTCCTCAAATAGCGCGCAAGTATACAGGCCCGACGGCAGCGGAACACTCGGCTTTGGTCGCCCCATACGGAAACTATCCATTTGCCGGGCGCCCCTCTATGATGCACGCATGACTTTTTGACCTGCGAAGACCCATGGCCGACTCTGCATTTTTCTGCCCCCTGACACACGAAGGCGTCCTTGCCGTCCGCGGCTCCGACGCCGCCAAGTTCCTGCAAGGGCAACTGACCTGCAACCTCAATTACCTGAGCGACACCCAGGCCAGCCTTGGCGCGCGTTGTACGCAAAAAGGCCGCATGCAGTCGAGTTTTCGCATCCTGCTGCAAGGTGACGGCGTGTTGCTGGCCATGGCCACTGAGCTGCTCGAACCGCAACTGGCAGACCTGAAGAAATACGCGGTGTTCTCCAAATCCAAACTCACCGACGAAAGCGCCGCCTGGGCACGCTTTGGTCTCTCGAATGCGGATCAAACCCTGGCCACCCTTGGGCTTGAGCTGCCAACTGAAACCGACAGCGTGGTGCGCACCGACACATTGATTGCCATTCGTGTCTCCCAGAACCGCGCCGAACTCTGGGTGCCTGCCGAACACGCCGAAGGCGTACGCCAGCAATTGGCCAGCCAACTGCAACAAGCTGACTTGAATGACTGGTTGCTCGGCCAGATCCGCGCCGGCATCGGCCAGGTCATGCCGCAGACCCGCGAACTGTTTATCCCGCAGATGCTTAACCTGCAGGCCGTAGGCGGCGTCAGCTTCAAAAAAGGCTGCTACACCGGCCAGGAAATCGTCGCGCGCATGCAGTACCTGGGCAAACTCAAGCGTCGCCTGTATCGCCTGAGCCTCAATGCGGCGCAATTGCCCGAGCCAGGCACTCCGCTGTTCTCGCCCAACCATAACAGCGCGATCGGCGAAGTCGTCATCGCGGCAAAAGCTGACCATTCCATTGAACTTCTGGCCGTGCTGCAAGCCGAAGCTGCCGACAGCGGCGATGTGCACGTCGGCACCCTGGAAGGCCCCGGCTTACAACTGCTCGACCTGCCGTATCTACTGGATCGAGATAAAGAGATCCAGCGTTAATCGCCGCACCTTTTTGCAACACCCTAGAGAGCATGAATGAACAAGCTGGCGGAAAAAGTCCAACAGGCTTTAGTAACGGCCATCGACAACGATGACCTGGTTCTGCCGACATTACCGGAAGTGGCCTTGAACATTCGTCAGGCCGCGGAAGACCCGGAGATCAGCATCAGCCACTTGAGCAAAGTGATCGGTCGCGATACCGCGCTGTCGGCGCGCCTGATCAAAGTGGTGAACAGCCCGCTGCTACGCGCAACCCAGGAAGTCACTGATCTGCATACCGCCATCACGCGGCTGGGCACCAACTACAGCAGCAACCTGGCCATCGGTCTGGTCATGGAACAGATCTTCCACGCCCGCTCCGAAGTCGTCGAACTGAAAATGCGCGAAGTGTGGCGCCGCAGCCTGGAAGTGGCGGGCGTGAGTTATGCCTTGTGCCGCAACCACAGCCACCTCAAGCCGGACCAGGCCGCCCTCGGCGGGCTGGTGCATCAGATTGGCGTGCTGCCGATCCTCACCTACGCCGAAGACCGTTACGAGCTGTTGGCCGACCCGGTCAGCCTCAACCATGTCATCGACAGTATTCACCCGTTGCTGGGTGACAAACTGCTGGGTGTGTGGGATTTCCCGGAAATGCTGGCCAAGCTGCCGGGGCAGTACTTGGATTTGGAGCGTGACTCCCCAAGCCTGGACTACATCGACGTGGTGCAAATCGCCGTACTGTATTGCCACCGAGGCACCGCGCATCCATTGGCCAACGTAGACGTTACCAGCCTGCCGGCGCTCAAGAAGCTGCGCATCGACCCCTACAGCGAAACATTGCGTGCCGAGCTGGATGAAGCGCGCTCGATGTTCTATTGACTACCCCGCGATAAAACTCACCCGCACCTTCAACCCCGCCAATTCACCATCATGCAGGCTGATCTGCGCCAAATGCGCCCGGCAGATCTCGCCGACAATCGCCAGCCCCAAGCCCGAGCCCATGCCCTGCTGGCTGCGGCGGTAGAAACGTTCGAAAACCCGGTCCCGCTCATCCAGCGGGATGCCTGGGCCGTCATCTTCAACTTCCAGGATCGCCGGCGCGGTCACCCGCAGAATCACGTTCCCGCCCGATGGGGTGTGGGCCAGGGCGTTATCCACCAGGTTGCTCAGCAGTTCATTCAGCAAGGTCGGCTCACCGCGCAGCCACACCGGTTCGTCCGCCTCCAATGCCAGGGCAACGCCCCGCGCGTGGGCCAGCGGCGCCATGGCCATGCCCAGTTCCCGCGCCAGCTGGCTGAGGTCAAGCAATTGCGCACCGCCCTCGGCAATCGCCCGCGCGCCGTTTTCGATGCGTGCCAAGGACAGCAATTGGTTGGCCAAGTGGGTCAGACGGTCGGTGCCTTGGGCTGCGGTTTCCAAGGTACTGCGCCACGTCGCCGGGTCGCTGCTGCGCAGGCCCAGCTCAAGCCGGGCCTTGAGCGCCGCCAGCGGGGTGCGCAATTCGTGGGCGGCGTCGGCGATAAACTGCGCCTGGCGCTCGAACTGGCCGCGCAAGCGCTCGGTGAAATGATTAAGCGAGCGCACTAACGGGCCGAACTCATGCTGCACCTCCACCAGCGGCAGCGGGCGCAAGTCGTCGGGCTGGCGTTCTTCCACGGCGGTGCGCAGGCGTTCCAGCGGGCGCAGTGCCGCACTCACGGCAAACCACACCAGCAATAACGCACCGACCGCCAGCATGCCCAGGCGCAGCAGAGTGTCGGCCATCAGGCTGCGAGCCATGCTCTCGCGAGCTTCGTCAGTTTCCGCCACGCGAATTTCCGCCATGCCGTTCATGTTCGGCTCTGACACCGCCTTGAGCAGGCTGACCACCCGCACATGCTGGCCCTGGTACATGGCGTTGTAGAACCGCGCCAACGCCGGGTAATCATCGGTGCGCGGCGTGCCCGGCGGTGGGCCAGGGAGGTTTTCGTAGCCGGAGATCAATTTTCGGTCGATGTCATTGACCTGATAATAGATCCGCCCGGCACTGTCGTAGGCGAAGGTATCCAGCGCCACATACGGCACATTGGCACTCAGGGTGCCGTCCACCTGGGTCAACCCGGCGGCGATGGTGCGCGCAGAAGCCAGCAAAGTGCGGTCATAGGCGGTGTCGGCAGCTTCGCGGCCATTCCAGTAAGCACTCATGCCGCTGGCGAGCATCAGCACCACCAGCAGCAGCGCCAGGTTCCACAGCAGCCGCCAGCGCAGGCTGCTGGGCTTATGCATCACGGGCTTCCAGCAAATAGCCAAGGCCACGGAAGGTCACGATGGCGATGGGCTGGCCGTCGAGTTTCTTGCGCAGGCGGTGCACGTAGATTTCAATCGCGTCGGGGCTGGCTTCCTCGTCCAGGCCGAACACCTGGGAGGCCAGTTGCTCCTTGCTCATCACGCGGCCGGGCCGCGCGATCAACGCCTCGAGCACCGCCTGCTCGCGGGAGGTCAGCGTCATCAGCTCGCCGCCCACGGTGAAACGCCGGGTATCCAGGTCGTAGACCAGCACGCCGCACGCCTGCTGACGCTCGCCGCCCAGCACGCTGCGGCGCAGCAGCGCCTTGACTCGCGCTTCCAGCTCGGTCAACTCGAAGGGCTTGGCCAGGTAGTCATCAGCGCCCAGGTTCAGGCCATGCACACGGTCTTTTACATCACTGCGCGCCGTCAACATCAGCACTGGCAGATTTTTCCCACGCGCCCGCAGACGCGCCAACACCTCAAAACCATCCATGCGCGGCAGCCCCACATCGAGGATCACCACCGCATATTCCTCGCTGCTCAAGGCCAGGTCCGCGGCCACGCCGTCGTGCAGTACGTCGACGGTCAAACCCGTGCTCTTGAGCGCTTGGGCAACACTTTCGGCGAGTTGCAGATGGTCTTCAACCAAGAGGACACGCATGGATTTTCACCTCGTTCGGGCATGGTCGACGCCACGCTTTGGCGGGCAGTTTACAGGCGCCGCCTGCCCTGTGAAGCCCGAAAACCTTGAAAGGCAGCTGAAAGGTTAGTGAAAGCTTCGCCCTTTAGCATCCAGCAACGGTGGGTAATGCCCGCCGAGCTACCTGATCCGTAGCGATCGAAAAGCGCCTCGAAGCGTTTTCGCCAGAATAAGAACAATAACGGAGTACACCACGATGCTGTCGACCCAGCCCCAGGCTTGCCCGCCTGTGCGTTTTTCCCGTCTTGCCAAGACCGCCCTTGCCAGTGCCACCGCCCTTGCCGGCTTTTCGCCGCTTGCCCAGGCTGCCTTCTTTGAAGACAGTAGCGCGACCCTGGAAACCCGCAATATGTACTTCAACCGCGACTTTCGCGACGGCACCAGCGCGCAGCAATCCAAGCGCGACGAATGGGCTCAGGGCTTCATGCTCAACCTGCAATCGGGCTACACCGACGGCACCGTCGGCTTTGGTGTGGACGCGCTGGGCATGCTCGGGGTCAAGCTCGACTCCAGCCCCGACCGCACAGGTTCTGGCTTGCTGCCCACTGACAACGGCCGCGCTGTCGACGACTACGCCAAACTCGGCCTGACCGGCAAAGTAAAGATCTCCGCCACCGAACTCAAGATCGGTGCGCTGATCCCCGAACTGCCGACCCTCAAGCCCAACGACGGCCGCATCCTGCCGCAGACCTTCAACGGTGGCTTGCTGACCTCCAAAGAATTCAAGAACCTGGTGTTTACCGGCGGCCGCCTGGACAAAGCCAAAGACCGCGATTCCACCGACTACGAAGAAATCGCCCTCAATAACAAGAACAGCCGTTTCGTCAGCGGGGCTACCGGCAAGCACTTCAACTTCGGCGGCGTTGACTACAAGCTCGCCGACAAGATCACCGGCAGTTACCACTTCGCCCAACTCGATGACGTGTACCGCCAGCACTTCCTCGGCCTGGTGGCCTCGCGCCCACTCGGCCCCGGCACCTTCGGCACCGACCTGCGCCTGGCCATCAGTGATGACACGGGCGCGGCCCATGGCGGCAAGATCGACAACAGATCCCTCAACGGCCTGTTCAGCTATGCCCTCAATGGCCATAAGCTCAGCGCCGGCTACCAGCACATGTCCGGCGACAGCGCCTTTCCGTATGTGGATGGGGCCGACCCGTACCTGGTCAACTTCGTACAGATCAACGACTTTGCCGGCGCCGAAGAACGCTCCTGGCAAGCGCGCTACGACTACGATTTCGCCAAGCTGGGCATTCCCGGTCTGAGCTTCATGAGCCGTTACCTGTCGGGTGACAACATCAAGCTCAAGAACGGCGAGACCGGCAAGGAGTGGGAGCGCAACAGCGAGATCCGCTACATCGTGCAAAGCGGCACGTTCAAGGATGTCGCGTTTCGCCTGCGTAACGCCACGTACCGCTCCAACTACTCGGCCCGTGATGCGGATGAAGTACGCGTGCTGGTCAGCTATAGCGTCGCACTTTGGTAGTAGCCCCTAAATAACAACAAGACGGAGATTCAAATGACCTATTCACTGCGTAAATTGGCCCTCGCCGCCGGCTGCATGTTGTTCGCCGGCCAACTGCTGGCCGCCGACGAACCCAAACGCCCGGAATGCATCGCCCCAGCCTCCCCCGGCGGTGGTTTTGACCTGACCTGCAAACTGGCGCAAAGCGCGTTGGTCAATGAGAAGCTGCTGAGTAAACCGATGCGTGTGACCTACATGCCCGGCGGCGTGGGCGCGGTGGCCTATAACGCGGTGGTAGCACAGCGCCCAGCGGACGGCGGCACACTGGTGGCCTGGTCCAGCGGTTCGCTGTTGAACCTGGCCCAGGGCAAGTTCGGCCGTTTTGATGAAAGCGCCGTGCGTTGGTTGGCAGCGGTCGGCACCAGCTACGGTGCCATCGCAGTGAAAAGCGATTCGCCCTACAAGACCCTCGACGATCTCGTCAAAGCCTTGAAGAAAGATCCGGGCAGCGTGGTGATCGGTTCCGGCGGCACCGTAGGCAGCCAGGACTGGATGCAAACCGCCCTGATCGCCAAGGCCGCCGGCATCAACCCGCGCGAACTGCGTTATGTCGCCCTCGAAGGCGGCGGTGAAATCGCCACCGCCCTGCTCGGCGGCCACATCCAGGTGGGCAGCACCGACATCTCCGACTCCATGCCGCACATCCTCAGCGGTGACATGCGCCTGCTAGCGGTGTTCGCCGAAGAGCGCCTGGACGAGCCGGAAATGAAGAACATTCCGACCGCCAAAGAGCAAGGCTACGACATCGTCTGGCCAGTGGTCCGCGGTTTCTACCTTGGGCCAAAAGTCAGCGATGCCGACTACGCCTGGTGGAAAGAAGCGTTCGACAAACTGCTGGCCTCCGAAGAGTTCGCCAAGCTGCGTGACCAGCGCGAGCTGTTCCCGTTTGCCATGACCGGCCCGGAGCTGGACACCTACGTGAAGAAACAGGTGGCTGACTACAAAGTGCTGGCCAAAGAGTTCGGCCTGATCCAGTAATCGCCCCTCTTTTGCACGGCTGCGCCCTCTTTAACGGGCGGCGCGGCCCAGGAGTTCCACATGCTCTTACAACGCATTTTCGCCTCGGTGATGCTGCTGGTCTGCGCCGGCCTGGCACTGATGGCCTGGCCGTATCAGGCGGCGTTTTCCTACGAGCCGGTCGGCCCACGTGCCTTTCCGCTGCTGATGCTCGGCCTGATGAGCCTGGGCCTGATCTACATGATCTTTCGCCCGCAGCCAACCAAGCACACCGAAGAAGAACCCGCGCTGGACCGCGAAACCCTGATCAAGATCAGCCTTTGCGTCGCGCTGCTGATCGTGTTCGCCGGCACTTTCGAGCCCTTGGGTTTCATCCTCAGCAGCATGTTGATCGGTATTCCGATGGCACGCCTGTATGGCGGCCGCTGGTTGCCCAGCGTAGTGATCGTCACCCTCATGGCTATCGGCCTGTACCTGCTGTTCGACAAGGCCATGGATGTACCGCTGCCCCTCGGCCTGCTTGAAGTTCTGGAGAACTGATATGGATACGTTCAGCTATTTGGGCCAGGGCTTCGGCGTTGCACTGACCCCTTACAACCTGGTGACCGCGCTGTGTGGCACCTTGATCGGCACCGTGGTCGGCCTGTTGCCAGGCCTGGGCCCGATCAACGGCGTGGCCTTGTTGATCCCCATCGCGTTCGCGTTGGGCCTGCCGCCGGAATCGGCGCTGATCCTGCTCGCGGCCGTGTACCTGGGCTGCGAATACGGCGGCCGTATCAGCTCGATCCTGCTCAACATCCCGGGCGAAGCTTCTACCGTAATGACTACCCTCGACGGCTACCCGATGGCCCGCAAAGGCCTGGCCGGTGTGGCGTTGTCGCTGTCGGCATGGAGTTCGTTCATCGGCGCGTTTATCGCCACCTGCGGCATGGTGCTGTTTGCGCCGCTGCTGGCCAAATGGGCGATTGCCTTCGGCCCGGCGGAATATTTCGTACTGATGGTGTTCGCGATTGTCTGCCTGGGCGGCATGGCCGGTGACAAACCGCTGAAGACGTTTGTTGCAGCGCTGATCGGCCTGTTCCTCTCGGCCGTGGGCATCGATGCCAACAGCGGCGTGTACCGTTTTACCGGCGACAACATCCACCTCACCGACGGCATCCAGTTTGTGGTGTTGGTACTGGGTCTGTTTTCCATCAGCGAAATCCTGTTGCTGTTGGAAAAAACCCACCGTGGCCAGGAAGCGGTAAAAGCCACCGGGCGCATGATGTTCAATCTGAAGGAAGCCGGTGCTGTCTTTGTAGTTAACATCCGCTGCGGCCTGCTCGGTTTCATCATGGGCGTGCTGCCGGGTGCTGGTGCAACCCTCGCTTCGGCTGTTGCCTACATGACCGAGAAACGCCTGGCCGGTGCCAGCGGCAAATTCGGCCAGGGCGACATGCGCGGCCTCGCTGCGCCGGAAACTGCAATCGGTGCGTCCGCCTGCGGCGCCCTGGTGCCGATGCTCACCCTAGGCGTACCCGGTTCGGGCACCACGGCGGTGATGATCGGCGCGCTGTCGCTGTACAACATCACACCCGGCCCGCTGCTGTTCCAACAGCAACCGGACATCGTCTGGGGCCTGATCGCTTCGTTGTTTGTCGCCAACATCATGCTGGTGATCCTCAACATCCCGATGATCCGCATCTTCACGCGCATCCTCGCCGTACCGAACTGGGCGCTGGTGCCGGTGATCGCCATCATCACCGCCATCGGTGTGTACGCGGTTCACGCCACCACCTTCGACCTGTTCCTGATGGTCGGCATCGGCATCTTCGGTTACATCCTGCGCAAGCTGGACTTCCCGCTGTCGCCGGTACTGCTGGGCTTTATCCTCGGTGGCCTGATGGAGCAGAACCTGCGCCGCGCGCTGTCGATCTCCAACGGTGCGCTGGAAATCCTCTGGTCCAGCCCGATCACCTTTGGCGTGTGGGTACTGACGGCGATCATGTTGTTCGTGCCGCTGCTGCGTATCTGGCGTAAACGTGCCCAACAGCGTCGCGCCCTGGCCGATGTCTGAGGTCACCTTTAAACAATGGTGGGCAACACCGCTGGTCGGCCTGGCCGGCGGTTACCTGGCCAGCCTCGTCGGCTGGCCTTTGCCCTATATGGTCGGCTCGTTGCTGGCGATTATCCTGGTGCGCTGCCTCACGCCGTGGCAGTTGGCGGAGATTCCCGGCGGGCGCAAATGTGGCCAATGGGTGGTAGGCATCGGCATCGGCCTGCACTTCACGCCGGTGGTGATCGAGCAAGTGATGAGCCACTTCGGCCTGATTTTCTTCGGTGCGCTGATCACCAGCCTGTCGAGCGTGGTCGGCGTGTGGTTAATGCGCCGCAGCGGCGAAGACCGCGCCACCGCGTTTTTCTCCAGCATGCCGGGCGGTTCCGGTGAAATGGTCAACCTCGGCGCCCGTAATGGCGCAGTGCTCAGCCGTGTCGCAGCGGGGCAAAGTTTGCGTGTGCTGGTGGTGGTGCTGTGTGTGCCGGCGATCTTCAAGTACTTGCTCGAAGGCGGCACGCCGCAGTTTCACCCGGCGCCAGTGAGTTGGGGTTGGCTGGCGCTGCTGTTCCCGCTGGGCGCGCTGGTGGCCTGGGGCTGGCAGCGTTTACGTCAGCCAAACCCGTGGTTGTTCGGGCCACTGTTGGTCAGCGCGACTGCCAGTGTTGTCTGGGACTTGCATTACGGCCTGCCGGACGGCGGCAGCCAGATCGGCCAGTGGCTGATCGGCAGCGGCCTGGGCTGCCACTTCAACCGTCAGTTCTTCCGTCGTGCGCCGTCGTTCATGGGCCGTACCTTGATCGGCACCGCCTTGACCATGGCGCTTGCGACGTTGGCGGCGGTGGGCTTGAGCGCGCTGACGCAGCTGGATTTGCGCTCACTCACCCTGGGCATGATGCCGGGCGGCATTGCCGAAATGAGCCTCACGGCAGAGACTTTGCAGCTATCGGTGCCGCTGGTAACGGCGATGCAAGTGATGCGCTTGTTGTTTGTGCTGTTTTTGGCTGAGCCGTTGTTCAGGCACTGGAATCGTCAGCCGGAAAAAATCTAAGCCTTCAAAAAATTCCAATGTGGGAGCTGGCTTGCCTGCGATAGCGGTGGTTCAGTCAATAAATGTATCGGCTGATAGATCGTCATCGCAGGCAAGCCAGCTCCCACAGTAGGTTGCGGTTAACCTTCAGGCTGGCGGCAACCGCCACTCAATCGGCGTCTCGCCATTCTGCTCAAGAAACTTGTTGGTACGACCGAAGTGCCCACACCCCAAAAACCCGCGATACGCCGACAGCGGCGACGGGTGCACCGAGGTCAGCACCAGGTGCTTGGTCGCATCCACCAGCTTTTGCTTGCCTTGCGCATGGGCGCCCCACAACAGGAACACCAGGTGCGGCTGGTGCTCGCTGACCACTTCGATCACACGATCGGTAAAGAACTGCCAACCCTTGCCCGCGTGGGCATTGGCATTCGCGCGCTCCACGGTCATGGTGGTGTTGAGCATCAGCACGCCCTGGTCGGCCCAGCTTTGCAGGCAGCCGTGGTTGGGAATGTCGATGTTCAGGTCGCGCTTGAGCTCTTTATAGATATTGACCAGTGACGGCGGCGTCGGCACGCCCGGTTGTACCGAGAAGCACAGGCCATGGGCCTGGCCGGGGCCGTGGTATGGGTCCTGGCCGAGGATCACCACCTTGACCTTGTCCAACGGTGTGGAGTTGAGCGCATTGAAGATCAGCGGGCCAGGCGGGTAGATCTCTTTGCCGGCGGCATGTTCCTGGCGCAGGAACTCGCGTAGTTCGGCCATGTAGGGCTTGTCGAACTCATCCCGCAGGGCGTGTTTCCAGCTGGGTTCGAGTTTGATGCGGTCGCCTTCGGTCATGGTGTGTTCATCGTGTAAAAAAGAATGGGCGAACCCTAGGAAAGCCGACCCCGCTTGTCAATTGATCTGACACATCATCGGCACTTTCCTTTGAAGCGTTCATACTGAACCTTCACTTTCTCGATTGAGGTCACGATGAACCTGCACTTCGAAGAGCTGACCGGCAGCGACGGTGCCCGCCTCGGCATCGCCAGCCTGGACGCGGAAAAATCCCTCAACGCACTGTCCCTGCCCATGATCCTGGCCTTGGACGAACGCCTGGATGCCTGGGCCAAAGACCCGAATATCGTGTGTGTACTGCTGCGCGGCAATGGCCCCAAAGCCTTTTGCGCCGGTGGCGAAGTCCGCAGCCTGGCCCAGGCCTGCCGTGAACTCCCCGGCGAAGTGCCCGCCCTGGCCGCGCAGTTCTTCGCCGCTGAATACCGCCTCGACTACCGCCTGCACACCTACCCCAAACCGCTGATCTGCTGGGGCCACGGCTATGTATTGGGCGGGGGTATGGGCCTGCTGCAGAGCGCTTCGGTGCGTATCGTCACACCGAGCAGCCGCCTGGCCATGCCCGAGATCAGCATCGGCCTGTACCCGGATGTTGGGGCCAGTTGGTTCCTGTCGCGGTTACCGGGCAAGCTGGGGTTATTCCTTGGCCTCACCGGCGCCCATATCAACGGCCGCGATGCGTTGGACCTGGGCCTGGCCGACCGTTTCCTGCGCGATGACCAGCAGGAAGCGTTGATAGATGGCCTGCTGCAATTGAACTGGCAGGAACAAACCGCGATGCAGCTCAACAGCCTGCTCAAGGCGCTCGCCCAGGAAGCCGTTGACCAGCAACCCGAAGCGCAATGGCTGCCGCGCCGTGCGCAGATCGACGAATGGCTGGATGTGGCTGATGTGCGCTGTGCCTGGCGCGCCTTGAGCCCGTTACGTGAGCACGCCGACCCGCTGTTCAGCCGCGCCGGCAAAAACCTGAGTGAAGGCTGCCCGCTGACCGCGCACCTGGTGTGGGAGCAGATCCAGCGGGCGCGGCACCTGTCGTTGGCCGAGGTGTTCCAGATGGAATACACACTGAGCCTCAATTGCTGCCGTTACCCGGAGTTTGCCGAAGGCGTGCGGGCGCGCTTGATCGACAAGGACCAGACGCCCCATTGGCACTGGCCGGATATCAATACGATCCCGGACGCGGTGGTGCAGGCGCATTTCAACAAGGTGTGGGAAGGCCGGCATCCGCTGGCGGATTTGTCCGATTACTGAAAAGTGTCGCCCACAAAAAACGGCGCTTCCTGCGCCGTTTGCATTCAAGGCCTGTCAGCGGTGACCGCCGCGGCCACCTCCATGATCGCCACCCCGACCGTGCCCGCCTCTGCCGCCGTGATCGCCCCAACCCTGGTTCGGATAAGGCCGGTAACCGCCCCTTGGGCCCGAGGGGTAGTAGCGCGGGGCCGGTTGGTAATAACGCGGCGCCGAGTAGTAACGCGGTGCGGGGGCGTAATAGCGCGGAGCCGGTGCGTAATAACGTGGCGCCGAATAGTACGTGCCACCGCCGTAGTAATACGCCGGCGCCGGCGCGGTGTAGACCTCGGATCGATAGTAGCTACCGCCTCCATCGTAGTAGGGCACACAAGCAGAAAGGGTAAGACCGAGTAAAGCGCTGAGCAGCAGTCGTCGATACATGGCGGCCTCCTGGACCGCGGAAGAGCACCTCCAGCGACGCGGGAGGGCGGCACCCGGCTTTCGCCGAATGACACAGTATCGGACATCGAAAACCAGATCTGGTGCGTTTTGGTAACAACTTGATACATGACCGTAGGCGGTCGATACGATCCGTTGCGCATCCCGGTAACTATCAAGTTACTTTATCGATTCAGTAAATTTTGCTGGCCCGGAACCTTGTCGATTGCGATGATGTCACTATGACATCGCACATGGCCAGGGAGGCTCTATCGTGCGCCCCTCGCCAATATCGCCGGATTAGAGTCATGAAAATTTCAACCAAGCTGCTGCTTTCATTCCTACTGTGCGCACTGGTCACCCTCGGGGTTGGCCTGCTGGGTATCAAAAGCGTCGTGCGCCTTTCCAGCGCATTGGAACTCACGTTCTCCAACAACCTGGTTTCCGTCAGCAACACGGCAAGTACGCTCAATGGTCTGGTCGCCCACAACCGTGGTCTGTACCGTTTGCTGGACGCCAGCAAGGGCGACGTCTCCGCCCAGGACCGCGACCGCGTGACCCAGGACATCGCCAACGAACTCAAACGCAGCCAGAGCGCCTACGCCACCTACCGCGCCACGCCGCTGGCAGACGACGAACGGGCAGCCGGTGACAAGCTCGACCAGATCTGGCCCACCTACATCAGCAACTCCGAGCGCATCGTCGCGATGATGAACGGCGGCCAGCTCGAGCAGGCGCGCGCTCAGCTCAACAGCACCAACAATGAGCTGTTCCGTCAGGCGCGCGAGCTGATCCGTGTGATTATCGATTCCAACAACCGCCAGATCCAGGAAGGCGCCGCCGCCGCCGCCGACCTACGCAGCAGCGCGTTGACCTGGATGATCAGCGGCATCGTGCTGGCCTTCATCATCGCCCTCATCATTGGCGTGCTGATCACCCGCCTGATCACCCGCCCTATCGCCCAGGCCGTCGAGAGCGCCCAACGCATTGCCAAGGGTGACCTGACCCAAGCCATCATCACCGACCGTACTGACGAAGCCGGAAAATTGTTGATGGCATTGGCCGACATGCAGGGCGGGCTGAAAAGCACGCTGGTGGAAATCGCCAACGCCGCCGACCAGCTCGCCTCCGCCGCTGAAGAACTCAGTGCGGTCACCGACGAAAGCAGCCGTGGCCTCACGCGCCAGAATGACGAAATCCAGCAAGCCGCCACTGCCGTCAACCAGATGACGGCGGCGGTGGATGAAGTGGCAAGCAATGCGGTGTCGACCTCCGAAGCCTCGCGCCAGGCCACCACTGAAGCGGAGGAAGGCCGTGAGCAGGTGGCGCAGGCCGTGTCCGGTATGAGTTCGATGGTGGTCGAGATCAACGATTCGACACAATCGGTGGCCGACCTGGCCAGCCAGGTGCGCGAGATCGGCAAGGTGATCGACGTGATCCGCGGTATCGCCGACCAGACCAACCTGCTGGCCCTTAACGCCGCCATCGAAGCCGCACGCGCGGGTGAGCAAGGCCGTGGTTTTGCGGTGGTGGCCGATGAAGTCCGCGCGCTGGCCCATCGCACCCAGACCTCCACCGTCGATATCGAAAAAATGATCGGCGAAGTGCAGGTCGGCGCCGATGACGCCGTGGCAGCCATGAACAAAAGCCTGACCTGGGCCAACAACACCCAAACCCTGGCGCAAAACGCCGGCGAAGCCCTGGAACGCATCACCGCCAGCGTGGCGAAGATCAACGAACGCAACCTGGTGATCGCCTCCGCGTCGGAAGAGCAGGCGCAGGTAGCCCGCGAAGTGGACCGCAACCTCCTCAACATCCAGGACCTGTCGACCCAGACCGCTGCCGGTGCCAACCAGACCAACGCCTCCAGCCAGGACCTGTCCCGCTTGGCCACCTCATTCAACGTGCTGGTCAGCAAGTTCCGGTTGTAACCGCCTCATTGCAGTGCGCCAACGCACCCGAGTGGCGCACGCATACCCCTCTTCCCCGCCACGCCCGGCCGTAAACCGGGCCTCTGGCCCAGTTGGCACGACTCTCGCTTTGCCTCTCCCGTGCAGGATTCATCACAGGTTCGCGGCACCACAATTTGCAATGGCCGACTAGGGTTCCGGCTCGCTTGAAAAGCGAGTGGCTGGTCCGAGAGTTGGCGACCTCCAGTTGAGGTTACACGGCGGGATAAAAGCCCGGGAGACAAGCCACCGTTCACGGTGCCGCGTTGCTCCTGCTCGCCCATGTTCAACTGGAGAAGCCCCATGCCCACAATCCGTTTACCCGCCCTGCTCGCCGCCGCCTTCGCCGCCGTGCTGAGCTTTCAAACCCAAGCCGCGACCAAAGACCACTTCAGTGTGTGCTGGACTATCTATGCCGGCTGGATGCCGTGGGAATACGCCGGCAGCCAAGGCATCCTCGACACGTGGGCCAAGAAGTACGGCATCAAGATCGACATGGTGCAGCTCAATGACTATGTCGAGTCCATCAACCAATACACCGCTGGCCAGTTCGACGGCTGCACCATGACCAACATGGACGCCCTGACCATTCCCGCCGCCGGTGGTGTGGACAGCACCGCGCTGGTGGTCAGCGACTTTTCCAACGGCAATGATGGCGTGGTGATCAAGGGCACCGGCAAGACCGTGGCCGACCTCAAGGGCATGAACGTCAACCTGGTGGAACTCTCGGTGTCTCACTACCTGCTCGCCCGCGCCCTGGAATCCGCTGATCTCACCGAAAAAGACCTCAAAGTCGTCAACACCTCCGACGCCGACATCGCCGCGGCCTTCAACACCGACCAGGTGCAAGCCGTGACCACCTGGAACCCGATGCTCTCCGAGATCAAGGCTAAACCGGGCGTCACCCAAGTGTTCGACTCCAGCAAAGTGCCCGGCGAAATCATGGACATGATGGTGGTCAACACCCAAACCCTCAAAGACAACCCGGCCCTGGGCAAAGCGCTGACCGGCGCCTGGTTTGAAGTGGTCGCGCTGATGAACGCCAAAAACGCTGCCAGCACCGCGGCGCTTGAACATATGGCCAAGGCCTCCGGCACCGACCTCAAGGGTTTCCAGGCGCAACTGGACACCACCAAGCTGTTCGCCACGCCCAAGGAAGCGCTGGCGTTCGCCACCAGCGCGCAACTGCCCGCCACCCTGCGCAAGGTCGCCGAGTTCTCGTTTGAACACGGCCTGCTCGGCGAAGGGGCCAGGGACGCCAGCGCCGTGGGCATGAGCTTCGCCAATGGCATCACCAGCGGCGACACCGCCAACCTCAAGCTGCATTTCGACCCCAGCTACGTGCAGATGGCCGCCGACGGCACGCTGTAAGAGGACCCGGCCATGCGCCTGATCAACCGTCACCCGGAACGCTCCAGCCGCCTGCTGTTGGTGCTGCTGCCGTTCGCCCTGCTGCTGTTCGCCTACTTTGTAGGCTCGGCCGAGCGCCTGGCGGATAACCCCAACGACAAACTGCTGCCCAGCGCCGCGCAAATGGGCGACGCGGTGAAACGCCTGGCGTTCAGCGCCGATACGCGCACCGGTGAATATGTGCTGTGGCAAGACAGCGCCTCCAGCCTGCGCCGCCTGGCGATCGGCTTGGGCATCAGCGCCCTCGCCGGCCTGTGCCTGGGCATCGCCGCCGGCACACTGCCGTTGTTTGGCGCGCCGTTGTCGCCACTGCTCACGGTGCTGTCAATGGTGCCGCCACTGGCGATCCTGCCGATTCTGTTCATCGTGTTTGGGCTGGGAGAGTTGTCCAAAGTCATGCTGATCGTCATCGGTGTAACACCGTGCCTGGCGCGCGACCTGGAACAGCGCGCCCGGGAAATACCCGTCGAGTTGCTGGTCAAGGCACAGACCCTCGGCGCCTCCACCTGGACCCTGATGCTGCGTGTGGTGCTACCGCAACTGCTGCCACGTCTGCTGATCTCGCTGCGGCTGATGCTCGGCTCGGCGTGGTTGTTCCTGATCGCCGCCGAAGCCATCGCCTCCACCGACGGCCTCGGCTACCGGATCTTCCTGGTGCGCCGCTACCTGGCGATGGACGTGATCTTGCCCTACGTGGTGTGGATCACCCTGCTCGCCTGGCTGATGGACTGGGGCCTCAAAACCCTCACACGGCGTGCGTTCCCCTGGTACGAAGGAGCGCGGCCATGAGTTTTATCAGCGTCAACAATGTGTGGCAGCGCTATGGCGAACAGGTGGTGTTGGAAGGGCTCAACCTGCACGTCAATGAGGGTGAGTTTTGCACCCTGGTCGGCACGTCCGGCTGCGGAAAATCGACCTTCCTGCGCTTGTTACTGGGCCAGGAAACCGCGAGCAAAGGCCAGATCCTGCTGGACGGCCAACCACTTGCCGGCGAGCCGGATGCCAGCCGTGGCGTGGTGTTCCAGCGTTACTCGGTGTTCCCGCATTTGACGGTGCTGGACAACGTTGCGCTTGGCCTTGAGCTACCGCGCTCGCCGCTGCTGGGACGGCTGTTCGGCAAAGCCAAACAAGACGCACGGGAACAGGCCGCCGCCCTGCTGCAAAAAGTCGGCCTCGGCCACGCACTGGACAAATACCCGGCGCAGCTCTCCGGCGGCATGCAGCAACGCCTGGCCATCGCCCAAGCCCTGATCATGAAACCCCGCGTGTTGCTGCTGGACGAACCCTTCGGCGCCCTCGACCCGGGCATTCGCAAAGACATGCATCAGCTGTTGCTGGCGCTATGGCGCGAAACCCGGCTGACGGTGTTCATGGTCACCCACGACCTCAGCGAAGGTTTCAGCCTCGGCACACGCTTGCTGGTGTTCGACAAAGTCCGTGTCGACCCCCACGCCCCCGGCGCCTATGGCGCGCGCATCACCTACGACATCCCTTTGAACAGCGAGCGCCGCAAAGCGCTGGCCGCCGAACTTGGAGCGACTTGCAAATGACCGATTCCATTCAACTGTTCCCACCCTTCGCCGAAGAAATGCTGCCCGGCGGCGGCCACCGCTCCTTTGTGCTCAAGCGCGGCCAACTGCTGCGCCTCACGGATATTCGCGGTGGTGCCAACGTCAGCCTGACCCTGCTCAATGCCAATGAAAAAACCGAGCGTCTGAACCTGCCCGACAGCCTCAAATGCCAACACACCGCCAAGCTCACCCGCGGCCACTGCCTGTACTCGGACATGGGCCGCGTGCTGGCAGCCATCACCGCCGACACCTGCGGCTGGAGCGACAGCATCGGCGGCGTGCTGTGCGCCGCCGAAGTGGCCGAGAAGTACGGCCAGGGCCGTTATCAGGAGCTGCGCAACGGCTTCTTTCGCAACGGCACCGACAACCTGTTGGTGGAATTGGGCAAGTGGGGGTTGGGGCTTAGCGACCTGCTGATGACCCTCAACCTGTTCAGCCGGGTCAGCGTTGACGAAGGCGGCGGCCTGCACTTTGTACCGGGCAATTCCAAAGCCGGCGACTACATCGAACTCTACGCGCCGATGGACACACTGGTGGTGCTGACCGCGCTGCAACACCCGATGGACCCCAACCCGAACTACGCGCCGCAACCGCTGAAACTCAGCTGGATGAACGCCGATTCCAGCGTCGCCGAACAGTGCCGTACTTCGCGCCCGGAAAACGAGCGCGGCTTTATCAACACCGACCGTCTGTTCGCCTGAGGAACTGCCATGTCTATCGCACTGAAACAACCCGAGGCAGCCGTGTACCGCGCCATCATTCCCGCCGGCGAACCGTGGCTGATGGAGGTCAAGGCCGGGCAGACCCTGCGCATCCTCGACCTGGAGGGCAACCAGGCCGTCGACACGCTGTTCTACAGCCGCAAAAACCCCAAGGAACGCTACGACGTACAGCGCACATTACGCCGGCAAAACCGCGTGTACCTGAGCACCGGCAGCGTGCTGTATTCCAACCTTGGCCAGCCGATGCTGACCATCGTCGATGACACCTGCGGGCGCCACGACACCCTCGGCGGTGCCTGTGCCCAAGAGAGCAACACCGTGCGCTACGCTCTGGAAAAACGCTACATGCACAGCTGCCGCGACAACTACCTGCGCGCCTGCGCCCACGACGGCCGGCTGGGTAAAGGTGACATCGGGCCGAACATCAATTTCTTCATGAATGTGCCGGTCACCGCCGACGGCGGGCTGACCTTTGAAGACGGCATTTCCGCGCCCGGCAAGTACGTCGACCTGCGTGCGCAGATGGACGTGATCGTGCTGATCTCCAACTGCCCGCAACTGAACAATCCATGCAATGGCTACAACCCGACGGCTGCGGAGTTACTGGTATGGAACTGAAAATAAAACGCCTGCGTAAGTGGTTATTCGCCCTGTGCCAGTCCCGAGCCGGGCAATGCATCCGAAAACACTAGCGATCAACTGTGGGAGCTGGCTTGCCTGCGATAGCGGTCCATCAGCCAACCGATAAGCTGACTGCCCTACCGCCATCGCGGGCAACCCCGGCTCCCACACTGACCACAGGCACTGCGGACGACCGCAGTGCTCCCTCACTTTGCGGGACGGCCCGCAGGGTTTTGCTATGTTCGAAAAACTCTTGATCGCCAACCGTGGCGCCATCGCCTGCCGCATCCTGCGCACCTTGCGCGAGCTGCAGGTCAAAGGCATCGCCGTCTACGCCGAAGCCGACGCAGCCAGCCTGCATATCCAGCAAGCCGACGAGGCCTACAGCCTCGGCGAAGGCGCGGCGGCGGCCACCTACCTGGCAGTGGAAAAAATCCTCGCCACCGCCAAGGCCTGTGGCGCCAAGGCGATTCATCCTGGCTACGGTTTTCTCTCAGAGAACGCCGCCTTTGCCCAAGCCTGCGAAAATGCGGGGATAGCCTTCGTCGGTCCGACACCCGAACAGCTGCGCGTATTCGGCCTCAAGCACACCGCGCGGGCCTTGGCCAAACACCATCAAATTCCATTATTGGAAGGCACCGAGCTGCTCGACAGCCTCGATACAGCGTTGCTGGCGGCCGAAACCGTGAGCTATCCGGTCATGCTCAAAAGCACCGCAGGCGGCGGTGGCATCGGCATGCGTGTGTGCCACAATGCGACAGAGCTGAGTGAGTCCTTTGAAGCGGTCAAACGCCTGGGGCAAAACAACTTCAGCGATGCCGGTGTGTTTATCGAGAAATACATCGAGCACGCCCGCCACCTGGAAGTGCAGGTGTTCGGCGACGGTTTGGGCGACGTCATCGCCCTTGGCGTGCGCGACTGTTCCGTGCAACGGCGCAACCAGAAAGTCCTCGAAGAAACACCCGCGCCGAACCTGCCCGACGGCATGGCCGAAGCCTTGTGCACGGCGGCCATCACCCTGGCCAGGGCGGTCAATTACCGCAGCGCCGGCACCGTAGAGTTCATCTTTGACAGCGCTGACGGCCGCTTCTACTTCCTCGAAGTGAACACGCGCCTGCAGGTAGAACACGGCGTCACCGAACAAGTCTGGGGCGTCGACCTTGTTCGCTGGATGGTGCAATTGGCGGCGGGTGAACTACCTGCGTTGAGCGAATTGAAGCTGCACCCTCAGGGCCACGCGATTCAGGCGCGGCTGTATGCGGAAGATCCAGGCAAGGATTTCCAGCCGAGCCCAGGCCTGTTAACCCGTGTGGATTTCCCGACGGCTGAAGGTTTGCGGATCGACACCTGGGTGCAAGCCGGTTGCGAGATACCGCCCTACTTCGACCCGATGATCGCCAAGCTCATCACGTGGGCGCCGACCCGCGAACAGGCGCGTCTGAATCTGCATCAGGCATTGAGCGACAGCCAGCTCTACGGCGTGGAAACCAACCGCGACTACCTGCGCCAAATCCTGCTGGCCACGCCGTTTGCCAGCGGCCGCCCGTGGACGCGTTGCCTGGAAGGCCTGGTCTACAGCGCCAGCACCTTCGAAGTGCTCAGCGCCGGCACCCAAACCAGTGTGCAGGACTACCCCGGCCGCCTCGGCTACTGGGCCGTCGGTGTGCCGCCCTCCGGGCCAATGGACAGCCGCGCACTGCGCCTGGGCAATCGCCTGCTGGGTAACGACGACGGCGCGGCGGCGCTGGAAATCACCATGAATGGGCCGCTGTTGCGCTTTAATTGCGCGGCGGTCGTCGCTGTTACCGGCGCAGCCATCACGCTGTTGCTGAACGACCAACCAGTGCCGATGAACACCGCGTTGCGGATTGAAGCAGGCGCGGTGTTGAGCCTTGGCAGCATCATAGGTGCCGGTGCGCGCAGCTATCTGTGCCTGCGCGGCGGGTTGCAAGTGCCAGATTACCTGGGCAGCAAAAGCACCTTCACCCTCGGCCAGTTCGGCGGGCACGCCGGGCGCGCTTTACGCACTGGCGATGTGTTGCATTTGCTGCCACTGACAGACGCCGACGCCGGCCAGCAATTGATCGCGGAACCCCTGCCTGCGGTGCGCACGCTGCGGGTGATTTATGGCCCGCACGGCGCGCCGGAATACTTCAAGCCTGAATACATCGTCACCTTCTTCGCCACCCAATGGGAAGTGCACTTCAACTCCAGCCGCACCGGCGTGCGACTGATCGGGCCAAAACCTTTATGGGCGCGCACGGACGGTGGCGAAGCGGGGCTGCATCCGTCGAATATCCATGACAACCCCTATGCCATCGGCGCGGTGGATTTCACCGGGGACATGCCGGTGATCCTGGGGCCGGATGGGCCGAGCCTTGGCGGGTTTGTGTGCCCGGTGACGGTGATCGAGGCGGACCTTTGGCAGTTGGGGCAACTCAAGGCCGGGGACAAACTGCGGTTCGAACCGGTGAACCTGAAAACCGCCCGCGACCTCGCCCTGAAATGGGATCAATGTGGGAGCTGGCTTGCCTGCGATCCAGACAACTCGGTACCTCAGGCAGACCACATTGATGCCATCGCGGGCAAGCCCGGCTCCCACATCGACCGTGGCCCACTTACGATCGGATCGCCTGTGGTGCTGGAGTTGGGTGAAGGCGACACCCGCCTCGTCGCCCGCCTCGCCGGCGACACTCACCTGCTGCTGGAAATCGGCGCCCCCGAGCTGGACCTGGTGCTGCGCTTTCGTGCTCATGCACTCATGCAAGCCCTGGAAACTCTCGCCCTGCCAGGTGTCATCGACCTGACCCCAGGCATCCGTTCCCTGCAAATCCACTACCAGCCCGAACAACTGCCGCTGGCTGGTTTACTGGCGTTGATCACCACGCAATGGGCCGCTGTGTGCGCCACCCCCAACCTGCAAGTGCCCTCGCGCATCGTGCACTTGCCGCTGTCGTGGGACGACCCGGCGTGTCAGCTGGCGATCGAAAAATACATGACCACCGTGCGCAAGGACGCGCCGTGGTGCCCGAGCAACCTGGAGTTCATTCGCCGCATCAACGACCTCGCCAACCTCGATGAAGTGCGCCACACGGTGTTCGATGCCAGCTACCTGGTGATGGGCTTGGGTGACGTCTACCTCGGCGCTCCGGTGGCCACGCCGCTGGACCCGCGCCACCGTCTGGTGACCACCAAATACAACCCGGCGCGCACCTGGACCGCCGAGAATTCGGTGGGCATTGGCGGCGCTTATTTGTGCGTGTACGGCATGGAAGGCCCAGGCGGTTATCAGTTTGTGGGCCGCACCTTGCAGATGTGGAACCGCTACCGGGAGGTCTCGGCGTTTGATGGCAAGCCGTGGTTATTGCGGTTCTTTGACCAGATCCGTTTTTACCCGGTGACGGCTGATGAGCTGGTGCAGATCCGGCGCGACTTTCCGCTGGGGCGCTTTGAATTGAGCATCGAGCACAGCCAGTTGAACCTCGCGGAGTATCAGGATTTCCTCGCGCGCGAAGCCGCAAGCATTGGCGCGTTTCGTGAGCATCAGCAGCACGCCTTCAATGCCGAGCGTGAACGCTGGATTGCCAGTGGCCAAGCGCATTTCGACAGTGAAGAACTCGCGGCACCACAAGGTGCAGACACGCCGTTGCAGGCCGACCAAATCAGTGTCGACAGCCCGATCGCCGGCAACCTCTGGCAAGTCCAGGTGGCTAACGGCGAGCGCGTGTCGGCTGGCGATGTGCTGGTGATTCTGGAGTCGATGAAAATGGAAATCCCGGTAGTGGCGCCGTTCGCCGGCACCGTGCGCGAGATCCCCGTGCAACCCGGCAGCGGCATCGGCGCCGGGCAACGGGTGGTGGTGCTCGAACGTGACTGACTCTTCTATTTCTACAGGCGGACAAGCCATGAATCTGCAACTGGACAACCTGCGCAATGCCTACCTGAGCGGCGACACCACGCCCCGTGAAGTGCTGCTGCACCTGCGCGAAAAAGCCGCGCACTTGAACCCCGATTATCACCTGTTTATCCACTTGCTTACCGAAGCGGAGCTGGAGCCGTACCTGGCCGCATTGGACGCGCGCGAACCGGCTGAGTTGCCGTTATTCGGCGTACCGTTTGCGATCAAAGACAACATCGACTTGGCTGGCATTCCCACCACCGCCGCGTGCCCGGCGTTCGTCTATGTGCCGCAGCGCAACGCGAGCATTGTCGAGCAGTTGATCGCCTTGGGCGCGGTGCCAGTGGGCAAGACCAACCTCGACCAGTTCGCCACCGGGCTCAATGGCAGCCGCTCGCCGTATGGCGCGTGCCCCAACAGCGTATTGCCGGAATATCCGTCGGGCGGTTCCAGCGCCGGGTCGTCACTGGCCGTCGCGTTGGGTGTCGCGAGTTTTGCCCTGGGCACCGACACGGCCGGTTCCGGGCGGGTGCCGGCGGCGCTGAATAACCTGGTGGGGCTCAAGGCGAGCAAAGGCTTGATCTCCACAGCCGGCGTGGTGCCGGCGTGCCGCACGCTGGATTGCGTCACCACCTTTACCCGCACCGCGCGCGAGGCCAGCCAGTTACTGGCGCTGACTGCCAAACTCGATCCGTTGGATGCGTACAGCCGAGCGAACCCGGCGTGGAATGATGCATCGGCGTTTGGCGCACCCCGCGCGTTTCGTTTTGGCGTACCGCGCGAGCAGGACCTGGAGTACTTCGGCTGCGAGCAAGGCCCGCAGTTGTTTGCGCAGGCCATCGACCGCTTGATTGCACTGGGTGGCGAGCCGGTAACGCTGGACCTGTCGCCCTTCCTGGAAGCCGCGCGCCTGCTCTACGAAGGGCCGTGGGTGGCTGAACGCTACAGCGTGGCCGGTGAACTGATGGAGCAGAACCCCGAGGCCGTGCTGCCGGTGATTCGTGCGGTGCTGGCCAAAGCGCCAGCGGTAAACGGCGTACAGACCTTCCGTGCGCAGTACCGCCTGCAAGCCTTGAAAGCGCAGTGCGATGGCATGCTTGAAGGCCTCGACTGCGTACTGACGCCGACCATAGGCCGCCCGGTGACGCTGGAAGAACTGCGCGCCGAACCGGTGCTGCGCAACGCCGAGCTGGGCTACTACACCAACTTCATGAACCTGCTGGATTACGCCGCCGTCGCCGTGCCCAGCGGCTTTATGCACAACGGTTTGCCTTGGGGTGTGACGCTGTTTGGCCGAGCGTTCACCGACCAATACCTGTTGGGCGTGGCGGATGCGTTGCAGCGCCAGCACGATACGTCGCTGCCTGTGCCTGTCGGCAGCGCAGGTCATGACTTTACCCGGCTGGTGGTGTGCGGCGCGCACCTGCAGGGGCTGGCGCTTAACGGCCAATTAGTGCGGCGTGGCGCGCGCCTGCTGGAGCGCACCCACAGCTCGGCCGACTATCAGTTGTTCGCGCTGGCCGGTGGGCCACCCTGTCGCCCCGGCATGTTGCGGGTGAGTGAAGGCGGCGTGGCCATTGAGGTGGAAGTGTGGGAGCTGCCGAGCCGCGAATTGGGCTCCTTCCTCACCGGTATCCCCGCCCCCTTGGGCCTGGGCAAGGTGCAACTGGCCGACGGGCGTTGGGAAACCGGCTTCATCTGCGAGCCCTACGGCTTGACCGGCGCCGTGGACATCAGCCACTTCGGCGGCTGGCGCGGCTACCTGCGCAGCTTGCAATAGCGGGGCGGCGCTGTATCGTGCAGGGAACTGCGCGATACAGCCCGAACCGACATGACCACACCCACCCTTTGCCCTGCCTGCGGTGCCCGCAACGACTGCACCCTGGCCGACCCACGCACCGCCGACCAAGCCTGTTGGTGCTACAGCGTCACCATCGACCCGGCGGTACTCGAAGCGCTGCCCGATGAACTGCGCAATAAGGCCTGCCTGTGCCCACGCTGTGCGCAGGTGGATGCGCAGTTGCATGGGGCTGAACAGCCGTAATGCGCGTTGATCGTTTCCTCAGCAACCTGCCGCGTTTCAATCGCCAACAAGTGCGTGTGCTGCTGGTTGAGCGACGGGTGACAGTTGATGGCATGGCCGTCAGCGACCCACACCATGAAGTGCGAGCATTCAGCCGCGTCTGTGTCGATGATGAGGTACTGCAAGCCGGCAAACCGGCGCGTTATTTCATGCTGCACAAACCCCAAGGTTGCGTGAGCGCTACCGCCGACCCGGTGCACCCCACCGTGCTTGATTGGCTGGTTGAACCGGACAAGCACGAGCTGCACATCGCCGGTCGCCTGGATTTCAACACCACCGGGCTGATGCTGATCACCAACGACGGCCAATGGTCGCGGCGCCTGACCCAACCCCAGACCAAACTGCCCAAGGTTTACCTCGTGCATACCGAGCAGGACATTGGTCCTGAGTATGCAGCGACCTTTGCCGCGGGCCTGTATTTCGCCTTTGAAGATCTCACCACTCAACCCGCCGAGCTTGAGCTACTCGGCCCAAGGACCGCACGCCTGAGCATCATCGAAGGCCGTTATCACCAGGTGAAGCGCATGTTCGGGCACTTTGATAACAAGGTGATCTGCCTGCACCGTGAGCGTATGGGGCCTTTGGTGCTGGATGCCACCCTTGCGCCGGGCGAATATCGGGAACTGACCGACGAAGAAATCCGACAGGTCTGACGACCGTTCAGCCGGTGATGGCAAAAAACCAGCTTGGCGCCTTGCGAGCTGGCGCCTGTGCTGCTTGAATCAAGACGTCAGCCAAATTATGACTGGCGAGTCGCCCCATAACCTCCAAGAAACACCTTGCCCCGCCCGCGCTTGATCTATGGGCGTTCCAGGCAAACAGCCCGCCATAACAACACCCGTCGGCCAGCCGTTATCGGACCGACATGGGCCTCATCTTCCAGGCGTATGCCTACCTGTCATAAAGCTCGTGCAGAGTGATCTGCGCGCCCTACCCGCTTGCCAGGAGTCTTACGACATGAGGCCAGAAATCGCTGTGTTGGATATACAGGGTCAGTATCGGGTTTACACGGAGTTCTATCGCGCGGACGTTGCTGCAAAGACCATCATCCTGGTCAACGGCTCCATGGCCACCACGGCATCCTTCGCTCAAACCGTGAAAAGCCTGTACCCGCAATTCAATGTGGTTTTGTACGACCAGCCCTACGCTGGCCGCTCCAAAATCCATAACCGTCATGAGCACATGCTGACCAAGGAAGTCGAAGGCCAGATCCTGCTGGAACTCATCGAACACTTCGGCGCCGAACACGTGCTGTCGTTCTCCTGGGGCGGCGCCGCTGCCCTGGTCGCCCTGGCCCACCGCCCGCGCCGGGTGGAAAAGGCCGTGATCAGCTCGTTCTCGCCGGTGATCAACCCCCCCATGCGCGACTACCTCGAACGCGGTGTCGACTACCTCGGCAACCTCGACCGCCACGGCGTCGGCCACCTGGTCAACAGCACCATCGGCAAACACCTGCCGTCACTGTTCAAGCGCTTCAACTACAAGCACGTGAGCGGCCTGGCCGAGCATGAATACGGGCAGATGCACTTCCACATCAGCCACGTGCTCAACAGCGACCGGCTGTGCTACCTAAAAGCCGCCAGGCAGATCGACATTCCGGTGCTGTTTTTGAATGGCGAATGGGATGAATACACCAGCGCCGAGGATGCCAAGCTGTTTGGCCAGCACGTGGCCAACAGCAGCTTCAGCACCATCCAGGCGACCGGGCATTTTCTGGACATGGAGCACAAGGCGGCCTGCAGGGACAGCCGGGATGCGGTGGTGGGCTTTTTGAAACCAGAACGCCAGGTGAGTCGGTTGCGTTATCACCAGGGCCAGACGCAGCATGCGTTTGCTATCTGAAAGGCGGCTTATGTGGGAGCCGGGCTTGCCCGCGATGCAGGCGCCGCGGTGTGCCAGTCACACTCAGGTGATGCAATCGCAGGCAAGCCAGCTCCCACACAAGCTTGATGAACCCAACTTACACATTTTTCGAAGAAAAACTTCAAATCCCGGCGAACATCTGGTACAAAGTCAGCCGCTTTGAGCGGGTATAGTTTAGTGGCAAAACGAAAGCTTCCCAAGCTTTAGTTGAGGGTTCGATTCCCTCTACCCGCTCCACTCAGATTTTGGTCTTGCGTCAGGTTGGTTCTGGCGGGAGATGCACCAAAAAACCGGCCCTTGGTGGCCGGTTTTTTTATGTTCTAAATTTGGCTTCATGCGTGAGCGACCGGTTCCGATGCAGGGTATCTGGCTCCCCTTCCCCTTGGTATGTGCGGCCTGGGAAGGCAAGCCTGTTGCAGGGCGTGAAAAACCTACGCGGCGCGGTCCACGCGGTCTTGCGCCGCTTCTACCAGCATCAGCCCCAGTTCGATCATTTGCTGAATGGCCAAGGCCAGGTATCGATGTTGAGAAGGCAGGCTTTCGGCGAACTCGTTGGTCATGGCACCCGCGCCAGCAATGGTTTCGTAGGCGTTGGCGAGCAAGGCTTCGGTGTTGGCTTCAGGGCGAACGCTGAACAGGGTCGCGGTTGGGTTGCAGGAGTCAGTACACATCTGTTGATCCTCGGTAAGGACCACCTTCCAGAGCTACTAAACAATGGGTGGCGGCTGTATGCAGGTTAGTAGACCGGCGGATCAACGAAACCGGCGCACCCGAAAGTGCCCTGCGTACAGCCACCATTGAGGACAGACATCGAGATGCCTGACTGATAGGACAGCCATACGCCGTTGATCAAATCGGGCTACTAAACCCGACCGCTGATGGGCAGCGGCAAACGAACCTTAAAGCGCTCGTCCAAGGCGTACAACTCAGACGATTCTGAGTGTTGTGTAGGCAATAACGCAACATTCGGGACCGCTGTACCGTTCTCTTTCAGACTGTAAATTCTGGCAATAGGAAAACCCTGAAGAACGTTTGAAACCGGCACGCCCTCGCATCACTCTCCCCAGCCTTCGACACTGACGTGTCTCTTGCCAACCCGTATCCAAGTAGATACAGTGAGATTCTGTGAGGCCCCGTGCGTTATTCGATCCAGCAAACCCAAGCCTTCACTCAATGGTGCTCGGCAATTCGCGATCTGCGAGCAAAAATCACCATTGCTCGACGTATCGAGCGAGCCAGTGTGGGCAATCTGGGGGATTTCAAGATGCTGGGCGGCGGTATTTCAGAGATGCGGATAGACGTGGGTGCGGGTTATCGCGTTTATTTCACCTTGCGCGGCAGGGAGGTCGTCATCTTGCTGGCAGGTGGCGACAAGTCCTCACAAGAAGCCGATATCCGGCGAGCAAAAAAATTAGCAAAGGAGGTTTGATCATGACTCAAACACTGACGACATTTGATATGGCCGAGCTGCTCGACAGTGATGAGGCCATCAGCGAATACCTTTCTCAGGTGCTGGCAGACGGTGACAACGAAGAGTTCCTTCGCGCCGTAGGCTACGTAGCCAAAGCCCGTGGCATGACAAAGATCGCCACGGATGCGGGCGTAGGGCGCGAGAGCTTGTACAAGGCATTTGCCCCGGGCGCAAAACCGCGTTTTGAAACGGTTCTGAAGGTGCTGCACTCACTTGGCATTGATCTGTTGGCTCGGCCTGGACACTCCTGCAATCACTCGATTGCCTGAGGCACACACCCCCGCTGCACCACCCACGCCAAGGGCAACGTCACCAACAACATGCCCGCCAATACCATCACCGCCACCGGCACGCCCAGTGCATCGCCCACACCACCAAACAGAAACGGCGCCAGCGCGCCGCCGCCGATCGTACCGGTGTAGAACACAGCAAACGCCTGCTCGCGTTTTCCCGCCGCTGCCAGGTCCGGCACGGCGCCGTACAGCACTGAGGAGGTGCCATTGAGCACCAACCCTAGCAGTGGCAGCATCACCATCAGTCCATGCAGCGGCAGGTACACGGCGGTAATGATCAGCAGCGCCGTGCTGGTTTCCGTCAGCCATACGGTTTTCATCATGCCGATGCGGGCACCGAGGTAGCCGCAGAGCAATTTGCCGAACGCGCCACCGATAAACAGCAGCGTCAACGCCAGGCCGATGCCGGCAGTTCCCGCGCCTTTGGCTTGCAGCAGAAACGGCAGGAAGGTGAGAAAGCCCATGCGCACGGCGCTGTCGAGCGTGCCGGTAAGCATCAGGGCGCGCAGGCCGGTAATGGAACCGGTTCCGCTGAGGGGTTTGGCTTTTTTTACAGAAGCGGTTTCGGACATTTGCCCAGGCACTAACCACCACAACAACCCCGCCGCCGCCACGCCGAGCAAGCCCAACAGTGTGGCACTGGCGCGCCAACTGATGACGGTGAGCAGCAAGCCGACCAACCCCGGGATCAGGGTTTTGCCGATATCGCCGGAAAAGTTGTATTGGGACAAGGCTTGCTTGACCCCGCCGCCGTCCTCATAAGCATCAGTAATCATCGAAGAGGCTAATGGGTGTTGGGTGCTGGCGCCCAAACCGCCTAACAGCAACGCCAATAGCAGCATGATCAGCCCAGTGGCCTGCCCCACCAACAAATAAGCGACGCCAGCAAGCGCCGTGCCGCCCACCAGCATCGGCATGCGCCCCCATCGTCGGGCGGCGCGGCTGGCCATCAGCTGAAACACGGCCATCATCCCGGAATAGGCACCGCGCAACAGCCCGATCTGCGCGTAGGAAAGAGCGAACTGTGCCTGCCAGATCGGCAGCAACACGTAGATCACATCCGTGAGGCCATCGTGTACGGCATGGGCGCCGCACCCGGCGATCAGCGAGCGGCGGCGGTTTGAGGTTTCGCGGGCAGGCACAGCGCTGGTGTCGGTCATGATGCTTGGATCAACTCAGGTTTAAGGGGCTTCCAGCCCGTCAGGGCGATCAGCAACGTCAGCAGTTGAAAGCCGATAATCAGCGCTACACACCCAGCCCAGCCCCAGCGCTCCCACATCAAGGCGGGGACGATGGCACCACAACTGCCGCCCAGGTAATAACAGGTGAGGTAAACTCCCACGGCGCCTGCCTTGTTGGCCTGCGCGGTGGCACTGATGAACGCGTTGGCGGCGGCCTGGGCGAGAAAGACACCGGTCGAACTGAGCGCCAGGCCCGCCACGATGCACCCCAGCGACGGCGCCAGGGTCAGTGCCGAGCCACTGATACCCAGCACGGCAGCCACAGCCAGCAGCTCGGCGTGGGGCCGCGCTTTGCTGAGGCGGCCGGCGATAGGGATCACGATCAAGGCCAGCAGAAACACCATGTACAGCGTGCCCAAGGCCGCAGGCCCGAGGTTGAAAGGCGGTAGGCCAAGGTAGAGTCCCGCGTAGGTAAATGCCGCAACCTGGGAGAACAACACACAAAACCCTACGGCGTAGGCAGCTACCAATGGCTTGCGAAAAACGCCTGACGAAGCAGCCTTGACCGGTGCGACTCGCGGCGGGTTATCGGGCAGCAAAAACTGAATGAACCCACCGACCATCAGACTCAATACGGCCAACAATTCAAAGGCCTCGCGCCAGCCGACATATTCGGTCATCACGCCGGTGACGAAGCGCCCGGCGAACCCGCCCAGTACGGTGCCCGCCACATAGAGGCTGGTGACTTCGGTCACCGTGACGCCGTGCCAGCGGTCGCCGATGTAAGCCACGCTGGTGGCAAACACCACCGGGATCAACATGCCTTCCACAAAGCGCCACACCAACACTTCGACAAAGCTGCCGGCGTAGGCGGTCATCAGCGCGGGCACGGCCAGTAACAGCGCGGTCACAGCGATGACCGTACGCTGCTGGAAACGCCCGGTCAGCCGGCCGACAAATGGCGCGGTCACTGCCACCGCCAGGGTGGTGACCGTGATACTCCAGCCCGCCGCCCTGGCGCTGATATGAAACTGCTCGGCGAACGTGGTCAGGATGCTCTGGGTGGCATACAGGTTTAGAAACGCCGCGCAGCCACACAGGAACAGGGCAAGACGGGCACAATGCAGGCGCGGTTTCATGAAACCTCTCGTTTTATTTTGTGAGGTCTTTATAGAATGGCCAGCGGGTCTTAAACCAATACCGAATTCGAACCGATCAATACCCAGGGATCAGGATGCTCGACCTACGCAAGCTGCGTTACTTTCTGACGGTCGCCGAAGAACTGCACTTCGGTCGCGCAGCCCTTCGCCTGCACCTGGCCCAGCCGCCGTTGACCCGGCAGATCTCGGCGCTGGAAACGGAGTTGGGCTTCAAGTTGTTTGATCGCACCAGCCGCACGGTTTCCCTCACCGCCCAGGGCCGTTCGTTCTTGCCCTATGCGCGTAGCGTGTTGGAACAGGTGGAGCTGGCACAGGTAATCGCCGGTAAATTGGCCGCCGGGACCGCCGGGCAACTGACCTTGGGTTACGTCAGTTCGATCGCGCTGTCGGACCTGTTCAGCCAGGCGATCCAGGCCTTCGCCCAGGGTTTTCCCGATGTGCAGTTGACCTTGGTGGAGTGCGCTTCCGGCAGCCTGGGCGCACAGGTGGCAGATGGGCGCCTGGATGTCGGCCTGAGTCGTCTGCTGCCGCAAAGCCAGGCCGTGCGAGCGCTGTCGCTGGGTGAGGAGCGCTTGTGGGCGGCGGTTTCCAGTGAAAGTCCGTTAGCCGGCCAAACGCAGGTGAGCCTGGCGCAGCTCAGTGCTTACCCGCTGATTCTGTTTCCGCCCGATTACGGGTCGGGGTTGAACCAGTCGATCGAGCAGTTGTACCGACACCACGGCGTGCCCCTGCGTGCGGGGCCGACCGGGCGGCAGATCACTTCGATCATTGCGTTGGTGGCCGCCGGGCAAGGCGTGGCATTGGTGCCCGAATGCACGCAGAGCTTGATGAACAAGGGTGTCACCTATAAGCCCATGGTCGAGGTGGATGCCTGTGCGCAGCTGTTGGTGCTGACGCCTGCGGCCAGAAAAAGCCTGTTGGCTGACGCATTTCTCGCCGTTCTCGCCCATGTCTTAAACAACGAGTAACACTTCGAAAATCCCCGCAATACCTCTCTAAGACGCCGTTTTCAAAGGCTCATACACTTCATTCAGCACTTACCGAAACGCCGGTCGTCAGCCGTCGGTAGGTAGAGTGTTGATAATTTATTTTCAGTGGTTATAGTCACCACCAACACACACCACAAGGAGGTGCTGTGGATAGCCGATATTTGATAGGTCACATTGTTGCGGATGGCTGGTACCTGGTACGCACCCGAGGCAGTCACCACCACTTCAAACACCCGACCAAACCGGGGCTGGTGACGATTCCTCATCCAAAGAAAGACCTGTTGGACAAGACCGCCAAGAGTATTTTGAAACAGGCGCTGCTGAGCTGAGCGCCCCTGGAGAGCAATAGACATGCTTTACCCCATCGCAATTTCAACCGGTGACGAGGACCACGCCTGGGGTGTGGAAGTGCCGGATATTCCTGGCTGCTACTCCGCCGGCGACGACCTGGACGACGCCATGGCCATGGCCCGCGAAGCGATCGAAGGGCACTTTGAAATCCTTGCAGAGGATGGCGCGCCGATTCCCACCGCTCAAAAAGTCACCCTGCACGCGGCCAACCCGGAATATGCCGGCTGCATTTGGGCCGTGGTTGATATTGATGTCACTAAATATCTGGGCAAAGCGCAGAAGCTCAATATCACCCTGCCGGGTTACCTGCTGAATCGAATTGATGAATACGTGTTGCATCATCCTGAAGAAAAAAGCCGTTCCGGCTTTCTGGCATCGGCAGCACTAAAGGTTCTGCAGCAGGAACATTGACTTAAGTAAATTCCTAAAGCGACGAAGACGACCTTCGTTAAAAATGCGCACATATCTTACCCATGAGCAGAGCCAATGCGCGTGCCTGTACAAAAAACTGAGAGCCAAGTCGTTAGAAAGGTGGTGGGGCTGGTATTGATCATTCCACTGCTGTTACCGCTGACGCCAATCCCTTTCGGCCTGAGGAGCCTGGCGTCGATAGCGGCTCTGGCGGGATCCATCTATGGCGTCTGGTATTCAAGGCAGAACGCCAGCCGAGGCATCACACTCTGCGCAACCGCACTTGCGCTACTTAACCTCGGTTCATGGGTAGCACTGTCGACGCCCTCGATCGTCTGGTTCATCTATTTCGTCGCTTGGGCCTATGGTTCCGGTAACTGGATTCACTGGAGCATTTAGTCCCAGTAGAATTTGACCGCAAGAAACTGGGTTTCCCAACCGCCCACAAGGTGGATAGTGGCCCCCTACATCTTCAAGGAGCCCGCTCATGCCCTACCAATACAAGCTCATGCCTTCCCCCGTCGGCCAGCTCACCCTGGTGGCGCGCAACGGCAAACTCAGCGCCATCCTGTGGGAAAAAGAACGCGCCAATCGCGTGCGTCTGGGCGAGTTGCATCTAGCCGACGACAGCCCGGTGTTATTGGAAGCCGAGCGCCAGCTACGGGAATACTTTACCGGCACCCGCAATCAGTTCGATCTGGCGTTGGACTTCGACGGCACCGATTTCCAAAAACAAGTCTGGCAGGCACTGCTGACCATCCCCTTCGGCGAAACCCGCAGCTACAGCCAGATTGCCCAGCAGATCGGCAACCCCAAGGCCGTGCGCGCGGTAGGCGCAGCCAATGGCCGCAACCCCATCTCGATCGTCGCGCCCTGCCACCGGGTGATCGGTGCTTCGGGCGGGCTGACCGGGTTTGCCGGTGGGCTTGAGGCCAAGCAGTATTTGCTGGCGCTTGAGGATCGCGGCCAGGCAAAGCTGGCCCTCTGATTACGCGCCTGCAAGGGCGTCACGGGTAAAGGCCTGGCACTCGTACAAAGGTTCGAAACCTAGTTGCCGGTACAGCGCGAAGGCACCCTGCGAGGCTTCTAGAAAGCATCGCAGGGCCCCGAGGCTCGACGCGTGCAGCAGAGCGGCATGGATCAATCGAGTGGCGTACCCTCTGCCACGCAAGCCCATGAGTGTGCCGATATCGCTAAGCCGGGCCTCGCCATCACACAGGGACAGCACCAGCGAAGACCTTACCTGCCCCTCATCGGACAAGGTGAAGTGATAAAGCGCCTCACCCGCGTCCAGGGCCCGCTGGTGGCGGACCTGATAACGCGCAACCTCCTCGGGCAGCCTCATGAACGCACTGCCAAAGGGCTCAGCCCAATCGTTCATGTTCCGCGTGAGCTGGACCTGCACACCGCTCTCGCCCACCCATGGCGCCAGGCACGCCAGGTCACCCACCATCGCGGTGGTCTTTTCGACCGGCTTAAAGCCGTGTGCCAAAAACACCTCACCCAACGCTTCGACCTGTTCCTCATGGATCACCACGCGTATTGCCTGCGTGGTACGCCGGATAAGCTCCAGCGGTGCGGCCAAAGCGTTATCCAGCAAAGTGCTGCCAACCCGGATAAACAACAAATTGAACGGGCTGAAATACTCATCCGTGAAGTAAGCATTGATGCCGCCGCTGTATCGACGATGCGTTGGGCACACCGCGGCAAAAAAATGCTCTTCGGTTTTACCGTAGAGCGTGGGCAAATCGCAGGCGGCGTTAGCGTGCATGGGAGAACATCCGGATAAAAAAACCAGTCTTGCTCCCGCCATTCAAAGGCGCAGTAGGCCAATTCCTAAGATAGCCGGAGGAAAAAGCACGACATTGTTCTAACCCTAAAATGTAAAAAGAAATTTCGAAGCGGGCCTGCGGTCCATAATTTCATCACCCTCCGGTCAAGGAAAAACGGTCATGAAATTCTCTGCAGTCTCCCAATCTCTGTCCCGCTGGGCAGGCAGTGCCCGCACGTTCTACGTGGCTGTCGCACTGATTTTCCTGTGGAGCCTCAGCGGGCCATATTTCCACTACAACGACACCTGGCAACTGATCATCAACACCTCGACCACGATCATCACCTTCCTGATGGTGTTCCTGATCCAGAACACGCAAAACCGCGACAACGACATCCTGCATATCAAGATCGACGAGTTGCTGCGCGTCTCCAAGGATGCGCAAAACGCCGTGCTGAGCCTCGATGGCCTGGACCGTAAGGAACTGGAAAAACTGCGCAGCGAATACCGCAGCATCGGCGCCGCAGGCAATGTCAGCCTCAACAGCAGTTGCGGCGAAGTAGTCGACGATGCGGTGACCAACAAAACCGATCTGAACCAGGCATAAAAAAACGGCGGCTGGAGAAAATCCAACCGCCGTTTTCTATCTCAAGTGACGGACTCAACCGTCGCCTTGATGACCTTTGCCATAGGTCGACGCCAAGGCACGGGCCTTTTGCAGGCGCTCCTCCAACTTGGGCAGCGTTTCATCCACCAGCGCTTTGATTTCCGGCACATCCGACGCCGCACCTTCCTGTTTGAACAGGGCAATGGCGTCTTCGTTTTCCTTGACCTGTTGCGCGGTGTAGGCCGCGTCGAAGGAGTCGCCGTCCTTGAGTTCGGGCATCAAGGTTTCGGCTTTATCGACGATCTTCTCGCGCGGGGCCACCGGCAAGTCGAGTTTCTTGGCGATGGCTGCCAGGTGCTGGTTAGCCTGGGTGCGTTCGTTGATCACCTCGATGGTGTAGTCCTTGATTTCCTGGGACGAGGTTCTGGCGTGGGCCATGCGACTGGTTTCGATATCAGCCATCCCTTTGGCCGAAGCCTGCTCGATGAATTCAGCAGGCGACTGGGCGAAAGCATTGCTGGCGCCGAGGCCCAGCAGCATCGCGAAACTGGCGGTGCGTAACCGGATAGCCATGCGGCTCATGATGGGTTCCTCCAGGTCAAAAATAGGTGCGGGAACAGACGCCCCGCCCTGAATTCGAATTTTCAGGGCGGCAAAGGTTTAGAAAAAACTCGCCAGTGCGACGAACGGTCGTCGCTATATCAGGCCGGTTTGCTGCCAAACAGGCCCGGCAACGCATGCGCCAGGGCATTGATGGCGAAGCCGATAAACATCACGCCACAGAGTTTGGTGATAAGGATTTCATGGCGCTGATACACGGTGCGCACACGTTGGGCGCCGACCACGCCGATCAGAATGGCATAGGCCAGCAGGCCACCGATAAAGCTCAGGAAGATCAACGACGGCAGCATCGCCCACGTCAGCAACTCGGCACGGCTGGACAACAACGCGGTGAAGGTCGCCACGGCCACCGGGTAAGCCTTGGGGTTGGTGAGACCGAACACAATGCCGTGCCAGAACGGGTGCCGCGCCGCGCCCTGAGGTGCATCGCTGCTGCGCCGCTGGGTACGGATCGCACGCCAGCCGAGCCAGAACAGGTATAAACCGCTGAGCACGCCCAGTGCATCAAAGGCTGTGCTGCCCACTTCCCGCGCGCCCACGATGGCAATCAGCGCCGTGCTGCACCACACCACGTCACCCAGCAAATGCCCACACAAAAAACCCGCCCCGGCACGGCGACCACGGGCAGCGCCGATACCGAATACGGCGAGCACGCCCGGACCGGGCGTAATGCCATAGATAAAACCCGAAGCAAGCACGGCGAACAGCAGGGATAGGGTCATGGGCGCGACTCTGATAGACGGTGATGAGGTGGATCGATTCTGCACGTTCCGCCGCTACGGGTAAAACTTCATTCCTGCATAAGGCTTGGCGCGACAGGCCTGCAAACGTGAGGCCAGATCGCCGACGTGGGCTTCGAGCTTGTGGCCATCGGGGTCGAGAAAGTAGAACGACGCGCCTTCACTGCGGTTGTCGCGCCATTCCCGCACCTGCGCAGCGCGCAGGCGCGCCACCAGCGCCGCAAAATCACCGGTATCGGCGGTAAACGCGTAGTGCGTGTATTCAGCCGCAGGCTCTGGCGAGCGCAATGGGTCGAGGGACAAGCACAGCCATAAACCGGGTAGGGACAAATAGGCGCCGCCGTCCCAGGTCGCATCGAGCCGAAGTTGCAACAATTGATGGTAGAAGCCGATGCTGCGGTTCAGGTCGGTGACGGCAAGGGTCAGGTGGTTAAGGCCGCAGAGCATGGAATGTCCTTTTATCTATTCACCCAGTGACGAACGGGGCAAACCGTTTTTGCGATGACGATGTAGTATGTTGCACTACACATCACTACATCGAGGCTCTTATGTCTGTTATGTCTCTACGCATACCGGAAGACGTCGCCGACACGCTTGCCAGTCTCGCCAAGGCGACAGGGCGCAGCAAATCCTTTCTAGCCGTAGATGCATTACGCGAATACCTGACGCGTGAGGCCTGGCAAATAGAGGAAATTCAAAAAGCATTGAAAGAAGCTGATGCGGGCGACTTTGCGACAGCGGCCGAAGTAAAAGCAGTCGCCGATAAATGGCGTAACAATGCAGGTTGATTGGCTGAGGGCTGCCCTCAGGAATCTTGACGATGAAGCGGCCTACATTGCCGAAGAAAACCCGAAAGCTGCCCATGAGTTCGTGCAGGCGATCTTGACCGGGCTTGAACATGTCGCTGAATTTCCGGCAATGGGCAAAGAAGGCAGAGTGCCCGGCACGCGCGAATGGGTAGTGCCCCGATGGCCCTATATCGTTCCCTACCGTATTCGAGATGGCCGGTTACAGGTGATGCGAATTTTTCATACACGCCGCCAGCCACCCGCTTCCTGGTAGCCACGGTTCAGACGGACAATACACCCTGCACCTGCCCAATCAACCACTGCAACCCCGAATCCCCGCCCCGCCGCGCATGCCACGCCAACTCAAACGCAAACGAAGGGATATGAAACGGCGGCGGCACAGCCAGCAGGTGCTGCTGATCGATGTTGAGCAAGCCTCTGGATGACACCGTCAAAATCAGGTCTGTGCCCTGGATCAACTGCGGTGCCACGCCCCAGTGCGGCAGGCTGATCGCCACATGCCGGCGCTCACGAATTGCCGTCAACGCCCGTTCGATCTCCGGGGTGCCACTGCCGCGCATTTCCAGCAACACATGCGGACGCGACAGGTAAGCGGGCAGATCGAGCACGCCGTTTTTCGGCAGGCTTTCGCGGTCAATCAGGCAGGTGTAATGCTCTTCGAATAACGGCGTGGTGCGCAGTTCGGCGGGCATGTCGGGGAACACCCCGGCGGCCAGGTCGAGGTCACCATTGAGCACGCCGTCGACCATGCCTTCGCGGCTGGCCTGGACGATTTGCAGGTCGATGCCAGGCGCTTCACGGCGCAAGGTGCGGACCAGCCCCGGCAGGAAAATCGCCGCGCTGTAGTCCGACATCGCCACACGAAACCGGCGCTTGGCCGATGCTGGATCAAACCGGTTGGGCGCCAGCAGCGCCTGCACTTGGGCCAGGGCTTCGGCCAGTGGCGCGGCCAGCTCCAGGGCGCGGGCGGTCGGCACCAAGGCACCGCCCTGGCGCACCAGCAATGGGTCACCAAGCAGATCACGCAAGCGCGCCAGCGCATGGCTGACCGCCGGCTGGCTCAGGTGCAGGCGCTCGCCGGCGCGGGTGACGTGTTGCTCGCTGAGCAAGGCGTCGAGGATCACCAGCAGGTTGAGGTCGATGCGACGCAGGTCATTCATCATCTGCATGCTCAGCATAAGAACTTGGAATTTAAATTTGCGCGACGAATAGCCTAGAGTCCAGCAAAACCTCTGGGAGAACTGAGATGACGACGTTGCATTGGGTAGGTCTGTTGGCACTGGCGGTGATCGCCGGCGCGGTGGTGCCGTTTCAGAGTGCGATCAACGCAAGCCTCGGGCGCGGGCTGGGGCACCCGTTGTGGGCCACGCTGGCGTCACTGCTGGTGAGCAATATTGTGTTGCTGCCGGTCATCATCGCGCTGCGCCTGCCCTTGCCGAGCCTGGCCTTTATCACCAAGGCGCCGCTGTGGATATGGGCCGGAGGCGCGTTTGGCGTGTGCTTTATTTCGCTGGCGCTGATGTTGCTGCCCAAGCTCGGCGCGTCAGGGTTTATTGCGCTGGCCATGGCCGGGCAGATTCTCGCTTCGCTGCTGCTCGATCACTTTGGCCTGTTCGGCCTGATGGAACGCCAACTGACAACGCCCCGCGTGCTGGGGGCGTTGTTGTTGATTGGCGGGGTGGTGTTGATTCAGTTCAGCGCCACACCGGCCCGCGCCCTTGCCACGGCAGGCTGATCAGCCCCTGTCGAGCGTGCGCAGTTTTTGTGGCAAGCCCCACAGCAGCAGCGCCGCCGCCAACAGCGCACACACGCCGATCACATACAGCGCCGGCGTGGTGCTGCCGGTGAGGTCCTTGATGCGCCCCACCATCACCGGGCTGACAATACCGCCGAACTGCCCGAGGGTGTTGATCACCGCAATGCCACCGGCCGCACCCGCACCGGCGCCAGCCAGCAATTTGGGCGGCAGCGTCCAGAAGGTGGGGATCGAGGCAATGATGCCCGCGCCCAACAGGCCCAGGGCGATGATCAGGAAGGTGGTGTGGTCGGCAAAGATCCCGGCGCAGAAGAAGCCAATGGCGCCCAGTACCACCAGGCCGCAGACAAACTTGCGGCGCTCACCGGTGGCGTCCGACAGTCGCCCGATCACCACCATGCTGATCGCCCCGCACACATAGGGAATGGCGGTGAGCAGGCCGATCATCACCGGGCTCTGGGTGCCGGCACTGCGGATCAACTGTGGCGCCCAGAAGTTGAGGCCGTAAGACGCCACCTGGATCAGAAAGTAGATAAACCCAAGCATCAAAAACCCTGGAATGCGGATCGCCGAGAGCAACGAGCCACCGTGCGCGTTCGGCTCATGCTTGGCGATGCGACTCGACAGCAGGGTTTTCTCGGCAGGCGTCAGCCAATGCGCGTCTTCAATGCGGTCCTTGAGCAAGGTCAGCACCAGAAAACCCAGGCCGATGCAGGGCAAGCCGCCGAGCAGGAACAGCCAGTGCCAGCCGCGCATTTGCAGTACGCCGTCGAGGTGTTCCAGCACCAGGCCGGAAAATGGCGCGCCGACTAAACCGGCGAAAGCCGAGGCCAGGAACAGCATCGAGGTGATGCGCCCACGAAAGTGCTGCGGGAACCACAGCGTCAGGTAATACAGCACGCCAGGCGCAAACCCCGCCTCCATTGCGCCGATGATGAAGCGCAGGCCATAGAACTGCCATTCGGCGGTGACAAACACCATGGCCGCCGTGGCCAGGCCCCACGACATCATGATGCGCGCGATCCAGCGGCGGGCACCGACCTTGTAGAGCATCATGTTGCTCGGCACTTCGAACAGCACATAACCCACCACAAACAAGCCGGCGCCCAGGCCATAGGCGGTGTCGCTCAGGCTCAGGTCGGTTTGCAGCTGGAACTTGGCGAAGCTGATGTTGATGCGGTCAAAAAACGCGAACAGGTAGCACACCATGATCAGCGGCATCAGGCGCCAGGCGACCTTACTGACCAGGGCTTTTTCGGCATCGATTTCAGCGGCCGGGCGCACGCCGGCCTCTAACGTATTAGTGCTCATGGTTTCTCTCCAGCGGGCTGCTCACAGGCGCCCGATTGTTTTTGTTGTCTGGTAGCGCGTTACAGCGTGGCGATGTAAGCCGGTGGCGGGTGCAGGTCGCCATTGCGCCCGGCCTTGGCGACTTGGCCGGGCAGTTCATGCCCAAGCAAGGCCGGCAAGCGACGGGACATTTGCAACAGGTGCGGCAGGTCGATGCCGGTGTGAATGCCGACCTCTTCGCAGAGGTTGACCAAATCTTCGGTGCAGATATTGCCTGACGCGCCCGGTGCAAACGGGCAACCGCCGAGGCCACCCAATGCCGCATCAAACCGGCGGGCTCCAGCCTCGTAAGCGGCCAGCACATTGCACAAACCCAGGCCACGGGTATTGTGAAAATGCAGGGTCAGATCGCTGGCCGGCACCTGTTGCAGCACGCGCTTGACCAAACGTTCGACCTGTCGCGGATTGGCCATGCCGGTGGTGTCGGCCAACGTGATGCCCTGAATGCCCAACTCGCGATAGGCGTCGACTATTTGCAGCACGCGGTCTTCATCGATCTTGCCTTCGAACGGGCAGCCAAAGGTGGTGGCAATGCTGCCGTTGAGCCGCACCGGGTGGTCGGCGGCAAAGCTGACGATATCGCCAAACGCCGCCAACGATGCCTCGCAACGCATGCGCATATTCGCCAGGTTGTGGGTCTGGCTGGCGGACATCACCAGGTTCAGCTCATCGGCGCGCGACTCGATGGCGCGCTGGGCGCCCTTGAGGTTGGGGATCAGCGCCACATAAATCACACCGGCCCGGCGCTCAATGCCCTGGAACACCTGCTCGCCATCACGCAACGCGGGAATGGCCTTGGGCGACACGAACGAGCCCGCCTCGATTCGCGAAAAACCGGCCTGCGCCAGCGCGTTGATCAGCGTGATCTTGTCGGCGGTTTCAACCCACGTCGGTTCGATTTGCAAGCCATCGCGCGGGGACACTTCCTGCACGATCAGCGCGTCAGAATAATCAGTGATCATTGCACCACTCCCGCGGTTTTCAAGCGCTGGATATCGGCGCCGGTAAGGCCCAGGCTGCCAAGGATGTCATCGGTGTGCTGGCCCAGGGTCGGGCCTTGCCAGTTCACACCACCGGGGGTTTCAGAAAGTTTGGGCACAATGCCGGGCATCTTCACCGACACGCCGCCGGGCAATTGGGCATTGAGCAGCATGTCACGCGCCAGGTAGTGCGGGTCGCTGACGATATCGGCCACCGAGTAAATGCGCCCGGCCGGCACCTCGGCGGCTTCGAGCGCGCTGAGCACCTGGTCGATAGGCAGGCTGCTGGTCCAGTGGGTAATGGCCGCATCGAGCAGGCCACTTTTGGTGGCGCGGCCGTCGTTGTGGGCAAACTCCGGCGCTTCAGCCAGGTCGGCACGGCCGATGGTGTGCATCAGGCGCTTGTAGATCGGGTCACTGTTGCCGGCGATCACCACATAGGCGCCGTCGGCAGTCAGGTAGGTGTTGGACGGCGCAATACCCGGCAAGGCGCCGCCGCTGCGCTCACGCACATGGCCGAGCATGTCGTATTCGGGCACCAGGCTTTCCATCAGGTTGAACACACTTTCGGCCAGTGACACATCGACAACCTGCCCCTCGCCCTGCCCGGTCTTGACCCGCAGCAGCGACATCAGCGCGCCGATCACCGCGTGCAACGAGGCGAGAGAGTCACCCAGGCTGACGCCAACCCGCGCCGGCGGAGAGTCGGGGTTGCCGGTGGTGTAGCGAATGCCGCCCATGGCCTCACCGATCGCACCAAACCCTGGGCGATCGCGGTAAGGCCCGGTCTGGCCGTAGCCGGAGATACGCACCAGAGTCAGCTTGGGGTTCAGCGCATGCAGCACGTCCCAACCCAGGCCAAGTTTCTCCAGGCCGCCGGGGCGCAGGTTTTCGATCAGCACGTCGGCGTCGCCCAGCAATTGCTTGATCAACCCCAGGCCTTCCGGGGACTTGAGGTCCAGGGCGAGCGACTTTTTGTTACGCGATTGCAGGTACCACCACAGCGATGTGCCTTCGTGCAGCTTTCGCCATTTACGAAGCGGGTCGCCCTGGCCCATGGCTTCGATCTTGATCACCTCGGCGCCAAACTCGGCCAGCATCCGCGCGGCGAACGGCGCGGCAATCAGCGTGCCGATTTCAATCACCTTGATACCGCTCAACGGCGCTGTCATGGGATGGTCCTCTTGTTCTTGGAATATGCAGCCAAGGCTAGAGGACAGAGGGAAGATAAATCCAACCGTCAGTTGGCAAGGAGCGTTCGCGAAATGCGAACGGCTATTGGGTGCCGGCGTCAGTCAGATCGCTATCGCGGGCAAGCCCGGCTCCCACAGGAGGAATGCGGCCCCTTGTGGGAGCCGGGCTTGCCCGCGATGAGCATAGGTATCTACACAACTTTTAAAAGCAGCCTATTTCTCCTGTGGCGAGCAGGCTTGTCCTGCGTTGGGCTGCGAAGCAGCCCCAAAAACAGACGCTGAGTACTTTCAGCAAAATTGCCGTGCCTGTACTGGGGCAGCTTCGCAGCCCAACGCAGGACAAGCCTGCTCGCCACAACAGCCCACCAGCCACAGACTTCGTGTTAACCGGTTGTGTAGATACCTATGCCGCGATGAGGCCCACAGGGTTTCCTCACTTCAGTGGCGTGCGCAGGTAGTCAAACAACAACCGGCTCACCGGCGACAACTGCGCTTCATCACGCACCACCACAATCAAGCTGCGATCCGACCACGTGTCGGTCAGCGGCACCGCATGCAACCCCAGCGCGCGACCAAACAGCTCATAGGCTTTTTGCGGCAAAATACCGATGCCCATATTCGCCTGGACCATCCGGCACATCGCATCAAACCCCGGCACATGGATACGCAGGCGCAGCATCTTGCCGGCCTCACGCGCAGCGGCATGGGTACGCATGTTGATCGAACTGGCGGCGTGCAGGCCCACGTAATCGCTGCCCAGGGTTTCCTCGAAGGCCAGGGTTTGGCGTGCGGCCAAGGGATGCTCCGCCGGCATCAACACCACCAGCTTGTCATGGCGATACAGCACACTGGGCAAGCCTTTGGTATCAGTGTCGCTGGAGCAGATGCCCAGGTCTGCCACCCCGTCCAGCACGCCCTGGACCACGCCGTTGCTGGGGCGCTCTTCCAGATCAGTCTTGACCTCGGGGTGCCGTTGGGAAAAGTCGCGCAGGTCTTCCGGAAGGAACTGAATGATCGCCGACAGATTCGCCAGCATGCGCACATAACCGCGCACACCGTGGCTGTGTTCGCCCAGTTCAAGGCCCATTTTCTCGACGTTGAACAGCATCTGCCGCGCATGGTGCAGCAATGTTTCGCCCGCCGCAGTCAGGTCCATGCCCTTGGCACGGCGCACGAACAGGCTCACGCCCAATACCTGCTCCAGCTCCATCAGGCGCTTGCTGGCCGCCGATACGGCGATGGCTTCACGGGCCGCAGCGCGGGTCAGCGTGCCTTCTTCAAACACTGCAACGAACAGTTGCAGAGTGATCAGGTCAAGGCGACGCACCAGGCTTTTGTGCAGCATCAGCGCGGCTCGCTGGCCAGGCGATTGATCTCGGCCTGCTCCACCACGGCTTGCGGCGCGCCATGACGCGCCGCCGCCAACATCGCCAGGCCGACGGTCTCGGTGCTCACCACCCAGCTCGGTTTGACCCGACGAAAAAACGACAACAGCGGCCCGAGCACGGTATAGAACAATTGATACAGCGGCGTTTTCGAGCGCACGCCATACAACGGCTGAATCACCCCGGGCCGAAACAGGTACACCGCCTTGAACGGCAAGCGCAGCAAGGCGTTTTCGGTCTTGCCCTTGACCCGCGCCCACATCGACTTGCCCGCCTCGGAGCTGTTGGTGCCGGCGCCGGACACATAGATAAAGGTCATCTGCGGATTGAGCCGCGCCAAGGTGCTGGCGGCGACCAGGGTGAGGTCATAGGTGAGGTGGGTGTACTTGGCTTCATTCATGCCCGCCGACGACACGCCGAGGCAGAAGAAGCATGCATCAAAGCCTTGCAGCAGGTTTTCCAGCGGCTGGAAGTCCAGCATGTCGCTGTGCAACACCTGGTGCAGCTTGCCGTGTTCCTGGGTCAGCGGCGTGCGGCCCACGGCGACCACTTCCTGCACGTCAGCGGCCAGCAGGCACTCGCGCAGCACGCCTTGGCCGACCATGCCGGTGGCGCCGAATAATAGAACTCTCATCAGGTGACCTCAGCGGCAAGCCGCAAGCTTCATGCTCAAGTTAAATACCGTTCAACTTGTAGCTTAACGCTTGCGGCGTGCAGCTGCCGCCTTTAGAACGCGCTGCGAAATATCTCCTCAATTTGTCGCTGATCCGCCCGGCGCGGGTTGGTCAGACCGCAGGCATCCTTCAACGCATTGGTGGCCAGCAGCGGAATGTCCTGCAACTTGGCGCCCAATTCGCGCAAACCGGCCGGGATCTCAACGTCATGGGCCAAGGCGCGAATAGCGACGATGGCCGCCTGGGCGCCCTCTTCCGGAGTAATACCCTTGATATCGGCGCCCAAGGCGCGCGCCACGTCGCTCAAGCGTTTGGCGCACACGCTGGCGTTGAAGCTTTGCACATGGGGCAGCAACACCGCGTTGCACACGCCGTGGGGCAGGTCGTAGAGGCCGCCGAGTTGGTGGGCCATGGCGTGCACAAACCCCAGCGAGGCATTGTTGAAGGCCATCCCGGCGAGGAACTGCGCATACGCCATGTTTTCCCGCGCGGCTTTGTCGCTGCCATCACGTACCGCCAGACGCAGGTTGGCGCTGATCAGCTCCATGGCCTTGATCGCACAGGCATCGGTGATTGGCGTGGCGGCCGTCGACACATAGGCTTCGATCGCATGGGTCAGCGCATCCATGCCAGTGGCCGCCGTCAGCCCCTTGGGCATGCCGACCATCAGCGTCGGGTCGTTGACCGACAGCAGCGGCGTGACATTGCGGTCGACGATGGCCATTTTCACATGGCGGGTTTCATCGGTGATGATGCAAAAACGGGTCATCTCGCTGGCCGTGCCGGCGGTGGTGTTGATCGCCACCAGCGGTAACTGCGGCTTGCTCGACTGATCGACACCTTCATAGTCGCCGATGTGCCCGCCGTTGGTGGCGCACAACGCGATGCCCTTGGCGCAGTCATGGGGCGAACCGCCGCCCAGGGACACCACAAAATCACAGGCGGTGGCCTCCAGCATCGCCAGGCCTTTCTCGACGTTCTCCACATTGGGGTTAGGCTTGGCGCCGTCGTAGATCACCGAGTCAATGTCCTGCATCGCCAGCTTTTCGGCGATCATGCTGGCCACGCCGGCCTTGGCCAGCCCGGCGTCGGTGACGATCAGCGCCTTGCGAAAACCGTAGTTGCGGATGGCCGTCATGGCTTCGTCGAGGCAGTCGGTGCCCATGATGTTGACGGCGGGAATAAAAAAGGTGCTGCTCATGGTCAATCCTCAGAGGCGGTATGCCGACAGAATCAACCGCTAACGCGTGGCGCATCTTGATCAGGATCAACGCCCGCTCATGATAAAGTCACCACCCAGCCGATTTCGAGTAGACCCGCCGCAATGAAGGATTTCCAGGATATTGACGCCCACCTTGAAGACTGGAGCGCACTGCGCAGCGCCATCGACTTCAATGGGATTCTGATCGGCAATGGCGCCAGCCGTGCGATTTGGGAAGACTTTGCCTACGACTCGCTGTTCGAAAACGCCCGCACCGTCGAAGAAAAGCCCCTGAGCCCATCCGAACTCAGCGTGTTCGACGCCCTGCAAACCCGCAGTTTCGAGCAAGCGCTGGGCGCCTTGAAGACCACCAGCCGGGTCAACAAGGCGCTGGCGGTCAGCTCGGCGGCACCGCGCAATCGTTATTACGCGATCAAGGAAGCGCTGATCAACACCATCCACGCCGTACACATTCCGTGGCGCCTGGTGCAGCCGTCGACACTGGCGACGATCAACACTGAACTGAAGCGCTACGCGACGGTGTTCACCAGCAATTACGATTTGCTCAACTACTGGGCGATTTTGCACACGCCGGGCATCGACGACCTGTTCCGCAGCGCCGACGCCAGCTTCGACCTGCGCAACACCCGCACCGACGCCACGCGCATCCTCTACCTGCACGGCGGCCTGCACCTGGTGCGCAACCTCGACGGCACCGCGCGCAAATTGCCGACCACCGAGAGCACCTTGCTCAGCAGCTTTGCAATAAACAACACGATCAAGACGTTGGACGATGTGCCGTTGTTTGTCAGCGAGGGCAAGGTGGAGGAGAAGCTCAAGACCATTCGCAGTTCGGATTACTTGTCGTTCTGCTACGAGCAGTTGCTGAGTCATGAAGGCGCGTTGTGCATCTTCGGCCATGACTTGGGGGCTCAGGACAGCCACTTGGTGGACGCGATCCGCCAGGCCAGACTGACGACACTGGCAATCTCGGTGTCGGGGCGCAGTGACGGGTTTATCCGCCAGCAGAAGCGCCGGTATTCGCAGTTGTTTGACGGCAGTGGCGTGGAGCTGAAGTTCTTTGCGGCGCGTACGCATCCGTTGGGTAATGCCGCACTCTCAGTACCCGTCGAACGCTGATCTACTGAACAACGAAGATCAACTGTGGGAGCTGGCTTGCCTGCGATAGCGGTGTGTCAGTTAAGACAGTACTGACTGGCCCACCGCTATCGCAGGCAAGCCAGCTCCCACAGTGACTGTGTTCCAGCCTGGGAACACAGTCACTCGTCGCTGCTGTGCACCACCACCAGCAACTGCGCCTGCACCTGCCCCACCGAGCGAATTCGGTGAGGTTTCTGTGCATTGAAGTGCAGCGCGTCGCCCCGTTCCAGAATCACCCGTTCGTTCATGAAATCCACTTCCACCTGGCCTTCGTGCACAAACAAAAACTCCTCGCCCAGATGCTCCTTGAAGGTCTTGTCGGTGAATTCTGCCGGCGGGTAGATGATGAACGGCAGCAGGCTGCGCTCGCTGACCTGATGAGCCAGCACGGCATAACCCGGCGCGGTGTCGGGACGTTCGTGGCTGCGCACCAGGCTGTAGCTGTCGAGGCTGACGTTGTCTTCGCTGAACAGTTCTTCGACCTTCACGTTCAACGCCTTGGCCAGTTTCAGCGCGGCAGCAATCGACGGTGTGTTGAGCCCACGCTCGACCTTGGACAGATAACTCTTGGTCATCCCGGACTTTTCGGCCAGGGACTCCAGGGTTACGCCAAGTTTTTTTCTTAATAGTTTCAAACGGATAGACATGTGCTGCGGTTAATCCCTGCAGAAAAGGCAGAATCACGCTTGCCAATGACACAAAGTGTCATATAGCATCTTTAGTGTCATTTGTTCTAACCCAAAGGACACCGATATGGCCAAGACATTAGCACTTCCCAAAGACCAACTGGTCAAGCAAGCACTGATCCAGATGCAAAACAGCCTGGCGGATAATACGTGGACCGACCGGCAAAAGCTGGCGCTCACGTGCCGCATCCTGTTCGAACACGGACACGACTCCGGCCTGGCCGGGCAGATCACCGCACGTGGACCAACGCCTGGCACCTATTACACTCAGCAACTGGGCCTGGGTTTCGATGAAATCACGGCCAGCAATCTGTTGCTGGTCAACGAAGACCTTGAAGTACTCGAGGGGCATGGCATTCCCAACCCGGCCAACCGTTTTCACACCTGGGTCTACCGTGGGCGGCCGGATGTGAACTGCATCATCCATACGCACCCCACGCATATTGCCGCGCTGTCGATGCTCGAAGTGCCGCTGCAGGTGTCGCATATGGACCTGTGCCCGCTGTACGAAGATTGCGCCTTCCTGGAAGCCTGGCCGGGCGTGCCGGTGGGCAATGAAGAAGGCGAAATCATCACAGCAGCTTTGGGCGACAAGCGCGCAATCCTGCTCTCGCACCACGGTCAGCTGTCCACCGGCGCAAGCATCGAGGAAGCCTGCGTGATCGCGCAGTTGATCGAACGGGCGGCCAAGTTGCAGTTGCTGGCAATGTCGGCGGGCACTATCAAGCCGATCCTGCCGGAACTGGGTCGCGAGGCCCATGACTGGATCTCCAAGCCCAAGCGCCATGGCGCCGCATTCAACTACTACGCCCGGCAGAACCTGCGCAAACACGCCGATTGCCTGAACTGATTGCCCTTATTCACGCGGAGACCTCCCATGTCCAACCCCACTATTCACGGCATCATCGGCTACACCATCACCCCGTTCAGCGCCGACGGCCAGCGCATTGACCTCGACGCCCTCGGCCGTTCCATCGACCGCCTGATCGACAGCGGCGTACACGCCATCGCGCCTTTGGGCAGTACCGGTGAAGGCGCGTATTTGAGCGATGCGGAGTGGGATGAGGTCAGCGCCTACAGCCTTGCGAAAATCGCCAGGCGCGTACCCACTGTTGTCAGCGTGTCTGACTTGACCACCGCCAAGGCCGTGCGTCGCGCCCGTTATGCCGAAGCCAATGGCGCCGATGTGGTGATGGTGCTGCCGGCCTCATACTGGAAACTCAGCGAAGCGGAAATCCTCGCCCACTACGCTGCGATTGGCGACAGCATCGGCGTGCCGATCATGCTTTACAACAACCCGGCCACCAGCGGCACGGACATGTCGGTGGACTTGATCCTGCGCATCGTCAAGCAGGTGGCGAACGTGACCATGGTCAAGGAGAGCACTGGCGATATTCAGCGCATGCACCAGTTGCGCCGCCACAGCGACGTGCCGTTCTACAACGGCTGCAACCCGCTGGCGCTGGAAGCCTTCGCGGCGGGTGCCAAGGGCTGGTGCACGGCCGCGCCGAACCTGATCCCGCAGCTGAACCTGGAGTTGTATGACGCGGTGCTGGCCAATGACCTGACACTGGCGCGGGAGCTGTTCTATCGCCAGTTGCCGTTGCTGGAGTTCATCCTCAAGGGCGGTTTGCCGGCGACGATCAAGGCCGGGTTGCGGCTGACCGGCCTGGAGGCGGGCGATCCACGCTTGCCGGTGTTCCCGTTGGGTGAGGCTGGCATCGAACAGCTCAAAGCATTACTGCGCTAAAACCGCGGTCCTCTGTGGGAGCTGGCTTACCTGCGATAGCGATGGTGCTGCCACCACCGCTATCGCAGCGGTGCGACGATTCGACAAGCCAGCTCCCACATTTTTGAACCCATGAACCCGTTACATAGAGACAAATGACAATAGTTCTCGATATCATTCGCGACTTATCTACGTCGTGCTTCCTCAAGAAGGATATCCATGTCTCGTCCCAAGCCCGACCCGTTGTCGGCCGATGCCTTTCGCGGGTTTTATGCAGATATCCTGCATTTCCTGCGCAAGCGCACGGACAACGCCAACGACGCGGCGGACATGACCCAGGATGTCTTCACCCAATGGCTGGACTACCGCGACCGCGCCAAGGTCGAGCAGCCACGGGCGTTTCTGTTCCAGATGGCGCGCAACCTGTTGCGCGATCACTGGCGTAAACAGAAGGTACGCCAAAGCGCTCACTCCGGCCCGGCCGACGCTGACACGGAGCCGGTCGCCGACGCACAAAACGACCCCATGGCCGCCGCGCAGCGCCTGCAACGCCTGGAACGGTTGAAAGAAGTCCTTGCCGAACTCTCGCCCCGCAGGCGAGAAGCCCTTATGCTGCACCGCTTCGAAGGCTTGAGCCAGGCGCAGATCGCCGAGCGCATGGGTATTTCGACCAGCATGGTAGAAAAGCACATCGCTTTTGCCCTGCTGCATTGCAAGCGACGCCTTCAACCAGAACCCGGCACGGAGCAGCCAGAATGAACCGCCTGAGCGACATTGACGTCCTGGACATCGAAGCGAGCGACTCCATCGATGCCCAAGCCGCCAGCTGGTTTGCCCGCAACCGCAATGGCGCAGCACGGGCCGAGCGCAAAGCCTTTGCCGCCTGGCAGGCAACCCCCGCCCACGCCCGCGCCTATGCCGAATTCGAACAACTGTGGGACGACCTCGCCCAACTGCAGCAACTGAACAAACCCGTGCCACTGCCCCCGCGCAAACCTTCGATAGTGCGCCCTGCCCTGGCCGTGGCCGCCGCACTGGTCTGCGCCGTGCTGACGACAAATATCGGTGCACCCCGCGCGCTGTTCCACAGCCAGATTGCCGGGCACGCCAAAGGCATGCGCACCCTCGCCTTGCCCGACGGCAGCACGCTGTATGTGAATGCCAACACCCACCTGCGCGTGGACTTCAATGCGCATCAACGCATCCTGCACCTGGACAAGGGCCAGGTCTTTATCGAAGTTGCCGCCGACAAAGAGCGCCCGCTCTACGTGCAAGCCGGCGAGGCGAACGTGCGGGTGGTTGGCACCGGGTTTGACGTGCGACGCAGCCAGCAACAACTGGTGGTCAGCGTCGCCCACGGCCAGGTCGCCTTCGAGCCGGACGCCAAAAGCCCGGTGGCGTTGCTCGGCGCCCAGCAACGTGCCACGTACAGCTACGCCAAGGGCACCGTGCAGCAACAGACACTCACCACCGAAGAAGTGGCCGACTGGCGCAGTGGGCACCTGTCGTTTCGCAATCGGGAGTTGGCCAGCCTGATCGATGAACTGAGCCTCTACCGGCCTCAAGCGCCCTTGCAGGTCAACAAAGCCGTGGCGCAACTGAAGGTCTCGGGCAATCTGGATGTGAATGACCCGGATGCCCTGCTCAGCGCCCTGCCCGCGCTGCTGCCGGTTAAAACCGTGGCCTCGGCCGATGGCATTGTCCGCATCGAACCACTCAAGTAAGGCCTGCAAGCATCACACTTGAGAATATTTTGCATTCGCATGTGTGGTTTTTTGCAGCTGCCCCGTCTTCCTCCCGACTGTGTTGGATACGCACACCTTTTGGCTATTTAGCCACCCCGGGGGATTTCATGTTTCGCGCGCCTTGCCACGCTCCGCACCTGTTTCTTCGACCGACCCTTATTGCCAGCTGCATGGCCTTGAGCCTCAACGCCCAGGCCGAGTCGCTCAGGCTGCAACTGCCCGCCCAATCGCTGGCCACGTCCCTGAGCTTTGTCGCGCAGCAGGCGAAAATCCAGCTGTTGTTCGATGAGACACTGCTCAAACATGTGCAGGCGCCGGCGCTCAACGGTGAATTCAGCCCGGAAGTGGCGATTCGCAGCCTGCTGAAAAACGGCGAGTTCACCCTGATCAAAGTCGGCAGCACCTACGTGGTGCGCCCCGACGAGGGCAAGACCACCCACAGCGGCGCCATCCAGCTGGATGCCCTCAGCGTGATCGGCACCGGTAACGAAGTCGACTCCAGCACCGTCAACCGCTCGACCATGACCCAGGCCGACATTGACCGCTACCAGTCCAACAACATCCCCAGCCTGTTGCAGACCTTGCCCGGCGTGAGCCAGGGCGGCTCACTGAAACCTGGTGGCCAGACCATCAATATTCGAGGTTTCGGCGATGCCGAAGACGTGCCGATGACCGTCGACGGCGCCACCAAAACCGGCTTTGAGCGCTACCAGCAAGGCACCGTATTTATCGAGCCGGAGCTGATCAAGAGCATCGAGGTCGAGAAAGGCCCCAACTCGCCGTTCACCGGCAACGGCGGCTTTGGCGGCACGGTCAACATGACCACCAAGGACGCCCCGGACCTGCTGCAAGACGGTCGCAACAGCGGCGCGATGCTCAAATACGGTTACTCCAGCAATGACCACGAACAGATCTACAGCAGTGCCGTGTACGGCCGCACCGACGACGGGCGTTTTGACGCGCTGGCCTACCTGACCCAGCGCGACGGCGGCGACATGAAGGTGGCCGCCAAACTGCCCAACGACAACAACGAATACCCGGTCAACCCGCAGCGCCTGCCCAACAGTGCCCAGGATGTGGACGGCAAACTGTTCAAGGTCAACGCCCACTTCACCGAGGAGCACAGCGTTGGCCTCTCTTACTCGCGCTCCCACAGCAACCGCTGGACACCATTCTCCGCCGCCAGCTACCCGACGCCGCCGACCCAGGCCAACATCGACCGCTACGGTTACGAAAACGCGCTGAAGCGTTTTTTAGCCCAGCGTGACACCACTGACACCACCTGGTCAGGCAAGTACGAATACACGCCGGTGAATAACCCGCTGATCGACCTGACCGTCAAATATTCCCAGTCCAATACCGACCAGACCGACGAACGCGACGCCACTGCGTTTTTCCAACTGGCCACCGGCGGGCGCAAGATGGACACCGCCTACACCGACAAGAACCTCGACATCCGCAACGTCAGCCTGTTTGACACCGGCCCCTTGCAGCATGCGGTGACCGTCGGCGGGCAAATCCGCAAGCACATCCGCGAAACCGAAATGTGGATGCCCGGCACCACCTACAACACCGCGCGCTACAACTACGGGCACTTCCAGCCGGGTTTCATGCCCCACGGCAAGGTCGACACCAACAGTTTCTTTGTCCAGGACGCAGTCACCGTGGGCGATGTGACCATCACCCCGTCGCTGCGCTACGACCATGTGCGCAACCGTGGCGAAGGCAATGACGCGCCGTACTACAACAACCCGAATCCGTCCTTCGGCCACGATTACAGCGACCGCACTTACACCGGCTGGTCGCCGCGCCTGGCGCTGTTCTGGAACGTCACGCCGAACCTGGGGCTGTTCGCCAACTGGAGCAAGACTTGGCGGGCGCCGGTGATCGACGAGCAATATGAAGTGCAAGGCCTGGGCAGCCGCACCGCCACCAGCGTCGACCTCGACCCGGAGCGCATCACCTCGATTACCCTGGGTGGCGTCACCAGCTTCGACAACCTGATCGCCCAGAACGACAACCTGCAAGTGCGCGCCACGCTGTTCCACAACAAAGTCGAAGATGAAATCTTCAAGGCCACCGGCGTTGGTTGCCAAAACCAGGCCGTCAACGGCGGCACCATTGCCAACGCTTGCCCGCCTGGGGCGATGTCCAACTACCGCAACATCGGTGGCCTGACCATCAAGGGCTTTGAGCTGGAGTCTTTCTACAACTCCACCTACCTGTTCGGCTCGGTGTCGTTCGCCTACGCCAAGGGTGAACACGAAGGCGCGTACACCAACCCGTGGGGGCCGGATGTACCGGCACGTGACATTCCACCGACCAAATGGGTGCTGGTAGTGGGCACCAACATCCCGGCCTGGGATGCCCAGGTGGGCTGGATGGGCCAGTTCATTGGCGCGACCGATCGCTTGCCGAGTGACAAATATTCCGGCGGCCCGGGCAGCAGTTTGGGCGACCTGTTCTACGACCAGTACGGCAACAAGGCCTACAACACCCAAGGCCTGTTCGCCAAATGGAAACCGCAACAGGCGTACCTCAAAGGCACCGAGGTGAACTTCACCGTGGACAACCTGTTCAACAACAACTTCCGCCCGGCCTTGAGCGGTGATCGTGCCTACACCAAGGGCCGCGATGCTAAGGTCAGCATTACGCGGTTCTTCTAAAGACCAGGGTGACGCCATCGCAGGCAAGCCAGCTCCCACAGGAGATCTCGGTCAACCAGGCAATAGAGATCAACCCCAGGCAAGCCAGCTCCCACAGGAGATCTCGGTCCGCCAGACAATAGAGATCCAATGTGGGAGCCGGGCTTGCCCGCGATGGCGCCGTGCCTGCCAGTTTAAAGATTGAAACTGTACGGATAAATCTGCGACCAGCTGTAGGCCCGCGATCGGCGGGGGTTGTGGCTAGATGGGCTTCCCTTGAAGCCCTCCAGATTCTGGTCCCCACTCATGAGCTCGCGCGAAAACACCGGCATGGCCCTCGGCCTGCTGGGCGTCGTCATCTTCAGCCTGACTTTGCCCTTCACCCGTATCGTGGTGCAGGAAATCCACCCCTTGCTCAATGGCCTCGGGCGCGCCTTGTTCGCGGCGATCCCGGCAGCAGCGCTGTTGTTGTGGCGACGCGAGCGCTGGCCAACCTGGCGCCAGGTGCGCGGTCTGTGCCTGGTGATTGCCGGGGTGATCCTGGGTTTCCCGGTGTTGTCGGCCTGGGCCATGCAAACCTTGCCGGCGTCCCATGGCGCGCTGGTCAACGGTTTGCAACCGCTGTGCGTGGCACTGTATGCGGCGTGGCTGTCACATGAGCGGCCGTCAAAAGCCTTCTGGGCCTGCGCAGCGCTGGGCAGTGCGTTGGTGCTGAGTTATGCGTTGATCACCGGCGCGGGCAGTATCCAGGCCGGCGATTTGCTGATGCTCGGCGCGATTGCCGTGGGCGGCCTGGGGTATGCCGAAGGCGGCCGGTTGGCCAAGGAAATGGGCGGCTGGCAGGTGATCTGCTGGGCGCTGGTGCTGTCGACGCCAGTATTGATCGGCCCGGTGTGGTACTTGGCGGCGCAGCATCAAGGCGCGATTTCCATGCGCACCTGGTGGGCGTTTGGGTATGTATCGCTGTTCTCGCAGTTTTTGGGGTTCTTCGCCTGGTACGCCGGGCTGGCCATGGGCGGCATTGCGCGGGTCAGCCAGATTCAGCTGTTGCAGATCTTCTTTACCATCGCGTTTTCGGCGTTGTTCTTTGGTGAACATATCGAGCCGATTACCTGGGTGTTTGCGTGTGGCGTGATCATTACGGTGATGCTCGGGCGCAAGACGGCGGTGCAGCCTGCACCGGCTTGTGTGGGAGCTGGCTTGTCGAATCGTCGCACCGCTGCGATGCAGACACCTCGGTCTATCAGCAAACCCAGGTGATGCCATCGCAGGCAAGCCAGCTCCCACAGGAGACCGCATTCAGTTCAAGAAGCCATCCGCGCGCAGCAGGGTTTCCAGGCAGTGTTCGCTGATGTGGTAGAACGCCTTCAGCTCCTGGATTTTTTCCAACAGTTGCGCATTGTCCACAGGCTCGGTGCGCTTGACCGCCAGAATCATCTTGTTCTTGTTGGTGTGTTCCAGCGAGATGAACTCGAACACCTTGGTCTCGTAGCCACAGGCTTCCAGGAACAACGCACGCAAGCTGTCGGTGACCATTTCCGCTTGCTGGCCCAGGTGCAGGCCGTACTGCAGCATCGGCTTGAGCAGCACCGGGCTCTGGATCTGCAGGCGGATCTGTTTGTGGCAGCACGGCGAGCACATGATGATCGACGCACCGGAACGGATGCCGGTGTGGATCGCGTAGTCGGTGGCGATATCGCAGGCATGCAGGGCGATCATCACATCCAGTTCGCTGGGCGCCACACTGCGCACATCACCACACTTGAACACCAGCCCCGGATGCTCCAGGCGTGCGGCGGCGGTGTTGCACAGGGTTACCATGTCTTCACGCAATTCCACACCCGTCACTTCGCCCTCGGCCTTGAGGGTGTTGCGCAGGTAATCGTGAATGGCGAACGTCAGGTAGCCCTTGCCCGAACCGAAATCCGCCACGCGCACCGGCTGGTCAAGCTTCAACGGCGATGAGGTCAGCGCATGGCTGAACACTTCGATGAACTTGTTGATCTGCTTCCATTTGCGCGACATCGATGGGATCAGCGCCTGCTTGGCGTCGGTGACGCCCAGGTCCGCGAGGAAGGGTCGGCTCAAGTCGAGGAAGCGGTTTTTCTCGCGGTTATGCTCAGCAGAAGGCGCCTCGCGCAATTGCTGCGGCTTGCTTTTGAACAGCGAGCTTTTGTTCTTTTTGCTGTATTCCAGCTGGGCTTCGTCGGTCAGCGATAACAGGTGCGCATTCTTGAACGACGCCGGCAGCAGCGCGGCAATTGCCGCCACGCCTTCGGCCAGCGGGAAGTTCTTGGTAATGTCGCGGGTCTTGTAGCGATAAACAAAGGACAGGCACGCCTGCTCCTTGACCACGACCTGCTTGATGATCAGCCGCTGCAACTCGGCTTCTTCGCCGACGTACTTGGCCAGCACCAGCTTGATAAACGCGTTCTGCGCGAGGCTTGCGCTCAGCAGTTCGATGAACTGGGCGTGATGATCCGGCGCAGGGCTGGCAGGTTGAGCGGTGACAGACATGAACAAAAACGCCTCGGGCAAAGAATGCCGGGCATTTTAGGGGGGATGAAGGTTTAGGGCACGGGGTTATTTGATCAACGGTCGCTCAGCCGCCGCAAATCAAATGCGGGAATCACTTTTCTCTGGAAACTGACTTATGTGGAGGGCAAGCCAGCTCCCACACAAGCCCGGCTCCCACAGAAAAGCAGCTATTCCAGCACTATCAGGCGGTTAGGCAGCTCATTACGCGTCTGCGTCACCGGCACATGCACCTTCAGCAATTCACCACACGCTTCGATGCAGGCAATAAACCCCGCCAGCGTCTGCCCCTGCTTCACCTGCTGGGTGAATGCCTTGACGATCTCATCCCAACTGCTGTCATCCAGGTGCCTGGAAATACCATCGTCCACCAGAATCTCCACATACCGCTCCGCCTCGCTGACAAAAATCAGCACGCCGGTGCTGCCCAGCGTGTGGTGCAGGTTTTGCTCCAGGAACTGTCGACGGGCCAGGTTCGATGCACGCCAGTGGCGTACCGAACGCGGAATCAGGCGGGTGGTGACCTTGGGCAGGCGAAACACCAGGCACAACACAATGAAGGTCGCCCATTGCGCCAACAGCAAGGTGTACATGGTCAGGTAGCCCGACAGGTAGTGCACGATGCCAGGTACCACCAAGGCGACCAGGCTGGCCCACAGCAGCGGGATATAGGCGTAATCATCCGCGCGCGCGGCCAGCACGGTGACCAGCTCGGCGTCGGTGGTTTTTTCGACGCGTGCGATCGCTTCGGCGACTTGGCGCTGCTCGTGTTCAGTCAGTAATGCCATGGTTGTAGATGCTCTGTTCTAGTTATTGTCATTACCAGCCACCTGAGGCACCACCGCCGCCAAAACCACCGCCGCCGCCTCTGAAGCCACCACCGCCGCCCCCGCCACCGCCGCCGCGTCCACTGCTGCTGAGAATCGCCAGCAGGATAGCGCCAACGGGCAGCCCCAGCCGATTACACAGCCACAACACGCCGATCAGCAGGATGAACAAACCGATGGAAAACCCCGGATTATCCTTGGCAAAATTCGCATCCGCCACATGCGCCGGCACGGCCAGCGGCTCGCCGCCCACCACCTGAATCATGGCCGCAACGCCGTCGCTGATGCCCTGGCTGTAATTACCGGCCTTGAACTTGGGCGCGATCACCTGGTTGATGATCACCCACGACTGCGCATCGGTCAGCACGCCTTCGAGGCCATAGCCGACTTCGATGCGCAATTTGCGCTCATCGCGGGCGACGATCAACAGCGCGCCGTTGTCCTTGCCCTTTTGGCCGATGCCCCACTGGCGGCCCAATTGATAACCGTAGTCCTCAATGGGCACGCCCTGCAGGTCAGGCACAGTGACCACCACGATCTGGTCACCCGAAGTTTGCTCCAGCGCCTGCAATTGCTGGGTCAGCTGCGCACGTACCGCCGGGTCGATCATCTGTGCGGTGTCCACCACCCGCCCGGTCAAGGCCGGGAAGGTCAGCGCCGCCTGGGCCACGCCCACGCAGGCCAGCAGCCACAGCGCCAAGCCTATCCGTAATAAACGCATCGACACCTCAGAGAAGCCTTATTTGAACTTCACTTGCGGCGCTTTATCGGCGTCGGCACTGGTGGCTTCAAACGTGGCGCGGATCGGCAAGTCGCTGTACATCACGCTATGCCACAGGCGGCCGGGGAAGGTGCGGATCTCGGTGTTGTAAGCCTGCACCGCCTGGATAAAGTCGCGACGGGCCACGGCAATACGGTTTTCGGTGCCTTCAAGCTGAGACTGCAACGCCAGGAAGTTCTGGTTGGCTTTGAGGTCCGGGTAACGCTCGGACACCACCATCAGACGGCTGAGTGCGCCGCTCAAACCGTCTTGAGCCTGTTGGAACTGCTTGAGCTTCTCGGGGTTGTCGAGGGTGCTGGCATCCACTTGGATCGAGGTGGCCTTGGCCCGCGCCTCAATCACAGCGGTGAGGGTGTCTTGCTCATGGGCCGCATAGCCCTTGACCACTTCCACCAGGTTGGGAATCAGGTCGGCGCGGCGTTGGTATTGGTTTTGCACCTGGCCCCAGGCCGCCTTGGCCTGTTCGTCCAGGGTCGGAATGGTGTTGATGCCGCAACCGCTCAGCACCGTGCTGATCAGTAGCAAAGCCGCGGCCTTGAAGCCCCAGCGGTAATGTTGTGCTGCTTGCATAGTGTTTCTCCTGCCCAATCTGGATGGAATGTGACGACTAACCCTATAAACCGCGCGCTTGGGGCATAATCCGCCACCACTGGATTGCGTCGAGCCAATCAGCTAAAAAGATGCCCAGCGCGAATAAGAGTTCACAAGTGTGGTGCATTTACTGCAATAACACTCGAACAACAACATAGGTTCCCCCACATTTTGGCAGACCAGCGCATTTTCGCTGTGCAGTAGCCGAAAAAGGATATTCATGAAAAAGCTGTGTTTGCTCGGCCTTGTTGCCACTCTGGCCACCCACCCCGTCTGGGCAGAAACAAAGCCTGCTGCGCTTAAAGACAAGGACGCCTTCGTCAGCGACCTGCTCAAGCAGATGACCCTGGATGAAAAGATCGGCCAATTGCGCCTGATCAGCATCGGTCCGGAAATGCCCCGCGAGCTGATCCGCAAGGAAATCGCCGCCGGCCGCATCGGCGGCACGTTCAACTCGATCACCCGCCCGGAAAACCGTCCGATGCAGGACGCGGCCATGCGCAGCCGGTTGAAGATCCCGATGTTCTTCGCCTATGACGTGATCCACGGCCACCGCACCATCTTCCCGATCAGCCTGGCCCTGGCCTCCAGCTGGGACATGGACGCCATCGGCCGCTCCGGGCGCATCGCCGCCCAGGAAGCCGCCGCCGACAGCCTCGACATCACCTTTGCGCCAATGGTCGACATTTCCCGCGACCCGCGCTGGGGCCGCACCTCCGAAGGTTTTGGTGAAGACACCTACCTGGTCTCACGCATTGCCGAAGTGATGGTCAAGGCGTTCCAGGGCGTAAGCCCGGCAAATGCCGACAGCATCATGGCCAGCGTCAAGCACTTCGCCCTGTATGGCGCGGTGGAAGGCGGTCGCGACTACAACGTGGTCGACATGAGCCCGGTCAAGATGTACCAGGACTACCTGCCGCCGTACCATGCGGCGATCAAGGCCGGTTCCGGCGGCGTGATGGTGGCGCTCAACTCGATCAACGGCGTACCGGCCACCGCCAACACCTGGCTGATGAACGACCTGCTGCGCAAGGACTGGGGCTTCAAAGGTTTGGCCGTGAGCGACCATGGCGCGATCTTCGAGCTGATCAAGCACGGCGTGGCCAAGGACGGGCGTGAGGCTGCCAAGCTGGCGATCAAGGCCGGCATCGACATGAGCATGAACGACTCGCTGTACGGCAAGGAATTGCCCGGCCTGCTCAAATCCGGCGAAATCGAGCAAAGCGACATCGACAATGCGGTGCGCGAAGTGCTCGGCGCCAAGTACGACATGGGCCTGTTCAAAGACCCGTACCTGCGCATCGGCAAGGCTGAAGATGACCCGGCCGACACCTATGCCGACAGCCGCCTGCACCGCAGCGATGCGCGCGATATTGCACGCCGCAGCCAGGTCTTGCTGAAAAACCACAACAACACCCTGCCGCTGAAAAAATCCGCGACCATCGCGCTGGTAGGCCCGCTGGCCAAGGCCCCGATCGACATGATGGGCAGTTGGGCCGCCGCCGGTAAGCCTGAACAATCCGTCACGCTGCTGGACGGCATGAACGCTGTAATCGGCGACAAAGGCAAAATCATCTACGCCCGTGGCGCCAACATCACCAATGACAAGGCCGTGGTCGACTACCTCAACTTCCTCAACTTCGATGCGCCGGAAGTGGTCGATGACACCCGCCCAGCCCAGGTGATGATCGACGAAGCGGTCAAGGCCGCCAAGGCAGCCGACGTAGTGGTCGCCGCCGTGGGCGAGTCCCGTGGCATGTCCCACGAGTCTTCCAGCCGCACCGACCTGAACATCCCGCAAAGCCAGCGCGACCTGATCAAGGCGCTCAAAGCCACCGGCAAACCGCTGGTCTTGGTGCTGATGAACGGCCGCCCGCTGTCGATTGTGGATGAAAACAAAGAGGCTGACGCGATCCTGGAAACCTGGTTTGCCGGCACTGAAGGCGGCAACGCCATCGCCGACGTGCTGTTCGGTGACTACAACCCATCGGGCAAGCTGCCGATCACCTTCCCACGGTCGGTGGGGCAGATTCCGACCTACTACAACCACCTGAGCATCGGCCGGCCGTTCACCCCAGGCAAGCCGGGCAACTACACCTCGCAGTACTTCGATGACGTCACCGGGCCGCTGTTCCCGTTCGGTTATGGCTTGAGCTACACCACGTTCAGCCTGTCGGACATGGCGCTGTCGTCCACCACCCTGAACAAGACCGGCAAGCTCGACGCCAGCGTCACCGTGAAGAACACCGGTAAAGTCGATGGCGAAACCGTAGTGCAGTTGTACATCCAGGACGTGGCCGGCTCGATGATCCGCCCGGTTAAAGAGCTGAAGAACTTCCAGAAAGTCATGCTCAAGGCCGGTGAAGAGCGCACTTTGCACTTCACCATCAGCGAGGAAGACTTGAAGTTCTACAACACTCAACTCAAGTTCGCGGCGGAACCGGGCGAGTTCAATGTGCAGATCGGGTTGGACTCCCAGGATGTGCAGCAGCAGACGTTTGAACTGCTCTGATCTAAAACTGTAAATGCGGTCAGTGTGGAAGCTGGCTTTTGTGGGAGCTGGCTTGCCTGCGATGCAGGCACCTCGGTGTGTCAGGTGTACTGAGGTGATGCTTTCGCAGGCAAGCCAGCTCCCACATTTGATCTAAGTGATGCGGCTACCCCCGCCGATCCAGCAGGTTGACCACCAACCGATCAATCCAGCCCCACACCCGCTGCTTCACCCGCCGCCACAGTGGCCGCGCCTTCCAGGCCGCCAGGCTCACCGCCTGGCTCTTGGCAAAATCACCCTCGAAACTGCCCACCACCGCTGCCGTCAATTCTGGGTCGAGCGCTTCCAGGTTGGCCTCCAGGTTAAAGCGCAAATTCCAGTGGTCGAAATTGCACGAGCCAACGCTCACCCAGTCGTCCACCAGCACCATTTTCAGGTGCAAAAAACACGGCTGGTATTCAAAGATCTGCACGCCTGCGCGCAACAACCGTGGGTAATAACGGTGCCCGGCGTAGCGCACTGAAGGGTGATCGGTGCGCGGGCCGGTCAGCAATAAACGCACATCCACGCCACGCCCGGCTGCGCGGCGCAACGCACGGCGCACGCTCCAGGTCGGTAGAAAATACGGGGTGGCCAGCCAGATGCGCGTCTTGCTGCTGTTCAGCGCGCGGATCAGCGACTGCAAAATATCGCGGTGCTGACGAGCATCGGCATACGCCACGCGCCCCAGGCCAGGCCCGGTGGCCGGCACCTTGGGCAAGCGCGGCAAACCGAAATGGGTGGCGGGTTTCCACTCGCGGCGCGCCGCGTTGGCGTGCCATTGGCGGTCGAACAACGCCTGCCAGTCCAGCACCAACGGGCCGCTGATCTGCACCATCACTTCATGCCAGTCGGCGGTGTCTTGCCCTGGCGTCCAGAACTCATCGGTAACGCCCGTGCCGCCGACCACCGCGATGCCCTGATCGATCAGTAACAGTTTGCGATGGTCGCGGTACAGGTTACGCATCCAACGGCGCCAGCTCAGGCGATTGTAGAAGCGCAGTTGCACGCCCGCGTCGGTGAGGCGCTTACGCAGGCCCAGCGTGAAGGCCAGGCTGCCGTAATCATCAAACAGGCAGCGCACCTGCACGCCGCGCTCGGCGGCTTGCACCAACGCTTGCACCATGGCTTCAGCGCAAGCACCCGCCTCCACCAGGTACAACTCCAGATCGACCTGGCGCTCGGCCCGGGCAATACCCACCAGCATCTGCGGGAAGAAACTCGGGCCGTCGATCAGCAACTCGAAGCGGTTGGCGCTGCGCCACGGGAACACTGCGCCGCTCACGTCAGCGCGCCGTGAAAATCAGCACCGCACCGACCGGCACCGACAAACTGATCGACGCCAAGCCGGCCGCCTTGCGCAGTGCCGCCACACCCGGCACCAAATCGAAATCCTCGGCATGCAGCACCACAGGTTCCAGGGTTACCACCTGGAAGCGTCGATCATCCAGGCGTGTGGCGAGCAGTTCGGCGCTGTAGGTCTGGGTCTTGCCATGCAAAGTCACCGACAGTGGCAGGCGCAACTCAATTTGCGCGCCTGGGGCCAGGTCATTGATCGGTTGCAGATTAATCTGCGCGCTGATCAGCGCTTCGGGGAAGGCCTTGATCTGGAACAGGTCATTGCGCATGCGCTCATCGCGCAGCGGGATGCCGCTGTTGATCGACTCCATCTCGACCTCAAGCTGCGCCGCGCCTTTGCTGTCGACCTTGCCGTGCAACACCAGGAAACGATGCACCTCGGCAATCTCGGTGTTCTTGGTAGTGACGAACGACAGGCGCGAGGATTCGTTATCCAGGTACCAGTCGGCGTGGGCAGGCAAGGCGGCGCACGTCAACAGCGTGAAGGCCAGGGGTTTGAGATTGAACATAGAAACTCATGGGGCAAAAAACCTGCACGAACCTTAAGCGCAATCTCACAAGCGGCGCAAATCCAATGTGGGAGCCGGGTATCTGCACAATTTTTCAAGGCAGCCAAACCCCTGTGGCGAGCAGGCTTGCCCTGCGTTGGGCTGCGCAGCAGCCCCATGAGAGCATTGGAATTTTTACTGAAAAAACTCAGCGCTTGATTTTGGGGCTGCTTCGCAGCCCAACGCAGGGCAAGCCTGCTCGCCACAGGCAACAGTGAAGGTGACTGACCTGCCGCTATCGCAGGCAAGCCAGCTCCCACAGGGTTCGGTGGTTGCCTTCAGATCAGCGCCCGCTGCACATCGCGCACCGTCGCTTCCAGGCTGGCCATGTGCAGGTTCAATACGCGTTCCACCGGCGCCTGATGCATCGGCCAGTGCAGCGCCATGCTGCCCACCAGCCGCCCATTGGCCTGCACCGGCAAGGCCACCGCGCGAATCAGAAACGGCAGGCGCACCGGGTATTCCCAATAGCCTTCAGTACGCTGGCCAAACCCCTGGTGCTGGGTTTGCTCGCAGGTATGCACCTGCTCGTCCGCAGCGACATGATCGCGGCCCGCCAGACGCTGCACCTCCTCAACCGGCAATTGCGTCAGGCACGCCTTGCCCATCGCCGAGTGAAACAGGCTGGCGTGCTGGCCGACGATCTGGCAGTTATTGGGGTACAACTTGCGTAACACACTGGGGATCGCGCTTTCCATGACTTCCAGGCGCTCGCCATCAAAGCAGGACAGATCCACCACCAGCCCGGTGCGCTCGCTGAGTTCCAGCAGCCAGGGCGCGGCGCTTTCCACCACTTGGCGCTTGAAACGTTGCTGGGTGTCGCCGAACAACCGTTGGGCGCGCAGGCGGTAACGGCGGTCGCTGAGGCCGCGATAGACCCAGCCCTGTTCCTGCAAGGTCAGCAACATGCGCGACACCGTCGCCTTGGGCAAGCGTGTGAGGTAGTGCAACTCCTCCAACCCCAAGGCCTGGTGCTCACCGAGCAGTTCGACGATGGCGAGTGCGCGCTCAACCGACCGTACCGTGCCTGTCTCCATGTTCGATCTCCCTGTTGCCGGTGGATGATCATTTTTCACAGCAAGATACAGGCCCGATCGCAGGTCAACTCGTCGATTCAAGGCACGCAGGCGGGCGGCGTTGTACCCATTGCGTCAGCTGTTCATGGGCATAGGCCAGCTGCAAAACCGCCCGGTCCGCCTGGGCCGGGCCGATAATCTGCAGGCCCATGGGCAAGCCTTGAGGATTGAAGCCCACCGGAATATTCATGCTCGGCAAGCCGGCCAATGTAGGGCCGATCACCACCTCCATCCAGCGGTGATAAGTGTCCATTTCGCGCCCACCCACACGGCGCGGCCACGCTTGTTGTGCATCAAAAGGGAACACTTGGGCAGTGGGCAACAGCAGGAAATCGTAACGTTCAAACAGCTTGGCCAGGGCGCGATACCACTCGCTGCGGTCCACCGACGCCTGGTACACCTGCTGCGCGCTCAAGCCCAGCCCGCCCTCCACTTCCCATTGCGCCTCAGGCTTGAGCAATGCGCGTTTTTGCGGGTTGGCGTAGGCCCCGCCGAGGTTGCCGTGCACCAGCCAGTGGCGATGCACCAACCAGCAGCGCCATAGGCGCGCCAGGGAAAATGCCGGCTGGCAGCTTTCCACCTCGCAGCCCAATGCGGCGAAATCGCCGAGGGCCGACTCGCACAGGCTCATCACACCCTCGTCCATCGGCAAGTAGCCGTTGTAGTCACCCAGCCAGCCCAGGCGGGCGCCTTTGAAGTCGCGCTGCAACGGCTGGCCGAACACCGACGGATCATCCTTGGATGAGAGCGGCACCCGTGGGTCGTAACCGGCCTGGATACTGAGCAAATGCGCCACATCCGTCACACTGCGACCCATTGGGCCTTCGGTGCCCAGTTGCTGCACAAACAATTCCGGCGCCGGCCCGTGCGGCACACGCCCCTGTGAAGGGCGCAAACCAAACACGTTATTGAACGCCGCCGGGTTGCGCAGCGAGCCCATCATGTCGCTGCCATCGGCCACCGGCAGCATGCGCAACGCCAGCGCCACCGCCGCCCCGCCGCTGCTGCCGCCGGCCACCCGGCTTGGGTCATAGGCATTGCCGGTGGTGCCGAACAGCGTGTTGTAGGTCTGCGAGCCGAGGCCGAACTCCGGCACGTTGGTCTTGCCGATGATAATCGCACCGCTGGCCCGCACCCGCGCCACGCTGATGGCATCTTCAGTGGGCACATGCTCGGCGAACAACGGCGAGCCGAGCGTGGTGCGCAAACCTTGGGTGGCCGCCAAATCCTTGATCGCCTGTGGCATGCCGTGCATCCAGCCACGGGACTTGCCCTGGTCCAGTTCGCGATCACAAGCACGCGCTTCGGCCAGCACTTCATCGGCATCACGTAACGACACCAGCGCATTCACACTCGGGTTAAAACGCTGGATCTGCGCCAGGTAATCGCCCATCACGTCTTCACACGACACCTGCCGCGCATGGATCGCTTGCGACAGCTGCGTGGCATCCCAATCAACACGGCTCAAGGCTTCACCTCATTGGAAAAGGGCAGCGGTTTTTTCGCCCGTGGGGCTTCGTGCATGCAGTAAGTGCCCATCAACGTCAGCACGCAAGCGAACAGTACATAAAACGACGGCGCCACTGGCGTACCCAGTACTTTGGTCAGCCAGGTCACGATCAACGGTGCGAAACCGCCGAACACCATGACCGCGACGTTATAAGCCACCGACACACCCGTTGACCTCACCTCAATCGGAAACTGCTCGGCCAGGGCCGTCGGTGCCGGGCCGAAAAAGCCGCCGATGACCGTGCACAGCAGCACTTGCATCACCAGCAAGCGCTCGATGGACGGTGCCGCGGCCACCCACACATACAACGGGTAAACCATCACAAAGAATGCCAGGGTGAAAGCCATCAACACCGGCCGCCGCCCCAGCCGGTCCGAGAGCATGCCGGACAGCGGAATCACCACGGTCATCAGCGCCACTGCGAACATCTGCACCATCAGCACCTGGTCCAGCGGCAAACCGAGGCTCTTGTGCGCGAAGGTCGGCATATTCACCAGCACCACGTAGAACGACACCGTCGCGCCGCAGGCCAAGCCCATGGACACGAGGATACTGCGCCGATGCTCACGCAGCACATCCATCAGGCTCGGCGCCGGGCCGGTGGCCTGCTTGCGCGCCTGGATAAATTCTTCCGGGTCTTCCAGGTTCCTGCGAATCCACAACCCCACCGGGCCGATCAGCAAGCCCAGCACAAACGGCACGCGCCAGCCCCACAGGTCGAGGGTTTGCGGCGAAAAGAAGTGCGTGACCAACGCCACCATCGCCGCCCCACCAAATACCGCCAGGCATTGCCCCACCAACTGCCAGGAGCCATACAAGCCCTTGCGATGGGCCGGCGCACTTTCCACCAGAAACGCCGTGGCACTCGCGTACTCACCGCCGGTGGCAAAGCCCTGGAGCATGCGCGCCACCACAATCAGCAACGGCGCGCCCATGCCGATGGCGGCGTAATTGGGCGCGAAAGCGATCAGCGCGATAGACACGGTCATCAGCCGGATAATCAACTGCATCGCGGCTTTGCGGCCTTTGCGGTCGGCATAAATGCCGAGCAGGATGCCGCCCACCGGGCGCATGAAAAAGCCCACGCCGAAGGTGGCCAAGGCCATCAGCAGCGAGGCGTATTCATCCTGCGACGGAAAGAATTGCCGCGCGATGATGCTGGCCAGAAAGCCGTAAACGATAAAGTCATACCATTCCAGCGCATTGCCGATCACAGCCGCCACCACCTGGCGGGTGCGCGATACGCCTGTGTTTGAAGTCTGCATGAGGAACACTCCATTCAACCGATAAGGGCAAGGGTCCAGCGGCAGAAAAAAAGAGGTCGTCAGGCAGGCTTGAGCCAGCTCTCGGCCAGCGCGCCCCAGTAGGCGGCGCCGGTCAGCAGGATGTCGTCGTTGAAGTCATAGGCAGGGTTATGCACCATCGGCCGCGACACGCCGTTGCCGATAAACAGGTAACTGCCGGCGCAGCGTTGCAGCATCCAGGCGAAGTCTTCACTGCCCATCAGCGTGCGGGTGTTGCCGTCCACCGCGTCGGCGCCGAGCAAGGCAATGCCGACCTGGCGAGCGAACTCGGTTTCTTCGGCGTGGTTGACCAGCACCGGGTAGGCCGGGCGGTGTTCGACCTGCACCGTGCAGCCGAAGCTCGCGGCTTGGGTCTGGATGATGGCGTTGACGCGCTCGAGCATCTGTTCCCTGACCTTGGGGTTCAGTGCGCGCAGGCTCAGGCGCAACAGCGCTTGCTGAGGAATCACGTTGGCGGCCTGCCCCGCTTGCAGCGCACCGACCGTGACCACGGCGGCTTCCTGGGTGTCGATATTGCGCGCCACCACCGTTTGCAACGCCATGACCATACTCGCCGCCGCCACCAGCGGATCCACCGTCAGATGCGGCATGGAACCGTGGCCACCGACGCCTTCCAGCGTCACCGTGAGCAAGTCCTGCGAGGCCATCATCGGCCCGACCCGCAGGCCCAGATGCCCCGCCGGCAAGCCCGGCATATTGTGCATGCCGAACAGGCCATCGCACGGGAAGCGCTCGAGCAAACCATCGGCCAGCATCGCCTCGGCGCCGCCCTGGCCTTCTTCGGCGGGTTGGAAAATCAGGTTCAAGGTGCCGTCAAATTGCCGCGTCGCCGCCAAGTAACGCGCGGCGCCGAGCAGCATGGTGGTGTGGCCGTCATGCCCGCAGGCGTGCATGCAACCAGCGTGCTGGCTGGTGTAGGCCGCGCCGGTGTTCTCGATGATGGGCAAGGCGTCCATGTCGGCGCGAATGCCCAGCGTGCGCGAGCTGCTGCCATTGCGCAGCACGCCGACCACACCGGTTTTGCCGATGCCGGTGTGCACCTCGTAGCCCCATTCTTTCAAGGACTGCGCAACGAGCGCGCTGGTGCGGTTTTCTTCAAAGCCGAGTTCGGGATGGGCATGGATATCGTGGCGCACAGCGTGCAAGTCGCTGGCGACATCGCTGAGCCAATCCAGAATGTGCTGGTGTGGGCGCATGGTGATTCTCCTCACAGGCGGGTGGTCCCGTTCTTGTTGGCTGCACATCGACAGCTAAGCGCGATGTGGGCGCGAGGACAATCAAAGGTGGTTCCACTGGGTGGAACCTAAGGCCGACACCTAATAACCCTGTGGCGAGCAAGCTTGCTTGCGCCGGGGTGCGAAGCGCGCCCAAAACGCGGGGCCCAACAACTAGAGGTTCCGTTCTCAGAAAGCAGAGGCCGCGCGAACGGGCACTATTTTTTCAGCCACAACCACAGCCCATAGAAGACGCCAAGCGGAATGGCAAAAACGAAATAAAACATCCATAGCAGTGTGTGACCACCATTCGATGCGGCGGTCTGTAGGGGATGTGTCGCCCAAAATTCTTTTCCAGTAAAACGAAAGACAACGTTTTCGACTGCACGCCTGGCCAGCGGGAACAACAGCGCATTAACCCCGCAGATCAAAATATAGATCGCGGCCTTTTCGCTTGATTTGAAACCGTAGACGCTCATGCAAAAAATAAACAACGCAATAACGAAGCTTTTTAAATAATAGTTTTTCTCCAGGCCCATTCGCGTTCTTATCATCCTGAAGTATTTTTCGGCCTTGCGCCCCAGCGTCATAAGTCTCCTTTTATGCCTGTTAACGGCCGACGTGTGTGGGGTCGGCCGCGGGCAAGGTTACTACAGGGGCGCGCGCTGGAAACACAGCACCCGGCAAGTTTCAAGGCAACAACCGACACTTCTGCCGCTGCGCATAACCCTGTGGCGAGCAAGCTTGCTTGCGCTGGGGTGCGAAGCGCCCCCAAAAAGCCGGTGACTGCTGCGCAGTCAAACGGGACGGTACGGCGATCCGACAAGCTCCCTCGCCACACAACGCAGATTGCGGACAGCTATTGGCCACCGGTTGCGACGCCGCGTACATAGGGTTAACCTCGCCTCCGTCGCTGCTCATGAGTGACCGGGCGTGGAATCCCGAGAAAAGAAGCTCTTTTTGGTTGTACCAAAGGAGCAAGCATATGCCGTACGAAATACCCTCAGCCGAAACCATCGGCGCCGCCACCTTCGCAGACTGCGGAGAAAACAAAAGCCATTTGAAACTGTTCCGCGTCAACGCCGGGGTTCCGCTCGTAGAAGCCCTCGAACACGCATCCCACGTGCTCTATTACGCAAAAATGCTCTCCCTTGAAGCCGCCATGGACCCCAAGGCGGAGAAGTTTGCATTCGCCTCGCATTACCTGGGGGAAATGGGCAAGGCGATCATCGATGACCTGTTGCTGGCCTTGCAGCCTGGCAGCCCAACCCCGCAGTAAGTCGTCCGCGCCCGGTGCAGTGCATCGGGCGCCTGTCCGGACTGTCTCATTTCCCAAGATCAGCACAAATCCATGTGGGAGCTGGCTTGCCTGCGATAGCGGCCGGTCAGTCAACATCACTGTGGCCTGTGCCGCCGTCATCGCAGGCAAGCCAGCTCCCACAGAAAATCTTTGGTGCGTCAGGGGTTGAGGCGGCAGCCCTGGCGATCACCCAACCAGCGCGCCGTGTGCGTGCGTCCTAAACCACTCGCCGTCACTTCACTGCGTTCCGGCGAATCAGTGAACGCACTGGTCGGCACATACTGCTTCACATACCCCAGGCAATACTCCGCCGGGTTGTTTTCCACATACCGGCACGAGCAATATTCCTTGGCCGTGTACGCCGCGATGATGTCGGGGAAGGCTTGCAGGTTGACGCGTTCGTGCCACACCCAGCCCGACAGGGCGAGCAACAGCAGCAAAAACACGCTGATAAACGGATGACGACGGATCATGGTTGCACCGCCGCCAGTACGCGCTTGAGCAGTTCGTTGTGACGGTAAGTGCCGTCACGGTCATCGCCGTAGCGCACGATCACCAGGTGTTCGTCGGGCAGCACATAGAGCGCCTGGCCCCAATGGCCGAGGGCGGCGAAGGTGTCGGCAGGCGCATCGGGCCAGGGTCTTGGGGCACCTTGTACGTCGAGGTTGAGCCACCATTGCCCGCCGGGGACGGCGTCGTCCTGGCCGGCCTTGTATTTGTCGAATGGCTGGCGGTTGAAGGCGACCCACTCTTTAGGCACCAGTTGCTGTTCCCCCCAACGACCGTCGCGCGCCATCAGCAGGCCGACCCGCGCCAAATCGCGAGCGGTGAGGTAGGCATAGGACGAGGCGACGAAGGTTTCGTCGGCGTCGGTTTCCCAGGTGGCGTTGTGAATGCCCAGCGGCTTGAACAGCGCGTCCCACGGGTAACTCATATAGGCCTTGTGGCCGAGCATGCCTTTAAGGGCGGCGGACAGAATATTGCTGTCGCCACTGGAATAACGAAAGGCCTGGCCCGGTGCGGCGGCGGCCTCGGTGGCTGCGGCAAACTCGGCCATATCGCTGCGGCCTCGGGTGTAGAGCATCGCCACCACCGAGGATTTCAGCGGGGCGTATTCGTAGTCTTCCTGCCAATCCAGGCCCGAGGCCCAGTGCAGCAGGTCGGCCATGCTCACTTTGGGGTGCTGTTTCATCGGCGGGTAAAAACGCGCGGCCGGGTCAGTGAGTTTGAAGCGGTTTTCGCCGTAGGCCACACCGAGCACGGTGGCCATCAGGCTTTTGCTCACCGACCAGGTCAGGTGCGGCGTGCTGGCGGTGGTGGGCGCGTCGTAGCGCTCGTAAACGATCACGCCATCGCGGATCACCAGCAGCGCGTCGGTGCGGATGCCTTTACGAGTGGCGTCGTCACGGGGTGGAAAAGCATAGGCATTCAGTGCATCGACCGCCGGGCCTTCGAGCGGCGCGCCCTTGGCCCATTCCTTGTCCGGCCAGGTGTCGGCGTGGGCGGCAGCGGTGACTAACAGCAGGGCAACGCACAACAGGCCTCGGACCATGGACGCAAACTCAAGGGGGCTTTCAAGCCCGCGAGCCTAGCCCAGGCGCATGACAGATTTGCGACAGGAAGGCCTGTCATCCAAGCGTCACCATAACTTCATGGAGCTGACACCGAGCCTACATAGCCTGAGTTTGGACAAACAAGTCGACCGGCCGGTAAGTGGCCGGCACTCGGAGATTCGCCATGACTCAGATCGCCCGCATCAGCGACACCGGCAATGAACGCCGTCTGCAAGCCGAACGCCTGGTTGGCGCCAAGGCTTTGCAGGAAGCCCAGGCCCTGCGTTTCAACGTGTTCAGCGGCGAGTTCAACGCCAAGCTGAAAGGCGCGGAACAGGGTCTGGACATGGATGACTATGATGTTCACTGCAGCCATATCGGCGTGCGGGATTTGAACAGCGGTCGACTGGTGGCCACCACCCGTTTGCTCGACCACCAGGCCGCCAGCACCTTGGGCCGGTTCTACAGCGAAGAAGAATTCAGCCTGCATGGCTTGCTGCATTTGCAAGGCCCGATCCTGGAGATCGGCCGCACCTGCGTCGACCCGGCCTATCGCAACGGCGGCACCATCGCGGTGTTGTGGGGCGAATTGGCCGAAGTCCTCAACCAGGGCGGTTACAGCTACCTGATGGGTTGCGCGAGCATCCCGATGCACGACGGCGGCATCCAGGCTCACGCGATCATGCAGCGCCTGCGCGAACGCTACCTGTGCAACGAGCACCTGCGCGCCGAACCGAAAAAACCACTGCCGGCGCTGGACCTGCCGTCCAACGTCATCGCGGAAATGCCGCCGCTGCTCAAAGCCTATATGCGCCTGGGTGCGAAGATCTGCGGCGAGCCGTGCTGGGATGAAGACTTCCAGGTGGCCGACGTGTTCATCCTGCTCAAGCGCGATGAGTTGTGCCCGCGCTACGCCCGCCACTTCAAGGCGGCCATGTGATGAGCCGCCTGCGCGTGTACGGGCGCATTGCCCGGGTGCTGCTGGTGGTGGCGCTGGGGTTGAGCATGGCCAGTGTGTTTGGTGTATTCGAACGCATGGGCATTGCCAACTCGATGGTGCGGCGCCAGCGTTGGTCGCGGTTTTTTATGGCACGGCTGACTAACGCCCTGCCCTTTCGCGTGACGGTACACGGTGAGCTGCCGACGCAGCCGATGCTGTGGGTAAGCAATCACGTGTCCTGGACCGACATTCCGCTGCTCGGCGCGGTGGCGCCGATGTCGTTTTTGTCCAAGGCCGAAGTGCGCACCTGGCCGGTGGCCGGCTGGTTGGCGGCCAAGGCCGGCAGCTTGTTTATTCGCCGCGGCTCAGGCGACAGCCAGTTGATCCGCAAGCAGATGACTCGCCATCTGGAGCAACAGCATCCGCTGCTGATGTTCCCCGAAGGCACCACCACTGATGGGCGCAGCCTGCGTACGTTCCACGGGCGTTTGCTGGCCAGTGCGATTGATGCGGATGTGTCGCTGCAACCGGTAGCGATTCGTTATTTGCGTGATGGGCAGGTGGATGCGTTGGCACCTTTTATTGGCGATGACGATTTGCTCTCGCACCTGATGCGTCTGTTCAGTAATGACCAGGGTGATGTGGAGATTCATGTGCTCCAGCCGATTGCCTGTGCCGGGCAGGAACGTGCGGCGCTGGCGTATCAGGCGCAGCAGGCGGTGCAGAAAGCGTTGTTTGGGCCGTTGCCGGAAGTTGAGCAGGTGGCGGCTCGACCTGCATTTGCGGCCTGAGATGAACTGAACACCAGCTCCCACATTTAGATCTCAGTAGTCAGTTGGAGCTGTGCAAACTTCTGTAGCTCTGGATAAAACAACCGAAAATCTTCACTCAACGGCTCATACAAAACCCGCAACTCCTGCATCGCATGGCCCAATTCCTGGGGCTGTGTCAGGCGCCGCGAGATCCCCCGCAACACCTGCTCCATCACCGCAAACTCGCGGTACGAACCCAGCCAATCATCCGCCGCCATATACGGCGCAATCTGCGCCAGCCGCCCCGGCAGTTGCGGCTCGGCCGCCAGCACGCGGTACACCTGCGCAGTGAAGCGTTCCAGCGGCTGCTCGACGTACAGCGCCCAATCCCGCGCCAGGCAGTGGTCGAAAAACACATCGAGGACAATCCCGGCGTAGCGCTTGCGGGTCAGGCTGAAGCGTGACAACGCCTCATCCACCAGCGGGTGGCTGTCGGTAAAGCGGTCGATTGAGCGATGCAACTGAATCGCCGACTCGATTTGCGGGCTGAACTGGCCTTGCAGGCGGCCTTTTACAAAGTCGCCATACAGGCTGCCGAGCAATTGAGCAGGAAGTTGGCCGCCCAGGTGCAGATGTGCGAGATAATTCATGCCGCGCAGTCTACCACTGCCGATTACGTATCGTTATAACCCGATATACCGAAATAGCCTGATCTCAGATCAAAATCATATTGGTATATCGGGATAGACCGATTTAAAGTTCGCCTCATCGCGATATAACGCTGTACGAAACCGAGCAACCGCCATGTCCATTGACCTCGACGAAATAATAAAAACCCTGGCACACCCAGTACGACGAGACATCCTCACCTGGCTGAAAGACCCGAAGGTGCAGTTTCCCGAGCAAGTGCACAACCACGAATACGGGATCTGTGCCGGGCAGATCGACCAGCGCTGCGGCTTGTCGCAGTCGACCGTGTCGGCCCATTTGGCCACCTTGCAACGCGCCGGGTTGATCAGCAGCCAGAAGGCCGGGCAGTGGCATTTTTTCAAACGCAACGAGGCAACCATCCAGGCCTTCCTCGCGGCGCTCATCACCGAACTCAGTGCTGACGAAAACGCAGCGCTGTAACAAGGAAACGCCAATGCCCCTCTCGCTACTCATACTGGCCCTCAGCGCCTTCGCCATCGGCACCACCGAGTTCGTCATCATGGGCTTGCTGCCCGATGTGGCGGCGGACCTGGGCGTGTCGATCCCCGGCGCCGGCTGGCTGGTCACCGGCTACGCCCTGGGCGTGGCCATCGGCGCGCCGTTCATGGCACTGGCCACCGCCAAGCTGCCACGCAAGGCCGCCCTGGTAGCGTTGATGGGCATCTTTATTGTCGGCAACCTGCTCTGCGCCCTGGCCAGTGACTACAACGTGCTGATGTTTGCCCGTGTGGTCACCGCGCTGTGCCACGGTGCGTTCTTCGGGATCGGTTCGGTGGTAGCGGCCAACCTGGTGCCGGCCAACAAACGGGCTTCGGCCGTTGCCTTGATGTTCACCGGTTTGACCCTGGCCAACGTGCTCGGCGTGCCGCTGGGTACCGCACTGGGACAGGAAGCCGGCTGGCGCTCGACCTTTTGGGCGGTGACGGTGATTGGCGTAGTCGCCTTGATCGGTCTGATCCGCTTCCTGCCGGCCAAGCGTGACGAAGAAAAACTCGACATGCGCGCCGAACTGGCCGCGCTCAAGGGCGCCGGCATCTGGCTGTCGCTGACCATGACTGCGTTGTTCGCCGCGTCCATGTTCACCCTCTTTACTTACGTCGCACCGCTGCTCGGCGATGTCACCGGCGTGTCGCCCAAAGGCGTGACCTGGACCCTGCTGCTGATCGGCCTGGGGCTTACCGTCGGCAACATCATCGGCGGCAAGCTGGCGGACAAACGCCTGGCCGCCACCCTGATCGGCGTGTTCATCAGCATGGCAGTGGTCTCCACGGTGCTGGCCTGGACCAGCGTCGCGGTGATCCCGACGGAAATCACCCTGTTCCTGTGGGCCACCGCTTCGTTCGCCGCCGTACCGGCGCTGCAAATCAACGTGGTGACCTTCGGCAAGGCCGCTCCAAACCTGGTGTCCACCTTGAATATCGGCGCCTTCAACATCGGCAACGCGCTCGGCGCCTGGGTCGGCGGCAGCGTGATTGCCCACGGTTTCGGCCTGACCAGCGTGCCTTTGGCCGCGGCGGCCCTGGCGATTCTGGCCCTGCTGGTGACCCTGATTACTTTTCGTCAGAGCGGCGATGCCGACCTGGCCCCTGCGACCAACTGATCAATCCACTTAAAGAGAAGGGTGTTTTCCCATGACGACTATTTTCGATCCGATCAAACTGGGCGACCTGCAATTGTCCAACCGCATCATCATGGCGCCGCTGACCCGCTGCCGCGCCGATGAAGGCCGCGTACCCAACGCGCTGATGGCCGAGTACTACGTGCAACGCGCTTCCGCCGGGCTGATCTTAAGCGAAGCCACCTCCGTGACGCCGCTGGGCGTTGGCTACCCGGACACACCGGGTATCTGGTCCAACGACCAGGTTCGCGGCTGGGCCAATGTAACCAAGGCTATACACGGCGCGGGCGGCAAGATTTTCCTGCAATTGTGGCACGTGGGCCGTATCTCCCATGAGTCGTACCTCAACGGCGAAACCCCGGTGGCACCAAGCGCCATCCAGCCTAAAGGCCACGTCAGCCTGGTTCGCCCGCTGGCCGACTACCCGACGCCACGCGCCCTGGAAACCGCTGAAATCGCCGACATCGTTGACGCTTACCGCATCGGCGCTGAAAACGCCAAGGCCGCAGGCTTTGACGGCGTGGAAATCCATGGCGCCAACGGCTACCTGCTCGACCAGTTCCTGCAAAGCAGCACCAACCAGCGCACCGACAACTACGGTGGCTCCCTGGAAAACCGTGCTCGCCTGCTGCTGGAAGTGACCGACGCCGCCATTGAAGTCTGGGGCGCCGGCCGTGTGGGTGTGCATTTGGCACCACGCGCCGACTCCCACGACATGGGCGACGACAATTTGGCGGAAACCTTCACCTACGTCGCCAGCGAGCTGGGCAAGCGTGGCATCGCCTTTATCTGCTCCCGTGAAAAAGAAGCCGGCGACAGCCTCGGTCCACAACTGAAAAAAGCCTTCGGTGGCCCGTACATCGCCAACGAGCGCTTCACCAAAGACAGCGCCAACGCCTGGCTGGCGGCCGGCAAGGCCGATGCAGTGGCCTTCGGCGTGCCATTCATTGCCAACCCGGACCTGCCGGCGCGCCTGAAGGCCGATGCGCCGTTGAACGAACCGCACCCGGAAACCTTCTACGGCAAAGGCCCAGTGGGTTACATCGACTACCCCACGCTGGCGCTGTGATGTAATTCGCTGAAACGAAAAAGCCCCGGTTCGCAGGAACCGGGGCTTTTTTTCGGCTGATTGATCGTTCCCACGCTCTGCGTGGGAATGCCGCCCTGAACGCCCTGCGTCTGCCCCTAAAGCGTGACGCGGAGCGTCACAGGATGCATTCCCACGCGGAGCGTGGGAACGATCGCACAGTAGCTGGGAAACATTCCTTCACAGCCTTGCAACAAAATCGCTACAAAATACTTAGGCGGCTACCTATCAACCGCCCGCCAGCCCGTATATAAAGTCACCCCGCAAATCCTGCGAAGGGACGATTGACTGTCTCTGGACTTTACTGTTGACACAACTGGATGCAATTACGCATTTTGTCTTAATTGCGTAGGCTAGGGCTCAAGCGCAGCATGTCCAGCCCTGCGTCAACCCAGCGTTCGGCGTCCTGATGCAACTGGAAGCTGTCGGGGACTAGTAGCCATTGGCCAATCAGGCCGTGAATATAGGCATGAATGCACACCGCGCCACGCGTGGTGTCGAGGTTTTCCGGAAGTTGCCCGCGATGGACCGCGTTGCGCAGTGTCAGGCTGATACGCAGGTTGCACTCCAGGCTATGAGTCTGGCGTTGGCGCCGCATGTCGCACATTTCATCGGTGAACTCGCACTTATGAAACAGGATTTCGTTGATGCGCCGGGTTTTCGGGTCCAGGGCCACTTGATGATAAAGATGGATCAACAGCTTGCGCATACAGCCCAGCGGGTCGACTTCATCCTCGCTTTCACTGGCCCGGGCCAGTTCGTCCAGGGGTTCGTGCAGCGTGTCGAGCAGTGCCTGGAGCAAATCGGACTTGTTACTGAAATGCCAATAGATAGCCCCGCGCGTCACCCCGGCCAACGCGGCGATGTCCGCCAGCGTGGTGCGCGCCACACCGCGTTGATAAAAGGCTTGCTCGGCGGCGTCGAGAATCTGGCTGCGCGTTTCCTGAGCTTCCTCTTTGGTGCGACGAACCATGGCAGTAAAACCTCAATCAGGACACTGTGGATGGTGCTTGAGCAACATCTGAATAATTGTGGGACGACGTCGTCTTGGACGCCGAACGTACTAAAATCGAGGCTTTGGCGCTTGCTTTGTCAACAATCCGCGAAGCCTGTCAAGAGTTTACAAACAACCGTGAACGTAAGTATATTGCGTAGCAAGCTACTTATCCACTCACGGCTTGTTTTTTACCCTTCCACACTTCTTGTGCGCATTTTGCGCGCCTGACCCGAGGATCTTCATGCAACTTAAGCCAGCTGTTACCGCTCTGGTCACTGCCGTCGCCCTGGCATCGCTGCTCAGCGGATGTAAAAAGGAAGAAGCGGCTCCGCCCGCTCAAACCCCTCAGGTCGGCGTGGTCACTATTCAACCGCAAGCCTTTACCCTGACATCCGAGCTGCCAGGCCGCACCACTGCCTACCGCATCGCGGAAGTTCGTCCCCAGGTGAACGGCATCATTCTCAAGCGCCTGTTCAAGGAAGGCGGCGACGTGAAGGAAGGGCAACAGCTCTACCAGATCGACCCGTCGGTGTATGACGCCACCCTCAAAAGCGCTCAAGCGAAACTGACCCAGACCAAGTCCATCACCGACCGCTACAAGCAACTTGTCGATGAGCAAGCCGTCAGCCGTCAGGAATACGACACCGCCGTGGCCAACCGCATGACGGCTGAAGCCGACGTGCAAACCGCCCAGATCAACGTGCGCTACACCAAAGTGTTCGCGCCGATCTCCGGGCGTATCGGTCGTTCTTCGGTCACCGAAGGCGCGCTGGTCAGCAATGGCCAGGCCGATGCCATGGCCGTGATCCAGCAACTGGACCCGATCTACGTCGACGTCACCCAGTCTTCGGCAGAAATGCTGAAACTGCGCCGCGACCTGGAAAGCGGCCAGTTGGAAAAAGCCGGCGACAACGCTGCCAAGGTCAAGCTGACCCTGGAAGACGGCACCGCCTACGCCCAGGACGGCAAGCTGGAGTTCTCCGAAGTGTCGGTGGACCAGACTACTGGCTCCGTGACCCTGCGCGCGGTGTTCCCCAACCCTGACCACACCCTGCTGCCGGGCATGTTCGTCCACGCCCAGCTGCAAGCCGGTGTGAACAGCAAGGCCATCCTGGCACCTCAGCAAGGCGTGACCCGTGACCTCAAGGGCATCCCGACTGCGCTGATCGTGAACAAGGACAACAAGGTCGAGCAGCGTCAACTGGTTGCCAACCGCACTGCCGGCGCCTACTGGCTGGTGGAAAAGGGCCTGGATGCCGGTGACCGCGTGATCACCGAAGGCCTGCAGTTCATCAAGCCGGGCATCGAAGTCAAGGTTAAAGACGCTGACAACGCCAAACCCGCCGGCACTGCCGCAGCGCCTGCTGCCGATGCTGGTAAAGGGGAGTAATCCATGTCGAAATTTTTTATCGACCGTCCCATTTTCGCCTGGGTAATTGCCCTGGTGATCATGCTGGTCGGGGCACTCTCGATCCTGAAGTTGCCCATCAACCAATACCCGGCCATTGCGCCGACCGCCATCGACATCCAGGTGACCTACCCAGGCGCGTCCGCACAAACCGTGCAGGACACCGTGGTGCAGGTGATCGAACAACAGCTCAACGGTATCGACAACCTGCGTTATGTCTCCTCGGACAGTAACTCCGACGGCAGCATGACCATCACCGTGACGTTCAACCAGGGTACCAACCCGGATATCGCCCAGGTCCAGGTACAGAACAAGCTGAACCTGGCGACCCCACTGCTGCCGCAAGAAGTGCAGCAACAGGGTATCCGCGTGACCAAGTCGGTGAAGAACTTCCTGATGGTGATCGGTCTGGTGTCGGAAGACGGCAGCATGACCAAGGACGACCTCTCCAACTACATCGTGTCCAACATCCAGGACCCGATCTCCCGTACCGCGGGGGTGGGTGACTTCCAGGTGTTCGGTTCGCAGTACGCCATGCGTATCTGGCTCGACCCGGCCAAGCTGAACAACTACCAGCTCACGCCAGTGGACGTCAGCAATGCCATCAAGGCCCAGAACGTGCAGGTGGCCACCGGCCAATTGGGCGGCCTGCCTGCCCTGCCCGGCACCCAGCTGAACGCCACGATCATCGGCAAGACGCGCCTGCAAAGCACCGAGGAATTCGCCAAGATCCTGATGAAGGTGAACACCGACGGCTCGCAGGTTCGCCTGGGTGACCTCGCACGCATCGAACTGGGCGGCCAGAACTACAGCATCAGTGCGCAGTTCAACGGCAAGCCGGCTTCGGGTATGGCGATCAAGCTGGCGGCCGGTGCCAACGCACTGGACACCGGCAAGGCCATCCGCGAAACAGTGAAGTCCCTGGAGCCGTTCTTCCCGCCTGGCATGAAGGCGGTGGTGCCATATGACACCACCCCGGTAGTGACCGAATCGATCTCCGGTGTGGTTCACACCCTGGTCGAAGCGATCGTGCTGGTGTTCCTGGTGATGTTCCTGTTCCTGCAGAACTTCCGTGCCACCATCATCACCACCATGACCGTACCGGTGGTATTGCTGGGTACCTTCGGGATCCTGGCGGCGTGCGGTTTCACCATCAACACCCTGACCATGTTCGGCATGATCCTGGCCATCGGCTTGCTGGTGGACGATGCCATCGTCGTGGTGGAAAACGTCGAACGGGTGATGGCCGAGGAGCACCTGTCGCCCAAGGAAGCGACGATCAAGTCCATGGGCCAGATCCAGGGCGCCCTGGTGGGTATTGCCCTGGTACTGTCGGCGGTACTGCTGCCGATGGCGTTTTTCGGTGGTTCCACTGGTGTGATCTACCGGCAGTTCTCCATCACCATCGTTTCGGCGATGGCCTTGTCGGTAATGGTTGCCCTGATCTTCACCCCGGCTTTGTGCGCCACCATGCTCAAGCCGATTGATCCGGAAAAACACGGCCAGCCCAAGCGCGGCTTCTTCGGCTGGTTCAACCGCACCTTCGACCGTGGCGTACTCAAGTACGAGCGCGGCGTGGGCGGCATGATCAAGCACAAGATTCCGGCATTCCTGGTGTATGCGCTGATCCTGGCCGGCATGATCTGGATGTTCACCCGTATTCCAAGCGCGTTCCTGCCTGAGGAAGACCAGGGTGTGATCTTCGCCCAGGTGCAGACTCCGGTCGGTGCTTCGGCTGAGCGCACACAAAAAGTCGTCGACGACATGCGCGCCTTCCTGCTGAACGACAAGGAAGGCGAGCCAGGCGAAGGCAAGGCGGTGAAGTCGGTGTTTACCGTGAACGGCTTTAACTTCGCCGGTCGTGGCCAGAGCTCGGGGCTTGCATTCGTGATGCTCAAGCCGTGGGATGAGCGTGACTCTACCCAATCGGTGTTCGAAGTGGCCAAGCGTGCCCAGGGTTACTTCTTCGGGGCCTTCAAGGACGCCATGGTCTTCGCCATCGTGCCGCCTTCGGTACTGGAGCTGGGTAACGCCACTGGTTTCGACGTGTTCCTGCAAGACCAGGGTGGCGTCGGCCACGACAAGCTGATGGCTGCACGTAACCAGTTCCTGGGTGCGGCGGCACAAAGCAAGGTGCTGGCCGGCGTACGTCCTAACGGCGTGAACGACGAGCCGCAGTACGAGCTGACCGTTGACGACGAGAAGGCCAGTGCCCAGGGCATCAGCCTAGCGGATATCCAGCAGACACTGGCCATTGCCTTGGGTGGCAGCTACATCAACGACTTCATCGACCGTGGTCGCGTGAAAAAGGTGTATGTACAAGGTGACGCCGCCAGCCGCATGTCGCCGGAAGACCTGGACAAATGGTACGTGCGCAGCAACGACGGGAAAATGGTGCCGCTGTCGGCCATCTCGTCGGGCAAGTGGATCTACGGTTCGCCCAAGCTTTCGCGCTACAACGGTGTAGCGGCGATGGAAATCCTCGGTACCCCGGCACCTGGCTACAGTACCGGTGATGCAATGGCCGAAGTCGAACGCATTGCCAAAGAACTGCCGGCCGGTGTTGGTTATGCCTGGACAGGCCTGTCGTACGAAGAGCGCCTTTCCGGCTCCCAGGCGCCAGCGCTGTACGCACTGTCGCTGCTGGTAGTGTTCCTGTGCCTGGCGGCACTGTACGAAAGCTGGTCGATCCCGATCGCGGTGATTCTGGTGGTACCTTTGGGGGTGATCGGTGCGTTGATCGCCACCAGCCTGCGCGGCTTGTCCAACGACGTGTTCTTCCAGGTGGGCCTGTTGGTGACGGTGGGCCTGGCGGCGAAAAACGCCATCCTCATCGTGGAGTTCGCCAAAGAGCTGCATGAGCAAGGCAAAGGCATCGTCGAGGCGGCTATCGAAGCGTCCCGCATGCGTCTGCGCCCGATCATCATGACCTCGTTGGCGTTCATGCTCGGCGTATTGCCGCTGGCGATCTCCACGGGCGCAGGCTCAGGCAGCCAGCATGCGATCGGTACCGGCGTGATCGGCGGTATGATCACGGCCACTGTGCTGGCGATCTTCTGGGTGCCGCTGTTCTACGCAACTGTATCCGCCGCTGGCGAACGCAAAAAGAAAGACACTACTGAAACTCCTAAAGAGGCTGGCCAATGAGCAAGTCGCTACTTTCCTTAGCCGTCACCGCATTCGTGCTCAGTGGCTGCTCGCTGATCCCTGACTACCAGCGCCCTGAAGCGCCGGTAGCAGCCCAGTTCCCGCAGGGGCCGGCGTACTCGTCGGCCCAGGCGCCGAGCCAGGCCGCTGCCGAGCAGGGCTGGAAGCAGTTTTTCCATGACCCTGCCCTGCAACAGCTGATCCAGACCGCGTTGGTCAACAACCGTGACCTGCGTGTCGCTGCCCTGAACATCGACGCTTATGCGGCGCAGTATCAGATCCAGCGTGCCGACCTGTTCCCGGCGGTTTCGGCCACCGGCAGCGGCAGCCGCTCGCGCACCCCGGCCAAGTTGTCACAGACCGGCGAATCGAGCATCTCCAGCCAGTACTCGGCCGGCCTGGGTATCAGTTCGTATGAGCTGGACCTGTTCGGCCGCGTGCGCAGCCTGAGTGAAGAAGCGCTGCAAAAGTACTTTGCCACTGAAGAAGCACGGCGCAGCACCCAGATCAGCCTGGTGGCCAGTGTGGCGAATGCCTACCTGACCTGGCAGGCCGACAAGGAACTGCTCAAGCTGACCCAGGACACCCTCGGCGCGTTTGAGCAGAGCTTCAAGCTGACCTCGCGCAGCAACGAAGTCGGCGTGGCCTCGGCCCTCGACCTCAGCCAGGCACGCACCTCGGTGGAAAACGCCCGTGTTCAATTGGCGCGCTATACGCGTCAGGTGGCACAGGACGAAAACAGCCTGACCCTGTTGCTGGGCACTGGCCTGCCAGCCAATATCACCAGCAAGCCGCTGTCGGATGACCTGCTCAGCGAAGTGCCTGCCGGGTTGCCCTCGGACCTGCTGCAACGTCGTCCCGACATTGTGCAGGCCGAGTACAACCTCAAGGCCGCCAACGCCAATATCGGCGCGGCCCGTGCTGCGTTCTTCCCGAGCATCAGCCTGACTGCCAGCGCCGGTACCGCCAGCCCTACCCTGGGTGGCCTGTTCAAAGGCGGTTCGGGCACCTGGTCGTTTGCCCCGCAGATCAACATCCCGATCTTCAACGCCGGTAGCCTGCGCGCAAGCCTGGACTACTCGAAGATCCAGAAAGAGATCAACGTGGCCAACTACGAGAAGGCGATCCAGACCGGCTTCCAGGAAGTCTCCGACGGCCTCGCCGCCCGCGAGACCTACAAGCAGCAGCTGGATGCTCAGCGCGGCTTCGTTGCGGCCAACCAGGATTACTACCGCCTGGCCGAGCGTCGCTACCGCATTGGTGTCGACAGCAACCTGACCTTCCTCGACGCCCAGCGCCAACTGTTCAGTGCCCAGCAATCGCTGATCACCGACCGCCTGGCGCAGCTCAACAGCGAGGTCAACTTGTACAAGGCCCTCGGCGGCGGCTGGAACGAGCAGACCGCGAAGAACGAGCCGTTGAAAGAAGAAGCACCGGCGCTGAAGTTGTTCTGATCGTGCTGATGTAGATAAAACCGCTTCCCTTACCGGAAGCGGTTTTTTTTTGCCATGTCGTTAATCAGCGCGAATCAAAGGTGGGCGCTGGCTTGCCTTCCCTTCAACCTTTCAGGGTAAAATTAGTAACAGATTCTTACAGACCACAGAGGGAGCTTGTCGTAATGATCGTAGGAATCGACCTGGGGACGACCAATAGCCTGGCCGCCGTGTGGCGCGGCGATGCGGCCGAAATGGTGCCCAATGCGCTTGGCCAGTTGCTGACCCCCAGCGTGGTCGGCCTGGATGATCAAGGCCGTATCCTGGTGGGCCAAGCCGCCAAGGAACGCCTGCATACTCACCCACTCCTGACCACGTCGCTGTTCAAGCGCTACATGGGCAGTGCCACCGAAGTGCGCCTGGGCGACCGCTCGTTCCGCCCCGAAGAGCTGTCGGCGCTGGTCCTCAAAAGCCTCAAAGAAGACATCGAGCGCACCTACGGCCAAACCGTCACCGAAGCAGTGATCAGCGTGCCCGCCTACTTCAGCGACGGCCAGCGCAAAGCCACGCGCATTGCCGGTGAACTGGCGGGGCTCAATGTTGAAAAACTGATCAACGAACCCACCGCCGCCGCCTTGGCTTATGGCTTGCACCAGCGTGACAAGGAAACCTCGTTCCTGGTCTTCGACCTCGGCGGCGGCACCTTTGACGTGTCGATCATCGAGCTGTTCGACGGTGTGATGGAAGTACGCGCCAGCGCCGGCGACAACTTCCTGGGTGGCGAAGACTTCGACACGTTGTTGCTGGAACACTTCGTCGACAGCCAGCGCAATGCCCAGGGTTTCCCGCCCACCAGCAGTGTACTGCAAGCCCTGCGCCGCGAAGCCGAGCGTGTGCGCAAAGCCTTGGGTCAGGACGACAGCGCCGAGTTCGCCCTGCGTATAGATGGCCAACAGTGGGTCACAACCATCACCCAGGCCGAACTCGCCAAGCTCTACACGCCGTTGTTGGAACGCCTGCGCGCACCGATTGAACGCGCCCTGCGCGACGCACGGATTCGGGTCGGCGACCTCGATGAAATCCTGCTGGTCGGCGGCACCACGCGCATGCCGCTGGTGCGCAAACTGGCCGCAGGTTTGTTCGGGCGTTTCCCGTCCATCAGCCTCGACCCGGACCAGGTGGTCGCCCACGGCGCGGCGATCCAGGCCGCGCTCAAGGCCCGCTCGGCGGCGCTGGAAGAAATCGTGCTGACCGACGTCTGCCCCTACACCCTGGGTATCGAAACCTCGAACCAGTACGGCGGCCATATCGAGAGCGGGCATTACCTGCCGTTGATCGAACGCAACAGCAGCGTGCCGGTGAGCCGGGTCAAAAGTGTGGTCACGCTCTACGACGACCAGCCCCGCGTGCTGCTGAAAATCTACCAAGGCGAAAGTCGCCTGGTGAAAGACAACATCGAACTGGGCCAGTTGGAAATCCCCGTGCCCAAGCGCAAGGCTGGCGAAGTCTCACTGGACGTGCGCTTCACCTACGACAACAACGGTTTGCTCGAAGCCCAGGTGAACATCCCGCTGACCGGTGAGCAGCACTCGCTGGTGATCGAGAACAACCCCGGCGTGCTCAGCCCGCAAGAGATCCAGCAACGCCTGCAAGCGTTGGCATTGTTGAAAATTCACCCGCGCGACCAGCAGGTCAACACCGTGCTGACCGCCCGCCTCGAGCGGCTCTACCAGGAAAACCTCGGCGAATTGCGTGAGCAACTCGGACACTGGGCCGCGCAGTTCCAGCAAGTGCTCGACACCCAGGACGAACGCCGCATCCGTGAGGCCCGCAGCGAGCTGACCCGACAACTTGAGCAACTCGATAACGGGTTCTGGCGCTGAAGGAAATCCACATGGACTGTTGGACAGTGTTGCAACTGGCAGACGATGCCGACGAACGGACCATCAAGCGCACCTACGCGCGACTGCTGAAAAGCTGCCGCCCGGACGATGACGCCGAGGGTTTCCAGCGCCTGCGCGAGGCCTATGAACAGGCGCTGAACATCGCGCGCTGGCGGGCCGACAACGAGGAAGTGGAAACCGTCGAGGCGCCGATGGCCGAACAGGCACACGGCAATCTCAACGATCTGGCTGAACTGATGGACGTTCGCCCCTTGAGTCCTGCGTCGTTCGAACCGCCCATGGCGAAAAACGCGTATGACCTCGCCGAGCTGATGAACATCAGCCCACTCAGCCCCGCCGCGTTTGAAGCGCCAAAGCCCGACCCGGCCCACGCGCTGCTCGCCGGCGTGAACGTGCACAACCTCGATGAACGCTGGGCCCAGGCCCAACAGCAGAGCTGCGAAGAAACATTCCAGGCCGGCCTGCTGCGCCACTGCTTTGAAGCCCCCGGCGAGCGCAGTGCAATTGCCGGTTGGGCGATGCAACACCTGGAATGGCTGACGCCCTGGCAACAGGTGGTGATGACCCCGTGGCAGCACGAAGCCCTCACCAGCGAGCTGCTGCAGGACTACCGCCGCACCTTGCAGGAACTGCTGGAGCAAAAGGCCGAGCGCGAGTTCATCACCCAACTGACGCACTACAACGAGCAAGCCTGGCTGCGGGTGTTCGATCAGCAGCAACAGTGGCAGCGCATTATTCTGCAACTGCTGCACGACACCCAATGGAGCGTGCCGCTGTTTGAACGCGTGTGCCAGGCCTTTGGCTGGGACGACCAGAAAGGCGTGTACCCGGAACCTGAGTGGATGTGGCGTGGCTTGGTGTCGCGTTGCGAGCAGGAAAGCTTTTATATCAACCTCCAAGACAAAGCCCAGGACACCCGGCGCACCAGCGCCGACGCCCTGGCCGCGCGCTTGTTGCTCACGCCCATGACCGCCACCCAACAGATGAGCATCATCGGCACGTTTGGCCAAAACGAATGGAACGCCTGCCAGCATCTGGGCGAAACCCTGACCTGGCGTTATCCGCAGTTGATCGAACGCCTGCCCCAAAGCGACCTGTTCTTCTGGCGCAAATTCGTCCCACGACCGATTTACGTCCAAGTGCTTATCCGGCTCTGGGCGATCTTTGCCTTGGCCGCTGTCCTGAACCTCGCTCACGTTCAAACCGAAGAGCTGGACTTCGGGGTCGTACTCATCTTAGTGGTATTGGCGATCTTGCCGGCCGCGGTTTTCTTTCGGATCACGCAGGTGTGGGTCTGGATGAGTTCGTCCTTTATGGTTGCGGACCTGTGGCTGAGCCAGTATTTGATCCCTAAGCGCGTCAACCCCAACCAGTATTGGCTGGTGTTACGCCACGGCATCCCGCAATTGGCCATGCTCGTGGCGTGCGGGCTGATGCTGGGGATTCTGGGGGCGATTACTTATGCCGGGATGCTGCTGATCAACCTGCTGCACAGCAAACGCATCGGCCACATGGGTGAGAAAAGCCTCAACTATCCGTGGCTCAATGGTCTGCATTGGGCCTTCTGGAGCCCGCTGCAAGTGGTATTCCTGGTGGTGATGGTGGCGGTGATCATCGTCGCGCAGCATTACCTGCCAACTGTGCCATGGACACATATCGACCTGCCAAAACGGTAACAAGAAGATCGGGCCTGAGCGTAGTGCGCTGGCCCGCAACTTGCGTTCGATCATCGCCCACAACCCGCCCTACCCTACTTTCATCGCCCCCGCACCGCCCCTCACCATGGCCGGCACCTGCATAAACCCAATAACAACAGGTCCAACACCATGAGCACGTTCCGCCCGCGCCAGCTATTGCTGGCAACCGCTGTCGCCAGCCTTGCCCTGCCCGTCGCCGCCGAAGAACACGGCTTTCTCGAAGACGCCAGCGCCAACCTCAACCTGCGCAACTTCTTCTTCAACCGCAATTACACCAACCCGACCAAAACCCAGGGTGGCGCGCAGGAGTGGACGCAGAGTTTTATCCTCGATGCCCGCTCCGGCTTCACCCAGGGCACGGTGGGTTTCGGTGTGGATGTATTGGGCATGTACTCACAAAAGCTCGATGGCGGGCGCGGCACCGGCGGCACCCAGCTGCTGCCGCTGGACCGCGACGGCCGCCCGGCGGATAACTTCGGGCGTCTTGGGGTCGCGTTCAAGGCGCGAATCTCCAAGACCGAAGTCAAGGTCGGCGAATGGATGCCGGTGCTGCCGATTTTGCGCTCGGACGACGGCCGCTCCCTGCCGCAAACCCTGCGTGGCGGGCAGATCACCTCAAAGGAGATCGACGGCCTGACCCTCTATGGCGGCCAGTTCCGCGCCAACAGCCCACGCGACGACAGCAGCATGACCGACATGTCGATGGTCGGTAAAACCGCCTTCACCTCCGACCGTTTCAACTTCCAGGGCGGTGAATACGCGTTCAACGAAAAACGCACCCAAGTCGGCGTGTGGAATGCCCAGCTCAAGGACATTTACAGCCAGCAATACATCAACCTGATCCATAGCCAGCCCATAGGCGACTGGACCCTGGGCGCCAACCTCGGGTTCTTCTACGGCAAGGACGACGGCAGCGCCCGCGCAGGCGAGCTGGACAACAAGACCTGGTCAGGCCTTTTCTCCGCCCGTTACGGCGGCAACACCTTCTATATCGGCCTGCAAAAACTCACCGGCAACAGTGCCTGGATGCGCGTCAACGGCACCAGCGGCGGCATCCTGGCCAACGACAGCTATAACTCCAGCTACGACAACGCCCAGGAAAAGTCCTGGCAAGTGCGCCACGACTACAACTTCGCCGCGCTGGGCATACCTGGCCTGACTTTGATGAACCGTTATATCAGCGGTAGCAACGTGCATACCGGCACCATCACCGACGGCAAGGAATGGGGGCGCGAGAGCGAAGTGGGCTATACGGTGCAAAGCGGCACCTTCAGGAACCTCAATGTGCGCTGGCGCAACTCCACGATGCGTCGTGATTACAGCAACAACGAATTTGATGAGAACCGGTTGATCGTCAGCTACCCGATAAGTCTGCTGTAAACCAGCGTCGGACTTACTGTATGGTGCGCGCCTGCCGCTGCTGATCCGCCCAGCAGCGGCCTCTATTCGAGCGCATGCACACCATGAAATTCTTCGCCATGCTGGTCCTGGCTCTGAGCCTTTGCGGCTGCATCGGCGCACCTGTCGTCCTGACGCCGCAGACGGCGCAACGCTTGCAGGCTCAGGCGCCCATCCGCTTCTTGTTGACCTTCGATGACGGCCCCAGCGCCTCGGGTTATAACAACCCCAGCCGGTCAGTGATGGCCGATTTGCTGCACAACCCGATACTGCCGGGCATCAAGGCGGTATTTTTCCTGCAGACCGAAGCGTCCCGCTCCGGTGGCAGCCTGCGGGGTCGCAAGACCATGGAGCGCGAATACGCCGCCGGGCATGTGTTGGCCTTTCACACAGCCACGGCGTTTCACACCAACCACCGTTGGCTCAATGACGCCGAGCTGGAAAGCACCCTCACCGAGGGCGCAGCCGACATTGCGTCGATCACTGGCACTGCGCCCACGCTGGTACGCCCACCCTTCTGGAACTACGACCGCCGCACCTTCGCCGCCTACCAGCGCCACGGCATGCATGTGCTGCTGACTGACCTGAGTGCCAATGACGGAAAAATCTGGGGTTTCAATGGCAGCCCACGCCGGCGAGCGAACTTGTATCGGCAACTGTCTGTGGTGCGCGAACGCATTGCTCTGGGCGAATTGCCAACGGTGGACGGCGTGATACCCGTGGTGGTGACCTTCCACGATATCAACCGTTACACCGCGCGACACATGCAGGAGTACTTGCAAATCCTGATGGACAGCGCTCGGATCAATGGCATGAAGGTCGCAGCCGAGCCGTTCTACACAGACCACGCCACGCTGGAACGCGCAGCGTTGGCACGCACAGTCAAGGATATGAATGAAGTAGTGCATCTGCCGGGGGTGTGGAACTGGGTGTGGGATGCGGACTCGCATTAGGCGCTCTGCGACGACCGGTTATATTTGCTGCTACTTGCGCTTGCCGCTCATGGGGAACTCAAGTTCACGCCGCCAACACACATAGGGACGTCAATAAAAAAGAGAATCCCATGAACGTCACTTCGCCATCGCTTAATCAGCATTCGATTGCCCCCCCGGATACAACGCCAACAGCATCGCAAGCGCCCATTGAGATCAGTGCCCGGCGTTCCTACTACGTGGGGCGCGACAGACCGATAGATTTTCTATACCTATCCTCGCATTCCAAACTCACTCCCGATCAGCATCCGCTGGACAGTACCCAAAAAAAATACATCAACACCGACGTATTGCGACACGACAAGCACGTGAAGTTCTACCAGGAAATCGCCTACATGAGCGAAAACGGCAAGCCGATAGGCTCGTCCTCCAACGAACTTGTAATCGAGACCGGTAACCGTGCCGACAAGGTAACCATTAAAAAAGGCCCGGGTCATAGTCTGATCGCGACCATCAACAATAAGCCCTATCAACTGAACCTGCTGACGTCCCCTGACGGCAGTGAATCGCAACCCTTACGCATCAGGACCAACGGGGGCGACGATTGTGTTCTGATCGATCCTGAAGTTAAAAACGCCATTCGCATCGAGCTCGGCGCCGGCAATGATTACGCGCGTGCCGGCGCAGGAGACACCCGCCTCTATGGCGGTGCGGGAGACGATATGCTCAAGCTTGGGAGCGGCGACGGCATCGCATTCGGTAACGATGGCAATGACGTGTTGATCGCCGGCACCGGGAACGGTGTCCTGAAAGGCAACAATGGCAATGACCGTATGCAGGCAGGAAAAGGCTCGGCTGATCGTCGCCTGTTCATGGACGGCGGCGACGGTCACGACTTCATGATTGTCACGCGCAACGACACTCAAATCCCGACAGTCCTGCACGGTGGCAAAGGTGAAAACCTGATCGTCGCAAATGGCCCCGCCACAATTTACACCGGGCGCGACAAAAACATCGTCAGGTCTGATAACGACAATACCGTCATCTACGCCAAACCGTCGGACGAGGTTCATCGTACCCCGGGCTCCCAGCGCGTTCACACGCAACACAGCGAGGTGGGCAAAAGTGGCTATGTGATTGAGGGCTCTGCCGAGTTCGTACAAAACGTAGAAGACGATATGGAGCTGCTAAGAATATCCCGGCAAGGCAAGAGAATGCTCGGTACTGCCGACGCCGCCGCTCAGAGGAATGATTCCCCGGTACGCATTACTGAATTGACGGAGGACAACGGCAGCTACTACTTCAGTAATGCGGCCATTCGCAACCACCTCGAAGCAGGCCACTCTATGGATACGCTGGCACCTGCGGCCCAAGGCTTCATCACACACCAACAAGCTGGCGCCGTCGCAACGGGTGCGCAGATACAATACAACCCCTCGTATTCGCTGGATGCAGACAGCGCACCCGTCAACGCCCTCTATCACGAAATGGCCCACGCCTATAATGGCGCCTCGGGAACGTTCCTCGCAGGCAGCACCGCCATACCGGAGAACCCCGACGGTGAACCCAATGATGAACGGCAAGCCGTAGGGCTGTTTACCGTTGCTCAGCCATTTAATTTTGTAGGTCACCCCGCGGCCGAACCGAGTACAACAAACCCCAAGCCGTTTTCCGAAAATGGGTTCCGAGAGGAGATGCGCCGTCCGTTACGCACTACCTACACCTGAGGGGTATTGAGCGAGGGAGTGGGTTGATCAAACCGACTCCCGTGACTCGACGCCCAGCTCATCCCACACCGACTCGGCCAAGTGGAACGTCGCATTGGCTGCCGGTATCCCGCAGTAGATCGCGCTCTGCATCAGCACTTCCTTGATCTCGGCGCGTGTCACGCCGTTGCTGGCGGCGGCACGCAGGTGAAGTTTTAATTCTTCACTACGATTCATGCCGATCAACATGGCGATGGTGATCAGGCTGCGGGTATGCCGAGGCAGGCCGGGGCGGGTCCAGATATCACCCCAGGCGTGGCGGGTGATCATTTCCTGGAACTCGCTGTTGAACTCGGTCAGGGCATTGAGGCTGCGGTCGACATGGGCATCGCCCAGCACTTCGCGACGCACTTGCAGGCCATCGGCATAACGTTGTTTCTCGTCCACAAAAACTCCTTAAACATTTGATAGAAGCTCGAACACGTGTGGCGAGCAGGCTTGCCCTGCGCTGGGGCGCGAAGCGGCCCCAAAACCTGGCGATGCGGTTCATCGGGAAGAACGCGGTGGCTGTATCAGGGCCGCTTCGCCGCCCAACGCAGGGCAAGCCTGCTCGCCACAACAAACCTGTCTGTCACAACAAGCCTGCTATACAGAACACGTCAGCTCTCCAGAACAAGCTCGCTGCCACAGGTTTAATCAACCAACAGGAACGCCAGCACGCGGTCGCTGAACGCGGCGCCGGCCTGTACGTTGGACAGGTGCGCCGCGTAGAACTCGGCGTACTCGGCGCCCTTGATCTGATTCTGGATAAAGCGGCTGCCGGCCGGCGGCGTAACGGCATCTTCGGTGCCGGCAATCGCCAGGGTCGGCACTTGGATCGTGGACAGTTGCTCGCGCAAATCCGCATCACGTACGGCTGCGCAGTTGGCGGCGTAACCTTGGGGCGACGTGGCGGCAAGCATGTCGGTAATCTGCTGGGCCTGGTGCGGGTTGGCGGCGGCGAAATCGGCGGTAAACCAGCGTGCAATCGACGCATCGCGCAGCGCTACCATGGCCGCCGCACCGTCACGCAAAACCATCTCGATTCGCGGGTTCCAGATCTCCGGCGTGCCGATCCTGGCGGCGGTGTTGCACACCACCAGGCGCAGCAGGCGATCACCTGCGTGGATGCCCAGCCATTGGCCGATCAGGCCGCCCATGGACAGCCCGCAAAAATGCGCACGCTGAATATCCAGCGCATCGAGCAACGCAATCACATCGCGACCCAGCTGCTCGATGCTGTACGGCCCTTCGGTGACCAGGGATTTGCCATGGCCACGGGTATCGAAACGCAGTACGCGAAAGTGCTGGGTGAAGGCCGGGATCTGGATGTCCCACATATGCAGGTCGGTACCCAACGAGTTGGACAACACCAGCACCGGCGCGCCCTCAGGCCCGTCCAGTTGGTAATGCAATGGGCCTTCGGCCAGTTGTACAAATGCCACGGCGGTCTCCTTACGCAGTCAAAGCAAAATGGTCGGTCACCGCACGGGTAACCCAGGTTTGAGCCTGGCCCAAGTAGTGGGCCGGATCGAGCAGACGGTCCAGTTCCACCGCCGACAACTCGGCGGTGACCTGTGCTTCGTCCGCCAGAACCGCGCGCAGATGTCGCCGTTCGGCGACGGCGCGTTTACAACATTGCTCCAATAGATGGTGAGCGGTCTCGCGGCCCAGGCGTTGGGCAAGCACGATACTCACGGCTTCGGCCAGCACCAGCCCTTGGGTCAGGTCGAGGTTGTGCGCCATGCGCTCGGAGTCGACCTCCAAGCCTTGGCTCACCAACAGCGCCTGTTTCAAGGCACCGGACACCAGCCGACAAATCTCTGGCAGGGTTTCCCACTCGGCGTGCCACAGGCCCAGGCTGCGCTCGTGCTCCTGGGGCATGGCGCTGAACATCGTCGCCACCAGCCCCGGCACGCGGGTGGCAGCGCTGATCAACACGGCGGCGCCCACCGGGTTGCGCTTGTGCGGCATGGTCGATGAGCCGCCCTTGCCCGGCGCCGACGGCTCGAACACTTCCGCCGCTTCGGTCTGCATCAACAGGCTGAGGTCGCGCCCCAGCTTGCCGAGGCTGCCGGCGATCAGGCCGAGCACGCCGGCAAACTCCACCAGTCGATCACGTTGGGTGTGCCAGGGTTGCTCGGGCAAACCCAGTTGCAGCTCAGTTGCCAAGGCGTGCGCCACCGGCATGGCTTGCTCACCGAGTGCCGCCAGGGTGCCGGACGCGCCACCGAACTGCAGCACCAACAAGCGCGGCTTCAGCTCGGCCAGGCGCTGGCGACTGCGCGTCACCGCGCCCAGCCACCCGGCAATTTTCATCCCCAGCGTGACCGGCGTCGCATGCTGCAACCAGGTTCGCCCGGCCAAAGGTACGTCGGCATAACGCTGGGCCTGGGCAGCTAACACCTCGCCCAATTGCGCCAGGTCCGCTTCAATCAGCGCCAACGCCTGGCGCAGTTGCAACACCAGCCCGGTGTCCATCACATCCTGGCTGGTCGCGCCCAGGTGCACGTAACGCTCGGCACCGGCATCTTCAGCAGCAATCAACTTGCCCAAGGCCTTCACCAGCGGAATTGCCGAATTCCCCGCCGAGGCAATCGCCTCGCCCAGGGTATCCACATCGTAAAGCGAAGCCAGGCACGCCTGGGCAATCGGTGCGACGGCGGCTTGCGGAATCAGCCCGACCCGGGCCTCGGCCCGGGCCAGCGCCGCTTCGAAATCCAGCATGCCCTGCAAACGTCCCTGGTCGCAGAACACCTCGGCCATGCTGTCAGCGGTGAAGTAAGCGTCGAACAGTTGATTGCTCGTGCGCAGTGTCATAACTCATCCCTAGAGGTCGTGATGTAGATAAGCCGCCTGTTTGGGCAGACGCAGGCTGAACAGGAAAGCGACCGCCATCATCGCGGTGACGTACCAGTAAAAGGTATTTTCCATGCCAATGGATTTCAGGCTCAACGCAACGACTTCGGCCGAACCACCAAAAATCGCATTCGCCACCGCATACGCCAGGCCCACACCCAGTGCGCGCACCTGCGGCGGGAACATCTCCGCTTTGACCAGGCCGCTGATCGAGGTATAGAAGCTGACGATCGCCAAGGCCAGGGTGATCAGCACAAAGGCCAGGAACGGACTGGTGACGGTTTTCAGGGTCAGCAGGATCGGCACGGTGAACAGCGTGCCCAGGCCTGCGAACCAGAGCATCGAATTACGTCGACCGATCTTGTCCGCCAACATGCCGAACAGCGGCTGCATGCACATGTACAGGAACAGCGCGCCGGTCATGATGTAGCTCGACGTCTTGGCGTGCATGCCCACGGTGTTCACCAGGTATTTCTGCATGTACGTGGTAAAGGTGTAGAAAATCAGCGAGCCACCGGCGGTGTAGCCCAGCACGGTAATGAAGGCTTTGCCGTGGTCGCGGAACAGCGCGACGATGCTGCCGGCGTCTTTGTCTTCACGCATTTCCTTGCTGGTGGTTTCTTTCAAGGTGCGACGCAGCAGCAGGGAGATCACCGCAGCAATGGCACCGATCACGAACGGAATCCGCCAGCCCCAGGCGCGCAGTTCTTCTTCACTCAGGATCTGTTGCAGGATCACCACCACCAGCACCGCCAGCAATTGGCCGCCGATCAGGGTCACGTATTGGAATGACGCAAAAAAGCCGCGCTGGCCCTTGAGTGCCACTTCACTCATGTAGGTCGCCGTGGTGCCGTATTCGCCACCCACCGACAGGCCCTGGAACAGGCGCGCCACCAGCAGCAAGGCCGGCGCCCAGGCGCCGATATCTTTGTAGGTGGGCAAAAAGGCGATGACCAGCGAACCGGCGCACATCATCAGCACCGAGATCATCATCGAGTTTTTGCGCCCGTGCTTGTCGGCCACTCGGCCAAACAGCCAGCCACCGATGGGTCGCATCAGGAATCCTGCAGCAAACACCCCGGCGGTGTTGAGCAACTGGACCGTGGGATCGTCCGAGGGGAAAAACGCCGGGGCAAAATAAATCGCGCAGAAGGCATAGACGTAGAAGTCGAACCATTCGACCAGGTTGCCGGAGGAGGCCCCGACAATCGCAAAAATCCGTTTGCTGCGTTCTTCTCCGGTGTAGTGACTCGTTTTTGTTGTCATGTTTTTTTACTCAGTGGGAACGGTTATAGCCTAGACATACTTTGCAACAACCATGTTCCGCAAGCAGACTTTTGCATAGGTGCGGCCTTGAGGGCGCCATCGCAGGCAAGCCAGCTCCCACCTTTGAACCTGTTCACCGTTCAAAATGTGGGAGCCGGGCTTGCCCGCGATGGCGCCCGCCAGCTCAACTCAATAATCGAAGAACACCGTCTCCTTGTCTGTGCCCTGCAAAATCACATTCCACTGATGCACACCTTGCGCATCCGGCTTGGCAATCAACGTGCCGCGACGCTCAGCAGGCACACACGCCAGCAACGGGTCATCGCCATTCAACGCTTCACCGTCGAAATAGATCCGCGTCAACAGGTGCTTGACCAAACCACGGGCAAACACCAGCACCACCAGATGCGGCGCCTGGGTCGTGCCTTGCAGGCCCGGCACACTGCCCGGCTTGATGGTGGTAAACCGAAAACGCCCTTCGGCGTCCACCGGCACCCGGCCGAACCCTTCAAAGTTGGGATCGACAGCCTTGGCCTGCTCGTCTTCGGGGTGGTCGTACTTGCCGGCGGCATTGGCTTGCCAAACTTCCAGCATGGCGTCGTTGACGACATCACCGTTGCCGTCCACCACCTGCCCGCTGATTGCCACGCGCTCGCCCAAGGTGGCCGGCACGGTCAGGTCTTCGCGGTTCAGCCAGGTCAGGCCGATGTGGTAATACGGCCCGACGGTGTGGGACGTGGTCGCATTGAGGGTCATCTCATTTCTCCATCGGCGTGGCGTCGCGGCCGCGTAAAACGATGTCCCAGCGATAGCCGAGGGCATAGGACGGAATGGTTTTTTCCAGATCAAAACGCGCGATCAGACGCTGCTTGGCGCTGGTGTCCGGCACGCAGTTGTAGATCGGGTCGTATTCCAGCAGCGGGTCACCGGGGAAATACATCTGCGTGACCAGCCGCGTCAGTACGCTGGGGCCAAACAGCGAGAAGTGGATATGCGCCGGGCGCCACGCGTTGTGGTGGTTGCCCCACGGGTAGGCGCCGGGCTTGATGGTCTGGAACTGATACCAGCCGTCGGCGTCGGTGACGGTGCGGCCGGTGCCGGTAAAGTTCGGGTCCAGCGGCGCGTCGTGCAGGTCGCGCTTGTGGTTGTAGCGACCGGCGGCGTTGGCCTGCCAGATCTCCACCAGAATGCCCGGTACCGGCAGGCCGTTTTCATCCAGCACACGGCCGTGGATGATGATGCGCTCGCCTTGGGGCTCGCCTTCGTGCTGGGCGGTGAGGTCGTTGTCCTTCTCGTTGATCCGCTCGGCGCCGATGGTCGGGCCGGTGATTTCCGACAAGGAGTGCGGCAGAAACACCAATGGCTGGGACGGCGAACGCAGGTTCGTCGACTGGTAGGCCGGGTGCAGGTAATCAGGTTGGGTGCCCGCTTGCGGGCGCCGGTAACCGGGCTTGTCACTCATGGAGCAATCCTCTCTTATCAGATGCGTTCAATCGCCAGGGCCAGGCCTTGGCCGACGCCCACACACATGGTCGCCAGGCCTTTGCGGCCGCCGGTTTTCTCCAACTGATGCAGTGCCGTCAGCACCAACCGCGCGCCGCTCATGCCCAGCGGGTGGCCAAGAGCGATGGCGCCGCCGTTCGGGTTGACCTGCGCGGCATCGTCGGCAATCCCCAGTTCACGCAGCACCGCCAGGCCTTGGCTGGCGAAGGCTTCGTTGAGTTCGATCACGTCAAAGTCGGTGACCGCCAAACCAAGGCGCTCCACCAGTTTGCGCACCGCCGGCACCGGGCCGATGCCCATTACACGCGGCGCAACGCCGGCGCTGGCCATGCCCAATACGCGAGCGCGGGCGGTGAGGCCGTGCTTTTTGACCGCTTCGGCAGACGCCAGAATCAGCGCCGCCGCACCGTCATTCACGCCCGACGCATTGCCGGCGGTGACGGTTTTATCCGGGCCATTGACCGGCTTGAGTTTGGCCAGGGCCTCCAGGGTGGTGTCGCGTGGATGCTCGTCGTGCTCCACCACGGTTTCGCCTTTTTTATGGGCGACGCGCACCGGCACGATTTCTTCAGCAAAGAACCCGGCGGCTTGCGCGGCGGCGGTGCGTTGCTGGCTGCGCAGGGCGAAGGCGTCCTGATCGGCGCGGGACACGTTGTAGTCGTCGGCGACGTTATCGGCCGTTTGCGGCATCGCATCCACGCCGTATTGGGCCTTCATCAACGGGTTGATAAAACGCCAGCCGATGGTGGTGTCTTCCAGTTTCATGTTGCGCGAAAACGCCGCGTCAGCCTTGCCCATCACGAACGGCGCACGGGACATCGACTCGACGCCACCGGCAATCGCCAGCTCCATTTCGCCGCTGGCGATGGCGCGGAAGGCCGTGCCGATCGCGTCCATGCCCGAGGCGCACAGGCGGTTGAGGGTCACGCCCGGAATGCTTTGCGGCAAGCCCGCCAACAGCAACGCCATACGCGCGACGTTGCGGTTGTCTTCACCGGCCTGGTTGGCGCAACCAAGGAACACTTCGTCGACCGCGCTCCAGTCCACCGACGGGTTGCGCTCGATCAGTGCCTTGATTGGCAAAGCTGCCAAGTCATCGGCGCGCACCGTGGACAAGCCACCGCCGAAACGGCCGATGGGCGTGCGGATGGCATCACAGATAAAGACGTCACGCATCAGGCTTCTCCCGGTGCTTGGCCGTGGGCGGCGGCAGTGCGCGCTTCGAGATCACGCAGCGCGGTCAGCTCCACCTCGGTCGGCTCGGCGGTGGTGCTTACGTGGTCGGCAAAACGAATTGCCCAACCGGTGGCTGCCACCACTTGTTCACGGGTGACGCCAGGGTGCAGCGCGGTGACCACAAACTCATGGCTGCCCTCCTCCGGTTCCATGATGCACAGGTCGGTAATAATCCCTACAGGGCCGGCGCCAGGCAGGCCCAGGCGCTTGCGTGAGTCACCGCCTTCGCCGTGGCCGACCGAGGTGATGAAGTCCAGTTTGTCGACAAACGAGCGCGCCGACTGCTTGAGGATGATCAACACGCTCTTGGCGGAACCGGCAATCTCCGGCGCGCCACCGGCACCCGGCAGGCGCACTTTGGGTTGGTGATAATCGCCCACCACGGTGGTGTTGATGTTGCCGAAGCGGTCGACCTGGGCGGCGCCGAGAAAGCCGACGTCGATGCGCCCGCCTTGCAGCCAGTAGCGAAAAATCTCACCGGTCGGTACTACCGTGTCGGCGGTTTCTGCCAGTTCGCCGTCACCGATCGACAGCGGCAATACGCTTGGCTTGGCGCCAATCGGGCCGGATTCGTAGATCAGCACCACGTCCGGCGACGAGGTCAGGCGTGCCAGGTTGGCGGCCTTGGAAGGCAAGCCGATACCGACAAAGCACACCGAGCCGTTCTTGAGGCGGCGCGCGGCGGCGACGGTCATCATTTCATTGGTCGAGTAAGCCATTACTTGGCCTCCTGCGCGTGGGCCAGCTTGGCCTGGAATTCACTGAAGTCAGCGGTGCCGTGGATATATTCGTCGATCCACGCGGTAAAGGTCCCACGGTCGCGGGCGATGGGGTCCCACGCCTGATAGAAGCGGTTGTCGCGCTCGTTGTAGCCATGGGCGTAGGACGGGTGCGCACCACCGGGTACATGGCACACCGCAGTCAAGGCCCAGGTCGGCAGCACGCAGCTGTTCATCGGTGCATTCAGGTCATCGACGATTTCTTCGACGGTGACGATGCAACGCTTGGCCGCCAGGGCCGCTTCCTTCTGCACACCGAGAATGCCCCAGAGCAGCACATTGCCCTTGCGGTCGGCCTTTTGTGCGTGGATCACGGTGATGTCCGGACGCACCGACGGCACGGCCGCCAGCACTTCGCCAGTGAATGGGCAGGTGACGGTTTTGATCAGCGGGTTGACCTTGGGCAGGTCGGAGCCGGCGTAGGCGCGCAGCACCGCAAACGGCAGGCCCGAGGCTCCGGCAACGTAGGCATTGGCCAGGTCGGCGTGGCTGTGTTCTTCGATCTCCAGCGGCTGCGGCCATTGCTTTTCAACGGCGTCGCGCAGGCGATGCAGGGAACCCACGCCCGGGTTGCCGCCCCAGGAGAAAATCAACTTGCGCGCGCAGCCGGCACCGATCAACTGGTCGTAGATCAGGTCAGGCGTCATGCGCACCAGCGTCAGGTCTTTCTTGCCCTGACGAATGATTTCATGACCCGCTGCCGTAGGGATCAGATGAGTGAAGCCTTCGAGGGCGACGGTATCGCCGTCGTTCACGAAGCGCTTGACCGCATCACGCAGGGTGAGAATTTCAGCCATGGGGTTGGGCTCCCGGTGTTGATCGAAAAAGGCGCTGAGGTGGCGCCGAAGTGCTTGAAGATTAAGCCGGGCAAATGGGCCAAACAATCCGATAATCGACTCAGCGTTCGATTATCGAACGGATTGTTGTCTAGCTAATCGTTTACGAAAACTCGCTCAGTCTGAGGGCCTGGCTTATGTGGGAGCCAGCTCCCACCCAAGCCAGCTCCCACACAATTTAGCGCCCACTTGAATCGCGCGGGGATCAGGTAGCATCCGCATGGCTGACCATACCCTTGATCACCACGGCAGCCGTGGCCAACGCCGCCGGAATCACCAGCGCCGTCAGCACCTGCTCGAAGTTCCAGCCCAGGCCCAGCAAGGTGGCGCCCATCCACGCGCCGAGGATCGCGCCGAAGCGACCGATGCCGAGCATCCACGACACACCGGTCGCGCGGCCCTGTGTCGGGTAGAAGCGCGCGGCCAGGGATGGCATGGCCGATTGCGCGCCGTTGACGCACATTCCGGCGATCAACACCAAGGTCGCCAGTACGGTGATATTGCCCAGGCTCTGCCCCACGGCGTAGGCAAACACCCCGGCCAACAGGTAGAAAGTACCGATGACCTTGTGGGGATTGAAGCGGTCCATTGCCCAGCCCACGCCGACCGCACTCAGCACGCCGCCGAACTGGAACAACGCGCCGATAAAGGCTGCCTGTTCCATACTGGCGCCGCTGTCGCGCATCAGGGTCGGCAGCCAACTGGTCAGCAGGTAAACAATCACCAGGCCCATAAAGTAGGTGAGCCACAGCAGCAGGGTGCCGGCGCTGTAGGTGCCGGAGAAGATCACCGCGAACACGTTGCGCGCCTTGACGGTTTTTTGCTCGGGCACGCTGAAGCTGCTCGCCTGGGCAACGATCGTAGGTTCGATGGGAGACAAGGTTTTACGCACCTTGTCGGTGCCGCGGTTGCGCACCACCAGGTAACGCGCCGATTCCGGCAGCCATACCAATAGCACCACCGCCAAAATCAACGGCAGAATGCCGCCGATCAGCAGCAGGCTATGCCAGCCAAACGCCGGGATCAGCTTGGCCGAGATAAACCCGCCGCCGGCCATGCCCAGGTTGAAACCGCAGAACATGCTGGTCACCAGCAACGATTTGTGGCGCTCGGGGGTGTATTCGGACAGCAGCGTCGTGGCGTTCGGCATCCCTGCGCCCAGGCCCAGCCCGGTCAGGAAGCGCAACACCAGCAGTTGGTCGACGTTGCTGCTGTAGGCCGAGGCCAGGCTGAATGCGCCAAACACCAACACCGCACTCACCAGCACCACTTTGCGGCCAAAACGGTCCGCCAGCGGGCCGGAACCGAGCGCACCAAACACCATGCCGATCAACGCGGCACTCATTACCGGGCCAAGGCTGGCGCGGTCGATGCCCCAGTCCTGGGACAGCGCAGGCGCAATAAAGCCCATGGCAGCGGTGTCGAGGCCATCGAGGAAGACAATCAGGAAACACAGGATTACCACACGCCACTGGTAACGCGAGAGTGGCTGGGCGTTGATAAAGGACTGCACGTCCAGGGTGGTACCGACAGAAGGCTGATTCATTTTTTTTATTCCACACCGATGGCGGGCCAACGACCTGGGGTCGTCATTATTATTGGGCGGCTCTTCAGAGCGCTGCCGCACAGTAATAAGTCGGGGGAAACAGCGTCAATTGATCAAGCCGGGATCTGTGCGGTCACCGAACACTTAGGCAAACAGTTGCGCACTCAACTCGCGGCTGGCGCTGAGCATGCTTGGCAAAAACCGCTGCTCCAGCTCGCTGCGGCTGACACGCCCGGCGTGGGTGCTGACATTGAGCGCGGCCAACACCTGGCCGGAAGCGTCGTACACCGGCACGGCGATGGAGCGCAAACCCTGCTCCAGCTCCTGATCGACGATGCACCAGCCTTGTTGACGCACTTGTTGCAGGCATTCGAACAAGGCTTCGGGCGTGGTCAGGGTGCGGCTGGTCTTGGTTTGCAGGTCGGCGTGGTCGAGATAGTCCTTGAGCGAGGCATCGTCCAGCGCCGCCAGGAGGATGCGCCCCATCGATGTGCAATACGCCGGCAAACGCCCGCCCACCGACAGGTCCACCGAGATCAGGCGCTGGGTGGTGGCCGAGCGGGCGATATAAAGGATGTCGTCGCCTTCCAGGGTCGCCATGTTGCAAGCCTCGTGCAATTGCTCGCTCATACGGTCCAGGTAAGGCTGGGCCGATACGGCCAATGGCGTGGAGGACAAATACGCATGCCCCAGGGTCAAGACTTTGGGCAGCAGCGAATAGGTGCGCCCATCGGTGGTGGCATAACCGAGCTTGATCAAGGTGTGCAGGCAACGGCGCACGGCGGCACGCGGGATTTCGGTGCGATGACTGATCTGGGCGATGGTCAGGTGGCGTTTGCGCTCCTGAAACGCCTGCACCACGGCCAGGCCGCGCGCCAGGGAGGTCATGAAGTCCGGATCACCGGTAAACGCCTGGATACGCTTGGCCGGTGAAGCCACGATCGGCGGCGCCACTGATGCGAAGGAGTTGCGCAATTGATCGTTCATTTCCAGGGTCCTTTCTCTTGTTTTCAACCGCAGGGAGGGTTGGCCGCCATTACAAGCCGTGCCGGCCGGGATGCACAAGGTTGCGCCCGCAACATCGGGCGATTATCGGACAGCCATGCGATTATCGCAATTTTGCCGATGGAACCCGACAGCCGGGTAGACCACTACAGTCATGCGCAAAACACGCAAATGACTCACACCGTCATGTAACAAAAGTCTCACACGAAGTTGACGCTTTTTAACTTAATGCTGATAGTTTTATCCAAATGCGCCGCTATAATGCAGCTTGTGCAGAGGTCAGCCCGATTTCATTATCATCGGGAGTGGAGCTCACGAGGCGATGCGCGTTACAGGCATCATCGGTCACACATACCTGTTTATAAGATCTGCCCTTTGGCCCTTTTTCAAACTTGAATGGTTCTACTGTTCAATTTTGAACAACCCGAGGACGACTTTCAGGCATGACGCTGCACCGTCAATACACTCAACTTAATTAGGTAACACTGTGACGAAAGACGAACTGCGCGCGGAACTTGAGCGCCAGGAACAACGTTACAAGGACGTTTACGGCGGGGAAGTCACCACCTACGCCGCGCAACCTGAACCCGAGCGCAAACCCTGGCGCAAACGGGCCAGTTTGCTGGATCAGGCATTTGCCCAGGAAATTCAAAAGATTGAACAGGAACTCAAGACCGAAGAGCCATAAGCCCTTCGCTCAGAGTTTCCAGGGTCTTGCTGTCTCTGCCGGCCCAGCGCCGGCGGAAGGCACCGTGCATTGGCTCACCATTGGTCAGCGTCCTGCTGCCGCCAACGAAATTTCATACAAATGTTTCAGACATGACGTTTGCATGACAAATCCGTGTCTTTTCGGCCCCGCACTTTATAAATCAAAGACTTGCCAAAGCCCCGAAAACCCTGGGATGCGCCGCTTTGCCCGGTGTTTTTTCAGTGAAGATTGTTACCGATGAGCAGCTAATGCATCGATTACTGAGGTTTTCTGGCATAATCGCGCCCCCTTACGACCGGGTCAGAAAACCTTCATGATCGATTTATTCAGCGGACTGGATGCTTGGGTTCTAGTGAGCCTGTTGCTCGCCCTGGCCTTTGTCCTCGCCTTCGAGTTCATCAATGGCTTTCATGACACCGCTAACGCGGTGGCCACAGTCATCTACACCAAAGCCATGCCGCCGCACCTGGCCGTGTTCTTCTCCGGGGTGTTCAACTTCCTCGGCGTGTTGCTCGGTGGTGTCGGCGTCGCCTACGCCATCGTGCACTTGCTGCCGGTGGAGTTGCTGATCAATGTGAACACCGGCCATGGCCTGGCAATGGTCTTCTCTTTATTGGCAGCGGCGATCACCTGGAACCTGGGCACCTGGTACTTCGGTATCCCGGCCTCCAGCTCCCATACCTTGATCGGCTCGATCCTTGGTGTCGGCCTGGCCAATGCCCTGATCAACGACATCCCATTGGCTGACGGTGTGAACTGGCAGAAAGCCATCGATATCGGTGCTTCCCTGGTGTTCTCGCCGATGGCCGGCTTCCTGGTCGCAGCTCTGGTGCTGATCGGCCTGAAATGGTGGCGCCCACTGTCGAAAATGCACAAGACCCCGGACCAGCGCCGCAAACTTGACGACAAGAAGCACCCACCGTTCTGGAACCGTCTGGTACTGGTGATCTCGGCCATGGCCGTGAGCTTCGTACACGGCTCCAATGATGGCCAGAAAGGCATCGGCCTGATCATGCTGGTGCTCATCGGTATCGTACCGGCGCAGTTCGTACTCGACCTGGGAAGCACCACTTACCAGATTGAACGTACTCGCGATGCCACCGTGCATTTGAGCCAGTTTTACGAGCGCAATAACGCCACGCTCGGCGAGTTCCTGGCACTGGGCAAAAGCGTGAAGGACGACCTGCCGGGCAAGTTCCGGTGCAACCCGCAGCAGACCGAGCCGACTATCAATGCATTGATGGAAACCCTGAAAGGCGTTTCCGACTACCACTCGCTGACTGCCGAGCACCGCATTGAAGTGCGCCGCTACTTGCTGTGCCTGGACGACACCGCGAAGAAAGTCGGCAAGCTGCCGGGCCTGGATGCGCGTGAGAAGTCCGACCTGGACAAGCTGCGCAAAGACTTGACCGCCACCACCGAGTACGCCCCGTTCTGGGTGATCCTCGCCGTCGCACTGGCCCTGGGCCTGGGTACCATGGTGGGCTGGAAGCGTGTGGTACTGACCATCGGTGAGAAGATCGGCAAGCAGGGCATGACCTATGCCCAAGGCATGTCGGCACAGATCACCACGGCGAGCATGATTGGCCTGGCCAACATTTTCAGCCTGCCGGTTTCCACCACTCACGTACTGTCTTCAGGCGTGGCCGGCACCATGGTTGCCAATAAGAGCGGCCTGCAAGGCGGCACGGTGAAGACCATCCTGATGGCTTGGGTGTTGACCTTGCCGGCAACCGTGGGCCTGTCGGCCGGGTTGTTCTGGCTGGCCTCCAAGGCGCTGGGCAGTTGATAGCCAACCGTTGAAAAAGAAGGTGCGACCTCGATGAGGATCGCACCTTTTTTTATGCAACTACAGGTGCGGGACGCAGAGCGTCCTCGGCGGCATTCCCACGCGGAGCGTGGGAACGATCACATTAAATAGCAGGCAAAAAAAAGGGCGACCGAAGTCGCCCAAAATGCCTTGCGTGCTCATGTAACCCAGAAGAACTTACGGTTCTTTACGCTTATTAGCGTCCTTCCAGATAAAAATCCCAAACCCTACAAAAAACAGCACCATGAGGCTGACAGTCAGCACCCCGGCAAACACCACATTATCGAAAAACATGACCGGCCTCCTGCTCATGCCCTGTTGCGATAGGGCTAAGTTAATGGAGAAGGCGGAGTGGAAAATTGACCGGGATCAATGTCGCCCGCAACGGGGCTTAAAGAAGGGTAATAACTGACCTGCATCAACAAATGCAGGCTGTTTCAACGCTTTTTCGGCTTGTTCTTGGGTTTTTTCTTAACTTTGCCAAGCGGCATCGCCTGCTCAAATGCCTGGCGAACTTCATTCAGGCGCTTGTCATTCAAGTCATGCACACGTTTGGCACGTTCGGCATTCAGGTCGATCAGTTTGTCGTCTTCACTCATGGCTGGGCTTACGTCGTGGCGGGAATGGCTCAATAATGCGGCCTCTCCCGCTCGACGGCAAATGCCAGGGTGAAAATCCTCGTACTTCTCTTTCCTGGCGCTTATTTATCCCGCTCAAACGTAATGATGGAACGTGTAGTCCCCGGCCAATTCGGCATTTGGCGCCAGGGCGTCAGCACTTCCAGCGTATCGCCCCTGACCTGAAAATCGCGGCATTGCACCGTCCCCACCCACGCCGGATTCCAGGCAGAATCAACCTCTGTGCACCATTGATTGCCCTCGACCCGCTCAATACCGGTATAAGCCACCAGCGTATTCAACAGCGCTGATTTTTCAGCGTCGGAAGCGCCGGCTTTTCTTCCCTCACCGGTCAACACGAAAGCCACTCGATGATCCGCGGTAAAAATAACGCGCCCGGAAGGACGGCTGCCCATTGCCGGAATTTTCTCACGGGTATCCTGGGACTCGACCTGATAGCCGACCAGCTTCCAGGCCCCGACCAGCGGTGACTCATTCGCTGCTGCGCCCGCGCAAAGGCCCATTGAAACAGCCAACCCGATCACATTTGCCTTTATAGGGAGTTTCATCGCTCTACCGTCTCAAAAAAGACACAGAGCTTTGCGCACGGCTGCCCGGGGAGATGTAGGGCATATCCCCAAACTACGACAGGAGAATCTGCGGGCGACAAAAGGAAGCACATCGCCCAAAATCGACACTTTCCAACTTACCCTGTAGGCGCACTCAGTTGGCACTGCACAATGACCTTCCGCCGCTGCTGGCCCTGCGCGCTTTTGAGGCGGTGGCGCGGCACTTGAGTTTTATCAAGGCCGCCAATGAGTTGTCGGTTACCCAGAGCGCACTCAGCCACCAAGTGCAAAAGCTCGAACAGTATCTGGGCAAACCACTGTTTATCCGACGCACCCGCGCGATTGATCTGACCGCCGACGGCCAAGGTTACTACGACGAAATCCGCCCGGCCCTCGATATGATCGCCGCCGCCACCCGCGCGCAGAAAGTCGCCCCCACGACCACAATTTTGCGCGTGGGCCTGCTGGCCTCGTTTGCCACCCTGTGGCTGGCCCCGCGTCTGGCCGGGTTTCTCAACCGCTACCCGCATATCCAGGTGGAACTGCTGCCGGCGATTCAATTAGCCAACGTCGCCACCGCCGAGGTCGACCTGGCCATCCGCTATGGCAAGGGCGACTGGCCCGATGTACAGGCCACGCGTTTGATGGCGGAAGTCATTTCACCGGTGTGCAGCCCGGCCTTCAAGGCCAGCCAACTGCACAATGCGCCCTTGTTGATGGCCACCTCGCACCGCCCTTTCGAGTGGACGGATTGGTCGGCGCACTACCAGGTCAACCTCGACCACCATTCCCGCGTGCTGCTGCACGACTACAACATCGTGGTCGAAGCCGCCGTGGCTGGCCAAGGCATCGCCATGGGCCGTCACCGCCTGATAGAGCGCAGGCTCAAGGAAGGCAGCCTGGTAGAAGCCTTCGACTGGCCGCCCTACCACAGTGAAATCGGTTACTGGCTGATCGTGCCTCAAGGCCCTGCGAGCCAAGCGGTCGAATGCTTCAGTCAATGGTTGAAAGACACCTGCGCCGATGCATGAGCTATTTCGATACGTCGAGTGAGATCTATCCGTTTGTCGCCCATTGATACAACAAACATGCTCAAACCTCTTAACCCAAGAGGATCCAACATGAGCGACTCCATCCGCCAACGCGTACAAGCCCTTGGCCTGACGCTGCCAACCCCTAGCCAGCCGGCGGCCAATTACATCAATCATGTGGTCAGCCAGAACCAGCTGTTTATCTCCGGGCAAATTCCTATGCTCGACGGCAAACCCGCCTACATCGGCCGGCTGGGGCAATCCCTCAGCGATGAAGAAGGTGCCCAGGCAGCAGAGCTGGCGGCGTTGGGCTTGCTCGGCCAGTTAAGTGCTGCCGTCGGTGATGACCTGTCGCGTGTAGTGCGCATTCTCCGCTTGGGCGTGTTCATCGCCAGCAGCGGCGATTTCACGCGCCAAAGCGTAGTTGCCAATGGCGCATCCAATCTGGTGGTCAATGCCCTGGGCGACAAAGGCCGGCACGTGCGCACCGCCGTCGGTGTGTCGAGCCTGCCCGCCGGCGTCGCCGTGGAGGTGGACGCAATTTTCGAGCTGCTGTCGTGAGCCCGCTGCAGGTCCAGCATCTGCGTGACGACACACCTGGCTGCCAATCAGGCATCGTGCACTTCAACCATGCCGGTGCCTCGCTGCCGAGCCAAGCCACCCTCGACGCGATCATCGACCAGTTGCAACGCGAAGCCCGCGATGGCCCGATGGAGGCCGGCGAGCATGGCGCGATCCTGGTAGAAAAAGCCCGGCGCGCAGCTGGGCAATTACTCAATGCGCCCGTCTCCTCGATTGCCTTCGCCAGCAGCGGCTCAACCGCCTGGAGCCTGGCTTTCCAGGCCTTGGGGCCGTGGCAGCCGGGCGATCGCATTCTGGTCGGGCGCCATGAATGGGGCGGCAACCTGGCGAGTATGCAGTTGGCCGTGCAAACGGGTGCCCGAGTGGAGGTGATTCCCTGCGATGCAACCGGCGCAGTCTGCCCATTGGCGCTGGAAGCAATGATTGATGCCAACGTCAAGCTGATCGACCTGACCTGGCTGCCGGCCAACGGCGGCCTGATCAACCCTGCCCCAGCCATCGGCGAAGTGGCCAGGCGCCACGCAATCCCCTACTTCATCGACGCCGGCCAAGCGGTCGGCCAGTTGCCGGTGGATGTGCAGGCGCTGCACTGCGATGTGCTCAAGTCGGCCGGGCGTAAACACCTGCGCGGGCCGCGGGGTACGGCGCTGCTGTATGTGCGACCAGACTTTCTGCAACGCCTGAACCCCGCCCAGCGCGACGTGTTCTCGGCGCCCTGGACCGTTGAAGGGTTCGACCTGCGTAACGATGCCCGCCGCTTTGAAACCAGCGAAGTGTCCTACGCCTTATTAGCGGGGTTGGGCAATGCGTTGCAGGAAGTTAACCGACTGGGCGTGGAGCGGACATGGGAAAGGGTCTTGCAGCTTAGCGGACGAATCCGCGACGCGCTGCGTCAGATTCCGGGTGTTTCCCTGCACGATCTGGGCACGGTTCACTCAGGACTGATCGCCTTTAACCTCGCCGGCTGGGAGGCGTTTGAACTCAAACGTCGGCTGGGATTAAAGCGCATCAACATCGGCGCCAATGGTGTGGCCTACACGCCTCTGGATATGCAGGCGCGGGGTCTTACAAGCATCGCGCGGGTTTCTGTCAGCCCACTCAACACCGAACACGACATCGAGTTGCTGATCGCCGCGCTGCGCGAATTGCGCGATTAAACCTCGACGTCCACCCACAAACCCTGGCGCGGCGCGTCCTCGATCAGCGGCGCTACCGGCACGGTGTTGTCGGCGTTGAGCTCATCGCCGGGGATCGCCAAGTGCGCGTCAGGGTCTTCATCCGCTTCGCGCCGGCGTTTCTGCTGTTCTTGCTGGCGGCGTTGTTTTTCGCGCAGTAACAAAGTCGACTGCTCGGCATCGCCCTTTTTCAGGTCGATGGTGCTTTCGTTGGAGCCGGCCTGCACGGGCACCACGGGCGGGATATCCGGCTTCTGGCGCACCGGATCAAGTTGCGACGTGACCGGCACAACGCTCAAGGGCAGTATGGGTGGCAGCATGGTTTTTAGTCTCCTATTGCGCAGACTGTCGGCTGCGGGAGGGGCGACTTGAGCATCAAGCCCCCAACTTGTGAACCAATCGTCATCTATCCGACGAACATATCGCCCTTTTTCTTGCCGCTTGGAGCTTAAAGCTTGAAGCTGCAGCTATTCCTTTTGGTCTGGAAGCCGTGTTCCGTTAGAATAGTCGGCTTTTTCACGGCGGGAGTCAGGCAGCATGGCGCAGCAGTATCAACCGGGGCAACGCTGGATTAGTGACAGCGAAGCAGAGCTGGGGTTAGGCACCGTTCTGGCACAGGACGGGCGCTTGTTGACCGTGCTCTATCCGGCCACTGGCGACACTCGTCAGTATGCGCTACGGAATGCGCCCCTCACTCGTGTGAGGTTTTCGCCGGGTGACAGCATCACCCATTTCGAAGGCTGGAAAATGACCGTACAGGAAGTCGACGACGTCGATGGCCTGCTGGTCTACCACGGCCTCAATGGGCAGAACGAGCAGGTCACCCTGCCGGAAACCCAACTGTCGAACTTCATCCAGTTCCGTCTGGCCAGCGACCGTCTGTTCGCCGGGCAGATCGACCCGCTGGCCTGGTTCTCGCTGCGCTATCACACGCTGGAACACACCAGCCGTCAGTTGCAGTCCTCGCTGTGGGGCCTGGGCGGCGTGCGTGCACAACCTATTGCTCACCAACTGCACATCGCTCGCGAAGTCGCTGACCGTATCGCGCCACGGGTATTGCTGGCCGACGAAGTGGGCCTGGGCAAGACCATCGAAGCCGGCCTGGTGATTCATCGCCAGTTGCTGTCGGGTCGCGCCAACCGCGTGCTGATCCTGGTGCCGGAAAACCTGCAACACCAGTGGCTGGTGGAAATGCGCCGCCGCTTTAACCTGCAGGTTGCGCTGTTCGACGAAGAGCGTTTTATCGAAAGCGATGCCGCCAACCCGTTCGAAGACACCCAGCTTGCACTGGTTGCACTCGAATGGCTGGTGGACGACGAGAAGGCCCAGGACGCGCTGTTCGCTGCTGGCTGGGACCTGCTGGTGGTCGACGAAGCCCACCATTTGGTGTGGCATGAAGAAAAAGCCAGCCCGGAATACGCGCTGGTCGAGCAACTGGCCGAAGTGATCCCTGGCGTGCTGCTGCTCACCGCCACCCCGGAACAACTGGGCCAGGACAGCCACTTCGCACGCCTGCGCCTGTTGGACCCGAACCGCTTCCACGACCTGCATGCCTTCCGCGCCGAAAGCGAGAACTATCGCCCGGTAGCCGAAGCCGTGCAGGAACTGCTGGACAAGGGCCGCCTGTCGCCAAAAGCGCACAAAACCATCCAGGGTTTCCTCGGTGACGAAGGTGAAGCACTGCTCAGCGCCGTCAACGATGGCGACACCGAAGCCAGCGCACGCCTGGTGCGTGAGCTGCTCGACCGCCACGGCACCGGCCGCGTACTGTTCCGTAACACCCGCGCCGCCGTGCAGGGTTTCCCGGAGCGCAAGCTGCATGCCTACCCGCTGCCGAACCCGGACGAATACCTCGAACTGCCGCTGGGTGAACACGCCGAGCTGTACCCGGAAGTCAGCTTCCAATCGCAACCGGATGTTGAAGAAGAAAACCGCTGGTGGCGCTTCGACCCGCGCGTCGAGTGGCTGATCGACCAGCTGAAAATGCTCAAGCGCACCAAAGTGTTGGTGATCTGCGCCCACGCCGAAACCGCCATGGACCTGGAAGACGCCCTGCGCGTGCGCTCCGGCATCCCGGCCACGGTGTTCCACGAGGGCATGAACATCCTCGAGCGTGACCGCGCTGCTGCCTACTTCGCAGACGAAGAGTTCGGCGCCCAGGTGCTGATCTGCTCGGAAATCGGCAGTGAAGGCCGCAACTTCCAGTTCTCCCACCACTTGGTGCTGTTCGACCTGCCGTCCCACCCCGACCTGCTGGAACAGCGGATCGGCCGTTTGGACCGGATCGGCCAGAAGCATATGATCGAACTGCACGTGCCGTACCTGGAAACCAGCCCGCAAGAGCGCCTGTTCCAGTGGTACCACGAAGCGCTGAACGCGTTCCTCAACACCTGCCCGACCGGCAACGCCTTGCAACATCAGTTCGGCCCACGCCTGCTGCCGCTGCTGGAAAACGCCGACGACGGCGAGTGGCAAGCCCTGATCGACGAAGCGCGTGCCGAGCGCGAGCGTCTGGAACAGGAACTGCACACCGGTCGCGACCGCTTGCTGGAGCTCAACTCCGGCGGCGCGGGTGAAGGCGATGCGCTGGTGGAAGACATTCTTGAGCAAGACGACCAGTTCGCCCTGCCGATCTACATGGAAACCCTGTTCGACGCCTTCGGCATCGACAGCGAGGACCATTCGGAAAACGCACTGATCCTCAAGCCCAGCGAAAAAATGCTCGACGCCAGCTTCCCCCTGGGCGACGACGAAGGTGTGACCATCACCTACGACCGTAACCAGGCGCTGTCGCGTGAAGACATGCAGTTCATCACCTGGGAGCACCCGATGGTGCAAGGTGGCATGGACCTGGTGCTGTCCGGCTCGATGGGCAACACCGCCGTGGCGCTGATCAAGAACAAGGCGCTCAAGCCAGGCACCGTGTTGCTCGAACTGCTCTACGTCAGTGAAGTGGTTGCGCCGCGCTCGCTGCAACTGGGCCGCTACCTGCCACCGGCCGCCTTGCGCTGCCTGCTGGATACCAACGGTAATGACCTGTCCGGTCGTGTGTCGTTTGAAACCTTGAACGACCAGTTGGAAAGCGTGCCACGCGCCAGCGCCAACAAGTTTGTGCAGGCCCAGCGCGATCAGCTCACGCCACGCATCAATGCCGGCGAAGAGAAGATCACCCCGCGTCACGCCGAGCGTGTGGCCGAGGCGAAACGCCGTCTGGCAGCCGACACCGACGAAGAACTGGCGCGCCTGACCGCGTTGCAAGCGGTCAACCCGACCGTGCGCGACAGCGAACTGGTGGCGCTGCGCAACCAACGCGAGCAAGGCCTGGCCATGCTCGACAAGGCTGCGCTGCGGTTGGAGGCGATTCGAGTGTTGGTGGCGGGTTGATCAACATGCGGGCCTTTGATCGTTCCCACGCTCTGAGTGGGAACGCCGCCCTGGACGCTCTGCGTCCGCTCCTAGAAGCATGACGCAGAGCGTCACAGGATGCATTCCCACGCGGAGCGTGGGAACGATCAAGCTACAGCGGCAGCAGCCGGCACCTCAACCGCCCCCAACCCATCTTTCATCTTCTTGGCATCGCGCACAAAACTGCGCGAGGCCTGGAACAGAAACAGCATGGTCAAGAACAGCGCCACCGGAATCAGGTACATGGCGTCGTGCAACCCAACCGCTTTATACGCCTCGGTCATCTGCGAGGCGCCATCGGCGTACATCGCCGAATGGGCAAAATGGTCGGACAGGCCGCCCACCACCACCGGCCCCATGCCACCGCCGAGCAAGTACAACCCGGCAAAAAACAGCGCCATCGCCGTGGCGCGCAGGCGTGGCTCAACCACGTCTTGAATGGCCGTGTACACGCAGGTGTAGAAGTTATAGGCGAACAACCAGCCCACACTGAACAGCGCCACAAACACGCCAATCTCAATGCGCCCCGCGTGCAAGGCCCAGGCAGTGGTAATGGTCGAGATAATCAAGCTGCACGCGGCAAACAGCAGCCGGCCGTTGGCGACGCGCTGATGGATCTTGTCGGCAATCCAGCCGCCCAGGGTCAGGCCCACCAGCCCGGTGATGCCGACGATCACGCCGGTGGCCACCGCGGCGTCCTGCAACGGCATCAGGAAGTAACGCTGCAACATCGGCACCAAAAATGAATTGCACGCATAGGTGGCGAAGTTAAAGCACAACCCGGCCAGCACCAGCCACAGGAAGGTCGGCACCGCCAGAACGCGACGAATCGGGCGGTCGACGCGCTCCTGGGAGACTTGCACGGTTTCCGCTGCGCCGCGCTTGGGTTCCTTGATATAGAACATAAAGATCGCGAGGATCAGCCCCGGCACGGCGGCGATAAAGAACGGTGCGCGCCAGCTGTCGAACGCCTTGACCATCGCGCCAATGGTGAAGAACGCCAGCAGCAGGCCCAACGGCAGGCCCAACATGAAAATGCCCATGGCCCGGGCGCGGCGGTGGGCGGGAAACAGGTCGCCGATCAGCGAATTGGCCGCCGGCGCGTAGCTGGCTTCACCGATGCCGATGCCCATTCGCACCAGCAAAAAGGTCCAGAAGCTGCCGACCATGCCGTTGACCGCCGTCAGCCCGCTCCAGGCAAACAGGCCCCAGCCCATCAGTTTGCTGCGTGAGCCGGTATCGGCCAGGCGCCCGAGCGGCAGGCCGGCGATGGCGTAGACGATGGTGAAGGCGGTGCCGATGATACCGAGCTGGAAGTCGCTCAAGTGCCATTCCATGCGGATTGGCTCGATGATGATGGCGGGGATGGTGCGGTCGAAGAAATTGAACAGGTTGGCGAGGAACAGCAGGAACAGAATGCGCCAGGCATTCGCCGCTTGGGTCGAGTTCTGCATGGGTCCGTCTCTTTTATTGTTATGAGAGCTGCGATGCCCGATGCATCCTGCCCGGTACCTGCAACATAATCAGGCCAGGCACGCTTGTCTGTAATGATTCGTAAAGCTGATAGGGCATGATTTCACCCGCAGCGACGGGACTTTCCCTACGAAAATATAAGTTCGCGCCCCCCTTCCCAACCGCCATGGCACGGATAGAATGGCGAGCCTTCCGTAACACCCACATCCTACTTTTCTTATCGATGACGCCCATGTCCGAAGCCAGTCCGTGTCTGAGTTGCGGTGCCTGCTGTTCACACTTTCGTGTGTCTTTCTTCTGGGGCGAGTGCGCCTCATCGGGCGGCACGGTGCCCGATGACCTGGTGGTGCAGATCAACCCCACACGCGTGGCGATGATTGGTACCGACCAGAAACCCGCCAGGTGTTGCAGCCTCGAGGGTGAGGTCGGCAAGGGCACCCGTTGCACCATCTATGAACAACGCTCAAGCCCCTGCCGAGAGTTCGATGCGTCGTGGAGCCAGGGCGAGCAGAACGTCGACTGCGATACCGCTCGCGCCGCCTTTGGCCTGCCGCCATTAGAAGCACCTTTTGAACTGGACCTGCCGATCAGCGCTTAGCATCAAACGCTATGGCAGGCATGCCAAAATGGTTGAAAGCAAAGTGCCATTATCCATGGAAAATCCTGCGCGGCTTCTATACTCGACTTCATAGGTCATCGCCGTTGGCTGTGACGTGACGCTATGACGGGGCTTGCTATGGAATGGCTGGGTCTGCATTTTTTTACCGACCTGCCAGAGAACGGGCACTTATTACTCAATTGCAGTCATAACCCTTTTCTGGTGCTACTGGCGTATCTGGTTGCTTGCGCGGCCGGCTTCGGCACGCTGGACATGGCTGAGCGCGTGGGCCATGTCGAAGACCCTACCGCCCGCCGTCATTGGCGTTGGCTGGGAGCGGGTTGCCTGGCGGGTGGCATCTGGTCGACGCACTTCATCAGCATGCTGGCCTTCCAGGCACCTATCGCCATTCATTATGAATTGATCATGACGTTCGCCTCGCTGGTGATCGCCTTGATCGCTTCACTGTTCGCCATGCAAACCCTGAGTCATACCCATCTGCGATTCCATCAATACCTGCTGGCGTCGGTATGGATGGGCCTGGGTATCGCGCTGATGCATTACGTGGGCATGTCGGCCATGCGCTCCCAGGCCGATGTGTACTTCGAGACCGACCTGTTCATGGCCTCCGTGGCGATTGCCATCGGCGCCAGCCTGGCCGCGCTGTTGCTGTCGAGCTACCTGCGCACCGGCGCCGGCGTGTTTCATCAACTGCTCAAGTACGCCGCCAGCCTGGTGCTGGGCGCCGGCATCCTTAGCATGCACTTCACCGGCATGGCGGCCATGCGGATGCTGGTACCGGCCGGCGCTGACCTGTCGTTGCCACTGGATAACAACCCGATTCAACTGGGCCTGTCGGTGGCCGTGATCACCCTGCTGGTGATTGGCAGCAGCGTCAGCGCCGCCCTCGCCGACAAAAAACTGCAGCACAAGGAGCGTGACCTGCGCCGGGTCAACGCCCTGCTCAGTGAGCTGGACCAAGCCCGTGCCTCGCTGCAACAAGTGGCGCACTTCGATGCGCTGACCAGCCTGCTCAACCGTCGCGGCTTCAACCAGATCTTTGCCGAGAAGGTCGCCGAAAAAACCGCCGGCCACGGCATGATGGCGGTGATCTTCCTCGATATCGACCACTTCAAGCGCATCAATGACAGCCTTGGCCACGATGCCGGCGACCAACTGCTCACCGTACTGGCCGGGCATATCAAGGGGTCGGTGCGCAGCCATAGCGATGTGGTCGCGCGGTTTGGCGGCGACGAGTTCTGCATCCTGATCAACATTCACCATCGCGACGAAGCGCGGCACCTGGCCCAGCGCATCATGCATAAGATGAAAGAACCAATCGAACTGGCCGGCCGGCGCATGGTGATGACCACCAGCATTGGCATCAGCCTGTTCCCCGATGACGGACTGACCTGCGAAGAGTTGCTTAAAACCGCTGACCTGGCGCTGTACCAGTCCAAGGATGCCGGTCGCAACAGCTTGAACTTCTTCAGCTCCAACCTTAAAACCCGCGCCTTCCTCGAGCTGCAACTGGAGGAGCAATTGCGCGCTGCGTTGCGCGGCCGCAATGAATTGGTGCTGTTCTACCAGCCGATCTTCGACATGAAGCTGGGCAAGGTCACCCGCCTGGAAGCACTGGTGCGCTGGCAACATCCGCAACATGGGCTGCTGGCCCCGGACCGGTTTATCGGCATCGCCGAAAACAACGGGTTGATTGCCGAACTCGACCACTGGGTATTGCGTCAGGCCTGTCACGATTTGAGCCTGCTGTCTGACCGCGGTTACACCGAGCTGACCATGGCCGTGAATTGCTCGGCCTTGAACCTGGCCCGTGACGAGCTGGCAGATGAGATCGAAGCCGCCCTGCGTTTTGCCGGGATCGCCGCCAGCCGCCTGGAACTGGAAGTCACCGAAAACGCGCTGATGGGCAATATCAGCAGCACCCTGGCGCTGTTGCGCCAGATCCGCGCCCTGGGCGTTTCGCTGGCCATTGATGATTTCGGCACCGGTTATTCATCCCTGGCCTACCTCAAGCGCCTGCCGCTCAATACCCTGAAGATAGACCGGTCGTTTATCCAGGACATTCCCAAGTCCACCGCCGATGTCGAGATCGTCCAGGCGATCATCGGCATGGCCCATACCCTGCACTTGCAGGTGGTCACCGAAGGCGTGGAAACCCAGGCGCAATTTGAACTGCTGCTCAAGCACGGCTGCGACTTTATCCAGGGTTACCTGCTGAGCCCGGCGGTGCCTTTGAGCGATGTGGTGGGTGTGATCCAGGGCATCCAGATGCGCAACCCACTCTACCCGTTCAGCATCGAGGGCAATAAGGACGCCATCGCGCCGAAGGACCCTGGTGCAGGCCGCATCGGCCCGCCGTCGATTGTCAGGCCCATTCGATGACGTCGTATCTTTGGGATTTAGCCATCATCTACTTGGATGAACGCCGACGAGCGGCCGAATCATCGGAGTACGCCGGGTACTCCTCTTGAAAAGTCAGGGTTGATCGTTCCCACGCTCTGCGTGGGAACGATCTGGCTTTGCCACACCCGGAAACAATTCCCCCGATGTTCCGCCCACTTTAAAACTGTTCCCGTGACGCTTACGTCACCGTCACCTGTGACCTTTCTCTACGGCAAGATGCCATCACGGCGCCAGCGGTTACTCGGCTACACACTTGCTCGGCAAGAAAACGCGCACCTTTATAGTGCGAGCCTTTCTTGCGCCGCCCTTTCCTGGATCAGAATCCACGGCGAAACCACGACCGCCCACAGGCTCGGATCACGCTCAACCAAGTCCAACGCCCGCGTCGCAGACACTTCGCCAAGGCTCCCTGCGGCCAGCCAACCAGCGACTTTGTCGCGGTTATCCTCGGCCATTCCTTCGGCCGCTTCGATCAAATCCAGGCCAGCGTCGACCCACAATAGGGCACCCTTGGCAAAGAACGGTTCAAGCTCCTTCCAGGAAATTTCGGCGGTTTCACCGAGCAGCTTGGCATAGAGGGTGCTAGGTTCTTGCGTCATGGGAATTCACCTGAAGAAAAAATCGGCGCAATCATAGCGTCAGGCGTCAGGCAGAAAAACCCAGTTGCAAATGAGGCACCGAACGAAAGTGTCAGGAAAGCCAAGGATTGCCCGAAACTCTGGCATAAGCCCGCCGCAATTCTGTCTTTTTCTTTCATTAAAGCGACACACCCAAGGTTTGCCCCCAGCAGCCAGCTTTTCAAGCGATCAACCGGCGCTCTACACTGTACCGGTACAGTTGCCAGGGCAATGCCGGGGGGATATCCGCGATATCTGATCCGGTTCTGCAGCTCACAAGGCCGCTAGAACTATAAAAAATACAACAGTAAGAGTGGAGCACTATGAATAAGGCTACTAAGCAGATTTCCAAACTGTTTGCCGCTATGGTCCTGGCTGGGGTTGCCGGCCATTCGTTCGCAGCCGACACCATCAAGATCGGTATCGCCGGGCCTAAGACAGGTCCAGTGACGCAATACGGCGACATGCAATTCATGGGTGCCAAGCAGGCAATCGCTGACATCAACGCCAAGGGCGGTGTCGACGGCAAAATGCTTGAAGCGAAAGAATACGACGATGCGTGCGATCCAAAACAAGCCGTTGCCGTAGCGAACAAAGTGGTCAACGACGGCGTCAAGTTCGTGGTCGGTCACCTCTGCTCCAGCTCCACTCAGCCAGCGTCCGACATCTATGAAGACGAAGGCGTGATCATGATCACCCCGGCGGCTACCAGCCCGGAAATCACTTCCCGTGGCTACAAGCTGGTGTTCCGTACCATCGGCCTGGACAGCGCCCAAGGCCCAGCGGCCGGTAACTACATTGCCGACCACGTGAAGCCGAAAGTCGTTGCTGTTATCCACGACAAACAGCAGTACGGTGAAGGCATCGCCACCGCCGTCAAGCAGACCCTCGAGAAGAAAGGCGTGAAAGTCGCCCTGTTCGAAGGCATCAACGCTGGCGACAAAGACTTCGGCTCGCTGATCCAGAAGCTCAAGCAAGCCAACGTCGACTTCGTCTACTACGGCGGCTACCACCCAGAGCTGGGCTTGATCCTGCGCCAGGCCAAGGAAAAAGGCGTGAACGCCAAGTTCATGGGCCCAGAAGGTGTGGGTAACGACTCCATCTCGCAAATCGCCCAGGGCGCTTCCGAAGGCCTGCTGGTTACCCTGCCGAAATCCTTCGACACCGACCCGGCCAACAAGGCCATCGTTGAAGAGTTCACCAAGAACAAGCAGGACCCAACCGGTCCGTTCGTGTTCCCGGCCTACTCGGCCGTTGAAGTGATCGCCGGCGGTATCGCCGCCGCGAAAAGCGAAGACACCGCCAAAGTGGCTGCTGCTATCCACGCCGGCACCTTCAAGACCCCAACTGGCGACCTGAGCTTCGACGCCAAGGGTGACCTGAAGGACTTCAAATTCGTGGTCTACGAATGGCACTTCGGTAAACCAAAAACCGAAGTTTCCCCTCAGTAAGCCAGGCGTTACTGGTCCAACAAGCCCACTGTGAGAGCAGTGGGCTTTGTTTTACGAGGTTTATGGGCCATGTCACCCGCGATCCGGGCGCTGGCTCACCTGAAAATCTTAAAACCGTCACCAGCGGTTCGCTGGCAAACGCTTCGTGCAACCTGATCACAGAGCAGGGCACCGAGCCGGAAATGACTCCACCAGTGAAATGCGTATCGGGTTTTTAGGAGCGCTGTAATGCCTGAGATCTATCATTTTTTCCAAACGCTGGTTAACGGCATGACCGTTGGCAGCACCTATGCCTTGATAGCCATTGGCTACACAATGGTTTACGGCATCATTGGAATGATCAACTTCGCCCATGGCGAGGTGTACATGATTGGTTCCTACGTGGCCTTCATCGCCCTTGCCGGGCTGGCCATGCTGGGTATCCATTCCCTGCCGCTGTTGATGACCGCTGCGTTCCTGGCATCGATCGTCGTGACCAGTGCTTATGGCTACAGTATCGAGCGCGTCGCCTACCGCCCCTTGCGTGGCAGCAACCGTTTGATCCCGCTGATTTCCGCCATCGGCATGTCGATTTTCCTGCAGAACACTGTATTGCTGTCCCAGGACTCCAAGGATAAGTCCATTCCCAACCTGATTCCGGGGAGCTTCTCCTTCGGCCCAGGTGGCGCACAAGAAGTGCTGATTTCGTACATGCAGGTGCTGGTTTTCGTCGTCACCCTGGTGGCAATGCTCGGCCTGACCCTGTTCATTTCCCGCTCCCGTCTGGGGCGCGCCTGCCGGGCCTGCGCCGAAGACATCAAGATGGCCAACCTGTTGGGCATCAACACCAACAACATCATCGCCCTGACCTTCGTGATCGGTGCCGCACTCGCAGCCATTGCGGCGGTGCTGCTGAGCATGCAGTACGGCGTGATCAACCCCAACGCCGGTTTCCTGGTAGGCCTCAAGGCTTTTACCGCAGCGGTCTTGGGCGGTATCGGCAGTATTCCGGGCGCGATGCTCGGCGGGCTGGTGCTGGGTGTGGCTGAAGCCTTTGGCGCCGACGTGTTCGGCGACCAGTACAAGGACGTCGTGGCGTTCGGCCTGTTGGTTCTGGTGCTGTTGTTCCGTCCGACCGGCATCCTGGGTCGTCCGGAGGTTGAGAAAGTATGAGCAGATATCTTAAATCGGCGTTCTTCAGCGCCTTGCTGGTCTGGGCCGTGGCCTTTCCGGTACTCGGCCTCAAGCTGAGCATTGTCGGCATCAACCTGGAAGTGCATGGCACCGGTCCCGTGACCCTGACCATCATCGCCCTGTGCTCGGTGCTGATGTTCCTGCGCGTGCTGTTCACCCAGCAGGTCGGTGCGTTTTTCAAGGGCAACCGTGGCCCGTTGGTGTCGCCCAAGGTCAGCCAATTCCTGACCCTGCCGCGTACCCAGCGCTACATCATCATCGGGCTGATCGTGGCCGCGTTGATCTGGCCGTTCTTCGGCTCGCGCGGCGCCGTCGACATTGCCACCCTGATCCTGATCTACGTGTTGCTGGGCCTGGGCCTGAACATCGTAGTCGGCCTGGCCGGCCTGCTCGACCTCGGTTATGTGGGTTTCTATGCCGTGGGTGCCTACACCTACGCGCTGCTCTCGCACTACCTGGGCTGGGGCTTCTGGATCTGCCTGCCACTGGCCGGCATGGCGGCGGCCACGTTCGGCTTCCTGCTGGGTTTCCCGGTGCTGCGCCTGCGCGGTGACTATCTGGCGATCGTGACCCTGGGCTTCGGTGAAATCATCCGGCTGTTCCTGCGGAACCTCACCGATATCACAGGTGGCCCCAACGGCATCAGCAGCATCCCCAAACCGACGTTCTTCGGGCTGTCGTTCGACCGCACCGCAGCCGAAGGCATGCAGACCTTCCACGAATACTTCGGGATCGACTACAACCCGGTGAGCAAAGTGGTGTTCCTGTACCTGGTGGCGTTGTTGCTGGCATTGGCGGCACTGTTCGTGATCAACCGCCTGCTGCGCATGCCGATCGGCCGCGCGTGGGAAGCGTTGCGCGAAGATGAAATCGCCTGCCGTGCATTAGGCATGAACCCGACCGTCATCAAACTCTCGGCATTCACCCTGGGGGCAACCTTCGCCGGTTTCGCCGGCAGCTTCTTCGCCGCGCGCCAAGGCCTGGTGACCCCGGAGTCGTTCACCTTTATCGAGTCGGCGATCATTCTCGCCATCGTGGTACTGGGTGGCATGGGCTCGCAGCTGGGCGTGATCCTGGCGGCGATCGTGATGATCCTGCTGCCGGAAATGATGCGTGAGTTCAGCGAATACCGCATGTTGATGTTCGGCGCCATGATGGTACTGATGATGATCTGGCGTCCCCAAGGTCTGCTGCCGATGCAACGCCCACACATGGAGCTGCGCAAATGAGCCGCGAGATCCTGAAAGTCGAAAACTTGAGCATGCGTTTTGGCGGCTTGCTCGCGGTCAACGGCGTGGCCCTGACCGTCAAAGAGAAACAGGTTGTGGCGCTGATCGGCCCGAACGGCGCCGGCAAGACCACGGTGTTCAACTGCCTTACCGGCTTCTACAAGCCGAGCGGTGGCAGCATCCTGCTGGATGGCCAACCCATCCAGGGCCTGGCCGGTCACGAGATCGCCCGCAAGGGCGTGGTGCGTACCTTCCAGAACGTGCGCTTGTTCAAGGACATGACGGCGGTCGAAAACCTGCTGATCGCCCAGCACCGGCACTTGAACACCAACTTCTTTGCTGGCCTGTTCAAGACCCCGGCGTTCCGCAAGAGCGAGCGCGAGGCCATGGAATACGCGGCGTACTGGCTGGACAAGGTCAACCTGACCGAGTTCGCCAACCGCCCGGCCGGCACCCTGGCTTACGGCCAACAACGCCGACTGGAAATCGCTCGCTGCATGATGACCCGCCCGCGGATCCTGATGCTCGACGAACCGGCCGCCGGCCTGAACCCCAAGGAAACCGAAGACCTCAAGGCGCTGATCACGGTGCTGCGTGAGGAAAACAACGCCACGGTGCTGTTGATCGAACACGATATGAAACTGGTCATGAGCATTTCCGACCACATCGTGGTGATCAACCAGGGCACGCCATTGGCCAACGGTACGCCGGAGCAGATCCGCGACAACCCGGAAGTGATCAAAGCCTATTTGGGGGAAGCGTAAAATGCTGCAATTCGAAAACGTTTCCACTTTCTACGGCAAGATCCAGGCGCTGCACAGCGTCAACGTGGAAGTGCGCCAAGGTGAAATCGTCACGCTGATCGGCGCCAACGGTGCCGGCAAGTCGACCTTGCTGATGACCCTGTGCGGTTCACCCCAGGCCCATAGCGGCAGCATCCGCTACATGGGTGAAGAACTGGTGGGCCAGGCTTCCTCCGAGATCATGCGCAAGAGCATTGCCGTGGTGCCCGAAGGCCGTCGTGTGTTCTCGCGCCTGACGGTGGAAGAGAACCTGGCCATGGGCGGGTTCTTCACCGATAAGGGCGATTATCAGGAGCAGATGGACAAGGTGCTGCACCTGTTCCCACGGCTCAAGGAACGCTTCAGCCAGCGCGGCGGCACCATGTCCGGCGGCGAGCAGCAAATGCTCGCCATCGGCCGGGCGCTGATGAGCAAGCCCAAGCTGTTGCTGCTCGACGAGCCTTCACTGGGCCTGGCACCGATCATCATCCAGCAGATCTTCGATATCATCGAACAACTGCGCAAGGACGGTGTGACGGTATTCCTGGTGGAGCAGAACGCCAACCAGGCGCTGAAAATCGCCGACCGCGCCTACGTGCTGGAAAACGGCCGGGTGGTGATGCAGGGCTCCGGGGAGCAATTGCTCACGGATCCGAAGGTGCGTGAAGCCTATCTCGGTGGCTGAGCCATTGAGGTAACAAAAAAACGGCCTTCGGGCCGTTTTTTTATCGCGGTTCAAAGCGTCGCGACCAACTCCCCCTTGCCCGCGCGCTGGCCGGCCAGCATCAATGCCCCGCCCAATAGCAGCAAGCCCGCCGCCAGGAAGATATACGCGCCGTACACATCCAGCGGCGCGTCGAAATAGGCTATGACGCGCTCTGCCCTATTCAATGTCTGAGAACACACCAGCGTACCGGTCAACGAGGCGATGGCCAGTACCGGCGTGACCGTCGCGGACACACGCCCCATGTAGCCTTCAGGCACGGCTTCCTGAAGCATCGGCCCTTGCACAATCGCAAACACCGAGAAGAACAACCCACAACTGAACATCAGCGCCCAGGCCAGGTAAAACGGCGGATGCAGCGAATACGCCAGGTAACTGAACCCCATGCACAGCAGCGCAAAGGTAAAGGCCTGGCGCGTGCTCAATGACTTCAACAGCGGCCGGACCAGCACGGCAGCAATCAACCCGCCCACAGGGAACGCTGCGAGAATCAGGCCGTATTCATAAGGGCTCAAGCCCAGGGTTTTGAAGGCGTACAAGGACAACGCGACGTTATTGACCCCCAGGGAAAACCCGTACAACGCGACACCGATCAACAACGTCCTGATCGAGGCGTGCCCCCAGGAAAACCGCAGCCCTGCGAGCACTCCATGCCAAAAGGGCAGCCGTTGTTGCTCGGCCAGCAAGGTCCGGCGCAGGCCCTGGGTAGACTCGATGCACAGGGCCGAACAGGCAAAGGCCAGCACATTGATCAGCAGTGCCAGGGTGGGGCCAACCCAGACAAATAAGGCCGGCCCCAGGGACGCCGACAACACTGAAATGCCCGTCAGGGAAAACATTGCCTTGGCCGATGCTTCAACGCGTCGTGCCGAAGGGATGACCACTTGCATGATCGCCTGGCGTGACGGGTTGAAAAACTGTGCGGCCGTGCTGTTAACCAACAACAACAGCAGCACACCGACAAGCACTTGCATCGGGTCCAGGCCGGACAGTGAATAGATCACAAAAAAGATCAGGAAGTTGAGCACCCGAATGCCGTCCGCCGCGATCATCACGTACAGCGGCGTCATCCTGTCCACCCAAGCCCCGGCCAGTGGTGCTACCAATACACGCGGAATAGCCGAAGCCGCCACTGCCAGGCCTACGACCGTCGGCAAGAACGCGCTGTCGTGAAACAAGTCAGTCACCAGCCACACAATGACGGTGCTCTCGAAAACGAACTCGCCAAACGATGAGAGGGCTTGCCCCAGCCACAAGAATGAGAAATTTCTGCTGATGAAAAAATCTGCAAAGCGGTTCTTCACAGCCAACGCTCCTTATTGGTCTTGCGCACATTCGCCCAGTGCCAGGCATTGCTTGATCCTACAGCAAGCGCATACGGGGCTTGCGAACACTAAGACTCACGGCGCCATTTGCTCGGCCTCGAAAATTTATTTATCACCTGCTGTAACGCAGCCTGATGCCCCAACTCTAGAGGGGTAAGCAAGCAAAAACGCTTCCTTACCCAACCTCACTGCTGGAGTTACACCATGACTACTAAATCCCGTTCGCTGTCCGCCGCTACCCTCGTTCTGGCCCTGGGTTCGGCCCTGAGCTTTTCCGCCCTGACCAACATGGCCCACGCTGACGAAGCGAAAATGGACAAGTGCTTTGGTGTCGCCGAAGCCGGCAAGAACGATTGCGCTGCAGGCGCCGGTACTACCTGTGCTGGTACCTCGAAAGTCAAAGACCAGGCCAACGCCTGGAAACTGGTCCCAGCCGGCACTTGCGCCAAGACCCCAAGCGCCACCTCGCCGACCGGTTTCGGCCAGGAAGCAGCCTTCACCGCCAAGTCCTGAAACCCTGCAAAACCTGAGTACTGATGATGACGCTTTTACCCCAGCACACGGTCTCACCGGCTCAGGTGCCCGGCCTCCCTTACCGGGCCGGGCTGGGGCTGAAGAACGAGCACTTTCTTGAAGTGCTCGAGACCTCGCCCGATATCGGTTTTTTTGAAGTTCACGCCGAAAACTACATGGTCGCCGGCGGCCCGTTTCATCACTACCTGGGTTTGATACGCGAACAGTACCCACTGTCATTGCATGGCGTGGGTCTGTCCATCGGCGGCGAAGGCCCGCTTAATCGTGAGCACCTGGCACGGTTGGCCACGCTGATCGAACGCTATCAACCCCACTCTTTCTCTGAACACCTGGCCTGGTCCAGCCACGGCCCGGTGTTCCTCAATGACTTGCTGCCGCTTGCCTACGACGCCGCGACCCTGGACCGGGTGTGCGAGCACATCGATCAGGTACAAAGCACCCTCAAGCGGCCGATGCTGCTGGAGAACCCCTCGACGTACCTGCAGTTCCAACGCTCGACCCTGGACGAGACGGACTTCATCAGCGAGGTCATCCGGCGCACCGGTTGCGGGCTGTTGCTGGACGTCAACAACGTCTATGTGTCGTGCATCAATCATCAGCGCGATCCACTGGCCTACATCAATGCGCTACCGCTGAAGGCCGTCGGTGAGATTCATCTGGCCGGCTTTGCCGAAGACACCGACAGCCTGGGCGACCGCCTGCTGATCGATGACCATGGCGCGCCCATCGATAACGCGGTGTGGCAGCTCTATGAACAGGTGCTCAAGTGCACCGGCCCGGTGGCCACGCTGATCGAGCGGGACAACCAGGTGCCCGCCTTCAGCGTGTTACACGCCGAAGCCCAACACGCCGACTGGCATCTGTCACAGGCGAAGGTATTGAAGCCATGAGCGATCAAGCTGCATTTGCCGGCGCCTTGCTCGACGCCGACCAGGCCTGCCCCGACGGATTGTTCAGCAGCAACGGCGCCGACCCGGCCAGCCGTTTCGCGGTGTATCGAAACAATGTCCACAGCTCGCTGATCAACGCGCTCGCCGCCGCTTATCCGGTAACGCTGCAATTGGTTGGCGATGAATTTTTTCGCGCGATGGCCAGCCTGTACGTGCAAGCCAGCCCGCCCGACAGCCCGTTGATCAGCGATTACGGCAGCACGTTTGCCGCGTTCATCCAGGCGTTCGAACCGGCTGCGAGCGTGCCTTACCTGGCGGACGTCGCACGCCTGGAACGCCTGCGGGTGCGTGCTTATCACGCCGCGGACCGCCAGCCACTGAATCAGCAGGCCATCCTTGAACAACTGCAAGGGCCGACCGACCTGGGGCAGCTAAGCCTGCACCTGCATCCGTCCCTGGCCACCTTGAATTCACCCTACGCCGTGGTTGCGGTATGGGCCGCGCACCAGACCGAAGGCACCATTGCCACCTTGAACCCTTGGTACGCCCAAAGTGCACTGGTGTTACGCCAGGGCTTGGCGGTCAAGGTCTTCGCCATCGACAGCGGTTCGGTGGCGTTTATCAACAGCCTTGACCAGGGATCAGGCCTGGAAATAGCGGTAGAGCACGCGCTTGAAGCATCAGCCGAATTCGACCTCAACCATTGCCTGACACTGCTGATCTGCCACGACGCCATCATTCATTTGCACACAGAACAAAAGGAATCGCCATGAACACTTCCCCTACTTGCCTGGTAAAACGGACCATCGCGCTGTTCGAAAAAATCCCCTACAGCCTGATCGCCTTTCTCGCACGGTTTTCCATTGCGGCGGTGTTCTGGAAGTCCGGCCAGACCAAAGTCGAAGGCTTTGCGATTGATATCATCAACGGCACCTTCCAATTGGGCGAACCCAAGCTTGCCGCTTCAACCCTGCCGCTGTTTCGCAGCGAGTACCACGTGCCCTTGCTGTCACCGGAAGTGGCCGCGCACATGGCAGCATTTGCCGAACACTTTTTCCCGGTACTGATCCTGGTGGGCTTTGCCACGCGCTTCTCGGCCCTGGCGCTGATCGGCATGACCTTGACCATTCAACTGTTCGTCTACCCCGAGGCCTACCCCACCCATGGCACCTGGATCGCGTTACTGCTGCTGTTGGTGGCCAAAGGCCCAGGTTGCCTGTCGATTGATCACCTGATCGCGCGCCGCTACCGCTGAAGGCGATCCAGGGTTTCGCCGCTGCGTCTGAACCAGTCCACCAAGTAGTCGGCCAACACTTGGGTTCGGCGCGGCAGGCCACCTTGATAAGGATGAACCAGGTACATCGGCATGCTGCGCGTTTGATAATCACGCAGCAGCCAGCGCAAGCGCCCGTCGGCCAGTTCTGCCGGTAACACGTAGGACGGCAGGCGGGCGATGCCGGCGCCCACCAAGGCGGCTTTTTTCAACAGGTTGTAGTGGTTGGAAGCGAAGGTACCGCTGACCCGCACCCGCAGCAGTTCATGTTGCTGGTGGTACAGCCATTCCTCACGCCCGCTGTAATGGCTGTTGAGCAGACAGGTGTGCGCGGCCAGATCCGCAGGCGTCAGCGGTTCGCCATGCTGCGCAAGGTAGGCCGGGCTGGCGCAGGTCATTTCATGCCAGGCCAACAGTGGCTTGGCCACCAGCCGCTCGTTATCCATCGCCCCCATGCGCACGCCCAAATCGAAGCCATCACGCGCCAGGTCGCGGTAGCTGTTGTTCAGTTCCAGCTCGATCTGAACCTGCGGGTATTGCTGGGTGAACTCCAGCAACAAGCCATCGAAGAAGGTCTCCCCCAGCGACACCGGAACCGTCATACGCACTGGCCCAGCCAGATCGTCCTTGAGCCGCGCCAACGCCTGACGGGCGCGCTCCACCTGGGCCACCAGCGCCTGAGCCTGGGGCAACAACGCCGCACCGGCGGCGGTCAGGCTGAGCTTGCGAGTGGTACGGTGCAATAACACCACCGAAAACTGCGCTTCCAATTGGCTGATGCGCTTGGACAATTGGCCCTTGCTGCAGCCCAATTGCTCCGCCGCCAGGGTAAAACTGCCCGCCTCGATCAGCACGGCAAAGGCCGCCAGGTCATCCATTTCGCTCATAGATTGTTTCCAATTGAAAACCAAAGGTTGCCTATTAGCGCGTTTATCCACTTAAAAAGCCATCCTAGACTGAAACCTCACTTAATCCCCGGAGGAACAGCACGATGAAAATCCTATTGATTGGTGCCAGCGGCACGGTCGGCTCAGCGGTCAAGGCGGAACTGGCGCAGCGTCACGAGGTGATCAGCATCGGCCGCAGCGGCGGCGACTTCCAGGTGGATATCAGCGACAGCGCATCGATCCGCAAACTGTTTGAGCAGACCGGCAAGTTCGACGCGTTGGTCTGCGCGGCAGGCAGTGTGAATTTTGTGGCACTGGGTGAGATGAGCGAAGCCGACTTTGAACTGGGCCTGCGGGACAAGCTGATGGGCCAGGTCAACCTGCTGCTGATCGGCCGCGACTACGCTAACGACGGTGCCTCGTTCACCTTTACCAGCGGCATTCTGAACCGCGATCCGATCCGCACCGGCGCTTCTGCCGCATTGGTCAACGGCGCATTGGATGCCTTCGTCAAGGCGGCGGCGATCGAATTGCCGCGCGGCTTGCGCATCAACTCGGTGAGCCCGACCGTCTTGCTCGAAGCCATGGGCAGCTACGCGCCGTACTTCCGCGGCTACAAACCGGCTCCGGGTGCCGATGTAGCACTGGCCTACGCGAAAAGTGTCGAAGGCTTACAGACTGGTCAGACCTACATCGTTGGCTGAAATATGATGTCTGTCAGAATCGCCTGAACCCGGCGAACGGGCTTGTGGTGCGGTGCGAGCCTGCGTAACGTGGCGGCACTAGTTTGGAGACCCAATAATGCGCGCCGCCCGTACCCTTGCTCTGTTTGCCCTGCTGCCCCTCTTCACCGCTTGCCAGATGTTCGAGAGCGAGCCGGCCAAACCGTCTACCGTCGGGCTGACCCGCATGCAGGGTGAGCTCACGGCAGTGGGCGACAAACTGCTGTTCCAGCCGTGCGGCGACAAACGCAACTACGTGGTCAATGACACCGGCGGCACCAGCGTCTTGCAGGAAGCCGCGTCCCTGGCCGGCCAGCAAGGCGTGCTGTTTGCCGATTTACGCGGCAAGTTTTCCGGGGTGGCCAGCGGCACCCAGGGTTCGGTCGACCTGCAACAACTGTATCGTGTAGAACGCTCGACCTCGGCCTGTAACGACCCGGACTTCAAACGCATGATTCTGCGGGCCAATGGCCATAAACCGGCCTGGGCGATGAGCGTAACGGCCAAGGGCATGGTGCTGGAACGCGAGGGCCAGCCGCCACTGGCGGTGCCTTTTGTCGAAGAGCAACTGGGTGACGGCCGTTTCAACCTGATGACCGAAGCCAATAACCAGCACATCGAACTGTGGGTAGCCCCACAACGCTGCATCGATGCCGCCAGCGGGAGCTTGCAACACATGACCGCCGAGTTGCGGGTCAATGGCCAGGTCCAGCGCGGTTGTGCATCATTCGGCGGCTCGCGGGACGACTGATTCAGCCTTGGGCTGTTTTAACATGACGGGAATCAGCCTTTGGGGCTTATAATCGCCGGTTTGCAAAACAGCCGGCATCGAAGCCCGCCGCCCACCGGATCCTGTCATGTTACGAATCACCGAACTCAAGCTGCCCATCGACCATCCCGAAGAAGACCTGCGGCCTGCCATCGTGCAGCGCCTGGGCATCGCCAGTGATGACCTGCTCGACTTCACCCTGTTCAAACGCAGCTACGACGCGCGCAAGAAATCGTCGGAGCTGTGCTTCATCTACACCATCGATCTGAACGTAAAGGGCGAAGCCGCCCTGCTGCTCAAGTTCGCCGATGACCGCAACATCAACCCGGCACCGGACGTCAGCTACAAAGTGGTGGGCCAGGCGCCGCGAGGCTTGGTTGAACGGCCGATCGTGGTGGGTTTCGGCCCCTGCGGCATTTTCGCCGGGCTGTTGCTTGCGCAGATGGGCTTCAAGCCGATCATCCTCGAACGCGGCAAGGAAGTGCGCCAGCGCACCAAAGACACTTGGGGCCTGTGGCGCAAAAGCGTGCTCAACCCCGAGTCCAACGTGCAATTTGGCGAAGGCGGTGCCGGGACCTTTTCCGACGGCAAACTCTACAGCCAGATCAAAGACCCGAAGTTCCACGGTCGCAAAGTGCTGCACGAGTTCGTCAAGGCCGGCGCGCCGGAAGAAATCCTCTACGTCAGCAAGCCGCACATTGGCACCTTCCGCCTGACCGGCGTGGTGGAAAACATGCGCGAGCAGATCATCGCTCTCGGTGGTGAAGTGCGTTTTGAGCAGCGCGTCACTGATGTGCTGATCGAAGATGGCCAGTTGAACGGCGTGGTCGTCGACGGCGGCGAGCAGATCCTCTCCAAGCACGTGATTCTGGCCCTGGGCCACAGCGCCCGCGACACCTTCCGTATGCTGCACGGCCGTGGCGTGTACATGGAGGCCAAACCATTCTCGGTGGGCTTCCGTATCGAACACCCGCAGTCACTGATCGACGCAGCGCGCCTGGGCAAATACGCCGGGCACCCGAAACTGGGCGCCGCCGACTACAAACTGGTACACCACGCCAAGAACGGCCGTTCGGTCTACAGCTTCTGCATGTGCCCGGGCGGCACCGTGGTGGCGGCGACTTCCGAGCCGAACCGCGTGGTCACCAATGGCATGAGCCAATATTCACGCAACGAGCGCAACGCCAACTCCGGCATCGTGGTCGGCATCACGCCTGAGGTGGATTACCCAGGCGGACCGCTGGCCGGTATCGAGTTGCAGGAGCGCCTGGAGTCTCACGCCTACATCCTCGGCGGCAGCAACTACGAGGCGCCGGCGCAGCTGGTGGGTGATTTCATCGCCGGTAAGCCGTCCACCGCCATTGGCAGTGTGGAACCGTCCTACAAGCCGGGGGTGGCCCTGGGCGACCTGGCGCTGGCATTGCCGGACTTCGCCATTGAGGCGATTCGTGAAGCGCTGCCGGCGTTCGAGAAACAGATCAAAGGTTACTCGCTGCACGATGCGGTACTGACCGGTATTGAGACCCGCACCTCGTCGCCACTGCGCATTACCCGTAACGAGTCGATGCAGAGCCTGAACGTGAAAGGCTTGTTCCCGGCCGGTGAAGGCGCAGGTTACGCCGGTGGCATCCTGTCGGCGGGTGTTGACGGAATTCGGATTGCCGAGGCGTTGGCGCGGGATATGCTGGGTATAGAAGCTTAAGCACTTCTTACAGCCAACCCGTATCAAATGTGGGAGCTGGCTTGCCTGCGATGGCGGTGGTTCAGTCGATAAATTCGGCGACTGACACTCCGCTTTCGCAGGCAAGCCAGCTCCCACATGGGTTTATTGGGCGTGTCAGATATTGGCGCGCAGGACGCTGGCAGGCAACGGCTCACCCTTCTCTACACTGGCCGCAACGGCTGCTATCAAGCCGCCAAGCTCATACCCCTGCTCCGCCAACCAAGCCTGATCGTAGTACGTGTTCGCATACCGCTCGCCCCCATCACACAAGATCGCCACGATCGACCCCGACTCCCCCGCCGCTTTCATCTGCAGCGCCGCGACCAAAGCGCCGATCAGGTTAGTCCCGCTGGAACCACCCACCCGCCGCCCCAACCGCTCGGCCAGGTAATGCATGGCTGCCAATGACAGCGCATCCGGCACCTTGACCATCGCATCAATCACCTGGGGTAAAAACGAAGCCTCGACCCGTGGCCGGCCGATCCCTTCGATGCGTGAACCGCACTCCAGACGCAAACTGGCATCGCCCGTCTGGTAGTAGTCAAAAAACACCGAACGCTCGGCATCGGCACACAGCACGCGGGTGCAATGCTGGCGATAACGCACGTAGCGGCCCAGGGTCGCCGTGGTACCACCGGTGCCGGGGCTGGAAATCAACCAGCTCGGCTCCGGGTAATGCTCAAAACGCATCTGCTGGAAAATCGACTCAGCGATGTTGTTGTTTGCCCGCCAGTCCGTCGCGCGCTCGGCGTAGGTGAACTGGTCCATGAAGTGACCGCCACTTTCCTTCGCCAAACGTTCGGACTCGGCGTAGATCTGCGTCGGATCCTTTACCAGATGGCTCTTGCCACCATAGAAGGCAATCTGGTCGATCTTCGCCTGGGACGTGGTGGCCGGCATCACCGCGATAAACGGCAGGTCAAGCAAACGCGCAAAGTAAGCCTCCGACACCGCAGTAGACCCACTGGACGCTTCGATCACCGGCGCACCCGGCTTGAGCCAGCCATTACACAGCGCATAAAGGAACAGCGAACGCGCCAGCCGATGTTTGAGGCTGCCAGTGGGGTGGCTGGACTCGTCCTTGAAGTACAACTCGATACCCGGCAGCCCCGGCAATGGAAGAGGGATGAGGTGCGTGTCGGCGCTGCGCTGGAAGTCCGCTTCGATGACACGGATGGCTTCGCGAGCCCAGGTACGGTGGTCGTTCATGAGGTGAGTCTCTAAGGGTTTCAGTCCCGATTTTAGGGGCTTTCCTACACGCCACACAGATACAGTGACGACTCAATTAGACACACAATTGCTAAGCTTTGACGCAAGACCGATCCTGACCCTCTCTTATAACAAATAAGAATATAACTTTTGTTTTAACAACTAACAGTACGGGTTAGGGTACCCACCTATTGAACCTTATTGGAGAGCATCCCTTGCCTCTGCGTAGCACTTTCACCCGTTTCTTCCAGCTGGAGGCCGCCAGCGGTCTGTTATTGATCGCCGCTGCCGCTCTGGCGCTGATCATCAATAACTCACCGCTATCCCACCTCTACGGCGCCTTCCTCGATACGCCGGTGGTGGCGCAGGTTGGCGCGCTGAAAATCGCCAAGCCAGCGCTGCTGTGGATCAACGATGGCCTGATGGCGCTGTTCTTCCTCCTGATCGGTCTGGAGGTCAAACGCGAGTTGCTCGACGGCCATCTGTCCAAGCCATCGCAAGTGGTACTGCCGGGGGCGGCCGCGATTGGCGGCATGGTGGTGCCGGCTTTGATCTATTGGGCACTGAACAAGGACAACCCCGCCGCACTTTCCGGCTGGGCAATCCCGATGGCCACCGATATCGCTTTTGCACTCGGCGTCCTGGCCCTGCTCGGCAAGCGTGTACCGGTGTCACTGAAGCTGTTCCTGATGACCCTGGCCATCATTGATGACCTGGGCGCTATCATCGTCATCGCGGTGTTCTACTCCGCCGAACTGTCGAATGCAGCCTTGGCGGGCGCGGCCACGTGCCTGGTCGCCTTGATCGCGATGAACCGCCTGGGCGTGGTCAAACTCGGCCCGTATATGATCATCGGCCTGATCCTGTGGGTCTGCGTGCTTAAGAGTGGCGTGCACGCCACCCTGGCCGGGGTAACCTTGGCGTTCTGCATTCCACTGCGCACCAAAAATGCCGAACCCTCGCCACTGCTGACTCTGGAGCACGCCCTGCACCCTTGGGTGGCCTACGCTATCCTGCCGTTGTTCGCCTTCGCCAACGCTGGCGTGTCGCTGACCGGGGTTACCCTGGACAGCTTCACTCACCACGTGCCCATGGGCATCGCTGCCGGCCTGCTGATCGGCAAGACCATCGGCGTGTTCGGCCTCACTTGGCTGGCCATCAAGACCGGAATCGCCACCCTGCCCAGCGGCGCCAATTGGGGCCAGGTGCTGGGAGTGGCCATCTTGTGCGGCATCGGCTTCACCATGAGCCTGTTTGTCGGCTCCCTGGCCTTTGTGCCGGGCGCCAGTGAGTTCGCGGGTGAGGATCGAATGGGCATCCTCACCGGGTCGATCCTGGCAGCCTGTATTGGCTACGCGGTCACAGCGCTGGCGAGTCGCAAGAAAGCCTGAGCGCTCTGAACGCCCCACAAAAAACCCCAGCCGGTTACCCGGTTGGGGTTTTTCTTTTGGCGAAGATGACACTTTCGCGTAACGCCTAAAGACTTTGTCTCGGCCGCCGACTAAGGATTGTGGCGATCCGCCTGCCCCGTCTGGGGCACCCGCCTGACACAGCTCTTCAACGCGTTCCCAGCCCGAGCGAAAACCCATGTTCCTGAGAAATATAAGAATCGCAGCCAGAGCCTTCATCGGCTTCGCTGCTATTGCGTCGCTGAGTGTGTTTCTCGGCCTGTTCGCGCTCAAGCAGATCGGCGAAGTGCAGTCCCAGGCTGCCGACATCCAAAACAACTGGATGCAGCGCGTGAGGATCCTCGCCCTGGCCAATGCCTCGCTGGATCGTTTTCGCTTGGGGGAAATGGCGCACATCCTGTCCGCAAGCGACGCCGATATGCAGACCTACGAAGACAAATCCGCGGGTCGCCTGAAAAGCGTCAAGGAGCAACTGGCTCAATATGCAGCGCTGTTGCGCACGCCGGAGGAAAAATCGCGCCTGGACGTGTTTAACCAGAGCCTGGAAGGGTACGCCAAGAACCACACCGAGATGCTCAAACGCTCGCGCTCAGGTGACAAGTCTGGCGCCCGTGACTTTCTCAACAGCATTCGAGAAAGCTATGAGCAGATGACCAAGAACTTCGATCAGTTGATCGACCTCGCCAACAAGGGCGCAGAACTTGCCGGCCAGACTTCCGTGGCCGCGTACCAGCATGCCGTGGGCGGTATCGCCATCGTCATCGTGCTGGTAAGTGGCGGCACGGTGCTGGTGGCCTGGCTGCTGACCCGCAGCATCACCGGCCCCATCATTGAGGCGGTACGGGTGGCTGAAACCATCGCCAAGGGCGATCTCAGCCAGCCCATAAACCCGACCGGCAATGACGAAGCCACACGCCTGTTGCGGGCACAAGAGACCATGCGCAACAACCTGGTGCAGACACTGCGGCAAATAACCGGCTCGTCGAGCCAACTGGCGGCAGCGGCCGAGGAACTGAATGCCGTTACTGCCGAGGGCAGCCGCGACCTGCAGCAGCAACATGGCGAGATCGAGCAGGCCGCCACCGCCGTCACCGAGATGACCACGGCCATTGAAGAGGTCGCCCGGAATGCCGCCACCACCTCCGACCTGTCCCAGGCGTCGCGCAGCATCGCCTTGAAAGGCCAGCAACGTATGGTCGAGGCACTGAGTTCCATCCAGGCCCTGACCCGTGGTGTAGAGCTAAGCTCCAGCCAAGTGGGAGGCCTGGCCGAGCAGGCCAAAGGCATCGGCAAAGTGCTCGACGTTATCCGCACCATTGCCGAGCAAACCAATTTATTGGCACTGAACGCGGCCATCGAAGCGGCGCGGGCCGGTGATGCGGGCCGTGGTTTTGCCGTGGTCGCCGACGAAGTACGCGCCCTCGCCCATCGCACCGCGCAATCGACCCAGGAAATCGAACAGATGATTGGCAGCATCCAGACCAACACCGCCAGCACCGTCAACACCATGCTCGACAGCAGCACCATGACCCAGCAAACCATTGGCCTGGCCGAACTGGCGCAGCAAGCGCTGGCGGATATCCTTGCCGCTAATGACGAGATCAACAACCGCAATCTGGTGATTACCACGGCGGCGGCGGAGCAAGCTGACGTTGCCCGGGCGGTCGACCGCAACTTGCTGAATATTCAACAGTTGTCGATTCAGTCCGCCGAAGGCTCGACTCAGACCACCGCCGCTTCGCAATCGCTTGCCAGCCTGGCGCATGAGTTGAATACGATGGTGAAGCACTTTCAGGTGTGAAGTATCCGCGCGAATGCCTGCCCGGACACTGTAACTGTGGCGAGGGAGCTTGCTCCCGCTGGGTCGCGTAGCGGCCCCTGCTCTTTGCTTTAAAAGCATGGGACCGCTACGCGGTCCAACGGGAGCAAGCGCCCTCGCCACAGGCAAACTTAGACATGGCTTGCAATAAAAACCGCCCTACTAAAGCGGTTTTTTTATTGCCTGCATTTTCTCAAAAAACCGCAGGCAATAAAAAACCCCAACCCGTCACCCGGTTGGGGTTTTGCGTTTCTACAACCAGCGCTTAGCGCGTTACACGGCTGGTGCCGTTAACCGTCATGATGCGCACGCGGTCGCCAATGCGGAAGATTTCGTTAGGGTCGACGGCCTGGACGTAGGCGCGCATGCTGCCGTCGTCTTCGCGAACGGTAACTTCAACACCCTGGGTGCGGGTCAGACCTTCTTCAGCGGCGGAACCCAGCAAGCCACCGGCAACCGCACCGATAACGCCAGTGACGATACTGCCACGGCCACCACCGATCGCGCTGCCGCCAACGCCGCCGACCACTGCACCGGCAACACTGCCGATTGGGGTCTTGGTGCCTTCGATTTTCACCGGACGCAGGGATTCAATGGTGCCCATGCGAACGGTCTGTACACGACGCGCCTCGTCACGGGAGTACGAGTCGCCGGTCAGACTCGAGGCGCAGCCACCCAACAGCAACGACAGGGTGGTAAAGCAGGCAACTAGTAAAACAGACTTACGCATAGCATCAACTCCAAAGGACAGGTATTCATTAGACGCCGCTGCTTGGCGCCTGTCACGGCAAGCACGCCAGAAAATTGCTTTCATTCAGCCTGAGTACAGACTGCCAGCACCAAAAAACTCGACGAACGGTAGCTCCCGCCCCGATCCAAAAATCACGTGGAAGCGCTCTTTATTGTAGTCACGCAATCAAAAACGCCGAAGCCTCTGTGTAGAGACTTCGGCGTGATGATCACCATTCAGATGGAATGACGAAAGGTGTAGCTCAGGGCGCCAGGCGCTCGCGCGTCCACTCGCCCGCTTGCAGGCGATAGTTCAGGCGGTCATGCAGGCGACTGGCGCGGCCTTGCCAGAACTCGATGCGCTCAGGCAACAAACGATAGCCACCCCAATGCTCGGGGCAGTCGGGTTGGGTATCGCTGAAACGCTGTTCGGTCTGCTTGAGCAGCTCCTGCAGCTCTTCACGGTCACGAATGACTTGGCTTTGCGGCGATGCCCAGGCGCCAAGACGGCTGCCCAAAGGCCGGACCTGATAATAGGCATCCGACTCTTCAGGCGTCACCTTGACCACCCGCCCTTCGATGCGCACCTGGCGCTCCAGGGAGGGCCAAAAGAAGGTCATGGCCGCAAACGGCCGCGCCGCGAGTTGTTCACCCTTGGCGCTCTGATAGTTAGTGAAGAAGGTAAAACCCTGTGCATCCAGGCCCTTGAGCAGCAGGATGCGACAGTGCGGGCGACCGTCCTGGTCGACCGTTGCCAGGGTCATGGCATTGGCCTCCACCGGTGGCTGCTCGGTTTTCACCGCATCGCCAAACCATTGGTGGAACAACGCAAACGGCTCGTCCGGGGCCTGGGCCTCGCTCAAACCGTCCCGTGTGTAGTCACGGCGCATATCGGCCAGTGCCTGGGTCATGCAGCTTTATCCTTCTGTTTCAACGGATCAGTTTTTCGCCTGGTCGTTCGCAGCCGGGGCGGCAGCCTTCGGTGCGGCTTTTTTCGCGGCAGGCTTGGCAGCGGCTTTTTTCGCAGCTGGCTTGGCGGCAGCTTTCTTGGCCGGGGCTTTTTTCGCCGGAGCCGCTTTTTTCGCAGCCGGAGCCGGCACAGGGGCTGGCGCAGTTTGCACCGCGACCATGTCGGCGACCGGTGGTTTGCCCGAGTTGTACTTGCTCAGCAGCGCCAGCATAGTTGTACGCTGAGTGAACATGATTTCCATGCGACGGTTCAGCGCACGCCCCTGATTGCTGTCGTTGGCGGCACGCGGCATCAGGTCGCCCATACCGCGCAGCATCAAGCGATCCTGCTTCAAGCCGCTGAGGCTGAAGATAGAGGCAATGGATTGCGCACGTTCTTTGGTCAACGCCTGGCTGGCCGGGGCGGTACCTGTGGCATCAACGTGACCCAGGACCAGGACCGCGGTCTTGGGGTCAGCTTCAACAGCTTTGGCAACGCGTGTGAACGGGCCGAGTGTGACCGGCAGCAGCATTGCCGGGCGTTTCGGGTTGTAGGAGCCGTCCACCGGGGCAATCACGACCAATACGTTGTCACGACGTTCCAGTTGCAGGTTGCTGTCCTTGATGGCGGCGCGCAGACGCGGCTCATAATCATCCAGCCAGGCTTGGGTGATTTTCGGATCGGGCATCTGCACGTTGGTCACATCAACCTTGGCCAGTGGCTTTGGCTTGCTTTCGAACGGCCACCACCATTTGGTTTCGGTGTCGGTCTTGGCGACGGCAGGCGCAGCATCCGGCGTGGAAGCAGGGGTTGCGGCCTTGAGGTCGGCTTTCAGGTCGGCCTTGGCATCCGCCGCTTTTTCGTCGGCGCTTTTGGCAGCGAACGGCCACCAGTTGAAGCCGGTGTCAGCCTTGGCTACCGGTGCAGGCGCTGGAGCAGCAGCGGCGGCCACAGGTTCGACAGGCTTGGCGCCGGCGGCAGGTTTGGCATCCGGCTTGGCGTCGGTTTGTGTCACGGCGTCCTTGGTAGCAGCCTTGTCAGATCCAAATGACCACCAGTGCCCACCTTCGGCATCACTTTGTGGTGTTTGTGCGCAGCCAGTAATAGTGAGGCACAGCGCCAGTGCCAAGGACTTGTTCGATAACATGAGGTATCCACAAAATGAGAAAAAAACGGGGGGCCTGGTTGACCCGTTAAACAGACGCTTAGAGAACAGTAAAGTTACACAATTTCGTTCAGCGCCTTCTTATACTTGCCTTTGTAACAAAAAAACGTGAAACAGCAAGCTCTTTACAGACAACCGGCCAATATTCCGACCAACTTCTGCGCACGCGGGTCCATAAGTACATAAGGGCCCAGTGTATTAGTCACGAAACCAAATGCTACATCGCGCTCAGGGTCGGCAAACCCCACCGAACCACCGGCGCCAGGGTGGCCAAACGCACGCGGGCCAAGGCCAAAGGTCGCATTGGGCAGTTGCGGTTGATCCAACATGCACCCCAAACCGAAACGGGTTTGAGTCAATAATGTTTTGTCTGGCCCGATACTGTGTTCGCGGGTCAATTGTTCGAGCATGTCGCTCTCAAGCAAACTACCGTCCAACAATCCGCTATAAAAACCTGCCAGGCTGCGCGCATTACCGTGACCATTTGCCGCTGGCTGCTGCATCCGCCGCCATTCGGGCTTATTAGTGCTGGTCAGAATAGACGGTGGGTTGGCAAATGCACGGGTGGTCATGGCATTAGGTTCGCGCATCATTACTTGAAGTAAACGTTGCGCGGCTTCATCGCCCATATTGCCTTTGCTGCGCGCTATATGCGCAACCCGATAAAACTCTTCGTCCGCCAAACCGACATGGAAGTCCAGGCCCAGGGGCCGCGCAACCCGCGCCACAATCGACTCGCCCGGCCCGCGCCCGTCGGCACGGCGCAGCAACTCGCCGACCAACCAGCCATAAGTGATGGCCTCGTAGCCATGCCCTTCGCCCGGCGTCCACCACGGGGCTTCGGCCGCCAGGGTGTCGACCATCAGTGGCCAGTCATACAGGGCTTCGGTCGGCAGCATCTGGCGAATCGCCGGCAGCCCGGCCTGGTGGCAGAGCAACTGGCGCAGCGTGATGGTTTCTTTACCCGCCGCGGCAAACTCGGGCCAGTAGTCGGCAACTGGCGCATCCAGTTTCAGCTTGCCTTCGGCAACCAGCTGCAGGGCTGTGACGGCAGTGAAGGTCTTGGTGCAGGAGAACAGGTTGACGATGGTGTCGCTGTGCCAGGCCTCGGCACCGTCCTTATCGGCGGTACCGGCCCACAGGTCGACGACGGTTTCGCCGCCGATCTGGATACAGAGCCCGGCACCACGCTCCTGCGGGTCATCGAACAACGCGGCAAAGGCTTCACGTACCGCTTCGAACTGGAGCTCGTAATGACCCTGAATCTGCACCTAAGCCGCCTTGGAAAACACCGTAAGAAGTGGCCGACATTGTTCCAGTCATTGCAGGTTTTGTGAACCCGTCAGTGATGAATCAATGGCCATTTCCAGAGTGTCCACCCGCATGCCCGGCGCCCTGCCCCGCGCCTTTGCCTTCTTGCCCGGACTTGCCGCCTTCGTTCTCGCGAACCTTGCTGGCCGCCTTGGCTTTTTCGGCTTCCTTGCCCAGTTGGTCGACCGCCGCCAGGTTGCTTTTACGCACACTCTCGACAAAGCCCTGGAACGGCACATCGGTGATGCCCACCAGCCCGAAGTGGCCGTTCTCACCATCCAGCAGACGCCCGGTGACCGGCTGGTCCAGGTACTGGAACCAATGCACGCCGACAATCGATGGCTCGGCCATGGCCTGCTTGAGGAAGTTGCTGTACGCCACGCCACGGTCTTCTTCACGGGCCAACTGTGTCACGCCGCCCCAGAACGGGCCACGGTCGGCCGAGCCGAAGTTGAACTCGGTGATCAGCACCGGCTTGTCCAGCGCGCGCAAGGCAGCAAAGTCATAACCGTCCTGCGGCTTCAGGGTGTACATGTTGAAACTCAGCACGTCGCAATACTGGGCGCAGGACGCCACGGCCTCGGGCGTGCTGACGGCATACCGACCACCCAGCAGCAACTGGTTGGGCGCGTGCCATTTCAACGAATCGGAGATGGTTTTGAAGTAGGCATCAGCGAAGGTCTTCTGGAAATATTTGAAGTCAGCTTCGATTTCCGGGTGCTCGGGGCTCGGCATCGGCGGCTCGAAGCCTGGGTCTTCCATCAGCTCCCAACCCGCCAGGTGGATGCCCCAGGCTTTCGACAGGCCTTCTTCGTTACGGTACTTGTCGCGCAGTTGTTTGAGGAATGCGCGTTTGGCCGGTACGTCGGTGGTCATGCGCAACGTGCCATAGGCCAAGGCGTAACGGGATTTTGGATCATCGCCGGGGCCGGCCCAGGCCAGCTCGTTGTCGGCAAAGTAGCCGATCAGCCACGGGTCATCACGGTGGTCGCGGGCGGCAATGGCCACGGCGCGTTCGGTGGCCATGGCAAAGCGCGGGTCGAACGGGTCGGGCATGCCGCCCCACCAGTCGGTGCCAGTGCTGATGCTGGCGTAGTCACCGACAATCGACAGCGGCAAGGTGTAGGGCACACGGTCGGCGCGGGCCAGGTCCTCATCACTCCAGTTGCCCACGGTGTTGAAGCCCCAGGCTTGCAGGCGGTCGAGGGTGTGGCTGACCCAGCGCTTCTGGTCGAAACCTTCGCCGCCATAAGTACGCTGCAAGTTGGCGCCGTAAAAATCGTACCAACGCCCGACATTGAAGCCGCGGCCCTGATCGGCACCGTTGCCGCCCCGGTTATCGCCACTGCCGTAGTACTTGTCGAACGGTTCGCCAGCCTTGGGCAGCGCGGCGAACATCCACTCGCGGCCGGCCACGTAGGTCTGGTTGTTGTCCGGTGCCACGGTGTTAACACCCAACGAATAGAACGGATGGCCTTGCGGCGTCACCAGGTACCAGCGACCGTCACGCTTCTCGGTACGGAAAAAACCACTGGCGTCGAACGCCGGGCCTTTGTTCCAGCCACCGTATTGGTCCAGAGCGGATTTGTCACGCTCGGCCAGCCAGCCCTTGAGCTGTTGCTGCTCCTTGGCCGCTGCGGCTTTGAGTTGCTCGTCAGTGCTGACCTTTTCCGGCCAGCGCGCACGGGTGGACTGGCCATAAGCGTCCACCAGCTCACTGTAGACCGCCTTCAGCACCGGCTCGCTGTCCTGCACGCCAAAACGCTCAAGCAAAATGCTTTGGGCGGCATTGGGCTTGAGCATCGACAAGGTGACCGAGGCCACTTGGCTGCGGTCGATCTCGCCAGCACTGGCGGCCAGCAATACACGCTGGCCGTCCAGGGTGATCGGCATGGGCGGGCCGGCCTTCATGCCCTGGCTCAGCGGCGAGTTGGCTTGCAACGGGATCAACAGGGTCTGGGCCGGGCCGGCCGGCAGGTCGATACGGCTGACCAGAGTCTTGCCGTCGACGCTCTGTACTTTGACATAGAGGGTCAACGCCCAGTCCATGGCGCTCTGGATACGCAGGCTCATGGCGCCGGATTGCGACCAGTCCCAGCTCCCGGCCTGCGGGCTGAGCACCAGGCTCGGTTCGGCCGCCGGGTTGAAGGTGATGCGGCGCAACACCTCGCCTTCGGGGGTTTGTTCGGCGTTGTATTGCGGCAGGCTGGCGTCCTGAGTCGCCACCTTGACCACATCGGCAGGTCGGACGAAGTTGAACAGCGTTTGTTGCCCGGCAGGCGCGGCCATCAAGGGCGCAGCGAATAACAGGGCAAAAAGAGCAGGCAGCGTGCGAATCATACGAACAAGGTTCTCCCAATCGGCCGATAACTGGCCTGATGACATAAAGCGTTGGCAGTGAGATAGACCACGAAGTGGGCGACTTCGCCCACAGCAGCTTAATAAATGAGTGGCTTAAGAAATTTCGCGCCTGAACGGCGGCAAGGCATTAAGGATAGCTTTGCCATAGCGCTGCGTGACCAAGCGGCGGTCGAGCAAGGTGATGGTGCCCCGGTCTTCCTCGGTACGCAGCAAGCGACCGCAGGCCTGGACCAGCTTCAAGGACGCATCCGGCACCGAGATTTCCATGAACGGGTTACCGCCCCGCGCCTCGATCCACTCGGCCAAGGCTGCCTCGACCGGGTCATCCGGTACCGAGAACGGGATCTTGGCAATCACCACGTGCTCGCAATAGGCGCCGGGCAAGTCCACGCCTTCGGCAAAACTGGCCAGGCCGAACAGCACGCTGGAATCGCCGCCATCAACCCGCGCCTTGTGCTTGTTGAGGGTTTCCTGCTTGGACAGGTTGCCCTGGATAAACACCTGTTTGCGCCAGTCACGGTCGAGGCCGTCAAACACGTCCTGCATCTGTTTACGTGACGAAAACAGTACCAGTGTGCCGCGCGAACCTTCGACCAGCTCCGGCAAGTCGCGGATGATCGCCGCCGTGTGCGCGGCCGCATCCCGTGGGTCGGCCTTGAGGTCCGGTACGCGCAGCACGCCAGCATCGGCATGGTGGAACGGGCTCGGCACCACGGCCGTCACTGCTTTTTTCGGCAGCCCGGCGCGCATGCGGAAACGGTCGAAAGTGCCCAGGGCCGTCAGCGTGGCCGAGGTCACCAGGCAGCCATAAGCCACGTTCCACAGGTTGCGACGCAGCATTTCGGCGGCGAGGATGGGGCTGGCGTTAACCTCGATATCGAACAGCGCACCGCTTTCCGACAGGGTCAGCCAACGCGCCATCGGCGGGTTGTCTTCCGGGTCTTCGACGGTGAAGGCGGTCCACAGCTCCCAGTTGCCCTGGGAGCGTGACAACAGGCTGCCGAACAGTGGGTACCACTCCTCGGCCTGGTTGCTGGCGATGCCGATATTGACCTCGCCATCCATGCCTTCCTTGAGCAAATCCGTGAGGCGTGTGAACAGGTCGGTGAGGCGTGAAAAGCCCTTCTTCAACTCGATGCCCATTTCGCGCATATGCTCGGGGATCAACCCGCCGACAAAGCGGTGGCGCGGCCGCTCACGGCCCTCCACGTCTTCGCCGGGCTTGAAGTCGGCGACCTGTTCACAGGCGCTGAACATGAACTGCTGCTGAGTCTTGATCTCCCGCGCCAGCTCCGGCACTTGCTCGATCAACTTGCCCAAATCGCCGGGCAGCGGATGCTGGGCCAGCAGTTTGGTGAGGTTCTTGGCAGTGGTTTCCAGCCAGTCGGCCGTGGAACGCAGGCGCGTGTAATGGGCGAAGTGGCCAATTGCCTTGTCCGGCAGGTGGTGGCCTTCGTCGAATACGTAGAGGGTGTCGCGCGGGTCCGGCAACACCGCGCCGCCGCCCAGGGCCAGGTCGGCCAGTACCATGTCGTGGTTGGTGACGATCACGTCGACCTTGCCCATGCCTTCGCGGGCCTTGTAAAAGGCGCACTGGCCGAAGTTGGGGCAATGGCGGTTGGTGCACTGGCTGTGGTCGGTGGTCAGGCGTGCCCAGTCCGAATCTTCAAGAGCGGTGGGCCAGCTGTCGCGGTCGCCGTCCCATTTATTGCCGGCCAGCTTCTCGATCATGCTGGTAAACAGCTTCTGGCTGACTTCATCCACCTCGATCTTGAAGCCTTCTTCTTCGAACAAGGAGGCAGTGGCGGTTTGCGCATGGCCTTCCTGCAGCAACACGTCGAGCTTGGACAGGCACATGTAGCGCCCACGCCCCTTGGCCAGGGCGAAAGTGAAGTTCAGACCGCTGTTGCGCATCAGGTCGGGCAGGTCTTTGTAGACGATCTGCTCTTGCAGGGCGACAGTGGCGGTGGCGATCACCAGGCGCTTGCCGGCAGCCTTGGCGGTAGGGATCGCGGCCAGGCTGTAGGCCACGGTCTTGCCGGTGCCGGTGCCGGCCTCGACAGCCACAATCGCAGGGTCGCCACTGCGCCGCCCTTCGTCGTCGGTGTCGATATCCCCGAGGACCTTGGCCACTTCGGCGATCATCAGGCGTTGGCCGTAGCGCGGTTTCAAGCTCTTGGCTTCGAGAAAACGCGAATAGGCGCCCTGGATCGTGGTTTTGAGTTCAGTGCTGATCATGGATAGTCGGGCGCAAAAAACGCTGGATAAATTTTCAGTGGTTCGGATCGGCCGCTATCATACCCCGCTAATTAATCCCGCGCAGAACGGAGTACCACAATGACCGCGTTTAGCCTCGCTTACACCCTGCATGTATTGGCCGCCCTGGTTTGGGTCGGCGGTATGTTTTTCGCCTGGATGATCCTGCGTCCCGCCGCCATGGCGGCACTTGAAGGCCCTGCCCGGCTCAAGCTGTGGGCAAATGTGTTTCAGCGTTTTTTTGTGTGGGTCTGGGTCGCGGTGCTGATTTTGCCGATCAGCGGCATCGGCCTGTTGCAACTGCGCTTCAGTGGTTTTGAGACTGCGCCGCGCTATGTGCAGGTGATGATGGGTCTGTATCTGGTGATGACGGCGCTGTTTATCCGCATCCAGGCACTGAAGTTCCCGGAACTGCGCACAGCGGTGGCGGCTGAGGATTGGCCGGCGGGCGCGGCTGCGCTGGGGCAGATCCGCAAATTGGTAGGAATTAATTTAATAGTGGGGTTGGTGGTGGTGGCGATTGCTTCGGCGCGGCCGATGTTCTGAGGTTGTCTTTCAGGGCCTCATCGCGGGCAAGCCCGGCTCCCACATATGGAACGCATTCCAACCTGTGGGAGCCGGGCTTGCCCGCGATGGCGTCAGCCCAAACGACTCACAACCGCTGAATGGTCACAGCACCCGCAGCCCCAGCCGGCCCCGGCTGGCCTTCCAGCCCTGGCCGGCCTTTATCGCCGCCATCGGCGCGGTACACCAGGCAGCCCTTGGACTGCCCGCCTTTGCCCGGTTTGCCCGCCGTACCGGCCAAGCCACCCGGCCCGCCGTCGACCCACACTTTGATCTGCTCGGCCGGGAAGCTCTGTGGCAGCTCAACCCGCACAGTCGCCCCCGACGCGCCCGGCAGGCCGTCGCCGCCGTTATCGCCATTGGCACCACGCCCGGCGGAACCCCAGGTGCAGCCTGGGTCCACACCGTTGGCGCCATCGAGGCCGGCATAACCTTGGGCACCGGCGCCGCCACGCGCGTCCACCGACAGCTCTTCGGCGGTCAGCGCGTTAATGCGCAGCACCAGGTCACGCCCGGCCTTGGCCGGCTTTTCGTGGGTACCGGGGGCGCCGCGCGACGTGATCTGGCTGCCATGTTCCAGTTGCGCATTACGCACCTGCAATTGCAGCGCGGTATTGCCGGGGGCGATGGTGATACGCGCCTCGCGACCCAGGTGCAACTCATCCACGGTCACTTGGCTGATGGTCGCCGGCACCAGCAACGTGCCGTAGTCCGCCACATCCAGGCGCTCCAGTTGTAACACGCTGGTGCTGCTGGGCAGGCGCATCAGCGAGTTGGTTTCAACACTGACGCTCTGCGCCATAGCAATGGGGCTGACCAACAGGGCCAACAGAAAAACCTTACGCATGATTGGCCTCCTCGTTCGTTTCATTAACCGCAGCAGGCGCCGACAGGCCCCGCACATGGAACATCCCCACCAGCAGAATCTGCAAGCGGTCACGCCAAGGGTGGGCACGGTGTTTCAAGCTGCTGTTGAACAACAGCAATTCAAGCAGGTGGGTAAGCATCAACAGACTGCCGGCCAGGCTGACCAACAGGTGAAACGGATTCGTCAGCGGCCGGAACAGGTTGACCAGCACCACTACCCAGAACAACAACGTCAGAAACTTTCCCAGCCCCCAAAACACCTTCATCCCGCATGCCCCTGCCTATTATTCTTTGGGCGCACAGTACCGACTTCTGCAGGCGATTTGCCAGTGAAGGATGAAAAAACTTGCCAGGGCTCGCCGGCAATGCCCCTGCGGTGCCCGCAGGGGCAAGGGCTGTCAGCGGTTGATCTGGATTTCCACGCGACGGTTCAACGCACGCCCTTCAGCGGTTTTGTTGTCGGCCACTGGGTGGCTTTCGCCAGCACCGGTCACCGAGACAAAGTTGCTGCGAGGCACACCGGAGCTGACCAGGTAATCCGTCACCGAATGAGCGCGTTTTTCCGAGAGTTTCTGGTTGTAGGCATCTTTACCGACGCTGTCGGTATGCCCACTGACCCGCAGTTGCGCGCCTGGGGCTTCTTTTTTCAGGCGAGTGGCAATGATGTCGAGCTTGGTTTTGTCCGCTGCCGTCAACTTGGCCGAATCGAACTGGAAGTGCACATCGCGAATCACGATGGTTTCTTCCTTGACCACCACCACTTCCTCAACCACGGCGGCCGGCGGTGCGGGTGGGCAACCATTGGCATCGACCTGCACGCCTTTTGGCGTGCCAGGGCACTTGTCGCGGCTGTCCGGCACACCGTCACCATCTTCGTCGCCATCGCCATGCACCCAGCAATAGGCGCCGGCCATGCCGCCGATCAACAGCGCGCCTGCGCCCGCATAGGCTGAACTTTCAGTGGCGCCAATGGCAGCGCCCGTCACACCACCGACTGCTGCACAGGTGGGCCAATCGGTTTTTTGCAACCCTGCGCAACCTGTCAATACTCCGGTTAGCAGAACCAAGGGTAGAGCTGTCCGCATGATGCTCATGTGATTTCTCCTGAGGGGATCGGCGGGGGCCGACAGGTGGAGTAAAGACCGCTCTTTTCATCTGCGCCAGTACGCCACACCCCCGGTTTCATTGAGGATCGCCGCATTTGTAGGACTTTTCGCTGCCGCCCGCTCTAGGCCCGCACGCTCAGCCGCGCTAGTCTCTAGGGTTCTGATGTGAGGATCTGTGATGACCGCTGGTATTTCTTCCCGTACACCCCAGCAAGCCCTGGCCGCTTTGCTCGACTTGCACCAGCCCAAACGCCTGTTGTTGTTGGGCGCCAGCCAGTTTCCGGCGCTGGAGGCGTTCCAGGCCGAGCACCCGGACACCATCGTGGCCATCGCCCCGCCCGGGCCGTTGCCGGCAGAACTGGCGGCGCAGCGTTTTGACCTGGCGCTGGTGGTCGACTGCCTGGAGCACCTGTCAAAACCGCAAGGCCTGACCTTGCTCGGCGGCATTCGCAACCTTAATAGCAGCCGCATTGCGGTGCTGGTGGACCTGGGCGCCTGCGGCTGGAAAGACACCGACTTCTTCTCCCTGGCCCTGCAAGCCGGCGAGCGTTTCCAGCGCGACGAGCAGGTACTGACACTGTTTACCTATGATCTGCTTGACTACAAACAGGTGCCCGACTGGCTCAACGCCCGTTTCTGGGCCAACCCGGAAAATTTTGGAAAGTATTGGTGGTAACCCGATGAGTACATCCATTTGCCCCTGCGGCAGCGGCAACCTGTTGGATGCCTGCTGCGGCCACTATCACGCCGGCCACCCGGCGCCGTGCGCCACCGCGCTGATGCGCTCGCGCTACAGCGCCTATGTGCTGGGCCTGGTGGACTACCTGGTGGCCACAACCTTGCCCGCGCAGCAAGCCGGCCTGGACCGCATCGCGATCAGCGCCTGGAGCGCGCAGAGCACCTGGCTGGGCCTGGAGGTGGAAAGTTCGGAAGTGTTCGGCGGCCAGCCGGAACATGCATTCGTGACCTTTACCGCACGCTGGCATGACAGCACCGGCGAACACAGCCACCGTGAGCAGTCGTCTTTCGTACAGAATGACGGGCGCTGGTACTTCATCGATCCGACGGTTGAGTTCAAGGCCGGGCGCAATGATGTATGTTTGTGCGGCAGTGGCCAAAAATTCAAGAAGTGCTGTTCCAGCTACCTCTAATCACCCACAGGGAAAACGCCATGCTTCGGATGTACAGCTTGATGCTGGCGTTGACCTTGAGTCTCAGCGGCTGCGCGTCGTGGTTTGAAGACGATGCGCCTACGCCCCACGTCGCCCTGGTGAAAGTCGAGGTGGTACGGGCCAAGCTGCTGGAGCAGAAATTCAAACTGTGGTTTCGCGTGGATAACCGCGACGACGCCGACCTCACGGTGCGCGGCCTGATCTATAAGGTCAGCCTGGGCGGTTTTGTCTTGACCGAAGGCGAGTCCAACGAATGGCTGACCATACCGCCGCGCAGTCATGGTTTTTTTCGGGTGAAGGTGCGCACCAACCTCTGGCCGAAGATCCGCGATGTGGTGCAAATGCTCAAAAACCCGACCAAACCCGTGCCCTATCGCCTGGAAGGCGAGCTGAAAACCGGATTATTCATCGGTAATGACGTGCAGGTCGCCCACAATGGCGAGATAATCCCCGGCGATTTTATTCCGGAGCGACATCGATGACTCAGCAACCCCATGTCCATGGTCCTGACTGCAACCACGATCACGATCAGCATGATCACGGCCATGATCACGGCCATGATCACGACCACGGCCATGTCCACGGCCCGAACTGCGGCCACGCTCACCAGGAGCCGGTGCGCAACGCGTTGAAGGACGTGGGTCGCAACGATCCGTGCCCGTGCGGCAGTGAGAAGAAATTCAAGAAGTGCCACGGGGCCTGATGCCCTGAATGCAGTCAGTGTGGGAGCTGGCTTGCCTGCGATAGCGGTCTGACAGTTAACAATGTGTCAGCTGACCCACCGCCATCGCAGGCAAGCCAGCTCCCACATTTGCTCCGTATTTCAGATCAGAGCTTTCTCTGAAACTGCAACACTACCTCCAACCCCCCGCCTTCCCGATTACTCAAACTCAACCGCCCTTCATGCGCCCGCGCAATCGTGTGCGCAATGCTCAGCCCCAACCCGTAACCGCCCGTGTCGGCATTGCGTGAGCCTTCGATGCGGTAAAACGGTTCCATCACCTGCTCCAGTTGCTCCTGGGGAATCCCTGGGCCACGGTCACTGATGACGATTTTCAAACTGTCCACCTGATCCTCAACCCGCACCACCACTTCTCGGCCATAACGCACCGCATTTTCCAGCAGGTTCTGCACGCAACGCTTGAGGCTGCGTGCATAGCCCGGCAGCGGTTGCCGGGCGCGACCGACAATGGTCACGCTTTCGCCCACGTCTTCAAGGTCGGCCTGCAGGCTTTGCAGCAAGGCATTGATGTCGATGTTCTGCCGCGTCTCGTTGATTTCGCCGCTGCTGACAAAATCCAGGGTGCTGGACACCATGTGTTCCATTTCTTCCAGGTCACTGCGAAACCGCTCCTTGGTGCGCGTGTCTTCGAGCATTTCGGTGCGCAGGCGCAGGCGTGTGATCGGCGAGCGCAGGTCGTGGGAAATCGCCGCCAGAAAGCGCGTGCGCTCGGCAATATTGGCTATCAACCGTTGCTGCATCGCATTAAACGCCTGGGCGGCGCGGCGCACTTCGGTGGGGCCGTCCAACGCTAACGGCGGGCGCTGGATATCCCGGCCCAGGGCTTCGGCGGCCTTGGCCAAGGCATTGAGCGGGCGGATGGCCAGGCGCACCGCCACCAACGCGATGATCACCAGCACCAGCACGCGCAGCAAATAGATGCGCATCACGTAGTCGAACAGCAAGTCCAGCGGCGACGTGCTGGTCCAGCCCTGCTCCTCACTGGCGTCCACCTGCAACCAGCGCCCATCGGGCAGGCGCAGGTCGATCAGGAACTGCCCGATGACCGGCTTGGAACTGAGCAGGGTCGAGAGCCCGGCGCCTTGCCCTTCGCCATCAACCAGAGACAGGCGCAGCAACATCAGGGTCTGGGCAGAACCGGTTTTCTCCGTCAGCACCTGCTTGATCAGCCGCTCGGTGGGCCGGTCACTGTCGGTCAACGTGCTCGGCGTGTTGCTGGCCTGATCGCTCAAGGTCAATTGAAAATGCGGGGTGTTGAGCAGTTTGATCAACTGGTCGGCCTGCTGCGGGTCGCTGTGTACCAGGCGCACCACGTCTGCCAGGCGTGTGGCGATCAACCGCGCAGGAATCTCCAGCACCTGGCCATGCCGACGGTCGTACCAGATGCTGCTGGTCAGCGCCTGGGCCGCGAGCATGCCGCTGACCAGAATCAGCACCAGCCGCCCGAACAGCGAACGCGGCAGCAGTCTCACGACTCCAGCACCACATCATCGGCAGTCAGCATGTAACCCTCATTGCGCACGGTTTTGATCAGCCCCACCGGCAGCTGCGAGCGCAGGCGGCTGACACACACGTCGATGGAGCGGTCGAACGGCGTGCTGTCCTTGTCGAAGACATGGTTGAGCAAAAAGTCGCGACTCAACGGCCGGTTGGGGTGCTGCAACAGCAGGCGCAGCACACGGTAATCCGAGTTGCCCAGGCTCACCACCACGCCCTCGGGCGTGAGCAATTGCCGCGCCCGTGTGTCGAGTTGCCAGCCGGCAAAACGAATATTCGGTGCTTCATCCAGGCGTGCTCGATCGGGAAAGCTCTGCACCCGGCGCAACACCACCTTGATTCGCACCAGCAACTCACGCGGGTCGAACGGCTTGGGCAGGTAGTCGTCGGCGCCGATTTCCAGGCCGACGATGCGGTCGATCAACGAGCCTTTGGCGGTGAGCATCACCACCGGCGTGTTGGAACTGACGCGCAGTTCGCGGCACAGGCTCAAGCCGTCTTCGCCAGGCAGCATCAGGTCAAGCACGATCAGGTCGATCACATTCAGCGCCAGGCGGCGGCGCATTTCCTTGCCGTCGGCGGCGGTGGACACCTGAAACCCCGCGTCACTCAAGTAGTCGCAAAGCAACTGACGGATTTGCGGGTCATCATCAACGATCAGCAGGTGGTCAAGCTTGGCCATGGGCAGTCAATCCGAAAACTCAAAACGCAGGAGATAGCCGAAAGTTCATCCAGCGATACACGCAAATGTAATGGAATGTTGTGGGAAACCATAATCACGCATCAGCGATACAAAGCCAGGGTATGGCAGGCGGAATCGCTCTTTAGACTACCGAACCTAAATGAGAGTAATTGTAATTTAGACTCGGATCATCACCTATGTCATTGCCCACGCCCCAACGTCACACGCTGCACACAACCCTGGCACCGATGTTCGGTTTCCTCGCCGCCGGCAGTGTTGCGCCGACCGCCTGGGCCGATGCGCCGGCCGCCACGCCGAATGATTCGGTGGTAAGCCTGCCGCAAATCAAGGTCGACGGCCAGGAAGCCACCTCCACCTTCAAAGTCGACCGCGTGACCTCGGCCAAAATCAGCCAGCCGCTGCTCGACGCCCCGCAAAGCGTGACCATCGTGCCGCAGCAGGTGCTCAAGGAGCAGAACGCGCAGACCTTGCAGGAAGTGTTGCGCAACGTGCCCGGCATCACCTTCATGTCCGGCGAAGGCAACCTGGGCTGGGGCGATCTGTTTTCGATCCGTGGGTTTTCCTCCGAGCAAAGCCTGACCGTCGACGGCGTGCGCGACGCGGGCATGTCCACACGCACCGACACTTTCAACCTGCAACAGGCCGAAGTGTTCAAGGGCACGGGTTCGATCGAGTCCGGCGTTTCCGCCGTGGGCGGCAGCGTCAACCTGGTGAGCAAAGAAGCGCACCTGGGCGATGCCAACAAGGTGTCCGCCGGGATCGGCACCGACAGCTACCGTCGCCTCACCGCCGACCTCAATAAACAGCTGACCGACACCGCCGCCGTACGTATCAACCTGATGAAGCACTACAACCAAGTGGCCGACCGCGACGACGTGGACTACGACCGCTGGGGCATCGCCACCTCGTTCGGCTTCGGCCTGGGCACCGACACGCGCTTTTTCGTCTACACCTTTTACCAGAAAGACACCAACACCCCGGACGGCGGCGTGCCGATCCAGCGCGGCACCGACGGCCACCGCATGCCCGGCGTCAAACGCTCCGACTGGTACGGCGACTCCAGCCTTTATACCCAGGAGAACGAAACCACCTCGCTGACCGCCCGCTTCGAGCATGACTTTGACTGGCACGACGCCCACCTGCGCAACCAGACGCGCTGGGAACGCAGCGACAACTTCGCCGTGCTGTCGCCGGCACGCTTCTTCGTCGCCGATGCCAGCGGTAAAAAAACCTGCACCGGCGCCCGCTGTGCGACCTTGGGCTACACCGGCGTAGGGCCTATCAGCCAAGTGCCCGGCAGCACGGTGAATGCCTACACCGACTACGTGAACAACAGCAACACCGGCTACGGCATCCTGCGGGGCAGCGATTTTGGCCTGTCCAAGCGCTACACCATCCTGGATAACCAGACCGACTTCAGCTTCACGTTCAACACCGGCAGCCTGCAGCACGCCGTGGTCAGCGGCCTGGAGTTCTATCACGAGACCTACGGCGGCCTGAAACGCAACGCCGAAGTGCCGGCCGGCGATCTGCTCTTCAACATGAACGACCCCAGCCACAGCTTCGCCAGCACCTACGTGACCAAAGGCGAAGGCGACCCGCGCTCGGTGATCGATAACGCCGGTGTCTACGCGGGCGACACCGTCACCCTCAACGAGCAATGGCAAGTGCTCGGCTCGCTGCGCTACGACAACTGGCGCGCGCAAACCAGCCAGCGCGGCCAAGCCGACATCAGCAGCACCGACGGCGCAGTGAGCGGTCGCGTCGGCGCGGTGTACAAGCCATTGCCGAACGGCAGCATCTACGTGTCCTACAGCGAGGCGGCGCAACCGTCGGCGCTGGGCGCGTCCACCAACAACCAGATCTACGGCGCGTCCACCACCAGTAACTACAGCCCGGCCAAGTCGAAAACCTACGAGATCGGCACCAAGTGGGACATTGCCCACGACAGGCTCAATGTCACGGCGGCGATCTTCCGCACCGAACTGGACAACGCCTGGGAATACCAGGACGGCGAATCCGCCCCGGTGCGCGCCCTGCCCGCCAAGCGTGTGGACGGCATCGAACTCGGCCTGCAAGGCAACATCACCCCGCGCTGGACCGTCTACACCGGCTTCTCGGCGCTCAAAAGCACGCAGACCAAAGGTATCAATAAAGGCGCGGAAGCCAAGAACGTCCCCGACCTGACCGCCAACCTGTGGACCACCTACGCCGTCACCGACGCCCTGAGCCTCAGCTACGGCGAGCAATACGTGGGCCGTCGCCGCTACAGCGACAACAAGGATGTCGGCGGTTTGAACAACAACAGCAGCTACGCCAACGGCCCGTCCGGCGTGTATGCGATCTACACCCGCGACCACGAAAAAGCCCCGGGTTACTGGCTGAGCAACCTGGCGGCGCAATACAAGGTGAACAAGGACACCACGGTCAACCTCAACCTCAACAATGTGTTCAACACGTTCTATTACAGCCAGGTCGGCGCGTCCCTCGACGGCTTCCAGCTCTACGGCATCCCAGGTGCCGGTCGCACGCTCACCGCCAGTGTCGATTATGAATTCTGATTGCCCCTCACCCGGAGTCCTTTCCATGTTCAAACCTCGTAACGTGCTTAAGCTCGGCGTGCTGTGCGCCGCGCTGGTCCTCGGCCACGCCGAAACTGCCGCTGCCCATGAAGTCACCGACGTGTTGGGCCGCAAGGTCGAGGTCAAAGACCACGTCAAACGTGTGGTGCTGGGCGAAGGCCGCTTGATTTCGGCGTTTACCTTGCTCGACAAGGACGCGCCGTTCCAGCGCATCGTCGGCTGGCAGAACGATTTGAAGCTGCTGGACCAGCACACTTACAACGCCTATGTGGCGAAGTTTCCTACGGTCAAAGACATCCCGTTGATCGGGCAAGCGTCGGAGCAGAGTGTCAGTGCTGAGGAGATTCTCTCGCTGAAACCGGATCTGGCGGTGTTCAGCATTTCCGGCCACGGCCCGACCGAACACAGCGCGGTGGCAGACGTGCTGGCCAAAGCCGGCATCCCGGTGTTGTTCGTCGACTTTCGCATCAACCCGGTGCAAGGCACCCACACCAGCATGAACGCGCTGGGCCAGGCCTTGGGCCGTGAAGCCCAGGCCAAGGCGTTTCTGGGCTTCTATGACCAGCACATCAAGGCCATCACCGACGCCGTTGCCACCTTGCCTGCCGGCCCGCGCCCGAGTGTGTTCCTCGAATTACTGGCCGGTGCCTGGCAGGCGCCGGGGCACACCACCGGCAAAAGCGGCATGGGTGAAGTGATCAAGCTGGTCGGCGGGCGCAATATCGCCGCCGAGGTGGTGCCGGGTGCGCTGGGGGATATCAGCGTTGAATACGCGCTCAAGGCCGACCCGGATGTGTACGTGGCCACCGGCAACCACAAGCCTGGGCTGATTCTCGGCGCTGGCGTGAGCACCGATGAAGCCCGTGAGGCGTTTGATCGTGTGCTGGCGCGGCCGGAGTTCGCCAACCTGCGTGCCATCCGCGCAGGCGATGCCCACGGCCTGTGGCATGACTTTTACAACTCGCCATACAACTTGCTGGCGATTGAAGTATTGGCCAAATGGGTACACCCGGAACTGTTCGCCAAGCTCGACCCGCAAGCGACTATGAAACAGATCAACCAGCAGTTTTTGGGGATGCCGCTGCAGGGTGCTTACTGGATTGACGCCAAAACCAAGTAACCCCTAGCGCCATGCACAAATGCAGGAATGCAGGAATGCAGGAATGCAGGAATGCAGGAATGCAGTCAGTGTGGGAGCTGGCTTGCCTGCGATAGCGGTGTGTCAGTCACTGAATTAATCGACTGGCACACCGCAATCGCAGGCAAGCCAGCTCCCACATGTGGATTTTCGTTGTTTTCAACATTGTGTGAGCCCCATGACCACTCAAACCCTCGACCTTGCCAGCGCCACTCACGGCTATCGCCGTTTGCTGGCCCGGCGTACCTGGCTGCTGGCGCTGCTCGGCATCGCGCTGGTCTGCGCCATTCTGGTGGACCTGGCCAGCGGCCCGTCGGGCATGGGCCTGCTGGCGTTGCTCGACGGCATCCTGCATCCGTCGCACCTGAGCGCCACCGACCAGGTGATCATCTGGAACGTGCGCCTGCCCTACGCGCTGATGGCGGTGCTGGTGGGTTGCGCGCTGTCTCTGGCCGGGGCCGAGATGCAGGCGATCCTCAATAACCCGCTGGCCAGCCCGTTTACGTTGGGCGTGTCGTCGGCGGCGGCCTTGGGCGCCTCGCTGGTCATCGTGTTTCCGGTGACCACGCTGTGGGTGTCGGCCAACACCGCGATTTCCATCTCGGCGTTTATCTTTGCCGCCGCCTCGGTGTTTTTGCTGCAAGCCATGTCACGCCTGCGCGGTGCGGGCGTGGAAAGCCTGGTGCTGTTCGGCATCGCACTGGTGTTCAGTTGCAACGCCGTGGTGGCTTTGCTGCAACTGGTGGCCACCGAAGACGTGCTGCAACAATTGGTGTTCTGGACCTTGGGCAGCGTGACCCGCGCCAACTGGGACAAGCTCGGCATCCTCGCCTTTGTCGTTGCCGTGGTGCTGCCGTTTTCCTTCGCCGCCGCGCCGCGCCTGACCCTGCTGCGCATGGGCGAGGACCGCGCACAAAGCTTTGGCGTGGATGTGAAGCGCCTGCGGTTTTTCTCGTTGCTGCGTATCAGCCTGCTGTCAGCCACCGCCGTGGCGTTTGTAGGCACCATCGGCTTTATCGGCTTGGTAGGGCCGCATATCGCGCGGATTCTCGTGGGTGAAGACCAGCGTTTCCTGCTGCCGGCCAGTGCGTTGACCGGCGCGTTGCTGCTGGCGCTGTCGTCGATTGCCAGCAAACTGATCATGCCCGGCGTGATTGTGCCGGTGGGCATTGTCACCGCCTTGGTGGGCGTACCGATTTTTGTGGTGTTGGTGTTCAAGCGCGGGAGGCAGTTATGAGTGCGGGCTTATCGGTACACAACGCCACTATCCGCTACGGGCGTCGGCAGATCGTGCATGAGCTGAGCTTGCCGACCCTGCCCCACGGCAGCCTCACCGCCTTGATCGGCCCGAATGGCGCGGGTAAATCCACGCTGCTGCGGGCCATCGCCGGGCTGGAAAAGATGCAAGGCGTGGTCAGACTGGGTGACCTCGACCTGTCAGCCATGTCGGTGGCCGAGCGTGCGCGCCGCGTGACTTACATGCCGCAAAACCTGCCGCCGGGCCTGAGCCTCAGCGTGATGGAAAGCGTGATCGCCGCGCTACGTGTGGCCAATGTGGCCGGCATTGCGCTGTCCAGCGAGGCCTGCCTGGGCGAAGCCTTCGAAGCGTTGCAGCGTATCGGCATCGCGCATTTGGCCGATCAGCTGCTGAGCACGTTGTCCGGCGGCCAGCGCCAATTGGTCGGCCTCGCCCAGCTGATTGCGCGTCGCCCGCAAGTGATGCTGCTCGACGAACCCACCAGCGCGCTCGACCTCAATTACCAATTAAAAGTCATGGACTGCGTGCGCGCGCTGGTGCGCGAACACAATTTGATCGCCGTGGTGGTGCTGCACGATATCAATCTGGCTGCACGCTTCGCCGACCATATTGCCGTGCTGCGCCAGGGCAGGTTGTACGCCAGCGGCGTGGCGGATGAGGTGCTCGACCCGGCGTTGTTTGCGCAGGTCTATGGCGTACAGGTGCGCATTGAGCGCTGCTCGCAGCAGTCATTGCAGGTGTTGGTCGATAGCGCGGTGTGATTGGCTTCTAAGGTTAGACGCAAATGTTTGATTGAATTATTGCCCCTTGATCATCACCTATAGAGACAGGCATTCGCTCATTTGGAGAGCTTCATGATCGACCTGTACTACTGGACCACCCCCAACGGTCACAAAGTATCGCTGTTCCTGGAAGAAGCCGGCCTGCCCTACGAGGTGAACCCGGTCAACATTGGCCAGGGCGAGCAGTTCAAGCCGGACTTCCTGAAGATCGCTCCCAACAACCGCATCCCGGCCATCGTCGATCACAGCCCGACCGACGGCGGCGCGCCGATTTCGCTGTTCGAATCCGGCGCGATCTTGCTTTACCTCGCGGAAAAAACCGGCCAATTCATTCCAAAAGACCTGCGCGGCCGCCAGGAAGCGCTGCAATGGCTGTTCTGGCAAATGGGCGGGCTGGGGCCGATGGCGGGTCAGAATCATCACTTCAGCCAATTCGCACCGGAAAAGATTCCTTACGCGATCAAGCGCTATGTGGACGAAACCGCGCGCCTGTACGGCGTGTTGGACCGACGCCTGGCGGACCGCGCGTTCGTGGCGGGTGAGGACTACAGCATCGCCGACATGGCGATCTACCCGTGGGTCGTTTCCCACAAGTGGCAGAGCCAGCGTCTGGAGGACTTCCCGCACGTGCAGCGCTGGTTCAACAGCATCAAGGAACGGCCGGCGACGGTGCGGGCGTATGAACTGGTGCAGAAAGTGAATCCGCCAAAATCCTGATCTATGTGGGAGCTGGCTTGCCTACGATAGCATCACCTCGGTGTAACTGACACACCGAGGCGTCAGCATCGCAGGCAAGCCAGCTCCCACATTGTTCTCTACCGGTCTCAAGATCTCACGCTTAACCCAAACTCCTGCTTGCGTCGTTTCGCCGCGCTCACTAACGTAGCGCCTTTAATGACGCTACCCCCCGCAGGAGCTTTGCCATGGCCTCGCCAGCCCTCTCACACTTTATCCCCCGGTTCGGCGTTGCCGCGGCAGTGGCCAGTGCTTTAAGCCTGGCCGGTTGCCAGCTCCAGAGCACCCAGGACACCCTGCCGCCGGTGGCCGGTGTGCAACCGATCAAAGGCCTGGCACAGAATGTGTCGGTGCGCCGCAATGCCCAGGGCATGCCGTTGATCGAAAGCAACACCTTCCATGACGCGCTGTTCAGCCTCGGTTATGTACACGCCAGCGACCGCATCACGCAGATGGTCACTTTGCGCCTGTTGGCCCAGGGCCGCCTGGCGGAGATGTCCGGCCCGCAAGTGCTGGATGTCGACCGTTTCATGCGCGCGGTCAACCTGAAAAAAAGCGCCGGCGAGCTGTATAACGCTTCGTCGCCGCGCCTCAAGCGCTTCTTTGAAGTGTATGCCCGTGGCGTCAACGCCTACCTGTTCCGCTACCGCGACAAGCTGCCGCCGGACCTGGCCCAGACCGGCTTCAAGCCCGAGTACTGGAAGCCGGAAGATTCGGCGCTGCTGTTCTGCCTGCTGAATTTCAGCGAGTCGAGCAACCTGCAGGAAGAACTCTCGTCGCTGGTGCTGGCGCAGAAAGTCGGGGCCGACAAGCTCGCCTGGCTGACGCCGAGTGCGCCGGACGAGCCGATCCCGATGGACGAAGCCGACAAGCTCAAGGGCGTGAACCTCAGCCAGATCACCGGCCTTGCAGGGCTTGAAAGCGTCGGCCAGCAGTTGAACAGTCTCAACGCACTGGCCGTCACCACCTCTAACAACTGGGCCATCGGCCCGCAACGCAGCCGCAGTGGCAAAAGCCTGTTGGCCAGCGACCTGGCAGCCCAGCCACAAGCACCGTCGCCATGGAACTACGTGCAGATCCGTGCCCCGAAATACCAGGCGGTCGGCGTCTCGATTGCCGGTTTGCCGACCCTGCTGTCCGGCTTCAACGGCAAAGTGGCGTGGAGCATGAGCGCGGTAAAAGGCGACACCCAGGACCTGTTCCTGGAGAAGGTCAAACGCCAAGGCAGCGCGTTGTACTACGAGAACAACGGCAAATGGCTACCGGCCGTCGTGCGCAACGAAACCTACTTCGCCAAGGGCCAGCGGCCGATTCGCGAAGTGGTGTACGAAACCCGCCACGGCGCCCTGCTCAACAGCAGCCAGGCACTCACCACCGGGTTCGGCCTGGCCCTGCAAACCGCCGACCTCAAGGACGACAAGAGCCTGGACGCATTCTTCGACCTGTCCCGCGCCCAAAGCGCTGGCAAGGCCTCGGACGCGACCCGGGAAATCCGCGCCATCGCCCTCAACATGATCTTTGCCGACGCGAGCAGCATTGGCTGGCAAGTCACTGGCCGCTTCCCCAACCGTCGCGAAGGCGAAGGCCTGCTGCCCTCGCCGGGCTGGGACGCGCGCTTTGACTGGGACGGCTACGCCGACGCGATGCTGCACCCTTACGATCAGGACCCGGCCCAAGGCTGGATCGGCACGGCCAACCAGCGCACCGCGCCACGCGGTTATGGCATGCAGTTGTCCAATTCCTGGGACGCCCCGGAGCGCAGCGAGCGCCTGGCACAACTGGCCAACGCCGGCAAGCATGACAGCCGCAGCATGATCGCCATGCAGTACGACCAGACCACCACGTTTGCCGCCAAGCTCAAGACCATGTTCCAGGCGCCGGGTATGGCCCAGCCACTGAAACAGGCAATCGATGCGCTGCCGGCAACCGAAGCTGTGAAGGCACGCGAAGCGCTCAGTCGCTTGATGGCGTTTGATGGCCGCCTGGCACCGACCTCCGCAGACGCGGCGATCTATGAGCTGTTCCTGCAGGAAAGCACCAAGCAGATCTTCCTCGACGAACTCGGCCCGGAAACCAGCGCCAGCTGGAAAGCCTTTGTCAGCAACGCCAACCTGTCCTATTCCGCCAACGCCGACCACCTGCTGGGCCGCGAAGACAGCCCCTTCTGGGACGACGTGCGCACCGCGCAAAAAGAAGACAAACCGGCGATCCTCGCCCGCAGCCTTGCCGCCGCCATCACCGCTGGCGACAGCCAATTGGGTGGTGATCACAAGGCCTGGCAGTGGGGCAAACTGCACACCACCACCTGGAAAAACACCAATGGCCAGGTGATCCGCGGGCCGTTTGCCAGTGGCGGCGACCACAACACCCTGAACCCGGCGCCGTACAGCTGGGGGCAGGATTTTGTCACCACCCAAGTGCCGGCGCTGCGCATGATCGTCGACTTCAGCCAAATCGAACCGATGATGGGTCAAGGTGGCATCGGCCAATCCGGCAACCCGGCCAGCCCGAGTTATGCGAACGGCATCGATGCGTCGCTCAAGGCGCAATACCTGAGCTTCCCGATGCAGCCGCAGAACTTTGACAAGGTGTACGGGAAAACCCGCTTGACCCTCACACCCGGCAAGTAACCCGGTGATCGTTCCCACGCTCTGCGTGGGAATGCATCCTGTGACGCTCCGCGTCACGCCATCAAAATGTGGGAGCTGGCTTGCCTGCGATAACAGTGTGTCAGTCACTAATTAATCGACTGACACACCGCAATCGCAGGCAAGCCAGCTCCCACATTTGATCGCCTGCATTTAGATAGAACTTCTCAAGTCTCGCTCCCCTCATACCTGATAAGCCCACTGCCCCGGCACGCCCATGGACCTTGTCATCGCCCGCCCCGAAGGCCTCTATTGTACTGCGGGAGATTTCTACATCGACCCATGGCGCCCGGTGGACCGCGCCGTCATCACCCACGCCCATGGGGACCACGCCCGCACCGGCAACCAGCATTACCTGGCCGCCGCTCCCGGCGAAGGCATCCTGCGTTCGCGACTGGGCCAGGACATCAACCTGCAAACCCTGGCCTACGGCGAAAAACTCATCCACCACGGCGTCACCCTGAGTTTCCATCCCGCCGGGCATGTGCTCGGTTCCGCGCAGGTGCGCCTGGAATACCAGGGCGAAGTCTGGGTAGCCTCCGGCGACTACAAAGTCGAACCCGATGGCACCTGTGCGCCCTTTGAGCCGGTGCGTTGCCACACCTTTATTACTGAATCCACCTTCGGCCTGCCGATTTACCGCTGGCAACCCCAGGCGCAGATTTTTGCCGGCATCAATGATTGGTGGCAGGCCAATATCGCGGTCGGCAAAGCCAGCGTGTTGTTCTGTTATTCCTTTGGCAAAGCCCAGCGCATCCTGCATGGCATCGACGCCAGCATCGGCCCGATTCTCAGCCATGGCGCGGTGGAACCGCTGAACCGCGTGTACCGCGAGGCCGGCATCTATATCCCCGAAACCTTATATGCCGGGGACTTCAAAAAGACTGACCCATTGCTGCGTCAGGCACTGATCATTGCGCCGCCGTCCGCCGGTGGCAGCAGTTGGATCAAGCGCTTCGGCGACTACAGCGACGCCTTCGCCAGCGGCTGGATGCGCCTGCGTGGCACGCGACGGCGGCGCGGTGTGGACCGAGGCTTTGTGCTCTCGGACCACGCCGATTGGCCCGGACTGCTGTGGGCCATCGCACAGACCGGCGCCGAACGGGTGATGGTCACCCATGGTTCCGTAGGCGTTTTGGTACGCCACTTGCGGGAAAAAGGCCTGGATGCCCAGGGTTTCACCACCGAATACGGCGATGACGAAGAAGAGGCCACGGCATGAAAGCCTTCGCCGAGCTGTACGCCAACCTCGACGCCACCACCTCCAGCAACGCCAAGCTGGCCGCGCTGCAAGCCTACTTCCGCCAGGCGCCACCCGAAGATGCGGCCTGGGCGGTGTACTTCCTCTCCGGCGGGCGGCCCCGGCAATTGGTGCCGACCCGTCTGCTGCGCGACATGGCCACCGCAGCATCGGGCATAGAACCTTGGTTATTCGAAGAAAGTTACCAGTCGGTAGGCGACCTGGCCGAGACCATTTCCCTGTTGTTGCCCGAATCCTCCTATACCTCGGAAGACGGGCTTGCAGTGTGGCTGGAGGAAAAGCTGCTGCCCCTGCGTGGCCTGCCGCCGCTGGAATTGGCCGAACGCCTGCCGGCGTTATGGGCGCAGCTCGATCAGCCGAGCCTGATGGTGTGCATCAAATTGATCACCGGCAGTTTTCGTGTCGGCGTGTCCAAACTGCTGGTCACCCGCGCCCTCGCCGCCATGGCCGACCTGGACAGCAAACGTGTGGCACAACGCTTGGTGGGCTACACCGATTTGTCCAACCGGCCTACGGCCGAAGGCTACCTCAAACTGATCGCCGCCGAATCGTCCGACGAGCATGCGCAACGCGGCGGTCAGCCGTATCCGTTTTTTCTGGCCCATGGGCTGGCGCAACCGGTGGAGCAGTTCGACGCCTTGCTCGGCGCACCCGCCGACTGGCAGGTGGAATGGAAGTGGGACGGCATTCGCGCGCAACTGGTCAAGCGCGACGGTCGCCTGTGGGTCTGGTCGCGCGGTGAAGAGTTGGTCACCGAGCGCTTCCCCGAACTGCACAGCTTGGTCAGCGGCCTGCCGGATGGCACGGTGATCGATGGCGAAATTGTCGTGTGGAAAGACGCGGTGCAACCCTTCGCGCTGTTGCAACAGCGCATCGGCCGCAAAACCTTGAGCAAAAAGGTCCTGGAGGATGCGCCAGTCGCGGCCCTGGCCTATGACCTGCTGGAACATCAGGGCGACGATTGGCGCAACCACACCCAGGCCGAGCGCCGCGTCCAGCTTGAGCAAGTGATTGCGCAGTGCAACCAGCCCGTGCTGTTGCCATCGCCCTTGCTGACGGGCGCGAGCTGGAAGGACCTGGCGGAGCAACGCGAAGACTCTCGCCGCCTCGGCGTGGAAGGCATGATGCTAAAAGCCCGCGATGGCCTGTACGGCGTGGGCCGCACCAAGGACATGGGCGTGTGGTGGAAGTGGAAAGTCGACCCGTTCAGTGTCGATGCCGTACTGATTTACGCCCAGCGCGGCCATGGCCGCCGCGCCAGTCTGTACAGCGACTACACCTTTGCAGTGTGGGACGGCCCGCCCGGCACTGAACGCACGCTGGTGCCATTCGCCAAGGCTTATTCAGGGCTGACTGACGAAGAAATGCGCAAGGTCGACGCCATCGTGCGCAAGACCACGGTGGAAAAATTCGGCCCGGTCAGCAGCGTGACGCCGAGCATGGTGTTTGAGCTGGGGTTTGAGGGGATTGCGCTGTCGAAGCGCCATAAAAGCGGGATTGCGGTGCGGTTTCCCAGGATGTTGCGGTGGCGGCAGGATAAGACAGTGGAAGAAGCCGACAACCTGGGGACCTTGCAGGACTTGTTGACTTGACCCCTTACTCCCAAACACTGCAGAACCCTGTGGGAGCCGGGCTTGCCCGCGATGGCGGTGGGTCAGTTAGAGAGATTCAGCTGACACACCGCTATCGCAGCGATGCGGCGACCCGACAAGCCAGCTCCCACATTTTGGATCCGAGCAAGATCCAGAATGGTGCATTGATTTTTCCATGCCCATTTTCGGGCATCCCCTACACTCACATCTCCTTTATCCTTCCTTTTAAAACAACCATTCGGAACTACATTCGGAACTATGGTGCAGAAATTGCTACTTGTGATCCGTCTGACACCGTTCAGTAACAGTCCTAACCGCGCCACAAGCGCTTATCTTGGTTTCCAGGGATTACATAATGAAAAAAGCATTGCTGACCCTTTCTGCACTGGCTCTGTGCATGGCTGCTGGTACCGCGCTGGCCAAGGAATACAAGGAATTGCGTTTTGGTGTCGATCCTTCCTACGCGCCATTCGAGTCCAAGGCCGCCGACGGCAGCCTCGTAGGCTTCGATATCGACCTGGGCAATGCGATCTGTGCCGAGCTGAAAGTGAAGTGCAAGTGGGTTGAAAGCGACTTCGACGGCATGATTCCAGGCCTCAACGCCAACAAGTTCGACGGTGTGATTTCCTCGATGACCGTGACCGAAGCCCGTGAAAAGGCGATCGATTTCTCCAGCGAGCTGTTCTCCGGCCCGACGTCCCTGGTGTTCAAAAAGGGCGCGAACTTCTCCACGCCTGAGTCCCTCAAGGGCAAATCCGTGGGCTACGAGCAAGGCACCATCCAGGAAGCCTACGCCAAGGCCGTGCTGGACAAAGCCGGTGTGACCACCAAGGCCTACGCCAACCAGGACCAGGTCTACGCCGACCTGACCTCGGGCCGCCTGGATGCTTCCGTACAGGACATGCTGCAAGCCGAACTGGGCTTTTTGAAGTCGCCAGCCGGCGCTGACTACGAAGTCAGCAAGGCCATCGATGACCCACTGCTGCCATCCAAAACTGCGGTCGGTATCAAAAAAGGTAACAAAGACCTCAAGGCCTTGCTCGATAAAGGTATCAAAGCGTTACACGATGATGGCACCTACGCCACCATCCAGAAGAAACACTTCGGCGACCTGAACCTCTACAGCGGTAAATAACACCCCGGCGCCCACCGGTTTGCGGTGGGCGCTTTTTTATCGCCATTAGGTCCTGAATTCATGTTTGAAGATCTTTTGCAAACCCTGGGGCTGGGTGCCTTCAGCTTGAAGGGGTTCGGCCCGCTGTTGCTGCAAGGTACGTGGATGACCGTGAAACTGTCGGTCGCCTCCCTGGCCGTCAGCGTCTTGCTCGGCCTGCTCGGCGCCAGCGCCAAACTGTCCAGCGTCAGCCTGATCCGCATCCCCGCCCAGCTCTACACCACCTTGATTCGCGGCGTGCCCGACCTGGTGCTGATGCTGCTGATTTTCTACAGCCTGCAAATCTGGCTGACCGGCTTTACCGACTTTATGGAATGGGACTACATCGAGATCGACCCATTCAGCGCCGGGGTCATCACCCTGGGCTTCATCTATGGCGCCTATTTCACCGAGACCTTTCGCGGCGCGATCCTCGCCGTGCCGCGTGGCCAGCTGGAAGCGGCGACCGCCTACGGGCTCACGCGCGGGCAGCGGTTTCGCTTCGTGACCTTCCCGCAGATGATGCGCTTTGCCTTGCCGGGCATCGGCAACAACTGGATGGTGATGCTCAAGGCCACCGCGCTGGTGTCGATCATCGGTCTGGCGGACCTGGTCAAGGCCGCGCAGGATGCGGGCAAGAGTACTTATCAGCTGTTCTATTTTCTGGTCATCGCGGCGCTGATCTACCTGCTGATCACCAGTGCATCCAACGTCGTCCTGCGCTGGCTTGAGCGCCGCTACTCCGCTGGGTCCCGGGAGGCCGTGCGATGATCGAACTTATCCAGCAATACTGGCGGCCTTTCCTTTATAGCGACGGTCAGCACATCACCGGGCTGGCGATGACCATGTGGCTGCTCAGCGCGGCGCTGGTGATCGGCTTTCTGGTCTCGATTCCGCTGTCCATCGCCCGCGTTTCGCGCAAACGCTCCATACGCTGGCCGGTGCAGTTCTACACCTACCTGTTTCGTGGCACGCCGCTGTATATCCAACTGTTGATTTGCTACACCGGCATCTACAGCATCGCCGCCGTGCGCGCGCAACCGGTGCTGGATGCGTTCTTTCGCGACGCGATGAACTGCACCATTCTGGCCTTCGCCCTCAACACCTGCGCATACACCACGGAAATTTTCGCCGGCGCGATCCGCAGCATGGCTCATGGCGAAGTCGAAGCGGCCAAGGCTTACGGCCTGAGCGGTTGGAAGCTGTATGCCTATGTGATCATGCCCTCGGCCCTACGCCGCTCGCTGCCCTACTACAGCAACGAAGTGATCCTGATGCTGCACTCGACCACGGTGGCGTTTACCGCGACGGTGCCGGACATTCTCAAGGTGGCGCGGGATGCCAACTCGGCCACCTACATGACCTTTCAATCATTCGGCATCGCCGCGCTGATCTACCTGACCGTGACCTTCGCGCTGGTCGGGCTGTTTCGTCTGGCGGAACGTCGCTGGCTGGCCTTTCTCGGGCCGAGCCACTAAGGAGTCGTCATGCGTCATCAGGTGCATGAACTGATCGCGCCGGTGCCGGGCACGGCGCGGCAGGTTCACAGTTTCCACTTCGGCCCGGAACAGGCTGAAGGCAAGATCTATATCCAGTCATCACTGCATGCCGATGAGCTGCCGGGCATGCTGGTGGCCTGGCACCTGAAGCTGCGCCTGGCGGAGCTGGCGGCGGCTGGGCGCCTGCGCAGTGAGATCGTGCTGGTGCCCATCGCCAATCCGGTGGGGCTGGAGCAGGTGTTGATGGACATTCCGTTGGGCCGCTACGAGCTGGAAAGCGGGCAAAATTTCAATCGCCTGTTTGTCGACCTCAGTGAGGAGGTCGGCAATCAGGTCGAAGACCTGCTGGGCGACGACCCCACGCACAACGTCGAGCTTATTCGCGACGCCCTGAGCCTGGCCCTTGCGGCGCAAACGCCTGCTACCCAGCTGCAATCCCAACGCCTGGTGTTGCAACGCCTGGCCTGCGATGCCGACATGGTGTTGGACCTGCATTGCGACTTTGAAGCCGTGGCGCACCTGTACACCACCCCCGAGGCCTGGCCGCAGGTGGAGCCGCTGGCGCGCTATATCGGCTCGGAAGCCAACTTGCTGGCGACCGACTCCGGCGGGCAGTCGTTCGACGAGTGCTTCACGCTGGTGTGGTGGCAGTTACAGCAACGCTTCGGTGAGCGTTTCCCGATCCCGATGGGCAGTTTTTCGGTGACCGTCGAACTGCGCGGCCAGGGCGACGTCAACCATGGCCTGGCGGCGCTGGATTGCCAGGCGATCATCGACTACCTGACTCACTTCGGTGCCATCACCGGTGACGCGGCGCCACTGCCCGAGCTGCCCTACCCGGCCACGCCGCTGGCGGGCGTGGAACCGGTGACCACGCCGGTCGGCGGCTTGCTGGTGTTCAGCGCCCTGCCCGGTGAATACCTGGAAGCCGGGCAACTGATCGCCGAAATCATCGACCCCATTACTGACCGCGTAACGCCTGTGCACTGCAAACATGCCGGCCTGCTTTACGCCCGTTCGCTGCGGCGCATGGCCACTGCCGGCATGGTGATCAGCCATGTTGCAGGCACGCAAGCCTACCGCAGCGGCTACCTACTTTCGCCTTGAGGATGCACGCCCCATGTACAAATTGACCGTTGAAGGCCTGCATAAAAGCTATGGCGACAATGAAGTGCTCAAAGGTGTCTCGCTCAAGGCCAACACCGGTGATGTGATCAGCCTGATCGGCGCCAGCGGCTCGGGCAAAAGCACCTTTTTGCGCTGCATCAACTTTCTGGAAACCCCTAACGACGGCGCCATGACCCTCGATGGTCAGCAGATCCGCATGGTCAGCGATCGCCATGGCATGCGCGTGGCCGACGACGCCGAATTGCAACGCCTGCGTACGCGGCTGGCGATGGTGTTCCAGCACTTCAACCTGTGGAGCCATATGAGCGTGCTGGAAAACATCACCATGGCACCGCGCCGGGTACTGGGTTGCAGCAAGAAGGACGCCGAAGACCGTGCCCGTCGCTACCTGGATAAGGTCGGGTTGCCGGCACGCGTGGCCGATCAATACCCGGCGTTCCTTTCTGGTGGCCAACAGCAACGGGTGGCCATCGCCCGCGCCCTGGCCATGGAGCCGGAGGTGATGCTGTTTGACGAACCCACCTCGGCCCTCGACCCGGAACTGGTCGGCGAAGTGTTGAAAGTAATACAGGGTTTGGCCGAGGAAGGCCGCACCATGATCATGGTCACCCACGAGATGAGTTTTGCGCGCAAGGTGTCGAACCAGGTGCTGTTCCTGCACAAGGGTCTGGTGGAAGAGCAAGGCACGCCCGAAGATGTGTTGGGCAACCCGAAGAGCGAGCGCCTGCAGCAATTTCTGAGCGGTAACTTGAAGTAAACCTTTGCGACGCCTGGAGGGTCTCTGACATAGAGACTCCAGAGCGTCAGCCGCCGAATGGCAAAACCCCTCGATTTCGCCAAAACATGGTTTGCCACCAAGGGCTGGAAGCCGTTCGCCTTTCAAAAAGCCGTGTGGGCGGCGGTTAAAGACGGCCAATCAGGCCTGCTGCACGCCAGCACCGGCGCGGGTAAAACCTATGCGCTGTGGTTTGCCGCCCTCAACCGCTTCGCCGTCACTCGCCCGCCCGCCACCGGTAAACGCAAAGCGCCCGCTGAGCCACTGACGGTGTTGTGGATCACGCCCATGCGAGCCTTGGCCGCCGACACGGCGCGCGCCCTGGAGGCGCCACTGGCGGCACTGGAGATTCCATGGAGTGTCGGCCTGCGTACCGGCGACACCAGCAGCAGCGAACGCGCGCGCCAAACCCGGCGTCAGCCCACCGCGCTGGTGACCACGCCGGAAAGCCTGACATTGATGCTTGCGCGTGCCGACAGTGAGACCAGCCTGGCGCACCTGCGCATGGTGATCGTGGATGAGTGGCACGAACTGATCGGCAACAAGCGTGGCGTGCAACTGCAACTGGCGTTGGCGCGCTTGCGGCGCTGGCATCCGGATTTGATGGTGTGGGGGATTTCCGCGACCTTGGGCAATCAGCCCCACGCCCTTGAGGTTCTGGTCCCACAAGGCGGTGGGATCAATGTGCAGGGGCAGACGGCTAAAGAACTGAAGGTCGACACCTTGTTACCGCCGACCACCGAGCGATTTCCCTGGGCTGGGCATATCGGCTTGAAGATGCTCCCGCAGGTGGTGGCCGAAGTTGACGCCAGCAGCAGTTGCCTGGTGTTTACCAATACGCGGGCACAGTCGGAGATCTGGTACCAGGCGTTGCTGGAGGCGCGTCCGGACTGGGCGGGCGTGATTGCCCTGCACCATGGCTCGCTGTCGCGTGAAACACGCGACTGGGTGGAGCGGGCCCTGAAAGACGGCCAGCTCAAGGCCGTGGTGTGTACCTCAAGCCTGGACCTGGGTGTGGATTTCCTGCCAGTGGAGCGCGTGCTGCAAATCGGCTCGGCCAAAGGCGTGGCGCGCCTGATGCAGCGCGCCGGCCGCTCTGGTCATGCGCCAGGCAGGCCATCACGGGTGACGTTGGTGCCAACCCATAGCCTGGAACTGGTGGAAGCCGCCGCCGCCCAGGACGCGATAGCGCAGCGGCGCATCGAAGCTCGCGAATCGCCCTACAAGCCATTGGATGTGCTCGTACAACACTTGGTGAGCATGGCCCTGGGCGGTGGTTTTACCCCGGATGCGCTGTTGGCGGAGGTGCGTGATGCCTGGGCTTATCGTGACCTGACTGACGCCGACTGGGCCTGGGCGCTGGGGTTTGTGCGCCATGGCGGCTTGTCGTTGACGGCCTATCCGGATTACCGCCGAGTGGAACCCGACGAGCATGGCGTGTGGCGCGTGCCGGATGCACGCCTGGCGCGGCGTCATCGCATGAGCGTGGGCACTATCGTCAGCGATGCGAGTATCCAGTTGAAATTCTGGAGCAAGGGCGGCGGCGGCAAGAATCTGGGCAGTGTCGAGGAAGGTTTTATCGCCCGGCTCAAGCCTGGCGACGGTTTTTTGTTTGCAGGGCGTTTGCTGGAGTTGGTGCGAGTGGAAAACATGACCGCGTATGTACGGCGCAGCACCGCGAAAAAGGCTGCCGTGCCGCGCTGGAATGGCGGGCGCATGCCGCTATCCAATGAATTGGCGCAGGCGGTGGTCGAGCGCTTTGATGCAGCCGCCCACGGGCACTTCGATGGCCCGGAGATGCGGGCGGTGCAACCCCTGTTACAAACCCAGTTGCGCTGGTCTGGCCTGCCGACACGTGCGTACTTGCTGGCGGAAGCCCTGAAGTCGCGGGAAGGCTGGCACCTGTTTCTCTACCCGTTCGCCGGTCGCCAGGTGCATCTGGGGCTGGCGAGCCTGCTGGCGTGGAGGGTCAGCCAAGGCCAGCCGGTGACCTTTTCGATTGCGGTGAATGATTACGGGCTGGAACTATTGAGCGCTACGCCGGTGGACTGGCCGGTTGTGTTGAATCAAGCGTTGCTAAGCCCAACGAACTTACTGTTGGACGTGGCGGCCAGCTTGAATGCCGGTGAGCTGGCGCTGCGCCGCTTTCGCGAAATCGCCCGCATCGCCGGGCTGGTGTTTGCCGGTTACCCTGGCGCGCCGAAAAGCACACGGCAGGTGCAGGCTTCCAGCGGCTTGTTCTTTGAGGTGTTCAAACAATACGACCCAGAGAACCTTTTGCTGACCCAGGCCGGAGAAGAAGTCCTGCGTGATGAGTTGGATATTCGTCGGTTGGAAGAGACATTGCGTCATTTGTCGGCGCTGAAACTCGACCTGCACATGATCGAACGGCCGACGCCGCTGGCTTTTCCACTGCTGGTTGAGCGAATGCGCGAGAGCATGAGTTCGGAGAAGCTGTCCGAGCGTATTGCACGCATGGTCAAGGACCTGGAAAAAGTCGCGGATACCGGGAAACGTTGATGCATTATTCGCTGACGCTTGAGGGTGAGGAGTTGTGGCTGCTGGCGGAAAAGGCGATTTACTGGCCCGCCCGCCAGTGCCTGCTGATCGCCGATGCGCATTTTGGCAAGGCCTCGGCGTATCGCAGCCTCGGGCAACCGGTGCCGCAGGGCACCACTACCGACAACCAGCAGCGCCTGGACCGCCTGTTATCGGCCCTGCCGTGCGCGCAGGTGATCTTTCTCGGTGACTTCCTGCACGGCCCGGGTTCGCACGCCAGCGGCACCCTGAGCGCCTTGAGAACCTGGCGCGAGCGCAATCACGCACTGAACCTGACCTTAGTTCGCGGTAATCACGATAAACGCGCTGGCGACCCGCCTGCCGACTTGAGGATTGAAGTGGTGGCCGAGCCGCTATTGATGGGGCCGTTTGCATTGCAGCATGAGCCGGATGCCCACCCCAGCCAGCATGTGCTGGCCGGGCATGTGCATCCTGTGTACCGGTTGCGCGGCAAAGGTCGGCAGAGTTTGCGTTTGCCGTGCTTCCAGATCGGCTCGAAGATCAGCTTGCTGCCGGCGTTCGGAGCTTTTACCGGCGGTTACTCCGTAGAAAAAAGCGACGATCGGCGAGTATTTGTGATCGGCGATCAAGACGTATGGCCGGTGTGCTGAAGCGCCAGCCATGTCTTTTGATAAGTCAGGCGACAGGCGCGGGAGGCGGCTCATCGGGAAGGACTGGCTCACCGGGCTCGGTGGGCTGCTGCGGCCAATCTTCGTCAGGTTGGCCAGGGATGCCACCCGCATACGCTGGGTCGGCCATCAGGGACCAGGCCAGAACACCAATCTGGTTGGGTTCAAGCCGGGCGAGTTCGGCGCTGATTCGCGGGTCGATCTTCATAAAGTACTCCTCAAGCGTGGCTCGGCGCGTTTTGCACGCACCGAGGCAGTACACCCAATAGAGTCACTTCACGCAGACTAATTCCCTTTGCGTGTAAGACCTTTCGATCAAGCGCGTGGGAGAGTAACGCCACGCTGGCCCTGATACTTGCCGGCGCGGTCTTTATAGGACACTTCACAGGCTTCGTCGGACTGCAGGAACAGCATCTGCGCCACGCCTTCGTTGGCGTAGATCTTTGCCGGCAAGGTGGTGGTGTTGGAGAACTCCAGGGTCACGTGGCCTTCCCACTCCGGCTCAAGCGGCGTCACGTTAACGATGATGCCGCAGCGCGCGTAGGTGCTTTTACCCAGGCAGATGGTCAACACGTCACGTGGAATACGGAAGAATTCCACGGTGCGCGCCAGGGCAAAGGAGTTTGGCGGAATGATGCACACGTCGCTTTTAACGTCGACGAAGCTCTTTTCGTCGAAGTTTTTCGGATCGACGATCGCCGAGTTGATGTTGGTGAACACCTTGAATTCATCGGCACAGCGTACGTCGTAGCCGTAGCTGGAAACACCGTAGGAAATCACGGGAGCTGCGCCTTCGCCACGGATCTGGCGTTCAACGAAAGGTTCGATCATGCCGTGTTCTTGCGCCATGCGGCGAATCCACTTGTCCGATTTGATGCTCATGGCGGGTGTCCTGAATAGCGAGGTGGAAAAATTCTGTTGGGCATCTTACCGGGGCTGGCCCTGGGGTTCAAAGGGCGCAGGGCATTTGTTGATGAATGTGCAGCCGTCTATAAGCGGCAGCCAGCGGGGCCGGGCCCCACATTACAGTGCCAGGTGACTGTAAATACCACCGCCAGTCACGAAAATAGAGAAACCTTCGGAAATACCATTGGCACGTCCCGGAAAAAGGGTTAAGGTGGCGCCACTGTGCTGCTTGTGTCACTGAGAATCTCTACACGATATGTTGAATTTCGATCCAACCATCTCCAAGAATTTTTCCTGCTCTTTGCACTCAGTCTCGGCCAGGGCTTTTCCTGAGTCGCAGTTAACTTTGTCCAAGGAGATACACCATGTCTAATCGCCAAACTGGTACCGTTAAGTGGTTCAACGATGAAAAAGGCTTCGGCTTCATCACTCCACAATCCGGTGACGACCTGTTCGTTCACTTCAAAGCTATCCAATCCGACGGCTTCAAAAGCCTGAAAGAAGGCCAACAGGTTTCTTTCATCGCTACCCGCGGTCAGAAAGGCATGCAAGCTGAAGAAGTTCAAGTTATCTAACTTGTACTGACTTAGTCGAAAAAACCCCGCCCTTAAAAGCGGGGTTTTTTTATGCCTGGGATTTAGTCCCGGCACCCAGGTAATACCAGGCACAAAAAAATGTGGGAGCGAGCTTTATGTGGGAGCTGGCTTGCCTGCGATACTGACACCTCGGTGTATCAGGTACACCGAGGTGATGCTATCGCAGGCAAGCCAGCTCCCACACAAGCCCGCTCCCACATTTTGTACTGCGCCTTTATTGGAACAACGACTCACTCGACAAGCCGTTCTTCTCGAGGATCTCACGCAAGCGCTTGAGGCCCTCCACCTGAATCTGCCGCACCCGCTCACGGGTCAAGCCGATCTCCAGGCCTACATCCTCCAGGGTGCTGCTCTCATGGCCGCGCAAGCCGAAACGGCGAATCACCACCTCGCGCTGCTTGTCCGTGAGTTCGGACAGCCACTGGTCAATGCTTTGGGAAAGATCATCGTCCTGCAACAGCTCACAAGGATCTGTCGGGCGATCATCTGTCAGGGTGTCCAGCAGGGTTTTATCCGAATCCGGACCCAGCGAGACATCGACCGAAGACACGCGCTCGTTCAAGCCGAGCATGCGTTTAACCTCGCCCACTGGCTTTTCCAGCAGGTTGGCGATTTCCTCAGGCGAAGGTTCATGATCGAGTTTTTGTGTCAGCTCACGTGCCGCCCGCAGGTAGACGTTGAGCTCCTTGACCACATGGATCGGCAACCGGATCGTACGGGTCTGATTCATGATCGCCCGTTCGATGGTCTGGCGAATCCACCAGGTGGCATAGGTAGAGAAGCGGAAGCCCCGCTCAGGGTCGAACTTCTCCACTGCCCGGATCAAGCCCAGGTTGCCCTCCTCGATCAGGTCCAACAGCGACAGGCCACGATTGACGTAGCGTCGGGCGATTTTCACCACCAGCCGCAAGTTACTTTCAATCATGCGCTTGCGCCCAGCCGGATCGCCCTTTTGCGACAAGCGCGCAAAATGGACTTCTTCTTCGGGAGTCAGCAAAGGGGAAAAGCCAATTTCATTGAGGTACAACTGCGTAGCGTCGAGCGCCCGCGTGTAGTCAATGTACTTGTGCTGCTTTAACGCGGTGGCGTTTTTGGATTTGGTGCGAACTGAAGGTTTAGCAGCTCCTTCATCATTCGACATCGATTCCTTTTCGGTGAGGATCTCCATTTCAAGGAGAACCTCATCGTCGATGTCAAACTCCGGCGCTTCTTTACTGAGAGCCATTGTTATAGTCCTTTGGTGAGTTCGACCTCAAGCTCAAGCGACGCCTTTATCCTTGGCAACGCTGGAGCCTGTTCCTTCTACGTGAGGGAACAGGCTGTGCAACACATCAACGACGGGGTAGGAATTGCAGCGGATCTACAGGCTTCCCTTGGCGGCGAATCTCAAAGTGCAGTTTCACCCGGTCTGTACCAGTTGACCCCATTTCGGCAATTGTCTGTCCGACTTTGACCTGCTGCCCCTCCCGAACCAACAGCCTGCGGTTATGACCGTAGGCACTGACGTAGGTATCGCTGTGTTTGATGATGACCAGCTCGCCGTAGCCCCGTAAACCACTCCCGGCGTAAACCACTGTCCCATCAGACGCAGCTAAAACAGGCTGTCCCAAATCCCCGGCGATATCAATGCCTTTATTCAAACTACCGTTTGAAGAGAATTTTCCAATCAGCACCCCGTTTGAAGGCCATCCCCAACCGGTCGGCGCCGGCCCGGCAGGTGGCAACGGCGTGGCTGCCGGCTTGCTCGCAACCGTAGGCGCAGCGGTGCCTGCAGGCCTGGTGATGATTGTGGTTTTGCTTGAGGACGAGGCCGAAGATCCGGACTTTGTCACAACTGCCGTAGATGCCGAACCGGTACGCCCATCGAAACGGATGGTTTGCCCGGGATGTATCGTATACGGCACAGGAATATTGTTACGAGCTGCGAGCGCCTTGTAATCCCAGCCGTAACGGAAGGCGATTGAGAACATCGTGTCCCCCTTTCGCACTACATATTGCCCGGTGGTGACTGTCGGTTTTTGCGGCACGGCGCTGGCACGGCTTCGGTCGACAACCCGAGCGCCACTGGACGGAGAGCTTGAGCAACCCACCAATAAGGAACTCAAGACAAGGCCAAGCACCAGTCGCTGAAAACTTGTTTTACTCATACGCTGCGCTAGACCTGTGAGACTCACCCGCCGCTCCCTTTGTGCTGGCCGAACATGAATGCCTGTATCAGGCTTGAAATATGTCGCAAGTATAACTGGGCATTGGCTTTTTACCGGTACACGACTGAAACGAAAAATTCATCGCGTTTAAACCCGGCTTCCAATCATGTTGACTCAATAAGCCCCGCCGTAAGACACATCCCCATCAACAGAATTCACTGTTTGCAAAGAAATGATCAGGCCAGCGGGCCATTGAGCAGCGGAACGAAGCGCACAGCACCCAGTACATGCCGGGAAAAGCCTTCGTCCTCGCGAATAATGAGCATCAATTGTTGCACTTCGCCAGAGCCCACCGGGATGACCAAGCGCCCGCCAGGGGCGAGCTGATCGAGCAACGCCTGGGGCACATCGGTGGCGACCGCCGTGACGATAATGCCGTTATACGGCGCCAGCGCCGGCCAGCCTTCCCAACCGTCGCCCCAACGGAACACCACGTTGCGCAGGTTGAGCTCCACCAGGCGCTCCTTGGCGCGATCCTGCAGGACCTTGATGCGCTCCACCGAGAACACCCGTTCCACCAGCTGCGAGAGCACGGCGGTCTGGTAACCCGAACCGGTGCCGATCTCCAGCACCTTGTCCAACGGCCCCGCCGCCAGCAGCAGTTCACTCATGCGCGCGACCATATAAGGTTGCGAGATGGTCTGGTTATGGCCGATTGGCAACGCAGTGTCTTCATAGGCACGATGCGCCAGCGCCTCATCCACGAACAGATGCCGAGGCGTGCGCCGGATGACTTCCAGCACCTGGGCGTTGGACAGGCCTTCTTCATACAGACGCTGGATCAAACGCTCGCGGGTACGCTGGGAGGTCATCCCGATACCACGACGCAACAGGTCGTCTTGTTCACGCGCCATTAACGCAACCCCTCAAGCCAGCCATCCAGACTACTGAAGGCATCACTGAAGGTGCGATCGAGCTGCAACGGGGTAATCGAAACATAACCTTGCATCACCGCATGAAAGTCGGTGCCGGGGCCGCCGTCTTCGGCATCGCCGGCGGCGGCAATCCAGTAACCTTCCTTGCCACGCGGGTCGACCACCTTCAACGGTGCTGCCGCACGAGCGCGATGGCCCAGGCGCGTCAGCTGGATGCCGCGGATATGGTCGAGGGGCAAATTGGGGATATTAACGTTGAGCACCGTGCGCGGTGGCAAGTCCAGCGAGCCGTGGGCTTCCACCAGCTTGCGGGCGAAATACGCCGCCGTCGCCAGGTTATCCAGTTGCCGTGAGGCAAACGAAAAAGCGAATGAGGTGCGCCCCAGGAAACGCCCTTCAAGGGCCGCCGCCACGGTGCCGGAATACAGCACGTCATCGCCCAGATTGGCGCCCAGGTTGATGCCCGACACAACCAGATCCGGCTCCTGGTCCAACAAGCTGTTGATTGCCAGGTGCACGCAGTCGGTGGGGGTGCCGTTCACGCTGATAAAGCCATTGGCCAGAACCTGCGGGTGCAGCGGACGGTCGAGCGTCAGAGAACTGCTGGCGCCGCTCTTGTCCTGGTCCGGGGCAACCACCACACACTCGGCGTAATCCTGCAGCGCAGCATAAAGCGCGGCAAGACCGGGTGCGGTGGCACCGTCATCGTTTGATATCAGAATACGCATGGGTTGTCCGTCGGCCCCACCGGCACCAGATCAACAAGCTCGCGCACCAACACAGTGGCGAAGCATCCGGCCGGCAGGACGAATTCCAATTGCAGAATGTCAGGACCGGGATAATGCCACGTCAACCCGCCAATGGGCAGTCGCAGAATGCGACGTTCCTGGCTCATGCCAGCGTTCACCAGCCAATCGCGCAGCTCTGGCTCGCTCGCGGCAATGGTTTGCTCAAGCGTGTGGGTCGCGCCGCCGGCCGGTGAATCACCCTCGCCCCACTGTGGGCCGGTGGGGTGCAGATCCAGAATCGCCAGGCGCGGGTCGCTGCATTCAGCCTCACCCGCCGGAAAAAAACTGCGACTGTCGGTAAACGCCAGCAGGTCACCGACCTGGGCACGTTGCCAGGAGCCGTCCGCGACCCGCGCCGCCAACACTTTGTTAAACAGAAAGCTGCGCGCGGTCGACAGCAGCCGCGAACGCACATTGCGCTGCTCGGGCAACGCCTTGCGTGCCGCCCACTCACGGGCATCCACCACGTTGCCGCCGTTATGCCCGAAACGCTGGGCACCGAAGTAGTTCGGGATGCCGTGCTGGGCGATCAGTTGCAAGCGTGCGTCGATGGCGGCGGTATCGCCGACCAATTGGGTCAGGCGCAGGGTAAACCCGTTGGCCGAATGCGCGCCGCGTTGCAGCTTGCGCTTGTGGCGGCCCATTTTGAGGATCTTGAGGGTGTCGTTTTCGGCCCCGCCCATGTCCGGGTCGGCCTTGCCTGGCAGTTGCACGCTGAACCACTGACGGGTCAACGCCTGACGGTCCTTGAGCCCGGCATAGCTGACGGTGCGCAAGGGCACGCCAGCAGCCTTGGCGATACGGCGCGCAGCCTCTTCGGTATTCAGGCCGCGCTTTTCTACCCACAGCCACAGGTGCTCACCGTCGCCGCTCAGGGGAATGTCCAGCACTTCGTCGACCTGGAAGTCTTCAGCCGTTGCCTTCAAAACCGCGCTGCCCAAGGCCTCGCCATAGGCACGCGGGCCCAGCAATTGCAGATCATTCATGCGCGCAGCAACAAGGCGACGGAGTGCACCGCGATGCCTTCTTCCCGGCCGGTAAACCCGAGCTTTTCGGTGGTGGTGGCTTTCACGTTGACTTGATCCAATTCAATTTGCAGGTCGGCGGCAATCAGCGCGCGCATCGATTCGATGTGGGGTGCCATTTTCGGCGCCTGGGCCACGATGGTGTTGTCGACGTTGCCGACCTTCCAGCCCTTGGCATGGATCAGGCCGACCACGTGGCGCAGCAAGACACGGCTGTCCGCGCCCTTGAAGGTCGGGTCGGTGTCTGGAAAGTGCTTGCCGATATCGCCCAACGCAGCCGCGCCGAGCAAGGCATCGCTCAAGGCATGCAGCACAACGTCGCCGTCGGAATGAGCCAGCAACCCATGGTGGTGTGCAATGCGCACGCCGCCCAAGGTGATGAAATCGCCTTCAGCGAAACGGTGCACATCGTAGCCGTGGCCAATACGCATAAAAAAACGCCCCGATTTAATTCAGGGCGTGATTCTACCTACTTTTGCCTCACATTAACCGAGCAAAGCACGACCATGATGTCGCAAATGATCTTCGATGAAGCTGGCGATAAAGAAGTAACTGTGGTCATAACCCGGCTGCAGGCGCAGTTCAAGCGGATGGTTGGCAGCCTTGGCCGCTTGCTGCAACGCCTCAGGCTTAAGCTGCACGGCAAGGAAATCGTCGCGATCGCCCTGATCCACCAGCAGCGGCAGTTTTTCCGAGGCTTCGCTGATCAGCACGCAGGCATCCCACTCGCGCCATTTGGAGCGCTCTTCGCCCAGGTAACGGGAGAAAGCTTTCTGGCCCCACGGGCAATCCATCGGATTGTTGATCGGCGAAAACGCCGACACCGATTGGTAACGCCCCGGGTTGCGCAAGGCACACACCAGCGCACCGTGACCGCCCATGGAGTGGCCGCTGATGCCGCGCTTGTCTGAAGCCGGGAAATGCGCTTCAACCAAGGCAGGCAATTCCTGCACGACATAATCATGCATCCGATAGTGCTTGGCCCACGGTTCCTGCGTGGCATTCAGATAGAAGCCGGCACCCAGGCCAAAATCCCAGGCGTTGTCCGGGTCGCCCGGCACACCCGGCCCACGCGGGCTGGTGTCCGGCGCGACAATGATCAACCCAAGCTCGGCGGCCATGCGCTGGGCGCCGGCCTTTTGCATGAAGTTCTCATCGGTGCAGGTAAGCCCCGACAGCCAGTACAGCACTGGCAACTTGCCGCCCTGCTCCGCTTGCGGCGGCAGGTAGACGGCGAAAGTCATGTCGCAACCGAGCACATCGGAATGGTGCTTGTAGCGTTTATGCCAGCCACCGAAGCTCTTCTGGCACGACAGGTTTTCCAGGTTCATGGCCGACCTCAGAAGTGGATGACGGTACGAATGCTCTTGCCTTCATGCATCAGATCAAACGCTTTGTTGATGTCTTCCAGGCCCATGGTGTGAGTGATAAAGGTGTCCAGCGGGATTTCGCCGGTCTGGGCCATTTCCACATAGCTTGGCAATTCGGTACGACCGCGCACACCGCCGAACGCCGAACCGCGCCAGACGCGACCGGTGACCAATTGAAATGGGCGGGTGGAGATTTCCTGGCCGGCACCGGCCACACCGATGATGACCGACTCGCCCCAACCTTTGTGGCAGCACTCGAGGGCGGCGCGCATCAGTTGTACGTTGCCGATGCACTCGAAGGAGAAGTCCACGCCGCCGTCGGTCAAGTCGACGATCACGTCCTGGATCGGGCGGTCGTAGTCTTTCGGGTTAATACAGTCGGTGGCGCCCAGTTGCTTGGCGATTTCGAACTTGGCCGGGTTGATGTCGATGGCAATGATGCGACCGGCCTTGGCTTTCACCGCGCCGATCACCGCCGACAGGCCGATGCCGCCGAGGCCGAAGATGGCCACGGTGTCGCCCGGCTTGACCTTGGCAGTGTTGATCACTGCACCAATGCCGGTGGTGACACCGCAGCCCAGCAGGCAGACTTTTTCCAGCGGCGCTTCTTTAGGGATCTTGGCCACGGAGATTTCCGGCAACACGGTGTACTCGGAGAAGGTCGAGGTGCCCATGTAGTGGAAAATCGGCTGGCCCTTGTAGGAGAAACGCGTGGTGCCGTCGGGCATCAGGCCTTTGCCCTGGGTGGAGCGAATGGCCTGGCACAGGTTGGTCTTGCCCGACAGGCAGAATTTGCACTTGCCGCATTCCGGGGTGTACAGCGGGATCACGTGGTCGCCAACCGCTACCGAGGTCACGCCTTCGCCGATCGCTTCAACCACCGCACCGCCTTCGTGGCCGAGGATCGACGGGAAGATGCCTTCCGGGTCGGCGCCCGACAAGGTGTAGGCGTCGGTATGGCACACGCCGGACGCAACCACACGCAACAGCACCTCGCCGGCCTTGGGCATGGCGACATCCACTTCAACGATCTCAAGGGGCTTTTTAGCTTCAAAGGCTACGGCGGCGCGGGACTTGATCATCCGGGTTTCTCCAGGGAGTTAAAAACTGAGGCAGTGAGTGTAAAACATGGCTCACTGATGAATAATCCAGGCAAAAGCAAAACATTATTGCTGCACAGGGACAATCAACATGCTGGAAAACCGCTGGGAAGGCATAGATGAGTTCGTCGCCGTGGCTGAATGCAGCCAGTTCACCGCGGCGGCCGAGCGGCTTGGGGTGTCTTCATCGCATATCAGCCGGCAGGTGGCGCGCCTGGAGGAACGGCTGCAAACGCGCTTGCTGTATCGCAGTACGCGCAAGGTGACGCTCACCGAAGCCGGCCAGACCTTTCTGCAACATTGCCAGCGTTTGCAAGATGGTCGTGAAGAAGCGTTGCGCGCGGTGGGCGACCTCACCAGCGAACCCAAGGGCATGTTGCGCATGACCTGCGCGGTGGCTTACGGCGAGCGCTTCATCGTGCCGTTGGTCACGCGGTTCATGGGGCTGTACCCGCAGTTGCGCGTGGATATCGAATTGAGTAATCGCCAGTTGGACCTGGTGCACGAGGGGCTGGACCTGGCGATTCGCCTGGGGCGCTTGCAAGACTCACGCATGGTCGCCAGCCGCCTGGCACCTCGGCGCATGTACCTGTGCGCATCGCCGTCCTACTTAGCGCGGTATGGTCGGCCACATAGTTTGTCGGAATTGAGTCGGCATAACTGTCTGATCGGCAGCTCGGATATCTGGCAACTGGCTCAGGATGGACGGGAATTTTCCCAGCGAGTGCAGGGAAACTGGCGCTGTAACAGTGGGCAGGCGGTACTGGATGCGGCGCTGCAAGGGGTTGGGTTGTGCCAACTGCCGGATTATTACGTGCTGGAACATTTGCACACTGGCGCGCTGGTGTCGTTGCTGGAGGCGCATCAGCCGCCGAATACGGCGGTGTGGGCGTTGTATCCGCAGCAGCGGCATTTGTCGCCGAAGGTCAGGAAGCTGGTGGACTTTTTGAAGGCTGGGTTGGCTGAAAGGCCGGAGTACTGTGGCTGATTATTCGGCGCCTTTACCGGCCTCATCGCGGGCAAGCCCGGCTCCCACAGGGGAATGCATTTCAAAGGTGGGAGCTGGCTTGCCTGCGATGAAGTCGACACGGTTTAACTGACTACCTGCGGTTAGCCCACCGTAACCTGAGCCATTCAAGATCCTCTGGCCGGGTCACCTTGATGTTGTCCGCACGCCCCTCGATCAAGCGCGGCGCTTGACCGGACCATTCCATGGCCGAGGCTTCATCAGTGATCACCGCATCGGCCACCAGGCTATCGGCCAAGGCACGATGCAACGCACCCAGACGAAACATCTGCGGCGTATACGCCTGCCAGATCAGGCTGCGGTCGACGGTTTCAACCACACGTCCATGTTTGTCGACGCGCTTGAGGGTGTCGCGCGCCGGCACCGCCAGCAGGCCGCCGATCGGATCATCCGCCAGTTCAGCCAGGAGTGTGTCGAGGTCATCCCGGCTCAGGTTTGGCCGCGCGGCATCGTGCACCAGCACCCAATCATCATCACTGGCGCCCAGGGCATTGAGTTGCAACAGCGCATTGAGCACCGAGCCCGAGCGCTCGTCGCCGCCTTCCGCACGCACGATGCGAGGGTCGTTGGCACACGACAGGTTTGGCCAATAGGGATCATCGACAGCAAGGCTGACCACCAGCCCCTTGAGGCCTGGATGGTCGAGAAAACAGCCAAGGCTGTGTTCCAGAATAGTGCGCCCGCCCAGTTGCAGATACTGCTTGGGACGGTCCGCAGCCATACGGGCACCGACGCCCGCGGCAGGAATCACGGCCCAGAAGGCCGGTAAATCGTTACTCATTGGGCCAACTGGTAGAGGGTTTCACCCTCCTTGACCATGCCCAACTCATGGCGAGCCCGCTCTTCAACGGTCTCCGTACCTTTTTTCAGCTCAAGCACTTCGGCATCGAGGACGCGGTTGCGCTCCAGCAGACGTTCGTTTTCGGCATGCTGGTCGGCAATCTGCTGGGTCAACTCTTTTACCTGCGCAAAGCTGCCATTACCCACCCATAGGCGGTATTGCAGGCCAGCCAGCAACAAGAGCAAGACGAGGAACAACCAATTGGGACTGCGCATCGAAATCCGGGTATCCAGTAAAAAAAGACAGCCATGCAAAACTTCTACAGCAACTGATAGCACGAAGCCTGGAAGACCCAGGCTTGTGCTTGATAGCCATCAGATTAGCGCCGAAATACACACTGTCGTGAACTTTCCGACACAATCCTTAGACTTTTACCACTTAACAATCAGCCGCGAAACTCGCTACGACCGTTGTACTTGGCTTTACCTGCCAGTTGCTCTTCGATACGCAGCAATTGGTTGTACTTGGACACACGATCGGAACGGCACAGCGAACCGGTCTTGATCTGGCCTGCCGAAGTGCCCACAGCCAGGTCGGCAATGGTCGAATCTTCGGTTTCGCCGGAGCGGTGCGAGATCACGGCAGTGTAGCCCGCAGCCTTGGCCATCTGGATGGCTTCCAGGGTTTCGGTCAGGGTGCCGATCTGGTTGAACTTGATCAGGATCGAGTTGGCGATCTTTTTATCGATGCCTTCTTTCAGGATCTTGGTGTTGGTGACGAACAGGTCGTCGCCCACCAGCTGGATTTTCTCGCCGATCTTGTCGGTGAGGACTTTCCAGCCATCCCAGTCGGACTCGTCCAGGCCGTCTTCGATCGAGATGATCGGGTAGCGCTCGGTGAGGCCTTTGAGGTAATCAGCAAAACCTTCCGACGTAAACACGTGGCCTTCGCCGGACAGGTTGTACTTGCCGTCTTCGTAGAATTCGCTGGCCGCGCAGTCCAGGGCCAGGGTCACGTCGGTGCCCAGCTTGTAGCCAGCGTTGGCCACAGCTTCGGAGATGACTTTGAGTGCATCTTCGTTGGACGCCAGGTTCGGTGCAAAGCCACCTTCGTCACCCACCGCAGTGCTAAGGCCACGGGCCTTCAGCACAGCCTTGAGGTGATGGAAAATCTCGGTGCCCATGCGCAGGCCTTCGGAGAAGGTCTTGGCGCCAACCGGCTGCACCATGAATTCCTGGATGTCGACGTTGTTATCGGCGTGCTCGCCACCGTTGATGATGTTCATCATCGGCACCGGCATCGAGTAAACACCCGGGGTACCGTTCAGGTTGGCGATGTGTGCGTACAGCGGCAGGTCCTGGTCCTGCGCAGCCGCCTTGGCAGCGGCCAGGGACACGGCGAGGATGGCGTTGGCGCCCAGGCTGCCTTTGTTGTCGGTGCCGTCGAGCTTGATCATCGCGTGGTCCAGGGCTTTCTGGTCCAGCGGGTCTTTGCCCAGCAACAGGTCACGGATCGGGCCGTTGATGTTGGCTACAGCTTTGAGTACACCTTTGCCCAGGTAACGGCTCTTGTCGCCATCACGCAGTTCCAGCGCTTCGCGCGAACCGGTAGACGCACCGGACGGCGCGCAAGCGCTGCCGATGATGCCGTTATCGAGAAGCACGTCGGCTTCGACGGTGGGGTTGCCACGGGAGTCGAGAACTTCACGACCTTTGATGTCGACGATTTTTGCCATTGTTGTAAACACTCCAAAGTTGACGAAAACGACGCAGCTGTAGGAAATCTTTTGACCGACCGCAAGGGTGGAACAACAGGGCAGACTTGCAGGCGACAAGGCTCAGGCCCGCAGGCCTGAGCGTTTAGCGTGGGATACTTTACCGGAGAAACGCGGCTTACGCGGTCTCTACCGTCGGAAAACTCTTGACCAGTTCGTCCAACTGCTTCAACTGGGCCAAAAACGGCTCCAGCTTGTCCAGGCGCAGGGCGCAAGGGCCGTCGCACTTGGCGTTGTCCGGGTCCGGGTGAGCTTCCAGGAACAGGCCCGCCAGCGACTGGCTGATGCCCGCCTTGGCCAGGTCCAGCACCTGGGCACGTCGCCCGCCAGCAGAATCGGCGCGACCACCAGGCATTTGCAGCGCGTGGGTCACGTCGAAGAATACCGGGTATTCGAACTGTTTCATGATGCCGAAACCGAGCATGTCCACCACGAGGTTGTTGTAGCCGAAGCTCGAACCACGCTCGCAGAGGATCAACTGGTCGTTACCCGCTTCCACGCACTTGTTCAGGATGTGTTTCATTTCCTGAGGCGCGAGGAACTGGGCTTTTTTGATATTGATCACAGCGCCGGTCTTGGCCATCGCAACGACCAGATCGGTCTGGCGCGACAGGAAGGCCGGCAACTGGATGATGTCGCACACCTCGGCGACCACGGCAGCCTGTTCAGGCTCGTGGACGTCGGTGATGATCGGCACGCCAAAGGCTTGCTTGATGTCCTGGAAGATCCGCATGCCTTCTTCAAGGCCGGGGCCACGATAGGAGGTCACGGACGAACGGTTGGCCTTGTCGAAGCTGGCCTTGAACACGTAAGGGATACCGAGTTTCTCGGTCACTTTTACGTACTCTTCACAGACCTGCATCGCCATGTCGCGGCTTTCCAGCACGTTCATGCCGCCGAACAGCACCATGGGCTTGTCGTTGGCAATCTCGATGTCGCCTACGCGAATGATCTTCTGGGCCATCAGGTTTACGCCTTCTTCTGATGTTGCGTCAGTGCTGCTTTAACGAAACCGCTGAACAACGGGTGACCATCGCGCGGCGTCGAGGTGAACTCAGGGTGGAACTGGCAGGCCACGAACCACGGATGATCCGGCGCCTCGACCACTTCAACCAGCTTGCCATCACCGGAGCGACCAGAGATTTTCAGGCCGGCTTCTTTGATCTGCGGCAGCAGGTTGTTGTTCACTTCGTAGCGGTGACGGTGACGCTCGACGATCACGTCCTTGCCGTAGCAGTCGTGAACCAGCGAGCCCGGCTCCAGCAGGCAGTCCTGTGCGCCAAGGCGCATGGTGCCGCCCAGGTCGGAGGTTTCGGTACGGGTTTCAACGGCGCCGGTGGCGTCTTCCCACTCGGTGATCAGGCCCACGACCGGGTGGCCGCTGGTGTGATCGAACTCGGTGGAGTTGGCGTCTTTCCAGCCCAGCACGTTACGGGCGAACTCGATAACGGCCACTTGCATGCCCAGGCAGATACCCAGGTACGGCACTTTGTTTTCACGAGCGTATTGAACCGCGGTGATCTTGCCTTCCACGCCACGCAGGCCAAAACCGCCGGGTACGAGGATCGCGTCAACACCTTCGAGCAGTGCAGTGCCCTGGTTCTCGATGTCTTCGGAATCAATGTAGCGCAGGTTGACCTTGGTACGGTTGCTGATACCCGCGTGGCTCATCGCTTCGATCAGCGACTTGTACGCATCCAGCAGTTCCATGTACTTGCCGACCATGGCGATGGTGACTTCGTGCTCAGGGTTGAGCTTGGCGTCAACCACGGCTTCCCACTCGGACAGGTCTGCGCCATTGCACTGCAGGCCGAAACGCTCGACCACAAAATCGTCCAGGCCTTGCGAGTGCAGGATGCCCGGGATCTTGTAGATGGTGTCGGCGTCTTCCAGCGCGATGACCGCACGTTCTTCAACGTTGGTGAATTGCGCGATCTTGCGACGCGAGGAAATGTCGATCGGGTGATCGGAGCGGCACACCAGCACGTCCGGCTGCAGGCCAATCGAACGCAGCTCTTTTACCGAGTGCTGGGTTGGCTTGGTCTTGGTCTCGCCGGCGGTGGCGATGTACGGCACCAACGTGAGGTGCATCAGCATCGCGCGCTTGGCGCCGACTTCGAAACGCAGCTGGCGGATGGCTTCGAGGAACGGTTGGGATTCGATGTCACCCACGGTGCCACCGATCTCGACCATTGCCACGTCGGCATCGCCTGCACCCTTGATGATGCGGCGTTTGATTTCGTCGGTAATGTGCGGGATCACCTGGATGGTTGCACCCAGGTAGTCACCACGGCGCTCTTTGCGCAGCACGTGCTCGTAGACACGACCGGTGGTGAAGTTGTTGTTCTGGGTCATGGTCGTGCGGATGAACCGCTCGTAGTGGCCCAGGTCCAGGTCGGTTTCGGCGCCGTCGTGGGTGACGAACACTTCACCGTGCTGGAACGGGCTCATGGTGCCCGGGTCAACGTTGATGTACGGGTCCAGCTTGAGCATGGTGACCTTAAGTCCCCGCGCCTCCAGGATGGCCGCCAATGAAGCGGAGGCAATGCCTTTCCCCAATGAAGAAACAACACCGCCCGTGACGAATATGTAGCGCGTCATGAAAAACCCTAGAAGTCTGCGTTAAAGCGGTCCGAGCCGCCGGGGAAAGCGAAGGAAGGCCGAAGCCCCCGATCACCTGCATTAATCACAGTGCACCTTTCAAAAAAACCGCCGCGTGGTGACAGACCAGCAATGAAACACCGGTACGTTGATCGCTACACATTTTTTGGAATCGCCCAGCAAAGACTGCTTGGTAATCGGCAACTGCTGCGATTCAGTTGAATCCACAGAAGTTGTATCAAGAAGGGAGCGTAGTCTACCGGAAAGCCTCTATCAGCTCAAACCTTGATCGCACCTCTGTGGCATCCAATGTAATTGCCACTTGCCAGTCGAGCAGGCGCATAGCCCCGCAAGGGTTGGGACAGCCAGCAATTGCTCGCCCTGATAGAGCAGCGGCAATCTGCCACGGATGAAGCCCGGCAAGCTACTTTCATTCAGCAGGCGCTTCAAGTCCCGCCGGCCCCGACCAGGCACATCGATGATTTCGCCGCCCTGGCGATAACGAATCACCAACGGGCCTGCAGGTGCCTCTCCGATAAGTTCAAGCTGACCATTACCCGGTAACTCTAGTGGGTTTTGCGGATGGGACCAGCTCACCGGCGTGTCGGAAAACGCTGAATAGGTGGAAGGCAGCCACCACACACGCTCGCCGCAGCGGTGCAATTGACCATCGGCCAGGCGCCACAGCGGTTGCGCATCACCCTTGGCATCCCGCAAGGAATACCAACCGGCCCAGTGGTCGCTGTCGGGCAAGCGCGTCAGCGGCGTCAGCCAGTGGCGCAGGGCATTGCGTTGGCGGGCATCGGAAAATTCGCGCAAGGGAGCGAGGGCCAATGACGGCAAGGCCAGCCAGGGAAACGGCGAAGGCTGGTCGGCGGTTTGCAGGTCAATGACGGCCAATTCGTCGAGCAAGCCCTGGGCTTCGCTCAAATGCTCGGCAGCGCGGGCCAGGCTGGCGACCGCTTGGGGCCAACGCTCGCTCAGCAGCGGGAACACACGATTGCGCAGGTAATTGCGCGAAAATCGGGAATCGGCGTTGGATGGGTCTTCGATCCACTGCAACTGGTGCTGGTGCGCATAGGCTTGCAGCTCGACGCGTGAGACATCCAGCAACGGCCGCAGCAAGTGCCCTCCCCCCAATGGGCGATGCACCGGCATGGCCGCCAAGCCTCGCACCCCCGCGCCACGCAACAGGCGAAACAACAGGGTTTCGGCTTGATCGTCACGATGCTGGCCGGTGAGCATCACCTGCCCTGCCCCGGTCACTTCGGTAAACGCCCGGTAGCGCGCCTCCCGCGCTGCGCGCTCAACGCTGGCACCCGACTGGATTTGCACACGCACCACCTGCAAGGGCACGCCCAGCTCGTCACATACGCCCTGGCAATGACTTGGCCAGGCATCGGCGGCAGCTTGCAGACCATGATGGACATGGATTGCGCTGAGGGGCGGCAGGGTTTCGGTGTTTGCCAGGGAGGCCAGGAGGTGCAGCAGGACGGTGGAATCAAGGCCGCCAGAGAAGGCGATATGCCAGGCGGGGGCGTTGCGCCAAGGGGCGAGGTTTCGCAGAAGTTTGGCGGGTAAAGTAGGGCTCATCAAAAATACCGGCGCAGAACTGGAATACGGCAGCCAAGCATACACAAAGCAAATGTGGGAGCGGGCTTGTGTGGGAGCCGGGCTTGCCCGCGATGCAGACAACTCGGTTCATCTGTTACACCGAGTTGATGCTATCGCAGGCAAGCCAGCTCCCACACAAGCCAGCTCCCACATTGGGTACTGCGTCGACTTAGAGGCCGTAGCTCATCAGACGCTCATAACGACGCTTGAGCAGCGCTTCGTTGTCCAGCTTCTTGAGCATCGCCAGTTGCGAACCCAGCTCGGCACGGATAGTCGCAGCAGCGGCAGCCGGATCGCGGTGGGCGCCGCCCAATGGCTCGGCGATAACCTTGTCAACGATGCCCAGGCCTTTCAGGCGATCGGCGGTGATGCCCATGGCTTCGGCAGCGTCCGGCGCTTTTTCGGCGGTTTTCCACAGGATCGAGGCGCAACCTTCCGGCGAAATCACCGCGTAGGTCGAATATTGCAGCATGTTCAGTTGGTCGCAGACGCCAATGGCCAGTGCACCGCCGGAACCACCCTCACCAATCACGGTGGCGATGATCGGGGTTTTCAGACGGGACATGACGCGCAGGTTCCAAGCGATCGCTTCGCTCTGGTTGCGCTCTTCGGCATCGATACCGGGGTAAGCACCCGGGGTGTCGATGAAGGTCAGGATCGGCATCTTGAAGCGCTCGGCCATTTCCATCAGGCGGCACGCCTTGCGGTAGCCTTCCGGGCGCGGCATGCCGAAGTTACGGCGAACCTTTTCACGCACTTCACGGCCTTTCTGGTGACCGATCACCATCACTGGCTGGTCGTCCAGGCGGGCAATACCGCCCACGATGGCCGCGTCGTCGGAAAAGTGGCGATCGCCATGCAACTCGTCGAATTCGGTGAAAATGTGCTGAATGTAATCCAGGGTGTACGGACGGCGCGGGTGGCGGGCCAGGCGCGCGATCTGCCAGCTGGTCAGCTTGCCGAAAATGTCTTCGGTGAGCGTGCTGCTCTTGTCTTGCAGGCGAGCGATCTCATCGCCGATATTCAGCGAATTGTCATTGCCGACCAGGCGCAGTTCTTCAATCTTGGCTTGCAGGTCAGCGATCGGCTGTTCGAAATCAAGAAAATTCGGGTTCATAAGCGTCCGTCTTGGGTCGACGGCCAAGGAGTGCCTGGCCAGCCGGTTGTCTATTCGCGCCCTACCTTAAGGGAGAGGCGCGTTTAGGTCGAGATTAAATGTTCAGCCGAGATCAGACGTATCTGACCGTCAGCGGTATTGGAGGAAGACGTTGTCTCGCCCGAACTGGTCACGCAAAGCTTGAATCAAGCCATCAGCGGGATCAATTCGCCACGTCTCACCAAACTGCAGCATCGCCTTGGCGTCATTGCCGGTGTATTCCATGGTCACCGGGCACGCGCCACGGTGACGTTTGAGCAAGTCACCCAACCAGCGTAGCTGATCGCCTTTAAGGGCTTCGGTCTTGACCTTCAAGCGCAGGCTTTCGGCCAGGTTGGTGCGCGCATCTTCCATGCTCATCACCCGCTTGATCCGCAAGCGCAGGCCGCCGGAGAAGTCATCGTTGCTGACCTCGCCTTCCACCACCACCATGGCATCGGTCTGCAGCAGCGACTGCGCGGAGTGAAACGCATCGGCAAACAGCGACGCCTCGATGCGGCCCGAGCGGTCATCGAGGGTGATAAAGCCCATCTTGTCGCCCTTCTTATTTTTCATCACGCGCAGGGCGATGATCATGCCGGCGACGGTCTGGGTATCGCGCGCTGGCTTCAGGTCGATGATGCGCTGACGGGCGAAACGGCGTATTTCACCTTCGTACTCGTCGATCGGGTGACCGGTCAGGTACAGGCCCAGGGTGTCTTTCTCACCTTTGAGACGCTCCTTGAGGGTCAGCTCCTTGGCCTTGCGATGGTTGGCATAAACGTCGGCATCTTCCTCGACAAACAGCCCGCCAAACAGGTCGGCGTGGCCACTGTCATGGGTGCGGGCGGTCTGTTCGGCGGCCTTGATCGCTTCTTCCATGGCTGTGAGCAGCACCGCCCGGTTGCGGTCGATGTTCGCCTGGTAAGCCTTCGGTTCATCATGGAAATACGGGCCGAGACGATCGAGCGCGCCACTGCGGATCAAACCATCGAGGGTGCGCTTGTTGATGCGCTTGAGGTCAACCCGTGCGCAGAAGTCGAACAAATCCTCGAACGGCCCATGCTGACGCGCTTCGGTGATTGCTTCAACCGGCCCTTCGCCCACGCCCTTGATGGCGCCCAGGCCATAGATGATGCGGCCTTCGTCGTTCACCGTGAACTTGAACTCCGAGGCGTTCACGTCCGGCGCGTCGAGGCGCAGCTTCATGGTGCGCACTTCCTCGATCAAGGTCACGACCTTGTCGGTGTTGTGCATATCCGCCGAGAGTACCGCCGCCATGAACGGCGCCGGGTAGTGGGCTTTCAGCCAGGCGGTCTGGTACGACACCAGGCCGTAGGCGGCGGAGTGGGATTTGTTGAAGCCGTAACCGGCGAACTTCTCTACCAGGTCGAAAATGTTACCGGCCAGGTCCGCGTCGATATTGTTGGTGGCGCAACCCTCAATGAAACCGCCGCGCTGCTTGGCCATTTCCTCGGGCTTTTTCTTACCCATGGCGCGACGCAGCATGTCCGCACCGCCAAGGGTGTAACCGGCCATGACCTGGGCAATCTGCATCACCTGTTCTTGATACAGGATGATGCCGTAGGTCGGCGCCAGTACCGGTTTTAGGCCTTCATACTGGTAATCGGAGTGCGGGTACGCCAGTTCGGCGCGGCCGTGCTTACGGTTGATAAAGTCATCCACCATGCCCGACTGCAGCGGGCCTGGGCGGAACAAGGCCACCAGTGCGATCAAGTCTTCCAGGCAGTCGGGCTTGAGCTTTTTGATCAGCTCTTTCATGCCGCGCGACTCAAGCTGGAACACCGCGGTGGTTTCGGCTTTTTGCAGCAGCTGGTAGGTAGGTTTGTCATCCAGCGGGATAAACGCGATATCCAGCGGTTCTTCGTCGACCTTGGCGCGCTCGCGGTTAATGGTCTTGAGCGCCCAGTCGATGATCGTCAGGGTTCGCAGGCCGAGGAAGTCGAACTTCACCAGGCCGGCTGCCTCCACGTCATCCTTATCGAACTGGGTGACCAGGCCATCGCCTTCTTCATCGCAATAAATCGGCGAAAAGTCGGTGAGCTTGGTTGGCGCAATCACCACACCACCGGCGTGTTTGCCGACGTTACGCACCACGCCTTCGAGTTTGCGTGCCATGTCCCAGATTTCGGCGGCTTCTTCATCGATCTTGATGAAGTCGCGCAGGATTTCTTCCTGCTCGTAAGCCTTCTCAAGGGTCATGCCGACTTCAAACGGAATCATCTTCGATAGACGGTCCGCCAAACCGTAGGACTTGCCTTGCACCCGCGCCACGTCACGGATTACTGCCTTGGCCGCCATGGAACCGAAGGTGATGATCTGGCTCACGGCGTTGCGGCCGTATTTCTCGGCCACGTACTCGATCACACGGTCGCGACCGTCCATGCAGAAGTCGACGTCGAAGTCGGGCATGGAAACCCGTTCCGGGTTCAGGAACCGTTCGAACAGCAGGTCGTATTCCAGCGGGTCAAGGTCGGTGATCTTCTGCACATAGGCCACCAGCGACCCGGCACCCGAACCCCGCCCTGGGCCTACCGGCACGCCGTTGCTCTTGGCCCACTGGATAAAGTCCATTACGATCAGGAAGTAACCGGGGAACCCCATCTGGATAATGATATCCAGCTCGAAATTCAGCCGGTCGACGTAGACCTGGCGCTTGGCGTCGTAGTCTTCGGTAGTGTCCTTGGGCAGCAGAACGCTCAATCGCTCTTCCAGACCGTCGAACGACACCTTGCGGAAATACTCATCGATGGTCATGCCATCGGGAATCGGGAAGTTGGGCAGAAAGTGCTTGCCCAGCTTCACTTCGATATTGCAGCGTTTGGCGATTTCGACCGAGTTTTCCAGCGCCTCAGGCAGGTCGCTGAACAGCTCGGCCATTTCATCGGCGCTTTTGAGGTACTGCTCTTCGCTGTAGTTCTTGGAGCGGCGCGGGTCATCCAGTGCCCGGCCTTCGCCAATGCACACGCGGGTTTCGTGGGCCTCGAAATCTTCTTTCTTGATAAAGCGCACATCGTTGGTCGCAACCAGCGGCGCGCCCAGCTTGTCGGCCAGGGCCACGGCGGCGTGCAGGTGCTCTTCATCGTTGGGACGGTTGGTGCGCTGGACTTCCAGGTAGAAGCGGTCGGGAAACACGTCCATCCACTCGCGGGCCAACACTTCGGCTTCCTGGGGGTTGCCGCCCAGCAGCGCGATACCGATCTCGCCCTCTTTGGCGGCCGAGAGCATGATCACGCCCTCACTCGCCTCAGCCACCCACTCACGCTCAATGATGATCGAGCCGTTGCGCTGGCCGTCGATAAAACCGCGCGAGATCAATTCGGTGAGGTTGCGATAACCCACGCCATTCATCGCCAGCAGGCTGATGCGGCTCAGGGGGTTATCCGGGTCTTTGTTCGACAGCCACAGGTCGGCGCCGCAAATCGGCTTGATGCCGGCGCCCATGGCGTTCTTGTAAAACTTGACCAGGGAACACATGTTGTTCTGATCGGTAACCGCCACCGCAGGCATGTTCATGCCCACCAGGGTTTTGACCAGCGGTTTGATCCGTACCAGGCCGTCGACCAGGGAGTATTCAGTGTGCAGGCGCAGGTGAACGAATGAAGCCGGCATAGTGATCCTGTCTAAAAACTTAGAAACAACAAGGCCCGGGATTGTACCGGGCCTTGAGCAAAACATCAGCCTCGCGACTAAACCTCGCTGAGACTCTCACGCGCCTCGTAAGCCTGACGAACCGGGGCGAACGAACGACGGTGGATCGGCGTCGGGCCCAGGCGAGCCAAGGCTTCCAGATGAACGGGCGTCGGGTAACCTTTATGACCACCGATGCCGTAGCCCGGATAGATCAATTCAAACGCCGCCATTTCGCGGTCGCGGCTGACTTTGGCCAGGATCGAGGCGGCGGCAATCGCCGGGACCTTGCTATCCCCCTTGACCACGGCTTCTGAAGGCATCGCCAGTTTGGGGCAGCGGTTGCCGTCGATCATCGCCATTTTCGGTGTGATGTGCAGCCCTTCGACGGCGCGCTGCATGGCCAGCATGGTGGCGTGAAGGATGTTCAGCTCATCGATCTCTTCGACTTCGGCCCGGGCGATGTGCCAGCTCAACGCTTTTTCGCAGATCTCGTCGTAGAGCTTTTCACGGCGCGCTTCGGTGAGTTTTTTCGAGTCATTGAGACCGAGGATCGGGCGATTTGGGTCGAGGATCACCGCCGCCGTCACCACCGCGCCACACAACGGGCCACGCCCCACTTCATCAACACCGGCGACCAGTGCGTCGGCGTGTGCGACCAGACTGAAATCCAGGCCCATTTGCGTGGTCATAAAGCGTCCTGTTTTTGCCCGATCAAGGTCAGTACGGCATCAGCCGCCTGGTTCGATGCATCACGCCGCAGGGTGCGGTGGATGTCGTCAAAACCACGGGTCTGCTCTTCGCCGCCGTCGATCAAGGGTAGTAGGGTTTGTGCCAAGGCTTCGGGCGTTGCATCGTCCTGCAACAACTCCGGCACCAGCAGGCGTTGGGCCAGCAGGTTAGGCAAGGAGATGTAAGGGCTCTTGACCATGCGCTTGAGAATCCAGAACGTCAGCGGCGCCAGGCGATAAGCCACGACCATCGGGCGCTTGTACAGCAGCGCCTCCAGGGTCGCGGTGCCCGAGGCAATCAATACCGCATCACAGGCGGCTAGAGCCAGGTGCGACTGGCCGTCGAGCAAGGTCAACGGCAGATTGCGGCCTTCGAGCAACGTCTCGATTTGCGCACGCCGTTGCGGGCTGGCGCAAGGTAATACGAAACGCACGCCTGGCTTCAGGGCTTGAAGGCGTTCGGCAGCCTCGAAAAACACACTGGCCAGACGCCCGACTTCGCCGCCACGACTGCCTGGCATCAATGCCACCAGCGGACCGTCAGGCAAGCCCAGCTGGGCGCGCGCGGCGGCGCGGTCAGCTTGTAGCGGGATGGTGTCGGCCAAGGTATGCCCGACAAACCGCACCGGTACGCCCTTCTCTTCGTAGAACCTGGCTTCGAACGGCAGCAAGGTCAGCATCAAGTCGCAGCCTTCGCGGATCTTCAGCACACGCTTCTGCCGCCACGCCCATACGGACGGGCTGACGTAATGCACGGTCTTGATGCCGGCCTGACGCAACTTGAGTTCGATATTGAGGGTGAAGTCCGGCGCATCGATGCCAATAAAGACGTCGGGCTTTTCTTCGATCAGGGTTTGAATCAGCAGCTTGCGGCGTGCCAGCAACTCACGCAGGCGGCCCAGCACCTCCACCAGCCCCATGACCGACAGGCGCTCCATGGGAAAGTAGGATGTCAGACCTTCGGCCTGCATGAGCGGGCCGCCCACGCCAATAAACTCCACCGCTGGATGCTGGGCCTTGAGCGCCCGCATCAGCCCAGCGCCCAGGATATCGCCGGAAGCTTCACCGGCCACCAGCGCAATACGCAGAGTAGCCATGATCAGCGGGTGATGCCGCGCGTCGATGCCTGGATAGAGTCGCGGAACACCGCGACTTCCGGGAACAACGCTGCTGGCTCGGTCAGTTCAGTCAGTGCCTGCTCAACCGTCAGCCCCTGACGGTAAACCGTCTTATAGGCGCGGCGCAGAGCGTGAATCGCGTCTTCACTGAAACCGCGACGGCGCATGCCTTCGAAGTTCATGCTGCGGGCTTCGGCAGGGTTGCCGAACACCGTGACAAATGCCGGAACATCCTTGCCAATCGCTGTGCCCATGCCGGAAAAGCTGTGGGCGCCGATATGGCAGTACTGGTGGACCAGGGTGAAGCCGGACAGGATCGCCCAATCGTCAACGTGCACATGGCCGGCCAGCGCCGTGTTGTTGACCAGGATGCAATGGTTGCCGATCACACTGTCATGGCCGATATGCGCATAGGCCATGATCAGATTGTGATCACCCAGCGTGGTTTCGGCACGATCCTGCACAGTGCCACGGTGAATGGTCACACCTTCACGGATGATGTTGTGATCACCGATTACCAGGCGTGTTTCTTCACCCTTGTACTTCATGTCCGGGGTGTCTTCGCCTACCGAGGAAAACTGGTAGATACGATTGTGTTTGCCAATGCGGGTCGGACCTTTGAGGATCACGTGTGGCCCGATGACAGTCCCCTCGCCGATTTCAACACCTGCGCCGATGATCGACCAAGGGCCGACCTCAACGTCGGCGGCCAGAACGGCCGACGGATCGATGATTGCGCGAGGGTCAATCAAACTCATAGTTTGCGTTCCGCACAGATGATCTCAGCGGAACACACCGGCTTGCCGTCCACCGAGGCCTGGCATTCGAACTTCCAGATCTGGCGCTTGCAGCTGATGAACTTGGCTTCCAGGATCAACTGGTCACCCGGAGTGACCGGGTTGCGAAAGCGCAGTTTGTCGGAGCCCACGAAATAGTAAAGCGTGCCGTCGGCAGGCTTGAGGTCGAGCATTTTGAAACCAAGGATACCGGCAGCCTGGGCCATCGCTTCGATAATCAGCACGCCCGGCATGATCGGATGCGCGGGGAAGTGACCATTGAAGAACGGTTCGTTGATGCTGACATTCTTGTAGGCACGAATGCGCTTTTCCTCGACATTGAGGTCCACTACACGGTCCACCAGCAGGAACGGGTAACGGTGAGGCAGGTATTCGCGAATCTCGTTGATGTCCATCATTTCGGGGGGAAGCCTGTAATAAAGATTGGGGGCGGGCGAACTAAACGCACGCCCCGCTAGCAAATCAAGGAGGCAGTCTAGCGGCTGTGCACACTTGATATGGAAATGGTATCAGCCTTCTGATGAAGCATTACCGCCAGGGGTCACGTCCTCGACACGCTTTTCGACCTGCTTGAGGCGTCGGGCCATGTCGTCGATCTTGCGCAAACGTGCCGCACTTTTTCGCCATTCAGCCGCAGGCTGCATGGCCGTACCGGAAGAGTAGGCACCCGGCTCGGTAATCGAGTGGGTCACCATGGTCATGCCGGTGATGAAGACGTTGTCGCAAACTTCAATATGCCCCACCAGCCCAACGCCACCGGCGAGCATGCAATGCTTGCCGATCTTGGTACTGCCGGAGATACCCACGCACGCCGCCATGGCGGTGTGATCGCCAATCTGCACGTTGTGGGCGATCTGGATCTGGTTGTCGAGCTTCACGCCGTTACCGAGTACGGTATCGGCCAAGGCCCCGCGATCCACAGCGGTGTTGACACCGATTTCCACGTCGTCGCCGATCAATACGCCGCCGACCTGGGCAATTTTGTGCCAGATGCCTTTGGCGTTGGCAAAACCGAAACCTTCGCCACCGATCACTGCGCCTGACTGAATGACAACCCGCTCACCAATACGCACGTCGTGGTAAAGGGTGACGCGAGGCGCCAGCCAACCATCGGCGCCGATTTCGCAGCGCGCACCGATAAAGCAATGAGCCCCCACCGTGACACCGGCAGCAATGCGCGCACCACTCTCGATCACGGCAAACGCGCCAATGCTGGCCGCAGGGTCAACCTGGGCATCATCGGCAATCACGGCCGACGGGTGAATACCAGCCGCCGCCCTGGGTTTCGGATCGAACAGGTGCGACGCCCGGGCATACGCCAGGTAAGGGTCGGCAACCACCAGCGCATCCCCGGTAAACCCTTCGGCGTCAGCGGCCTTCAGCAACACGGCTGCGGCTTGGCTGTCGACCAGGTATTTACGGTATTGGGGATTTGCGAGGAAGCTCAACTGAGCTGGGCCAGCCTCCTGCAAGGTGGCTAGCCCAGTAATTTCTTTCTCCTTGGAGCCACGCAAGGTGGCCCCCAGGAACTCGGCCAACTCGCCGAGCTTGATAGTCGCGGTCATGGCTTACTTCAGCTGGTTCATGCGCTCGATCACCTGGCGGGTGATGTCGTATTGAGGCTTGACGTCAATCACGGCGCCGCGCTCGAACACCAGGTCAAAGGCACCTTTCTTGATGACTTCTTCCACGGCGCTGTCGAGCTTAGGCTTGAGCTGCTTGAGCATTTCACGGTCAGCAACGGCTTTGGCTTCGTTCAGCTCCTTGGACTGGAACTGGTAGTCGCGGGCCTTTTGCTTGAATTCAAGCTCCAGACGCTCACGCTCGCCTTGCTGCATTTTGTCGCCACCGGCTACCAGACGATCCTGGATACCCTTGGCACTGCTTTCCAGAGTCTTGAGCTTGGTCAGTTGCGGACCGAACTTCTTCTCGGCATCCACGGCGTAACGCTTGGCCGCGTCGGATTCCAGCAGGGCCATCTGATAGTTCAGGACGGCGATTTTCATTTCGGCGAAGGCCGGGGTGGTTACCAGCACGGTGGCCAGCAGAACCAATTGAGTCAACTTACGCACGATGTACTCCTACAGAATCCGTTGTCGTTATCTTGGGTCAGACGCTTAGAACGTCTGGCCGAGGGAGAATTGGAAAATCTGGGTTTCAGCGTTATCCGGTTTCTTGATCGGCATGGCCAGAGCAAAGCTCAATGGGCCAAGTGCAGTCACCCACGTCACGCCAACACCTACGGAGCTGGCGAGGTTGCTCAAGCTGACGTCGTTGCACTGGGTTTGGGACACAGAACCAGGACCAGGAACAGGAGCCGGGTTGTTGACCTGTTGGCACTTGGAGTCGAACACGTTACCTACGTCCCAAAAGACCGAAGTACGCAGCGAACGCTGATCCTTGACGAATGGCAGCGGGAACAGAAGCTCGGCACCACCTTGGATCAGTACGTTACCACCGAATGCCAGAGCGTCATTGTTGGAGTCAGCAAGCGTGCCTTGGTTACCGGTTACGCCTTGACCACGACTCGGCGTACCACGTGGGCCCAAGGTACTGTCCTTGAAGCCACGAACCGAGTTGAAACCGCCTGCATAGTAGTTCTCATAGAACGGCAGACCACTGGTCGAACCATAACCGTCGCCATAACCCAATTCGGTGTGCAGGCGCACGGTGTAGTTGTCGCTCAGCGGCTGGAACAACTGGCCACGGTAGTCGAGCTTGAAGAACGACAGGTCGCTGCCCGGCGTGGTGGCTTCCGCAGTCAGACTTTGGGAATGGCCACGTGTCGCCAGTACACCTTTGTTCAGGGTCGATTCCGACCAGCCAACCGACGCCTTGAAGTTCAGGAACTGGTCACCTTCACGGCGCACGAAGTCGAAAATCTCATCCGTGGTGTACACACCGGTCTTGATTTTGTCCTGTTGCGCAGTAAAACCGAAGGTCAGACGCGAAGTCTCACTGATCGGGTAACCGATGTTGACACCGGCGCCGAGGCTGTCGATCGCGTAGCTGGCAACGTCAACGTTCAGGTCTTTGTAGTCGGTGGTGCGATAGAAGGCGTTGTAGCCCAGGCTCACACCGTCAGCTGTCCAGTAGGGGTCGACATAACCGAAGCTATAGCGGCTCTGGTATTCGCTTCGGGTCAGGCCGATGGAGACCTTGTTACCGGTACCGAGGAAGTTGTTCTGGGTGATCGAACCACCGAGGATCAGACCGGCACTCTGTGCAAAACCGACGCTGGCAGTGATCGAACCCGAGGCTTGTTCTTCAACGGCGTAGTTCACGTCAACCTGGTCGTCCACACCCGGTACGGCCGGGGTTTCGACGTTGACTTCCTTAAAGAAGCCCAGGCGCTCAAGACGGGTCTTGGACTGGTCGATCAGGTAAGTCGACGCCCAGCCACCTTCCATCTGACGCATCTCACGACGCAGCACTTCGTCCGCAGACTTGGTGTTGCCACGGAAGTTGATGCGGTTCACGTAGGCACGCTTGCCTGGGTCGACAACGAAGGTGATGTCCACGGTGTGGTCTTCGTCGTGCGGGGTCGGCACGCCGTTGACGTTGGCGAAGGTATAGCCTTCGTTACCCAGGCGACGGGTGATCAGTTCGGACGTGGTGGTCATCAGCTTGCGCGAGAACACCTGGTCTTTCTGCACCAGCAACAGCGACTTCACCTGGTCTTCAGGGACTTTCAGGTCGCCGCTGAGCTTGACGTCACGCACGGTGTATTTCTCACCTTCGTTGACGTTGACGGTGATGTAGACGTGTTTCTTGTCCGGGGTGATGGACACCTGGGTCGAAGCGATATCCATGTTGATATAGCCACGGTCCAGGTAGTAGGAACGCAGACGTTCCAGGTCACCGGAGAGTTTTTCACGGGCGTACTTGTCATCGTTCTTGAAGAACGACAGCCAGTTGGTGGTCTTGAGTTCGAACAGGTCGATCAGGTCGTCATCAGCAAACTTGGTGTTACCCACCACGTTGATGTGCTGGATCGCCGCCACGGTGCCTTCGTTGATCTTGACCTTGAGGCCAACACGGTTACGAGGCTGCGGAATCACTTCGGTTTCCACGGACGCGGAATAGCGACCCTGGGCGACGTACTGACGTTGCAGTTCGTTACGCACACCCTCGAGGGTGGCGCGCTGGAAGATCTCGCCTTCGGCCAGGCCGGATTGCTTGAGACCCTTCATCAAGTCTTCAGTGGAGATCGCCTTGTTACCCTCGATCTCGATACTGGCGACGGAAGGTCGCTCAACGACAGTGATGACCAGGACGTTACCTTCGCGACCCAGTTGGATATCTTGAAAGAACCCGGTTTTGAACAGCGCACGAGTGGATTCCACCAGGCGACGATCATCCGCCTGTTCCCCGACGTTCAACGGCAAGGCACCAAAGACGCTACCGGCGGAAACCCGCTGGAGGCCGTTGACGCGAATATCGGAGATAGTGAAGGACTCGGCGTGAACTTCGGCGATCATCAATACGGTGAGAACCGCAGTTAGCAGCAGACGTTTCATGAAGTCCTTTCTTATTCCAACTGGCAATAAACAAACTGCCGCAAAATGCGGCAGATTCGCAATTCAGCGAAGCGTTACAGTCGTCCCAGATCGTTGACCAGAGCTAACAACATCACTCCAACCACCAAACTGATACCGATCTGTATCCCCCAACCCTGCACCCGATCCGACAAGGGGCGACCACGCACCCACTCGACCAGATAAAACAACAGATGCCCCCCATCCAATACTGGAATGGGCAGCAAATTCAGAACTCCAAGGCTAATACTCAGATAAGCCAGGAAATTCAGGAAATCCGCGACACCCGACTGGGCAGAAGCGCCCGCCACTTTAGCAATGGTTATCGGTCCACTCAAGTTTTTTACCGAGAGCTCGCCGAACAACATTTTCTTGAGCGATTCGAGGGTCAGCACACTCATGGTCCAAGTGCGTTTTGCACCCTCGCCAATCGCCGCCAACGGCCCGAAGCTGACCTCCCGCACCATCGAGGGTGGCCAGTCGACACCTTTCACCCCGGCACCCAGGTAACCCCCAGCGGCCTTGGCTTCCCCGCGTACCGCCAGGGTCACAGGGACGTCGATTTGAGCACCATCGCGCTCAACTTTCAGCACAATTTTGGTATCAGGGCGTACACGCACCAGATCAACCACTTGCTGCCAGTCGCCCAGCGCCTGGCCATCAAGGGCCAACAAACGGTCGCCGGTTTTCAGACCTGCGGCTTGCGCCGGGCCTTTCGGATCCAACTCGGCCAGCACCGGCGGCAAGGCCGGGCGCCAAGGCCGAATCCCCAGCGACTTGATCGGATCAGGCTCATCTGCGCCCTTGAGCCAGTGATCCAGGGCCAGGGCGCGAGGCGTCTCGGCGGTGGAATCCTGTTCGCGCACCACCACATTAATGGTGCCGCTTTCACCCATGCGGCGTACCAGCTGTAAATTGACCGCGCCCCACCCTGTGGTCGGTTCGCCATCAATGGAAACAATTTCCTGCCCCGCGACCAGGCCGGCCTTGGCCGCCATGCTGTCCGCTTCGACCGCGCCGATGACCGGGCGCACCTGCTGGCTGCCCATCATGGCCAAGACCCAGAAGAACACCATCGCCAAGAGGAAGTTGGCGATCGGACCGGCAGCCACAATCGCGATACGCTGACGAACGGTCTTGCGATTAAAGGACTGGTCCAATTGATCAGCCGGCACTTCGCCTTCACGCTCATCGAGCATTTTGACGTAGCCACCCAGCGGAATGGCCGCAATTACGAATTCGGTGCCACGACGATCGTGCCAACGCAGCAACGGCATGCCGAAACCGACGGAAAAGCGCAGTACCTTGACGCCGCAACGACGCGCCACCCAAAAGTGGCCGAATTCGTGGAAGGTGACCAGCACACCCAGAGCAACCAGGGTGCCGACAATCATGTAGAGCGCACTCATCTAATTTCTCCGCATTCCAATCCAGTGCCTGAAGGCTCAAACCTGCCCACAGGCTAACGCGCGTTGCGGTTCAACCATTGCTCGGCCAGGGCACGGGCCTTTGCATCGGCCTCGAACACTGCACCCAAATCTTCCACTGCCACAACGGGCTCAAGGCTCAAAACTTCCTCGATGATACTCGGGATCTGCGGGAAGCGAATACGCCCGTCAAGAAACGCCGCCACAGCCACCTCGTTAGCCGCATTAAGCATCGCCGGCGCACTGTTGCCCGCCTCTGCTGCTTGCCGCGCCAAACGCAGGCACGGGAAGCGTTGTTCGTCCGGCGCCTCGAAGTCCAGGCGCGCAACGGCGAACAGGTCCAACGGCGCGACCCCCGAGTCAATCCGCTCCGGCCAGGCCAGGGCATTGGCGATCGGCGTGCGCATGTCCGGGTTACCCAACTGCGCCAGCACCGAGCCGTCCACATAGTCGACCAGGGAATGAATCACACTTTGCGGATGGATCACCACTTCAACCTGATCCGGCCGAGCGTCGAACAACCAGCACGCCTCGATCAACTCCAGGCCTTTGTTCATCATGCTCGCCGAGTCCACGGAAATCTTGCGCCCCATGGACCAGTTCGGGTGTGCACAGGCCTGATCAGGCGACACGTGCTCCAGATCAGCCAGTGGAGTTTGCCGGAACGGGCCACCGGATGCCGTAAGAAGAATCCGTCGTACACCCACCTGGCTCAAGCCGCGGGCAAAATCACCGGGCATGCACTGGAAGATTGCGTTGTGTTCACTGTCGAGGGGCAGCAACACTGCGCCGCTCTTGCGTACTGCCTGCATAAAGAACGTGCCGGACATGACCAGCGCTTCTTTATTGGCCAGCAGGATCTTCTTGCCAGCACCCACCGCTGCCAGCGTCGGGCGCAAACCCGCTGCGCCGACGATGGCCGCCACCACGGTGTCTACCTCGGCATCGGCCGACACCTGGCACAGCCCTTCCTCACCCACCAGCACCTGCGTAGCCAGCCCGACAGCCTGCAACTGTTGCTGCAAGCCACGTGCTGCCGCCACTTCAGGCACTACGGCAAAGCGCGGCGTATGACGCACGCACAGGGCCAGCAGCTCGGCCAAACGGGTGAACCCGGTCAAGGCAAACACCTGATAACGGTCAGGATGGCGAGCGATCACATCCAGGGTGCTCAACCCCACCGAGCCGGTTGCCCCCAGCACGGTCACCTGTTGCAGGCGGCTCACGAAGCCGTCATCCACAACAGCACTGCAAAGATCGGGATAGCAGCGGTAAGGCTATCGATACGATCCAGCACGCCGCCATGGCCCGGCAGCAGGTTGCTGCTGTCCTTGATCCCGGCCTGGCGCTTGAACATGCTTTCAGTCAGGTCGCCCACCACCGAGATGAACACCACGACCGCCGTACCCAGCAGGGCCAGGAGTATTTCCTTCACCGACCAGTCGCGCACAACACCCACTACGAGCGTGATCAGCAAGGTCAACGCCAAGCCGCCGTAGACGCCTTCCCAGCTCTTGCCAGGACTGACAGCCGGGGCCAGCTTGCGCTTGCCGAAGGCGCGACCAGAGAAGTAGGCGCCAATATCGGCGCCCCACACCAACCCCATCACCGCCATGATCAGCAGGTTGCCGTTCGGTGCATTCTTGATTTCCACCAGGCCTTGCCAGGCCGGCAGCAAAATCAACAAGCCAATCACCAATTTGCTGGCAACACTGGACCAATGGCCACTGGTGCGCGGAAAGGTCAGCACCAGGAAGGTCGCGAGCGCCCACCACAGCACCGCAGCGCCCAATACCCAAGGCACCACGATGCTCGACAGGGTATGCATCAGAAACAGCAACAGCGCTACAACAGCGGCGTAGACCACGCGTGGCAATTGCGCATTAAAGCCCGCCAGACGCGCCCACTCCCAGGCACCCAGGGTCACGACCACGCCGATAAACAGCGCAAAGCCGGAACCGTCGAGCAGGAAAAACCCACACAAGGCGATCGGCAGCAGGATCAGTGCGGTGATGATTCGTTGTTTAAGCATTTAAACCCGGGCTCCAGCTTCGATCTGCTCGCTCGTTTTACCGAAGCGGCGCTGACGGGAAGCGAAATCGGCCAGTGCATTACGCATGGCATCGTGTTTGAAGTCCGGCCAGAACAGGTCGGAGAAGTACAGCTCGGTGTAGGCCAACTGCCACAACAGGAAGTTGCTGATGCGGTGCTCGCCACCGGTGCGGATACACAGGTCCGGCAACGGCAGGTCACCGGTCACCAGGCAGGTTTGCAACAATTCGGGCGTGATGTCGTCGGGCCGCAGGTGCCCGGCCTGTACTTCGCGAGCCAGGCGCTGCGCGGCCTGGGCGATATCCCACTGGCCGCCATAGTTGGCCGCGATCTGCAGTACAAAACGGTTGCTGCCAGCGGTGATGGCTTCAGCTTCGCGCATGGCCGCCTGCAGCTCCGGATGAAACCGCGAACGGTCACCGATGATACGCAGGCTGATGTTGTTGTCGTTGAGGCGCTTGGCCTCACGACGCAAAGCCTTGAAGAACAGGTCCATCAAGGCGCTGACTTCTTCGGCCGGCCGTTGCCAGTTCTCACTGGAGAAGGCAAACAGGGTCAACACTTCGACCTTGGCCTCGGCACATACCTCAATCACCGCGCGCACTGCATCGACACCCGCTTTATGCCCGGCGACACCCGGCATAAAGCGTTTTTTCGCCCAGCGATTATTCCCGTCCATGATGATCGCGACATGGCGCGGCACCACAGAGGGCACAGTCTGCTTGGTCTTTTCCATGAAGGTGTCCTGACCCCTTATACGGCCATCAGGTCCTTTTCTTTCTCTTCCGTAGCCTTGGTGATCTGGGCCTCGGCATCTTTGGTCAGCTTGTCGATATCGGCGACGGCGCGACGTTCTTCGTCTTCGCTGATTTCTTTGTCCTTGACCAGTTTCTTCAGGTCGCCCAGCGCATCACGGCGGATATTACGCACTGCAACCCGCGCATCTTCAGCTGCGCTGCGCGCCTGCTTGGTGAAGCCCTTACGGGTTTCTTCGGTCAGGGCTGGCATGGAGATCAGCAACAACTCGCCCAGGTTGGTCGGGTTGAGGTTCAAGCCAGCGCTCTGGATGGCCTTGTCGACAGCGCCGAGCATGTTGCGCTCAAAAGCCACGACTTGCAGGGTGCGCGAGTCTTTTACGGTGATGTTGGCCACCTGGGTGATGGAGGTATCTGCGCCGTAGTACGGCACCATCACACTACCCAAAATGCTTGGGTGGGCCTTGCCGGTACGGATCTGACCAAATGCGTGATTCAGAGAGTCCAGGGATTTCTGCATACGCTCTTGAGCGTCTTTCTTGATTTCGTTGATCATTGTTGGCCTTCCTCGATCAGAGTCCCTTCCGCGCCGCCGTGTACGATGTTCAGCAGGGCGCCGGGCTTGTTCATGTTAAATACGCGCAGCGGCATCTTGTGGTCGCGGCACAGGCAAATAGCCGTCAGGTCCATCACACCCAGCTTGCGATCCAGCACTTCATCGTAGGTCAGATGATCGAACTTCTCGGCATGCGGGTCTTTGAATGGGTCGGCAGTATAGACGCCGTCTACCTTGGTGGCCTTGAGCACCACGTCAGCATCGATTTCGATGGCACGCAGGCAGGCAGCCGAATCGGTCGTGAAGAACGGGTTACCCGTGCCTGCGGCAAAGATCACGACTTCCTTGGCGTTCAGGTGGCGCATGGCTTTGCGACGATCATAATGATCAGTCACGCCAACCATGGAAATAGCCGACATCACGATGGCCGAGATATTGGCGCGCTCCAGGGCGTCGCGCATGGCCAGGGCGTTCATCACAGTGGCCAGCATGCCCATGTGGTCGCCAGTGACCCGGTCCATACCGGCAGCACTCAGTGCCGCGCCACGGAACAGGTTACCGCCGCCAATCACCAGGCCGACTTGAACGCCGATGCCGACCAGTTGGCCGACTTCGAGCGCCATGCGGTCGAGCACCTTGGGATCGATCCCGAACTCTTCCGAGCCCATCAGGGCCTCGCCGCTGAGCTTGAGTAGAATGCGTTTATAGCGAGCCTGATAACCACTGCCCTGCTGAGCCATTGCGAATCTCTCCTGCGGCGTATTTTTTAAAAATTCTTGGCGAGCCGTTTACGGCTTGCGTTCACTCTAGCTGGACGCTATTACAGCGCCATCGGAACACGGCTTTGTAAGCCAGTTCCGAAAGGAAGCCAAATAAAAATTGGCCTTCCCATTTGAAAAGAGGCTGCGCGCGTGAGCGGGCAGCCTCTTTCGGCGACAGTTGAAAACTGTCTTATTGCTTGGCGGCAGCCAGCTGGGCAGCAACTTCTTCAGCGAAGTTGTCGACCGGCTTCTCGATGCCCTCGCCTACTTTGTAGTAGGTGAAGGAAACGATTTCAGCACCGGCTTTCTTGGCCAGTTCGCCAACCTTGATTTCAGGGTTCTTGACGAACGCCTGCTCAACCAGGCTCGCTTCAGCCAGGAACTTGCTGATACGGCCTTTGATCATGTTTTCAACGATGTTTTCCGGCTTGCCGGCGATCTTGTCAGCGTTGAGGCTCAGGAACACGGCTTTTTCGCGTTCGATTGCGTCAGCGGACACTTCCGATGGCAGCAGGAATTCCGGGTTGCTGGCCGCTACGTGCATAGCGATGTCTTTTGCCAGCTCAACGTCGCCGCCTTTCAGGGCAACCACGACGCCGATTTTGTTACCGTGCAGGTAACCACCAACCACATCGCCTTCAATGCGGGCCAGGCGACGGATGTTGACGTTTTCGCCAACCTTGCCGACCAGTACCAGGCGATCAGCTTCTTGAGCTTCGATCAACGGCTCAACGGTAGTGAGCTTGTCGTCGAATGCTTTCTTGACGCTGGCAGCAACGAATGCCTTGAAGTCGTCCTGCAGAGCCAGGAAGTCGGTCTGGGAGTTCACTTCCAGCAGAACGGCAGCCTTGCCGTCTTCAACCAGAGCGATAGCGCCTTCAGCAGCAACGTTGCCTGCTTTCTTGGCAGCCTTGATGGCGCCGGAAGCACGCATGTCATCAATGGCTTTTTCGATGTCGCCGCCAGCCTTGGTCAAGGCCTTTTTGCAATCCATCATGCCTTCGCCGGTACGCTCACGCAGTTCTTTAACCAACGCTGCAGTAATCTCTGCCATTTCAAAATCCTCTTGGATAGGTTTTCAACCATTCCACCCGATCAAACGGGCGATCAATTCTTCCCGAATCACCCTTGTAGGCCGCTGCACGTTACAGAAGTTGTAGCTGCGCTGCCGACAAATGGTTTTCGAGGTGGCAAAAAGGGGGCCAAGCCCCCTTTTTGCTTACTGAGTCAACGCCAGGGCGCTAATTACTCAGCGGCAGCTACCGGAGCTTCTTCAACGAACTGCTCGGTACCACCAGCAACGTGGTTGCGACCACGGATTACAGCGTCAGCCATCGAACCCATGTACAGCTGGATAGCGCGGATTGCGTCATCGTTGCCTGGGATGATGTAGTCAACGCCTTCCGGGCTGCTGTTGGTATCGACTACGCCGATAACAGGGATGCCCAGCTTGTTGGCTTCGGTGATCGCGATGCGCTCGTGATCAACGTCGATAACGAACAGTGCGTCAGGCAGACCGCCCATGTCCTTGATACCACCCAGGGAACGATCGAGCTTTTCCAGGTCACGGGAGCGCATCAGCGCTTCTTTCTTGGTCAGCTTGGCGAAAGTACCGTCTTCGGCTTGCACTTCAAGGTCACGCAGACGCTTGATGGAAGCACGGATGGTTTTGAAGTTGGTCAGCATGCCGCCCAACCAGCGGTGATCGACGTACGGCGAACCGCAACGTGCTGCTTCTTCAGCAACGATCTTGCCAGCGGAACGCTTGGTGCCGACGAACAGGATCTTGTTTTTGCCCTGGGCCAGACGCTCTACGAAAGTCAGAGCTTCGTTGAACATTGGCAGGGTTTTTTCAAGGTTGATAATGTGGATCTTGTTACGCGCGCCGAAAATGTATTTACCCATTTTCGGGTTCCAGTAACGGGTCTGGTGACCGAAGTGCACACCGGCCTTCAGCATATCGCGCATGTTGACTTGGGACATGATAGTTCCTTAATAAGTCGGGTTTGGCCTCCACGTATCCCAATGACCAACCAGCGGCATCAAGGCCTCCGGCACCCAGGTCATCGTGTCGACACGTGTGTGGATTTAAGCTTTGCGGGGTATCCCCGGAAAGCGGCGCATTTTATACCACACGAAGGACGAAAACGAAACCTGCAATCACATTTGCCAGCAACCGTGTTCGTGTAACCCCTTGAATAGAGCCGACATACCCTTACTCTATAGAGAGATGCGATTATCAGAGGATCATGATTTGACGCCATCGTCTGTTAGAATCGCGTTTTTTGAGGCTTGTGCGAATTTCGTAACCATTTGTCGCACGCCCGTAAACCGTATTGATTTCAGCGCGTCGCGCTAGAGAGAGCCTGTATGACCGTTAGTTTGAAAACCGCCGAAGACATCGCCGGCATGCGCATTGCCGGCAAACTGGCTGCCGACGTGCTGGAAATGATTGCCGAGCATGTCAAGCCAGGCGTCACCACCGACACTCTGAACCAGATCTGCCACGACTATATAGTCAACGTGCAAAAGGCCATCCCTGCCCCACTGAACTACAAGGGCTTCCCCAAATCGATCTGCACCTCGGTCAACCACGTGGTCTGCCACGGGATTCCAGGCGACAAGCCGTTGAAGGACGGCGACACCCTGAACATCGACGTCACCGTGATCAAGGACCGCTATTTCGGCGATACCAGCCGTATGTTCCACGTCGGCAACGTGCCGGTCTGGGCTGAGCGCCTGTCCCAGGTCACCCAGGAATGCATGTACAAGGCCATCGAGATCGTAAAACCTGGCTGCCGCCTGGGCGATATCGGTGAAGTGATCCAGAAGCACGCAGAAAAGAACGGCTTTTCGGTGGTGCGCGAATTCTGCGGCCACGGTATCGGCACCGTATTCCATGAAGAACCACAGATCCTGCACTACGGCCGCGCCGGCACCGGCATGGAGCTCAAGGCAGGCATGACCTTCACCATCGAGCCAATGATCAACCAGGGCAAAGCCGACACCAAGGTGCTGGGCGACGGTTGGACCGCCATCACCAAGGACCGCAAGCTCTCGGCCCAGTGGGAACATACCCTGCTGGTCACCGAAACCGGCTACGAGATCTTCACCCTGCGCGCAGACGACACGATCCCTCGCGTTTCGGCGTGATGGTTGCCTCGGTTTTCCAGCTACACCGTTGTGACTGACTCAATAGACAGATAGGAAAGCCGATCGATGCCCCAGGTGGACCCCGAACTCTTCGACCGTGGCCAGTTCCAGGCCGAACTGGCCCTGAAGGCAAGCCCCATCGCCGCCTTCAAGAAGGCTATCCGCCAGGCCCGCGAGGTGCTCGATGAGCGCTTTCGCAGCGGCCGGGACATTCGTCGGCTGATCGAGGACCGCGCCTGGTTCGTCGACAATATCCTGCAAAAGGCCTGGGAGCAGTTCAGTTGGAGTGAAGACGCCGACATCGCCCTGGTAGCGGTCGGCGGCTACGGTCGAGGTGAGTTGCACCCCTACTCCGACATCGACCTGCTGATCCTGCTGGACAGTGCCGATCATGAGATCTTTCGCGATTCCATCGAGCGTTTTCTGACGCTGTTGTGGGACATCGGCCTGGAGGTCGGCCAGAGCGTGCGCTCGGTGGACGAATGCGCCGAAGAGGCACGCGCCGACCTCACCGTCATCACTAACCTGATGGAAAGCCGCACCATCGCCGGGCCGGAACGCCTGCGCCAGCGCATGCTGGAGGTCACCAGCACCGCGCATATGTGGCCAAGCAAGGAGTTCTTCCTGGCCAAGCGTGCCGAGCAAAAAGCCCGGCACCACAAGTACAACGACACCGAATACAACCTGGAACCCAACGTCAAAGGCTCTCCGGGCGGGCTGCGCGACATCCAGACCATCTTATGGGTGGCCCGCCGCCAGTACGGCACCCTCAACCTGCGCGCCTTGGCCGGTGAAGGCTTTCTGGTCGAGAGCGAAAATGCGCTGCTGGCCTCGTCCCAGGAGTTCCTGTGGAAGGTGCGTTACGCCCTGCACATGCTCGCCGGGCGCTCCGAAGACCGCCTGCTGTTCGACCACCAGCGCTCCATCGCCACCCTGCTGGGGTTTGAAGGCGAGGACGCGAAAACCAGCATCGAAAGCTTCATGCAGCAGTATTACCGCGTGGTCATGAGCATTGCCCAGCTCAGCGACCTGATCATCCAGCACTTCGAAGAGGTGATCCTGGCGCCGGAAGACGAAGCCCCGCCGCAGCCGATCAACTCGCGCTTCCAACTGCACGACGGCTATATCGAGGCGCGCAACGACAATGTGTTCCGTCGCACGCCGTTCGCCATGCTGGAAATCTTTGTGCTGATGGCCCAGCAGCCGGAAATCAAAGGCGTGCGCGCCGATACCATCCGCCTGCTGCGGGAAAACCGTCACCTGATCGACGATGATTTTCGCAACGACATCCGTAACACCAGCCTGTTTATCGAACTGTTCAAGTGCAAGATCGGCATTCACCGCAACCTGCGGCGCATGAACCGTTACGGCATCCTCGGCCGCTACCTGCCGGAGTTCGGCTTTATCGTCGGGCAGATGCAGCACGACCTGTTCCACATCTATACCGTCGACGCCCACACCCTCAATTTGATCAAACACCTGCGCAAGTTGCAGTACACCCAGGTGTCAGAAAAATTCCCGCTGGCCAGTAAACTCATGGCCAAGCTACCCAAACCCGAACTGATCTATCTGGCCGGCCTGTACCACGACATCGGCAAAGGCCGGCATGGCGACCACTCTGAAGTCGGCGCGGTCGATGCCGAAGCCTTCTGCCAGCGCCACCAATTGCCGCAGTGGGACAGCCGCCTGATCGTGTGGCTGGTGCAGAACCACCTGGTGATGTCGACGACCGCGCAGCGCAAGGACCTCTCCGACCCGCAGGTGATCCACGACTTTGCCGGGATCGTCGGTGATGAAACCCGCCTCGACTATCTTTACGTGCTGACCGTCTCCGACATCAACGCCACCAACCCGACACTGTGGAATTCCTGGCGCGCCAGCCTGTTGCGCCAGCTCTACACCGAGACCAAGCGCGCGCTGCGCCGTGGCCTGGAAAACCCGGTGGACCGCGAGGAGCAGATCCGCCGCACCCAAAGCGCGGCCCTGGATATCCTCGTGCGCGGCGGCAACGACCCGGATGACGTCGAGCAGCTATGGTCGCAACTGGGCGATGATTACTTCCTGCGCCACACCGCCGGCGACGTGGCCTGGCACAGTGACGCGATCCTGCAACAGCCGGCCGACGGCGGCCCACTGGTGCTGATCAAGGAAACCACCCAGCGCGAATTCGAGGGCGGCACGCAGATCTTCATCTACGCGCCGGACCAGCACGACTTCTTCGCCGTGACCGTGGCCGCCATGGACCAGCTCAACCTGAACATCCATGATGCGCGGGTTATCACCTCCAGCAGCCAGTTCACCCTCGACACCTACATTGTGCTCGACACCGACGGTGACTCGATCGGCGACAACCCGGTGCGCGTGAAAAAGATCCGCGAAGGCCTTACCGAGGCCCTGCGCAACCCTGATGACTACCCAACCATCATCCAGCGCCGGGTGCCGCGCCAGCTCAAGCACTTTGCGTTTGCGCCCCAGGTGACCATTTCCAACGACGCCCAGCGCCCAGTGACCGTGCTGGAACTCAGCGCACCGGACCGCCCAGGCTTGCTGGCGCGCATCGGCGGGATCTTCCTGGAGTTCGACCTGTCGCTGCAAAACGCCAAGATTGCGACCCTGGGGGAACGCGTGGAAGACGTGTTCTTCATTACCGACGCCGACAACCAGCCGCTGTCCGACCCGCAGCTGTGCCTGCGCTTGCAGGAAGCCATCGTGCAGCAATTGAGCGTGAGCCAGGAACCGGGTGTCGAGCTGACCAGACTGACCATTTGATTTTTAACTTCCCAGTGGGCACGGTCCCTGTGGGAGCTGGCTTGCCTGCGATGCGGGCGCCGCGGTGCATCTGGTACACCGCAGCGATGTGATCGCAGGCAAGCCAGCTCCCACAAAAGGCCGCACTCATCTTGATCGAGGCTTACATGAACAACGCCCTGAACCAGCTCCAGCCCTACCCGTTCGAAAAACTGCGCGCCCTGCTCGGCAGCGTTACACCGAACCCGGATAAGCGCCCGATCGCGCTGTCCATCGGCGAGCCGAAGCACAAATCCCCGGCCTTCGTAGCCAAGGCCCTGGCGGATAACCTCGACCAGATGGCGGTGTACCCGACCACCCTGGGCATCCCGGCCCTGCGCGAGGCCATCGGCGCCTGGTGCGAACGGCGCTTCAACGTGCCCAAAGGTTGGCTCGACCCGGCGCGCAACATTTTGCCGGTCAACGGCACCCGCGAGGCGCTGTTTGCCTTCACCCAAACCGTGGTCAACCGCGCTGACGATGCACTGGTGGTCAGCCCCAACCCGTTCTATCAGATCTATGAAGGCGCTGCGTTCCTGGCCGGGGCCAAGCCGCATTACCTGCCGTGCCTGGTCAGCAATGGTTTCAACCCGGACTTCGACGCCGTTTCGCCAGACATCTGGAAACGCTGCCAGATCCTGTTCCTGTGCTCACCCGGCAACCCGACCGGCGCGCTGATCCCGGTCGAGACCCTGAAAAAGCTCATCGCCCTGGCCGACGAATATGACTTCGTGATCGCCGCCGACGAGTGCTACAGCGAGCTGTACTTCGACGAACAAACCCCGCCGCCAGGCCTGCTCAGCGCCTGTGTGGAACTGGGCCGCCAGGACTTCAAGCGTTGCGTGGTGTTCCACAGCCTGTCCAAGCGCTCCAACCTGCCGGGCCTGCGCTCGGGTTTCGTGGCTGGCGATGCCGATATCCTCAAGGCCTTCCTGCTGTACCGCACCTATCACGGTTGCGCGATGCCGGTGCAAACCCAGCTGGCCAGCATTGCTGCCTGGCAGGATGAGCCCCACGTATTGGCCAACCGTGACATGTATCGGGAGAAATTCGACGCCGTGCTGGCGATTCTCAAGCCGGTGCTGGATGTACAAGCCCCAGACGGCGGCTTCTATCTGTGGCCGAATGTGAAGGGCGACGATGCCGCGTTCTGCCGTGACTTGTTCGTGGAAGAACACGTGACCGTAGTGCCGGGTTCGTACCTGTCGCGCGAAGTCGACGGCTTCAACCCTGGCGCCGGTCGCGTACGCCTGGCTCTGGTTGCGCCGTTGTCGGAGTGTGTGGAAGCGGCGGAACGGATTCGGGACTTCATAAACCGTCGCTGAACACCCCACAATGCCCGCACTGTAATAAAGTGCGGGCAGCGCCACACGATCGACACTGCGCTGCATAAGTAGCCATTTGCGTAAAAACGACAATCGGTGGAATCCTATCAACGACAAGTGCCACTCAATGTTCATTAACGTCTTGAACAATGTAGACATGGCACGATGACAAACCTGAGCACAGCAACTCTCGGTTTCACCTCCACACGCACTCACGACATTGATATATATCAAGCGCCCCCGGATAAATCCCACTCAAGAAAAACCCGCGCTGTTTCAGCACCCGACAAATACTGGCCGCAAAATTCCACGCTGAAGATTGCTGTCTATGATGCCGACGAAGAAGCACTGGAGCACATAAAAAAGGCTGCGAATCTTTGGCTGTCGCATATCAACCTGACCTTTGAATTTGTTTCAGGGGAAGAGGGAGATATACGCATCGCGCTGGATTATGGGGAGACTCAATCAGGCAGCTCTGCACTTGGAACCGACGCGCAAAAGGTACCCCTCTACCTACCGACCATGGTGTTGCCAAACCCTTACGACAACCCAAGATTCGAAGCCATTGCAGCCCATGAGTTCGGGCATGCCCTAGGGTTGCATCACGAACATAAACACCCCAATAGAACGATTGATTTTAATACGCCAACCATCTACAGACACTTTAAAGGCCATGGATCGAATGAAGCCATCCATAAAGACATTCTCCAGCGCCTCACTGGAAAAAACGTCGCTGCCTCCAAATACGATAGAAACTCAATCATGCATTACGGCTTCACCAGAGACGAACTATGGAAGCAGCCGGCAATCCCTTGGCCCACCCGATTGACAGAACTGGATAAGTCTTTCATAGCCGAGCAGTACCCCAAACCTTAAGGCACCGCGGTGTGGACAACTACTTCATCACACCCAGATTCGCCTCACTCATATCCAGATCCGCCAGGACCTCGCGCAACACGTCATCACCAATCTGGTGATGACGGCTCAGGCTGTACAACTCCAAGCGCTGCGCGCGCAAGGCCTTGAGGCGCAATTTGCGTTCAAGCAGGTCCATCTGATGCGCCAGTGCCTGGGCTTCGGCTGAATCGTTGAATACTTCCAACTGATGACGGTATTCCGACATCAGCCGCGCCTTTAGCTCGGTCGCGAGTGCTGCCTGGGCGGCGTCTGGGGTTTCGGTTTCGGCAGGCTCGTCCGCTTCCAGCGCGTGGATGGCGGCTACGGCGGTTTTTTTCCACGCCTCACGCACTTCGTTATGGCGCTTTTCATCGGGGCTCTGCTCGATGCCACGCAATAGCAGCGGCAAGGCAATGCAGGCCGCCACCAGCGACAGTAGGATCACGCCGGCGGCGATAAAGATCAGCAGGTCGCGCTCGGGAAAATCCTGGCCAGGCGCCAGCAATAAAGGCACCGACATCACACCCGCCAAAGTGACCGCACCGCGCACGCCACCCACGGTCAATAGCCAGCAGGACCGGGCCGTAGGCACCAGTGTCAGCTCGCTTTTCCCACGCAGCCGCCGTAACAGGCCCGACAAACGCCAGATGCTTTGCACCCAGATAAAGCGCAGCACCACCAGCACCAGGAAGATCGCAACCACATCCAGGCAGCGATACAACAGCGTTGGCCACAGTGTCGGTTCGTGACTGACCACGGCCTTGATGATGTCCGGCAGTTGCAGGCCCAGTAGCAGGAAGATCAGGCCATTAAACGCAAACTCCAGCAGCGACCACACACTGCGGTTGAGCAAGCGCGTGCTGGTCTGGCGTGGCAGCAAGTCGAGCCAGCTTTGCATCATGCCCGCCGCCACCGCCGACAGGATGCCGGATGCGCCCAGGCGCTCGGCCAGCACGTAGGCTGCGAACGGCAGCAGCAACATAAACACCACGTGGGTGGCCGGGTCGTCCCAACCACGGGCAATCATCCAGGCGCGTAAACGGCCGACCAACCAGCTCAGCGCCACGCCTACCGCGAGGCCGCCCACCGCTACCAGCACAAAAGTCAGGCTGGCATCGGCCAGGGAAAACACGCCGGTCAACGCCGCCGCCAGGGCGAACTTGAAGGTCACCAGGCCCGAGGCATCATTCATCAATGCCTCGCCTTGAAGCATATGCATCAAAGGTTTTGGCAGGCGATTTTGGGAAATGGCCGACACCGCCACGGCGTCAGTCGGGGACAATACGGCCGCCAAGGCGAAGGCCACCGGCAACGGGATCGTGGGCAATATCCAATGGATGAAGTAACCGGCGCCCACCACGGTAAATAGCACCAGACCCACCGCCAGCGTAAGGATCGGGCCTCTGAGCCGCCACAATTCGCGCTTGGGCATGCGCCAGCCATCGGAGAACAGCAACGGCGGCAGGAACAAAAACAGGAACAGCTCCGGGTCCAGCGCCACGTGCAACCCCAGCGTAGGCCAGGCCAGCAAGGCGCCGGCGGCGATCTGCACCAAGGGCAACGGCAGGGGAATAATGCGCCCGACAAGACGCGAAACGCTGACCAGCATCAGCAGGATAAGAACGGTATAGGCGGTTTGCATAACGCGGGTTTCCCGGACAATCGACTTGCTATGACACCGATCTGGCAACAACTGGCCGTTGAAGTGCCATATTAACCGGCTATGTTACCCGCTTGGCTGCGCAACGGCTTTTGCACATAAGTCGCACTGAATCATCGGCAAGTATGACGAGCGGCACCCAAACCCGCTGGCCGTGGCATAATCCGTGACCTTTAACTTTCATACGTCCAAAGGGGGGCAATTCCTTGACCGCTTCAAGCAAAACCTTGCACCTTTTCGGCATCAAAGCCTGCGACACCATGAAAAAGGCGCGCACCTGGCTCGATGAGCACGCTGTGAGCTATGAGTTCCACGACTACAAAACAGCCGGTATCGACCGCGAACACTTGACCCAATGGTGCAACGAGCACGGTTGGCAGGTGGTTTTGAACCGTGCGGGCACCACCTTTCGCAAACTCGAAGACGAACGCAAAGCCGATCTCGATCAGTCGAAAGCCATTGAATTGATGCTCGCACAACCCTCGATGATCAAGCGCCCGGTGCTCGATCTCGGTGACAGAACCCTGATTGGCTTCAAGCCAGATAGTTATTCGGCGGCCCTCAAGTAGGCCAGCCTTCCATTTTTGTAGAGGTAACAGCATGTCCAATTCCCTGTTCAGCCTGGGCTTCGGCGTCGGCACTCAGAACCGCCAAGGTGCTTGGCTGGAAGTGTTTTACGCACAACCGCTGCTCAACCCGTCGGCCGAGATCGTTGCCGCCATCGCGCCGATCCTCGGTTACACCGAAGGCAACCAGGCCATTACTTTCACCGTGAGCCAGGCGCTGCAACTGGCTGACGCGCTCAAAGGTGTCGACACGGCCCAGGCCGCGCTGCTCAGCCGCCTGGCTGAAAGCCACACCCCGTTGGTCGCCACCCTGTTGGCCGAAGACGCCGCACTGACCTCCACGCCTGAGGCCTACCTCAAGCTGCACCTGCTGTCCCACCGCCTGGTCAAGCCCCACGGCCTGAGCCTGGCCGGTGTGTTCCCGCAGTTGCCGAACGTGGCGTGGACCAGCCAGGGCGCAATCGACATCAACGAGCTGGCCGAGCGCCAACTGGAAGCACGCCTGCGTGGCGAGCTGCTGGAAGTGTTCTCGGTGGACAAGTTCCCAAAAATGACTGATTACGTTGTGCCAACCGGTGTGCGTATCGCTGATGCCGCGCGCATCCGCCTGGGCGCCTACGTGGGCGAAGGCACCACCGTGATGCACGAAGGTTTCGTCAACTTCAACGGTGGCACCGAAGGCCCGGGCATGATCGAAGGCCGTGTATCGGCAGGTGTATTCGTCGGCAAGGGTTCGGACCTGGGCGGCGGTTGCTCCACCATGGGCACCCTGTCGGGCGGCGGCAACATCGTGATCAAGGTGGGCGAAGGCTGCCTGATCGGCGCCAACGCCGGTATCGGTATCCCGTTGGGCGACCGCAATACCGTGGAGTCGGGCCTGTACGTGACTGCCGGTACCAAGGTTGCTCTGCTAGACGAGCACAACCAACTGGTCAAAGTGGTCAAGGCGCGCGAACTGGCCGGCCAGCCGGACCTGCTGTTCCGCCGCAATTCCCAGACCGGTGCCGTGGAGTGCAAAACCCACAAATCGGCGATCGAACTGAACGAAGCGCTGCACGCTCACAACTAAGCAGCCACTCGATGCCACTAGCGAGCCCCAAACCTGGGGCTCGCTTATACGAGTCTTAAGACCATGCTTGTGCCCTCCCCCTGGCGCGCCGATTTTCCGGCCATCGCCACCCTGCAACGGCAAGACCAGACCTACCTGGACAACGCCGCCACCACGCAAAAACCCCAAGCCCTGTTGGATGCCATCAGCCATTACTACGCCAATGGCGCAGCCAATGTGCACCGTGCCCAGCATTTGCCGGGTGCCCACGCGACCCAGGCGTTTGAAGACAGTCGCAGCAAGGTCGCGCAGTGGTTGAATGCAGGTGACAGCGGGCAGATCGTGTTTACCCACGGCGCGACGTCTGCGCTGAACCTCCTGGCCTATGGCCTTGAGCACTTATTCAATGCGGGTGATGAAATTGTCCTCAGCGCCCTGGAACACCACGCCAACCTGCTGCCCTGGCAGCAACTGGCCAAACGTCGCGCGCTGACGCTGGTGGTCTTGCCCCTTGGCGATGATGGCGTGATTGACCTGCAAGCCGCCGCCGAATTGATCAGCCCGCGTACGCGCTTGCTGGCAGTGAGCCAGCTGTCCAACGTACTCGGCGCCTGGCAACCTTTGGAGGTCTTGCTGCCAATGGCCAAGGCCCACGGTGCCTTGACCGTGGTCGATGGCGCCCAAGGCATTGTCCATGGTCGCCACGACGTACAGGCGCGGGGTTGCGACTTCTACGTGTTTTCCAGTCATAAGCTCTACGGCCCGGACGGCGTCGGCGTGCTGTATGGCCGCAACGAAGCGCTGCATCACCTGCGCCACTGGCAGTTTGGCGGCGAGATGGTGCAGCAGGCCGAGTATCAAAGTGCGAGCTTTCGCCCTGCCCCGCTGGGTTTCGAAGCGGGCACGCCGCCGATTGCAAGTGTGATCGGCCTGGGTGCCACGCTGGACTACCTGAACTCTCTGGACCAGCCGGCCGTGGTCGCCCATGAAGCAGCCCTGCATGACTACCTGCTGCGCGGCCTGAAAGCACGCAATGGCGTGCGCGTACTGGGCTCGCCCCAGGTGGCACTCGCCAGTTTCGTGGTGGAGGGCGTGCATAACGCCGACCTGGCTCATCTGTTGACCGAACAAGGCATTGCCGTGCGAGCTGGCCATCATTGCGCCATGCCATTGCTCAAGGCCATGCACTTGTCCGGAGCGATCCGTGTGTCCCTGGCGCTGTATAACGACTCCGATGACCTGGAGCGCTTCTTTGAAGCGCTGGATCAGGCGCTGGATATGTTGCGATGAGCTTGCCTGCGGATGCCATCAGCGCGCTTGAGTCGTTTCAGGCAGTAGGCAGTTGGGAACAACGCGCCCGCATGCTGATGCAGTGGGGCGAGCGGCTGCCGGCGTTGACGGCTGACGAAAAGGTTGAGGCCAACCTCGTGCAGGGCTGTGAAAGCCTGGTGTGGTTGGTCGGCCGTTTACAGGACGGCCATTGGCAGTTTGCCGCGAGCAGCGATGCGCGAATGATCCGGGGGTTGGTGGCGTTGCTGCTGGCACGGGTCAATGGGTTGTCGGCAAGTGAGTTGCAGGCGGTTGACTTGCCGGACTGGTTCAATCAACTGGGGCTTTCGCGCCAGCTGTCGCCGTCGCGCAGCAATGGGCTTAATGCTGTACTGCAGCGCATGCAAGAGCTGACCTGTACGCAAAACTAATGTGGCAGCTGGCTTGTGTGGGAGCTGGCTTGCCTGCGATGCAGGCACCTCGGTCTATCAGTCAAAGCCAGCTCCCACATTTTGTTTTGTGCAGGACAGCTAGATCTGGGTAGGTTTAACCCGCTCCGACGGCCTGCGCACCCCGGCCACAATCTTGTCCACCGCCTTGGTCGCCGCCACCATGCCAAACGTGGCCGTGACCATCATCACCGCGCCAAACCCGCCCGCACAGTCCAGCTTCACGCCGTCACCGACAAAACTTTTCTGCAAACAAATGCTGCCGTCCGGCTTGGGATAGCGCAGCTGCTCGGTAGAGAACACACACGGCACGCTGTAATGGCGGGTCACGGTGCGCGAAAAGCCGTAGTCGCGGCGTAGCGTGGAGCGCACTTTCGAGGCCAGCGGGTCGTTGAAGGTGCGGTTCAAGTCGCAGACCTGGATCAGCGTCGGGTCGATTTGCCCGCCGGCGCCGCCGGTGGTGATGATCTGGATCTTGCGACGCTTGCACCAGGCAATCAGCGCGGCCTTGGCGTTCACGGCGTCGATGCAGTCGATCACGCAATCGATATTCGGCGTGATGTACTCAGCCATGGTGTCACGGGTTACGAAGTCCGCCACCGCATGCACCGTGCAGTCCGGGTTGATGCCGCGCAGGCGTTCGGCCATTACCTCGACCTTGGGCTTGCCCACGGTGCTGTCCAGGGCGTGCAACTGGCGGTTGCTGTTGCTGACGCAGACATCGTCCAGGTCAAACAGCGAAATCTCGCCCACGCCGCAACGGGCCATGGCTTCCGCCGCCCAAGAGCCCACGCCGCCGACGCCGACGATCGCCACATGGGCCGCTTTCAAGCGTTCCAGGCCTTCAATGCCATACAAGCGGGCGACGCCTGCAAACCGCGGATCTTCTGTGCTCATGACCATTACCCCAAAAACCGGCGCGCATTATGGACTACACAGCGACAAGTTCGAAGCTTCCAGCTACAAGTAAAGAACTTAGAGGGTCTTTCGCTGACTAACGTCCGGCTTTTCTCTGTCTGCTGTACGCTCAGTTAAAGGCCGGTGTAGGATGCGCGCCGTTCGGCGTAGGCCGACACCTCTTTTCGTTCCACACCCTTTGGAACCCGAAATAGCCATGTCATCGCGTAAATTTGGACTCAACCTGGTGGTAGTGCTGGCAATTGCCGCGCTGTTTACCGGCTTCTGGGCGCTGATAAACCGCCCGGTTACCACCCCTAACTGGCCAGAACAGATCTCCGGGTTCTCCTACTCGCCGTTCCAACAAGGCCAGTTCCCGCAGAAAGACCAGTACCCCACTGACGACCAGATGCGCCAGGACCTGGCGATCATGAGCAAGCTGACGGACAACATCCGTACTTACTCGGTCGACGGCACGTTGGGCGATATTCCCAAACTTGCCGAAGAGTTCGGCCTGCGCGTGACCCTGGGGATCTGGATCAGCCCGGACCTGGAACGCAACGAGCGTGAAATCCAGCGCGCCATCGAGATCGCCAACAACTCGCGCAGTGTCGTGCGCGTGGTGGTCGGTAACGAGGCATTGTTCCGCGAAGAAATCACCCCGGAGGCGCTGATCGTGCTGCTGGACCGGGTGCGCGCCGCCGTGAAAGTGCCGGTGACCACCTCCGAGCAATGGCACATCTGGGAAAAGAACCCGCAACTGGCCAAGCACGTCGACCTGATCGCCGCGCACATCCTGCCGTTCTGGGAGTTCATCCCGATGGACAAGGCCGGCCAGTACGTACTGGACCGTGCACGGGATCTGAAAAAGCTGTTCCCGAAAAAACCGCTGCTGCTCTCGGAAGTGGGCTGGCCGAGCAACGGCCGTATGCGCGGTGGCAATGAAAGCTCGCCGGCAGACCAGGCGATTTACCTGCGTACGCTGGTGAACAAACTGAACCGCCAGGGTTACAACTACTTCGTGATCGAGGCCTTCGACCAGCCGTGGAAAGTCAGCGACGAAGGCTCGGCGGGCGCTTATTGGGGCGTGTACAACGCCGCACGCCAGCAGAAATTCAACTTTGAAGGCCCGGTCGTCGCGATCCCGCAATGGCGCGTGCTGGCCATCGGCTCGGTGGTGCTGGCGCTGCTGTCGCTGACCCTGCTGATGATCGACGGCTCGGCCCTGCGCCAGCGTGGCCGCACCTTCCTGACCTTTATCGCGTTCCTCTGTGGTTCGGTATTGGTCTGGATCGGTTACGACTACAGCCAGCAATACAGCACCTGGTTCAGCGTCACCGTCGGCATTTTGCTGGCCCTCGGCGCGTTGGGCGTGTTTATCGTATTGCTCACCGAAGCCCACGAACTGGCGGAAGCGGTGTGGACCCACAAGCGCCGGCGTGAATTCCTGCCGGTGGAAGGCGATTCGGACTACCGCCCGAAAGTCTCGATCCATGTGCCGTGCTACAACGAGCCGCCGGAGATGGTCAAACAGACCCTCGACGCCCTGGCCGCCCTCGATTACCCGGACTTCGAAGTCCTGATCATCGACAACAACACCAAGGACCCAGCCGTCTGGGAGCCGGTGCGCGACTACTGCGAAACCCTCGGCCCGCGCTTCAAGTTCTTCCACGTCTCGCCCCTCGCCGGTTTCAAGGGCGGCGCGCTGAACTACCTGATCCCGCATACCGCCAAGGATGCCGAAGTGATCGCGGTGATCGACTCGGACTACTGCGTGTCGCCCAACTGGCTCAAGCACATGGTGCCGCACTTCGCCGACCCGAAAATCGCCGTGGTGCAGTCGCCGCAGGACTACCGCGACCAGAACGAGAGCACTTTCAAGAAGCTCTGCTACGCCGAATACAAAGGCTTCTTCCATATCGGCATGGTCACCCGCAACGACCGTGACGCGATCATCCAGCACGGCACCATGACCATGACCCGTCGCTCGGTACTCGAGGAGCTGGGCTGGGCCGACTGGTGCATCTGTGAAGACGCCGAACTCGGCCTGCGCGTGTTCGAGAAAGGCCTGTCGGCCGCGTATTACCACGACAGCTACGGCAAGGGCTTGATGCCGGATACCTTTATCGACTTCAAGAAGCAGCGTTTCCGCTGGGCCTACGGCGCGATCCAGATCATCAAGCGCCACACCGCCAGCCTGTTGCGCGGCAAGGGCACCGAGCTGACCCGTGGCCAGCGCTACCACTTCCTCGCGGGCTGGTTGCCGTGGGTGGCGGATGGCATGAACATCTTCTTCACCGTCGGCGCCCTGTTGTGGTCGGCGGCGATGATCATCGTGCCGACCCGTGTTGACCCGCCGCTGCTGATTTTCGCGATCCCGCCGTTGGCGTTGTTTGTGTTCAAGGTCGGCAAGATCATCTTCCTCTACCGCCGTGCGGTGGGTGTGAACTTGAAGGACGCATTCTGCGCGGCGCTGGCCGGGCTGGCGTTGTCACACACCATCGCCAAGGCGGTGCTGTATGGCTTCTTCACCACCAGTATTCCGTTCTTTCGCACACCGAAAAACGCCGATAACCACGGCTTCTGGGTAGCCATTTCCGAAGCCCGCGAAGAGATGTTCATCATGTTGTTGTTGTGGGGCGCCGCACTCGGGATTTACCTGGTGCAGGGCCTGCCGAGCAATGACATACGCTTCTGGGTGGTGATGCTGCTGGTGCAATCGCTGCCGTATGTTGCCGCGCTGATCATGGCGTTCCTGTCGTCGCTGCCAAAACCTGCACCTAAGGTTGAGCCGGCAACCGCTGAGTAAAAACTTGCGCAATGCACTAAACGGCGGCCTCTGGCCGCCGTTTTGCTATAAGATAACGGCCGTTTTACGAGACTTGGCCAGGCCCTGCTTTCTGTGGGAGCTGGCTTGCCTGCTCCCACATCGAACCCTGTTTTATCCACATTCGTCCTGCGCGCCCATTACACGCTTCCCGGAGTTTTCCCATGACGGCCCATGCCGACCTTTCGCCGACCCTTCAACTTGCCATCGACTTGATCCGTCGCCCCTCAGTGACGCCGATTGATGCCGACTGCCAGAAGCTGATGATGCAGCGCCTGGGCGACGCAGGTTTTGCACTTGAGCCGATGCGTATCGAAGATGTGGACAACTTCTGGGCCACCCATGGCAAGCACGAAGGCCCGGTGCTGTGCTTTGCCGGCCACACCGACGTGGTGCCAACCGGCCCGGTGCAGGCCTGGCAGAACGACCCGTTCGATGCGTTGATCGACGAGCACGGCATGCTCTGCGGGCGTGGCGCAGCGGACATGAAAGGCAGCCTGGCGGCAATGCTGGTGGCTTCGGAGCGTTTTGTCACCGACTACCCGGACCACAAGGGCTCGGTGGCTTTTCTGATCACCAGTGATGAAGAAGGCCCGGCGCACCACGGCACCAAAGCGGTGATTGAGCGTCTGGCGGCACGCAAGGAGCGTCTGGACTGGTGCATCGTCGGCGAACCGTCGAGCACCACGCTGGTGGGCGATGTGGTAAAGAACGGCCGTCGCGGCTCCCTCGGCGCCACCCTGACCGTGCGCGGCGTGCAGGGCCACGTGGCGTACCCGCACCTGGCGAAAAACCCGATCCACCTGGCAGCACCGGCGCTGGCGGAACTGGCTGCCGAGCATTGGGACGATGGCAACACCTTCTTCCCACCGACCAGCTTTCAAATCTCCAACCTCAATTCCGGCACCGGCGCCACCAACGTGATTCCGGGCGACCTGACAGCAGTGTTCAACTTCCGTTTCTCCACCGAATCCACCGTCGAAGGCCTGCAACAGCGGGTTGCGGCGATTCTGGATAAACACGGCCTGGACTGGCACGTTGATTGGGCCTTGTCTGGCCTGCCATTCCTCACCGAGCCGGGCGCGTTGCTGGATGCTGTCTCGGCCAGCATCAAGGCGATTACCGGCCGCGAGACCAAGGCGTCCACCAGCGGCGGCACGTCCGACGGGCGCTTCATTGCCACCCTCGGCACTCAGGTGGTGGAGCTGGGCCCGGTCAACGCGACGATTCATCAGGTTAACGAACGCATTCTGGCCAGCGACCTCGATGTGCTGACCGAAATCTACTATCAAACCCTGATCAAGTTGCTCGCCTGATGCTCGCGTGCCCCCTTTGCAGCGCACCGCTCAACGCGGTGGATAATGGCGTGGCGTGCCCCGCTGGGCACCGTTTCGACCGTGCGCGCCAGGGTTACCTGAACCTGTTGCCGGTGCAGCACAAGAACAGCCGCGACCCAGGCGACAACCTGGCCATGGTCGAGGCACGCCGCGACTTTCTCAATGCCGGGCACTATGCGCCAGTGGCCAGGCGCCTGGCCGAACTGGCCGCCGAGCGCGCGCCGCAGCGCTGGGTGGACATCGGGTGTGGCGAGGGTTACTACACCGCGCAAATCGCCGACGCCCTGCCCCACGCTGACGGTTATGCGCTGGATATCTCCAAGGAAGCGGTGAAACGCGCGTGCAAACGCAACCCGGCGCTGACCTGGTTGATCGCCAGCATGGCCCGCGTGCCGTTGGCGTCGGGCAGTTGCCAGTTTCTCGCCAGCGTGTTCAGCCCTTTGGACTGGGAAGAGGCCAAGCGCCTGCTCAGCCCCGGCGGCGGTTTGATGAAGGTTGGCCCGACTGCCGGCCACCTGATGGAATTGCGCGAACGCCTGTACGACGAAGTGCGTGAATACACCGACGACAAGCATTTGGCTTTGGTGCCGCAAGGCATGCGCCTGGCGCACAGTGAAACGCTGGAATTCACCCTGAGCCTGATCGAACCCCAGGACCGCGCCAACCTGCTGGCGATGACGCCCCATGGGTGGCGCGCGAGTGCCGAGCGCCGTACTGAAGTGATCGAGGCCGCCGAGCCGCTGCTGGTCACCGTGTCGATGCGCTACGATTATTTCGTGCTTCAATAACCGACTTTTAAGTATCCGCGAATGGATTTTCGAATCCCGCAACGAGGAACATCCATGCGCCAACCTGATATCGAGATTTACCTGAAAGACGCCGAGGTCGACTACAAGGCCATCGCCGCCTGGCTGGGTGCCGCCCTGGGCCCATGCACCGACTGGGTCCAGAAAGGCCAGACCTACAAGTGCAAGGCCGGCACTGTACCGGTCACTTGGTTGCCAAAAGCCGTGGGCAAGTGGAACAGCCTGTACCTGGAAAGCGACCAGACGCCGTGGGACGACGACATCGCCTGCGCCCGCGCCGCCTTTGCCGCGCTGAACGTCGAAGTGCGCTGCGCGCCGGGTACCTGGGTTGAGGAGGAAGGCGAGGAAAGCGCTGATAGCTGGATTCGCATCAGTGCTGACGGCGAAGAGCAGATCACCTGGAAAACTGCCTGATCCAAACCTGAAAACCCAATCAATGTGGGAGCTGGCTTGCCTGCGATAGCATCACCGCGGTCCGACTGTTAGACCGAGGTGTCTGCATCGCAGGCAAGCCAGCTCCCACAGTTGATTGGGTTGGCAGGACAAGGGTGTTACAGACCCACCACATCCTCAGCCTGCAAGCCCTTCTCGCCGGTCACCACGGCGTATTCCACCTGCTGGCCCTCGGCCAATGAGCGGTGGCCCTCACCGCGAATGGCGCGGTAGTGCACAAACACATCCTTGCCGTCTTCACGCTGGATAAAGCCATAGCCCTTTGCATCGTTGAACCACTTCACATTGCCGGTTTCACGCGTTGCCATCTGTCTTACTCCCACATGCATTTTTATTGTTGAGTCGCTCGCATTGAACTGCCGAGTATAAGACAGGCTCAAAAACGATCAACTCAAGTTTACATCGCTGCTTTTTTGCCGATTTTCGGCGAATACGGCACACTACCCGCCCGAGCACCTGCTCGGTTTTTTCCACTTGAAGCAGCATGCCTATGACCCGCTCCCCGTTCCGCCGTCTGGTGTTTGGCACCTTGCGCCGACTGTTGTACCTCTGGGTTCGCTCGGAGACGATCAATCAGTCGTCCCTAACCCTTAACCTGGACCGCAGCCGGCCGGTGTTCTACGTCCTGCAATCGCCCTCTCTCACCGAATTGGCGGTGGTCGACAAGGAATGCACCAAGGCCGGCCTGCCGCGCCCGGTGCTGCCGGTGTCAGTGGGTTCGTTGATCGAACCCGCCGCGTTCTTCTACCTCACGCCCGAACCCGACTGGCTCGGCCGCCAGGACAAGCGCGGCGCGCCGCCAACCCTGACCCGCCTGGTCAACACCCTGACCGAGCACGCCGAAGAGAATGCACAAATCATTCCGGTCAGCGTGTTCTGGGGGCAGTCGCCCGAAAGCGAGTCCAGCCCGTGGAAACTGCTGTTTGCCGACAGCTGGGCCGTCACCGGCCGCCTGCGCCGGTTGCTGAGCATCCTGATCCTGGGCCGCAAGACACGTGTGCAATTCTCCGCGCCTATCAACCTGCGTGAATTGATCGAGCACAATAAAGGCCACGAACGTACCGTGCGCATGGCCCAGCGCATCCTGCGCGTGCACTTTCGTAACCTGAAGACTGCGGTCATCGGCCCCGACCTGTCTCACCGCCGTAACCTGGTCAAAGGCCTGGTCAACATGCCGCTGGTGCGCCAGGCCATCGCCGATGAAGCCGAGCGCGAGAAAATCACCCCGGAAAAAGCCAAGGCCCAGGCCCTGCGCTACGGCAACGAGATCGCTTCGGACTACACCTACACCGCGATTCGCTTTCTGGAAGTGGTATTGAGCTGGTTCTGGAACAAGATCTACGACGGCATCAAGGTCAACAATATCGAAGGTGTGCAAAAGGTTGCCCAGGGTTACGAGGTGATCTACGTGCCTTGCCACCGCAGCCATATCGACTACCTGCTGCTTTCGTACCTGCTGTTCAAAAACGGCCTGACTCCGCCGCACATTGCCGCCGGCATCAACCTGAACATGCCGGTGATCGGCAGCCTGTTGCGCCGGGGCGGTGCATTTTTCATGCGCCGCACCTTTAAGGGCAACCCGCTGTACACCTCGGTGTTCAACGAGTACCTGCACACCCTGTTCACCAAGGGCTTCCCGGTGGAGTACTTCGTCGAAGGCGGACGCTCGCGCACCGGGCGCATGCTGCAACCGAAAACCGGCATGCTGGCGATCACCCTGCGCAGCTTTTTGCGTTCCTCACGCATGCCGATCGTGTTCGTGCCGGTGTATATCGGCTATGAACGCGTACTCGAAGGCCGTACCTACCTGGGCGAGTTGCGCGGGGCGAGCAAGAAGAAAGAATCGATCTTCGATATTTTCAAAGTGGTCGGCGCGCTCAAGCAGCGCTTTGGTCAGGTCGCGGTCAACTTCGGCGAGCCGATCAAGCTGGCCGAGTTCCTCGACGCCGAGCAGCCGGACTGGCGTGCCCAAGAGCTGGGCCCGAACTACAAACCGGCGTGGCTCAACGAAACCACCAACCGCCTCGGCGAACAGGTGGCACGCCACCTCAACGAAGCCGCAGCGGTCAACCCGGTAAACCTGGTGGCCCTGGCACTGCTTTCGACCACACGCCTGGCCCTGGATGAACAGGCCATGGCCCGCCAGTTGGACCTGTACCTGGCACTGCTACGCCGTGTGCCCTACTCGCCGCACACCACCTTGCCGGAAGGCGATGGGCTGGCGCTGATCAAGCACGTCAAGGACATGAACCTGCTCTCGGAGCAGAGTGACGCCCTGGGCAAAATTGTGTATCTGGATGAGCAGAACGCCGTCCTGATGACCTATTACCGCAACAACGTGCTGCATATTTTTGCCCTGCCGGCGCTGCTGGCGAGCTTCTTCCAGAGCAGCTCGCGCATGAGCCGCGAGCAGATCCTGCGCTTTACTCGCGCGCTCTACCCTTACCTGCAATCGGAGTTGTTTATCCGCTGGTCGCTGGAAGAGTTGGACGCCGTCGTCGACCGATGGCTGGAAGCCTTTGTCGAGCAAGGCCTGCTGCGTTTTGAAAACAACGTGTACCTGCGCCCGGCCCCGAGTTCGCGGCACTTTGTGCTGCTGACGCTGTTGTCCAAGAGCATCGCCCAGACCCTGCAACGCTTCTACATGGCGATCTCGCTGCTGCTTAACAGCGGCCAGAACAGCATCAGCGCCGAAGAGCTGGAAGACCTGTGCACGATCATGGCCCAGCGCCTGTCGATCCTGCATGGCCTGAACGCGCCGGAGTTCTTCGACAAGAGTCTTTTCCGACATTTTATCCAGACATTGCTGGAGCAAGATGTGCTGCGCCGCGACGAGGCCGGGAAATTGAGTTACCACGACCTGCTGGGTGAACTGGCGGAAGGCGCGGCCAAACGCGTGCTGCCTGCCGAGATTCGTCTGTCGATTCGCCAGGTGGCCTTGCATCGCGTCGACGGCGCAGCTGAAGCGCCTGTGGAACCGGCAGAAAGCCGCTAGATTGACTGAGGCGCCGGGCTGTTTCCGGCGCCGTTGAAAAGGAGCTGTACCATGAAAAAGATCATCCTCCTGGGCCTTACCGCCCTGCTCGGAGCCTGCCAATCCATGACCCCAGCCCCCAAGGCCAGCCTCGACGGCGAAGTGTTCTACCTGCAACGCATCGCCTTGCCGCCCGCGGCCACCCTGAGCGTCAGTCTGCAGGACGTGTCGCTGATGGACGCGCCGGCGGTGACCCTGGCCGAACAGAAAGGCCCGGTCAAAGGCCAGGTGCCGCTGCCGTTTCACCTGAGCTACGACCCGGCCCAAATCAAGCCAGGCCACACTTATTCGGTGAGTGCTCGCATCGAGCTGGACGGCAAGCTACTGTTTATTACCACCGAACGCCACGCGGTGCAGCTCGACGGCAAGGACGAACAGCCACTGCGTCTGCGCGTTGATGCTGTCGCACACTGACCTTTCCAGACCATAAGCCCGAACATAAGGAAGCGCTCATGCTCCGTCACTCTCTTCGCCTCACTGCCCTGTGTGCCGGCTTGCTGCTCGGTGCCAACGCCATGGCCCTGGACCTTGGCAGCCTGTCCCAGGGCGACGCCAGCGGCGGTCTCAAAGACGCCCTGACCCAAGGCGCCCAGATCGCCGTGAAACAACTGGGCGTGCCCGGTGGCTTCAGCAACAACCCCGAAGTGAAGATCGGCTTGCCAGGCAAACTCGGCAAAGTCGCCGACAAGCTGAAGATGTTCGGCATGGGTGACCAGGTCACGCAGCTGGAAACCAGCATGAACAAGGCCGCCGAAACGGCCGTGACCCAGGCGCAACCGATTCTGGTCAATGCCGTCAAAAACATGAGCGTGACTGACGCCAAGGGCATTCTCAGCGGCGGCCAGGACTCGGCGACGCAGTACTTGAACAAAAGCAGCCGCGAGCAGATCCGCGCCAAGTTCCTGCCGATCGTCAAGGCCGCTACCGACAAGGTTGGGGTTGCGCAACAGTACAACGCCCTGGCCGGCAAGGCGGCAGCATTTGGCGCAGTGGATGCCAAAAGTGCCAACGTTGAAAACTACGTGACCGAACAGGCGCTGGACGGCTTGTTCAAGATGATCGCGCAGCAGGAAGAAACCATTCGCAAAAACCCGGCGGCCGCGGCCACCAGCCTGGCCAAGAAGGTGTTTGGGGCACTATAAGCTTCTCAAACACACTGGTCCCACTGCGCCAAGGCCGCTTACCACGGGCCTTGGCGCAGTTGTTTCAGGCCAAGCCCCTTAACGATTCAGCGTAAAAAGCGGATAGCTAGGCCTGTAGGGTGAAGGTTGCTCGTAGACCGTGTGCTGCTGTGGATACGGCCTGCCATGGTTGGTCTGGGTTGGATAGGTGTGGCCCACGTTCGGCCGGACTGTATGAGGACGATGTTGGGGATAGTGGTGATTGTTTGTTGCGTGCCCCGACCTATATCCATTTCCAAAATTGTTGCGCGGTGCATTATTGCCCAACAGGGCTCCGAGCAGCGCACTTTTGAAAGCAATTACAGCATCAAAAAAAGCCATGTAACTCTCCATAAACTCATTGAATAGGTCGGACTGCCAACTCAGGGAAGTCCAAACCTGCGCCTGTCCATCAGGCAATTCTGAGTGGAGTAAAAAAGGCAAACGTTCCAAAGGCGCAGACGCCTGTTTGCATCAGGATGTGAGTCAGTGCTACTACGTCAGCGTGAATGACCAGGCGACCGTCACTACCATCAAAATCGCGAAGCTTACGTTAAGTCGTCGACTCCAAACGGGGTGGATGAACAACTTGCGCATCCGGCTGCCTGCAAAAAGCCACAAAAAATCGAATACCACGCAAACCAATAAACAAATAAGCGCTTTTGTGCCCTGCTCCCAGCCCGGCGTCGTGCCCAAGGTGAAACTGCCCAGTAACGCTGCAAACGCGGCATACGCCTTGATATTTGCAACCCCCAGCACAAAACCGGCACCCCAGCCCGGCGTGACCACGGCTTGCTGATCCTGAATGGGCGGTGCCGTACCAATGCGGTAAGCCAACCAAAAAATATAAACAATGGAGATGATCGTCAGTGCCACCGCCAACCCGGGAAAGCTGTGCAAGACGACGTACAGACCCGAGGCAACCAACGCCATGGCAATCACTAAACCCAGGGTGATCCCGACAAAAAACTCAAACGAGCGTTGCATGCCATACGCCGCGCCGCTGGCAGCCAGCGCCAGAGTCGCGGGGCCGGGGCTGGCCAGTAAGGCGATAGCTGCGAGGGTAAAGGTGAATATCGCCTGGTAAACACTTAGCGTGACATCAAACATGTGAAGCGCCTCGGTAGCTTTATTCAAAACTTAATGAAACCGCACCGCCTTGTAGTTGTAACTCGACGTTAGCACCCCTCACAACCACCACGCACTGGACCGCTTTGCACTTTCATACACCCATTCAATAAAATTTATAGCAAGTTAAAAACACTCACTCAAACACAGCCGCATCGTTTAGCCGGCGGTAACTTTTGAACGCAGCTGTAATTCGCACATTCAAGAATAAAAAAATAGATGGAAAGCTTTTAAAAATCCATTCTTTTGTCAGGGATCTGTGGTATGTAAGATTTTCACGCTATTTCATCAATGTTCGTAAGGTCCATCTAATGAAAAGGCTTACAAAAAACGATCAGACACTCGATGCCATTGATCGCGCGCTGCTGGTCGCCCTGCATCAGAATGCCCGTGCCTCTATCCGCGCGCTCAGCCGGCAGGTGGGATTGTCCGCTCCTGGTTGCAGTGAGCGTCTCAAACGCCTGGAAGTGGCAGGGGTTATAAGTGGGTTCAGCGTAGCGTTGGACGCGCAGGCACTGGGGTTTGCGCTGCAGGCACTGGTGCGGGTAAAACCGCTGACGGGAAATTTTCAAACAGTGGAGCAGCTACTGTCAGACATGCCTGAATGTATTGTCTGTTACAAGATCACCGGGGAAGACAGTTTCGTCTGCCATCTGTACACACATTCCGTTAACCACCTTGATCAAACCTTGCAAAAAATAACGCCGTTGGCCGACACCAACACTTCCATTATAAAAACCGTCGAGAAGAAACTGCCAATATTCTAAATAAACAAGTGGGAGACATTCAGGCTTAAACAGCAGTTATCGAATTTCAGGCTTTTCCCACACCCGTCAATACTATCGATACGCCTTCACGCCTCCCGTTATGAACTAGTGCGCCTCCTTCTTAATGCGAAACCATGCCGCATACAGGGCTGGCAAGAACAATAACGTCAACGCGGTCGCCACAATCAACCCGCCCATGATTGCCACCGCCATCGGCCCGAAGAACACGCTGCGCGACAGCGGAATCATTGCCAATACCGCCGCAAGCGCCGTCAGTACAATCGGGCGGAAGCGTCGGACGGTGGCTTCGATGATCGCCTGCCAGGGCGCCAGTCCCGCCTTGATGTCTTGTTCAATCTGGTCCACCAGGATCACCGAGTTACGCATGATCATGCCCGACAGCGCGATGGTGCCGAGCATGGCGACAAAGCCGAAGGGCTGGCGGAACACCAGCAGGAACAAGGTCACGCCGATCAAGCCCAGCGGCGCCGTCAGAAACACCATTGCAGTGCGTGAGAAACTGCGCAGTTGCAGCATCAGCAAGGTCAGCACTACCACGATAAACAGCGGCACGCCGGCCTTGACCGAGTTCTGGCCACGGGCCGAATCCTCGACGGTGCCGCCCACTTCGAGCAGGTAGCCGTCCGGCAGTTCGGCGCGCACGCCTTCCAGGGTCGGCAGGATCTGCTGGACCAAGGTTGCCGGTTGTTCCTTGCCGTAGATATCGGCACGCACGGTCACCGTCGGCAGGCGATTGCGGTGCCAGATGATGCCTTCTTCAAAGCCATATACGAGGGTCGCAATCTGCGACAGCGCTACGCTTTTGCCGTTGTCGGTCGGCACCGCCAGGCTCGGCAGCAGCGACAACTCGGTACGTTCATGCACGGTGCCGCGTAGCAGGATCTCGATCAACTCGTTGTCCTCGCGGTACTGGCTGACGCTGGAGCCGGTCAAGGAACTTTGCAGGAACTTCGACAGGTTGGCAGTGCTGACGCCCAGCGCACGGGCACGGTCCTGGTCGATATTCAGGTAGACGATCTTGCTCGGTTCCTCCCAGTCCAGGTGCACGTTGACCACGTGGGTATTTTCGCGAACCTTGGCCGCGACCTTGCGCGCCAGGGCACGGACTTCTTCGATGTGCTCGCCGGTCACGCGAAACTGCACCGGGTAGCCCACGGGCGGGCCGTTTTCCAGGCGCGTGACGCGTGAACGCAGGTCGGGGAATTGTTCGTTAAGGGTCTCGATCAGCCAGGTGCGCAGGCTTTCGCGTTCCTCGATGGTTTTGGCCAGTACCACAAACTGCGCAAAGCTGGCGGCCGGCAGTTGTTGGTCCAGCGGCAGGTAGAAGCGCGGCGAACCGGTGCCCACATAGGCCACATAGTTGTCGATGCCAGCATGTTCCTTGAGCAAGGCTTCCAGGCGCTTGACCTGGTCGGCGGTGTTGCTCAGCGAAGCACCTTCAGCCAGTTTCAGGTCGACCATCAGCTCCAGGCGACCGGAGGCCGGAAAGAACTGCTGAGGTACAAAACGGAACAGCGCCACCGAGCCGATAAACAACAACAAGGTCAACACGATCACGGTTTTGCGCCGACGCACACACCATTCGACCAAGCGTCTTACACGTTGATAGAACGGCGTGCCGTAGGGATCAGGCCCATCGGTGCCGTGTTTGGCCGCATGAATCTTCGCCAGGTCCGGCAGGAGCTTTTCCCCCAGGTACGGCACAAACACCACCGCCGCAACCCACGAGGCCAGCAGGGCAATGGTCACCACTTGGAAAATCGAACGGGTGTATTCACCGGTACTCGATTGCGCGGTGGCAATCGGCAGGAAACCTGCGGCGGTGATCAATGTGCCGGTGAGCATCGGGAACGCGGTGCTGGTCCAGGCAAAACTCGCGGCCTTGAGCCGGTCGTAGCCCTGCTCCATTTTGATCGCCATCATTTCCACGGCGATGATCGCATCGTCCACCAACAAGCCCAGGGCCAACACCAAGGCACCGAGGGAGATTTTGTGCAGGCCGATGCCCAGGTAATACATGGTCGCAAAGGTCATCGCCAGTACTAGCGGAATCGCCAGGGCGACCACCATGCCGGTGCGTACACCAAGGGAGAAGAAGCTCACCAGCAGCACGATGGCCAAGGCTTCAGCGAGTACCTGGACGAATTCACCGACGCTGGTTTTCACCGCCGCCGGTTGGTCCGAGACCTTGCGCAGTTCCATGCCTGCCGGAAGGTTCTTCTGCAGGCGTGCGAATTCGCCTTCAAGGGCCTTGCCCAGTACCAGAATGTCGCCGCCGTCACGCATCGCCACGGCCAGGCCGATGGCGTCCGCGCCCATATAGCGCATGCGCGGCGCCGGTGGGTCGTTGAAGCCGCGATGGATTTGCGCCACATCACCGATGCGGAAGGTGCGGTCACCTACGCGAATCGGGAAGTTACGGATCTCATCGACCGTTTTGAAGTTACCCGAGACGCGCAGTTGCACGCGTTCCGTCGGGGTTTCAAAGAAACCGGCGGTGGAGACGGCGTTCTGCTCCTGCAGTGCCTGCTGCACTGCAGCCAATGGCAGGCCGAGGGTGGCGAGCTTGAGGTTGGACAGTTCGATCCAGATCTTCTCGTCCTGCAGGCCCAGTAACTCGACCTTGCCCACATCCGGCACGCGTTGCAGTTGAATCTGGATGCGGTCGGCGTAGTCCTTGAGCACCGCGTAGTCAAAACCGTCACCGGTCAGGGCGTAGATATTGCCGAAGGTGGTGCCGAATTCATCGTTGAAAAACGGCCCCTGGATATCCGGCGGCAAGGTCTGGCGAATATCGCTGATCTTCTTGCGCACCTGGTACCACAGCTCCGGGATTTGTGCCGAGTGCATCGAATCGCGGGCCATGAAGGTGACCTGGGACTCACCGGGCCGGGAGAACGAGACAATGCGCTCGTACTCGCCCGTCTCCATCAGCTTCTTCTCGATACGTTCGGTGACTTGGCGCGAAACTTCCTGGGCCGTGGCGCCCGGCCAGTTGGTCTTGATGACCATGGCCTTGAAGGTAAACGGCGGGTCTTCACTTTGCCCCAGCTTGGTGTAGGACAACGTGCCGACCACTGCCAGCAGGATCATCAGGAACAGTACGATCTGGCGATTACGCAACGCCCATTCGGAAAGATTGAAACCCATCGGGGACTACTCCTTGGCCGCCAGATTCACTACTCGGTTGGAGCGATCCACCGGGCGCACTTGCTGGCCCTCATGGAGCACATGCACACCCGCCGCGATCACCCAATCGGTGGGGGCCAAGCCTTCAAGCACCGGCACGGTTTTTTCACCGAAAGCACCGATGCGCACCGGCGTTCGTTTGAGCGTGTTGTCCGGCTGTACCCGCCAGACGTAGGACGCACCGTTCTCCGCGCTCAGGGCCGACAGCGGCACGGACAGTGGGACGATGCCATCAGCCTGGATGAAGACGCGGGCGCTCTGGCCCAACTCGGCGGGGACTTTGCCGCCGGTGAAGGCAACGCGTGCAGCGAAGGTGCGGGATTTTGGGTCGGCTGCCGGTGAGAGCTCACGAATGCGCCCGGCAAAACGTTGGTCGGGCTGGCTCCACAACTCCACCGATACCGGTTGGCCGATCTTGAAGCGGCCAAAGCCTTGCTCGGGCAGGCTGATCAACACTTCGCGCTCGCCATCGGTGGCCAGGGTAAACACCGTTTGGCCGGCGGCCACCACTTGGCCGACTTCCACCGCACGCTTGGCCACTACACCGTCCTGGGGCGCACGCAGCACGGCATAGCCGGCCTGGTTGCTCGATACGTCGAACTCGGCCTTGATCTGCTTAAGACGCGCTTCACCGGATCGGTAGAGGTTTTCGGAATTGTCGTACTGCGAGCGGCTGACCATCTGACGGTCCATCAGGGTCTTGTAGCGGTCGCGTTCGGCGCGCACCAGGCTCAGGTTGGCTTCGGCGGCGGCAACCTGAGCGCGGGTGGCTTCCAGTTGCAGGCGCACGTCCTGTGGGTCGAGCTCTGCCAATGGTTGGTTGGCCTTGACCCGCTCGCCCTCCTCCACCAAGCGCTTACTGACTTTGCCGCCGATGCGAAAGGCCAGGTCCGGCTCATAACGGGCGCGTACTTCCCCCGGAAAACTGTCCATCGCCAGCGCCGACGGCTGCGGTTGCACCACCATGGCCGGGCGGATGGTGGTTTGGGCCGCTTCTTCATGACCGCAGGCGGTCAACAGGAAGATCAGGCTGACAGGCAACGCAAGGGGCAGGAAAGTACTGCGCATGCTGAAGGACCTTTCGCAAATGGAGCTAGGAATAATTATACTGGCCGGTATGTTATTAATACCAAACTCACCAGTCCAGTATTAAAGGTGAAAATGTCCGACAATCCTGTAAACACCAATAGCCCCGGGCGTCCCAAGGACATGGCAAAACGCCAGGCAATCCTCGAAGCAGCCAAAATCCTGTTTTTGAGCAATGGCTACGCCAGCACCAGCATGGATGCCGTGGCCCTTGAGGCCGGCGTGTCAAAACTGACGGTCTACAGCCACTTCACGGATAAAGAGACCTTGTTCACCGCCGCCGTCGTGGCCAAGTGCGAGGAGCAGTTGCCGGTGATGTATTTCGAGTTGCCCGAGGGCATGCCGGTGCACACCGTACTGCTGAACATCGCGCGCGGCTTTCATCGGCTGATCAACAGCGAAGAATCGGTGAACCTGCACCGCCTGATGATGACCACCGGCAACCAGGACGTGAAACTCTCGCAGATCTTCTTTGAAGCCGGGCCTATGCGCATGCTGCAAGGCATGGAGCGCCTGCTCAGCCGCATTGACCAGAGCGGCGCCTTGAGCATCGACAAACCATTTACGGCGGCTGAGCACTTCTTTTGCCTGCTCAAGGGCACGGCAAATTTCTGCTTGTTGTATGGGTGTGGCGGGCAGTTGAGTGAAGAAGCTGCCGAAGCGCATGTGCAGGAGGTGGTGGGGTTGTTTATGCGGGCGTATCGGCCTTGAGGGTTTGAGCTGCCTGATCGGGCACTATCGCAGGCAAGCCAGCTCCCACCTTTGACTGTGTTTGCAAATCAAAAGGTGGGAGCTGGCTTGCCTGCGATGAGGCCCGATAGAACAACAATGATTCAGGACTTGAGCGCTTTCTTTGGATAGATGTCATACCGGCTGGACTTTCCATCCAACGCATGGCTCGGTTTCGGCCCGTCAATGCACGGCGCCTTGCGCGGGCGCTTGACCACCACGCGGTGGCTGGCCAACGCCAAGGCGGCAGCGAGTAAGGCCGGTGCGTCCGGATCATCACCCACTAATGGGCGAAACAGGCGCATTTCCTTCTTAACCAGCGCCGTTTTCTCACGGTGCGGGAACATCGGGTCCAGGTAGATCACCTGCGGCGGCTCGCCCTCCCAGTTGCGCATCACCTCGATCGAGTTGCCCTTGAGCAACTGCATGCGCGCCACAATCGGCGCCACTTCAAAGTCGTCCGCACCACGGGCCAGGCCGTCTTCGAGCAAGGCGCCGATCAACGGCTGACGCTCGATCAGGCTCATCTCGCAGCCCAGGCTGGCGAGTACGAACGCGTCCTTGCCCAAGCCCGCCGTAGCGTCCAGCACCCGTGGGCGCACGCCTTGGGCAACACCGACCGCCTTGGCGATCATCTGCCCGCTGCCACCGCCGTAGAGACGCCGATGCGCCGCGCCGCCTTCGACGAAGTCCACGCGCACCGGCCCCGGCGCGTCAGGCCCGAGCTGTTGCAGTTGCAGGCCGTGTTCCCCGACTTGCAGGGAAAAGTCCGCCTCCTCCAGCTGCAAAGGCAGGCCAAGCTGCGCGGCCCAGTGCTCGGCGCGGGCCTTGAAACCGTCGGCCAAAGCCTCGACCCGAATGCGGCTGGCCGCTGGTTGTTCGCTCATCAATCGCTACGCTCAAAAATATTAAGGATCGGCAAACAACGGCCGATAAAAACAACAGTCAGGTATTTTGCCAGAGCTGAGCGTCGACCGAGAAAAATGTCAGACATTCTTCCCCTAACCATCGGTGTACTGCCGACCCACAACCACTACGGCCTGCGCAATACTCAAGCGCTGGCTGGGGTGAGCCATGTGTGGCAGGACTTCTTCGCCCGTGCGTTGGCCGAGCAGCTTGGCGATACGCCGGGTGCGCTGGCGGCCAAAGCCCCGGCGCCGAGGGACCCGGCGGTAGAACCCAGCGAAGGCGCCGACCTGTTGTCACAGATCCTCACCCAGCGTGAATGCGACGTACACGACACCGAGGTCGCCCCGCCGGAGCCGCTGTTCCTGCCCATCGCCGAATTTGAAACCGAGCTGCTGCCGCCGCCTGCCACGCCGTTCCCGGCAGAAGAAATCATCGCCCAGCAGCGCCAGCAAAACTTCGAAAGCGGCTGGGTCCGCCCGATTGTGCTCAATGCCGGCAACCCGCCGCCTGAGCCTGGCCCGGCGCCGCAGCCCCAGCCGCTGCACCTGCCGATTGCCGAATTCGAACTGGACCTGCTGCCACCGCCTGCCACGCCTTACCCGGCCGAGGAGCTGGTGGCGCAACAGAAGGCGCTGGACTTCGATTACCACTGGGCGCGCCCGCTGATCCTCAACAACCTGCGCCTGGCGGCCTGATTCAGTCTTTGAAAAAACCGTTGGCCTGGCTGAACGGCATCTTGCGTTCAGTGAAGGTAAAAGTGCCCAGCTCATACACCTCCTGCGCCGCCCGATAGAACTCGCCATACGCCGCCAGCGCCATGGCTGAGCCGACACTGATGCGGCGCACGCCCATTTCGCTCAACTGCGCCACGCTCAGGTTCAAACCACCGGACATCAGCACATTTACCGGTTTGGGCGCCACCGCCTTGACCACCGCGAGCACTTCTTCGGCACTGCGCAAGGCGGGAGCGTAGAGCACGTCCGCCCCGGCTTCGGCGTAGGCTTGCAGGCGGCGAATAGTGTCAGGCAAATCCAGGCGCCCATGCAGGAGGTTTTCTGCACGGGCGGTGAGCGTAAAGGCAAATGGCAAGCTGCGGGCAGCGGCGACGGCGGCTTCCACGCGTTCCACCGACAGGTCAAACGGATAGATCGGGTCGACCGCAATGCCTGTGGCGTCTTCGATAGAGCCACCCACAATACCGCTGGCCGCGGCGCGCAGGATGGTCTGGGCGCAGCCTTCGGGGGTGTCGCTGAAGCCGTTCTCCAGGTCAGCCGCCACCGGCAGCGCAGTGGCCCGCACGATCGATGACGCATTGGCCAAGGTGTCTTCAAGGGATAATGCGCCTTCCGCATCCGGTCGCCCGAGGCTGAACGCATAGCCCGCACTGGTCGTGGCCAACGCCTCAAAACCCAGGCTGGCGAGCATGATGGCGGAGCCGGCGTCCCACGGGTTGGGCATCACGAATGCGCGGTCACGCTCATGCAAGGCCTTGAAGGTTTCGGCGCGAAGGGTTTGGGCATCCATGGCTGACTCCTGTCGGAAAAAGGAGCCCTAGAGTAACCCCAGTTGCTCCGCTGCGGGTTCCCGATGCAAGGTTGGCAGCGCTGGCAACCCCGGCAAACGCAGCATCAACTGTTGGTGAAAGCGCAGCGCCAGTTGCGCGGCGAGGCGGTTATCCGAGGTGTGCAGGAACACATAAGGCGTGCGCCCCTCTTCGATCCAGCCAGCAATTTTTTCTACCCACGGGACCAGGAACGGGTCATTGGCCTCCAGTTCCGGATGGCCGATGAAGCGCACCTGGGGAAATTGAGTCAACGCCGCCGGCCGTGTTGGTACCTTGGGCTTTTTCGATTGGGCGTGCAGCACGGCCGCCGACGTTGAAGTGCAACTGAACAGCGCACGTGGATCGAGGCAAATACGCTCCACGCCACGGTCGCGCAACAGGCGGTTGAGCCTGCGCTCGGCATCGCCCTTGGCGAAGAACTCAGGGTGACGCACTTCCACGGCCAGCGGGCGTTCCAGGCCGTCAATGAAACCCGCCAGTTCGCCCAGGCGTTGCGGCGAAAAGCTCGCCGACAATTGCAACCACAGCGGCGAAACCCGCTCGCCCAAAGGGCTCATCAAGCCGACAAAACTTTCCGCTGCCGGCAATTGCTCGCGCAAGTCGCCGCCGTGGCTGATATCTCCGGGGAATTTGGCGGTGAAACGAAAACCCTCAGGCATGATTTCAGCCCAGCGCTGCACCGTGGCGGCCGAGGGGCGGGCATAAAAGGTGGTGTTGCCTTCAACGGCGTTAAAGACCTGGGAATACAGGGCAAGGTAGTCGCTGGAACGGGCATCGGCCGGGTACAGGTACTCGCGCCAGGCGTTTTCACTCCAGGACGGGCAGCCGATGTAGTAAGGCAGGCGCATCAGATGTGGATGTCGAGACCCAGCACTTCCATATCCCATTCGACAAAGCCGGCGGTGGTCAGGTAGCTGGCCAGCGCGGTGGCGACGCTTTTGCTCATGGAACGGGGGAAGACCATGTCTTGCTGACGGGCAGGAAGGCCACTGATGCGTGCAGCGCCAGAACCTTGGGCACTGGGTTGCGACTCTGACTGAACCTCGATGAAGTCCGGCGAATCTTCGACGGACTCGTCTACCGTGACGTTCGCCTTGCGCGGCTTACGCTTGAGTGGGTAGGACTGTGAGGAAAAGCCGTCTATACGCATACATGCAGACTCGGTATCAATGATGGCAATTTAGCGGCACTTTCCGTAGCGCGCAAATGCTCTGGTGATAACTAGAACACATAATTTGTAAAAGGTTTACAAACCGGGGCAAATTCTGACGATTGGGGATTTTTGCCGGTGCGCTGCACTTACTGTGGCGAGGGAGCTTGCTCCCGTTGGACTGCGCAGCAGCCCCGATCTATTAACAGCGGGGCCGCTTCGCGGCCCGACGGGAGCAAGCTCCCTCGCCACACTTAAAGGCCGCGCTCAGCCTTGGTTTGCGCAACTTTATCGCGCAGGTAAACCGGTGCAGCCTGGTCAGCAGGAATCGCTTCGCCGCGCTCGAAAGCAAAGCGCGCCAAGGTCAGCAAGTCTTCGGCATGCGGCAACATTGTTGCATCCTGGCCAGCCAGCTTTACGTCGATGCGCTCACCGTAACCCCAACCCGTGCCGGCGCCGAACCACTCGCCGCTGGCATCAGCAGGCAACACCGACGATTCCGGAGGCTGTACGGCTTCCACGCCCACCAGACGCATTTCGCCAGCGGTTTCGCGGTAGCAGCCCCAATACACTTCATCCATGCGCGCATCAATCGCCGCCGCCACCTGCGAGGCGCCGTGTTCACGCAATGCACGCTGGGCCAATACCGCAAGGTTGGACACCGGCAACACCGGGCGCTCCAGCGCAAAGGCCAGGCCCTGCACCACACCAATGGCAATACGCACGCCGGTAAAGGCGCCCGGGCCACGCCCGAAAGCAATCGCGTCCACGGCAGACAGCGTGGTGCCCGCCTCTTCCAGCAGTTGCTTGATCATCGGCAACAGCTTCTGCGCATGCAGACGCGGGATCACCTCGTAGTGGCTCGTTACCTTGCCATCGTGCAGCAAGGCGACGGAGCAAGCTTCAGTCGCGGTGTCCAGGGCCAGCAGGGTGCTCATCGGTGTAGGTGTCCAAGTCGAAAAAAAGTGCGCCAGTATAAACAACAACGGCCCGCAAGCGGGCCGTTGTACGCAAAGCCGATCGAAGGATCAGCTCAGTGCTTCAAGCACCTTGGCAGTGATGGATTCTACCGAACCCACGCCAGGGATGTGGCTGTACTTCGGCTTGCCTTGGGCAGCCGAAAGCTTCTGGTAGAAATCCACCAGCGGCTTGGTCTGCGAATGGTAGACCGACAGGCGATGGCGCACGGTTTCTTCGGTGTCGTCCTTACGCTGTACCAGGTCTTCACCGGTCACATCGTCTTTACCTTCAACCTTTGGCGGGTTGTAGACGATGTGGTACACGCGGCCCGAGCCTTCGTGAACGCGACGGCCCGCAATACGCTGAACGATTTCTTCGTCTTCAACTGCGATTTCAACCACAGCGTCCAGCTCAACGCCGGCTTTCACCAAGGCTTCCGCCTGGGGAATAGTGCGTGGGAAACCGTCGAACAGGAAACCGTTCTTGCAATCTTCCTGGCTGATGCGTTCCTTGACCAGGTTGATGATCAGGTCATCGGAGACCAGGCCGCCGCTGTCCATTACGCTCTTGGCGATCAGGCCCAGCTCGGTGCCGGCCTTGACGGCGGCACGCAGCATGTCACCGGTGGAGATTTGTGGAATGCCGAATTTTTCAGTGATGAACTTTGCCTGAGTACCTTTACCGGCCCCGGGAGCTCCCAGCAGAATGACGCGCATCGATGTGCTCCTCAATTTTTTATAGAGATGACGCTCGGATTCGCCGCGTGGGGCCAATCTCGTAAAAATGTGGGTCCTGGCCGATCAAACGGCCAAAGGCTGATCAAGATACACAGCGGGCTCTATCCATACAAGCCGCCAAAAGTCGCAAGAACCGCGCCCGCCATGCAGTCATAGGTAGGGTGTGCCTGAGTGCAACCCCGCCTCCTAAACGCCGACCGCCCGTTTCCGGGCGGCCGTCGTTGTTTATCTGCAAGCCATTGAGAATACGCAGAAAACCTCAGCCAGTGTTGCGCAAACCGGCGGCAATACCGGCTACAGACACCAGCAGCGCCTGTTCCAGAGGGCTGTCCTGCGCCGCCTCCTGCTGGCGCGAGCGTGCCAGTAATTCGGCCTGCAACAGGTGCAGCGGGTCGAGGTAGGTGTTGCGCAGGCGAATGAACTCAAGCGTGTCCGGGCTATGGGCCAGCAGTTGCGACTGGCCGGTCAGGCCAAGTACCACGTCGCACGCCTGCGACAATAGGTCGCGTAAGTGCGCACCCAATGGCAGCAGGTCCGGCTGCACCAAACGCTCGTCATACAGCCGCGCAATATCGGCATCTGCCTTGGCCAGTACCATCTCGAGCATATCGATGCGGGTGCGAAAGAACGGCCATTGCTCGCGCATCTGGCCGAGCAACTCACCTTCGCCACGCTCCAGCGCCTTGCTTAATGCCGCTTCCCAACCAAGCCAGGCGGGCAGCATCAGGCGGGTTTGGGTCCAGCCGAAGATCCACGGAATCGCGCGCAGGCTCTCGATACCGCCCGCACGGCGCTTGGCCGGGCGACTGCCCAATGGCAAGCGGCCCAACTCCTGCTCGGGTGTGGACTGGCGGAAGTATTCGACGAACTGCGGATTTTCCCGCACCACGGCGCGGTAAGCACTGACACCGTCTGCTGCCAATTCATCCATCAGATGCCGCCAGGCCGGCTCAGGTGGCGGCGGTGGCAGCAGCGTGGCTTCGAGCACGGCAGCCAGATAAAGGTTGAGGTTCTGCTCGGCAATGTCCGGCAGGCCGAACTTGAAGCGGATCATCTCGCCTTGTTCGGTCGTACGGAAACGCCCCGCCACCGAGCCTGGCGGCTGCGACAGGATCGCCGCATGCGCCGGGCCGCCGCCACGGCCAACGGTGCCGCCGCGACCATGGAACAACAGCAACTCCACCTGTTGCTCGCGGCAGATATCCACCAGCCGTTCCTGCGCCCGGTACTGTGCCCAGGCAGCGGCGGTGGTGCCGGCGTCCTTGGCCGAGTCCGAATAGCCGATCATCACTTCCTGTGGGCCTTGCAAGCGCGCGCGATAACCCGGCAATTGCAGCAGACGCTCCATCACCGGCCCGGCGTTATCCAGGTCGGCCAGGGTTTCAAACAGCGGCACCACGCGCATCGGCCGTTGCACGCCCGACTCTTTAAGCAACAGTTGCACGGCCAGCACATCCGACGCGGCACCCGCCATGGAAATGACATAAGAACCGAGTGATGCAGCCGGTGCGGCGGCGATTTCCTTGCAGGTGTTCAACACTTCGGCGGTGTCTGCCGACGGTTTGAAATAACCCGGCAGCAGCGGTCGGCGATTGGTCAGCTCTTTGCTCAGGAAGCTGATGCGCGCTTCTTCGTCCCAGTCTTCATAACGGCCCAAGCCCAGGTAATCAGTGATTTCGGTCATGGCCGCCGAGTGACGACTGGAATCCTGACGCACGTCCAGGCGCACCAGGAACAAACCGAAGGTCACGGCACGGCGCAGGCAGTCGAGCAACGGGCCATCAGCGATCACGCCCATGCCGCACTCATGCAGCGACTGGTAGCACAGCTCCAACGGGTCGAGCAGGTCGCGGTTGTTTTGCAACACATCGGCAGGCGCAGGCGTGCTGGCGGTCAGTGAGGTATGCGCCCATTGGCGCGTGGCGCGCAGGCGTTCGCGCAGTTGCTTGAGCAAGGCACGGTAAGGTTCGACGCTATCACCAACCTTGGCCTGCAATGCAGGGCTGGCCTGCTGCATCGACAGCTCAGAGGCCAGATGATCGACATCTCGCAGGTACAGATCCGCCGCCATCCAGCGCGCCAGCAGCAACACTTCGCGGGTGACCGGCGCGGTGACATTCGGGTTGCCGTCCCGGTCGCCGCCCATCCACGAAGCAAAGCGGATCGGCGCCGCCTCAAGTGGCAGGCGCAGGCCGGTGGCGGTGTGCAAGGCCTGGTCGGCCTTGCGCAAATAATTGGGAATGGCATGCCACAGCGAATGCTCGATCACCGCAAAGCCCCACTTGGCTTCGTCTACCGGCGTGGGCCGGATGCGGCGGATCTCTTCGGTGTGCCAGGCTTCGGCGATCAGCCGCTGCAAGCGCTGGCGGATCTGCTCGCGCTCGGCGCTGGTGAGGTCGCGGTGATCCTGCAACGCCAGTTGTGCGGCAATCGCATCGTATTTCTGGATCAAGGTGCGGCGCGCCACTTCGGTCGGGTGGGCGGTGAGCACCAGCTCAATCTCCAGGCGCGCCAACTGACGGGCCAGGGACTCATTGCTGTGACCTTCGCTTTGCAGGCGCGCCAGTAACTCCGGTAATACGCGAGACTCGAAGGGCGCTGGTTGCGATTCATCGCGCCGATGGATCAGTTGGTACTGCTCGGCGATATTGGCCAGGTTGAGAAACTGGTTGAAGGCCCGGGCCACGGGCAGCAATTCATCTTCCTGTAACTGATTGAGGCGGGTGCTCAGCTCATCGCCAGCACCTCGTCTGTCAGCCTTGGCGCCTTTGCGGATCTGCTCGATCTTGTCGAGAAAAGCATCGCCGTACTGTTCTCGAATGGTGTTGCCCAGCAGCTCACCCAGCAGGTGAACATCCTCACGCAAGCGTGCATCGATATCACTCATCAGCCAATCTCCAGCCAGAAATCCGGGACGCGCAGGCCTTCCAGAGTGCCGCCCGCGTCAGTTTCTGACAAGACACTTTAAACCTTGCGACTTGCAGCTAGTCTCAACAGTGAGTCGTCGTGTTACCCACGCAGGCGACTGGACACCCATCACCGCCTGCCATCGCGGGCTTATTGAGGTTGCCATGAAAATTCGAGAACTGGCCCAACATTGGGAAGAGAACGCCAAGGGTCGCCTGACCAAAACCGAGTACGCGATCCACTTGGACGTCGAGTCCGCTGCGCGCCTGGCCGCTATCGCCGAGATGTACCCCAAGCGCAGCACCGAAGAATTGCTCGGCGAACTGATCGGCGCGGCCCTTGAAGAGCTGGAAGCGAGCTTCCCCTACATCAAGGGCCAGCATGTGATCGCCACCGATGAAGAGGGTGACCCACTGTACGAGGACGTCGGCCCGACGCCGCGCTTTCTGACTCTGTCACGCCGCTATCTGCATGATTTATCAGCCACCGCCGATAAACAGCAACACTGATAAACATTCGAAACCCCCGTTTAACCCCTGTATTCCGGGCCTCACAGTGGCTCGGAGTACCTCTGCGCAACGCGAAAGTTCAAACTTTTAAACGCTGACCAAACAGTCAGATATTTTTTTAGGCAAATCGCCATCTCCGCTGAACTTTTGAAAAAACGCTCCGGTCACAACCAGTAAGCCATCACTTGGAACGGCCGTTTGAAAAGGGCATTTGGTGCTTTACCGCCGGGCCTGAAACCGCCAACCAATGAAGTGGATTTTGATTTTTTCAGGAGTTATCCAATGGAGTTGAAGACGATGAAGACCAGCACTGCCAAATCCTCGTTTAACCATCTGCGCGGGCTGAAATTGGCCGCGCTGGCAATCGGCACCAGCTTCGTTCTGGCGGGCTGCGCCGGCAACCCGCCGACCGAGCAATACGCCGTGACCCAGTCCGCCGTAAACAGCGCAGTCAGCGCCGGCGGCACCGAGTACGCAGCGGTAGAAATGAAGTCGGCCCAGGACAAGCTCAAAGCTGCCGAACTGGCCATGCATGACAAAAACTACGACAAAGCGCGTCAACTGGCTGAGCAAGCCGAGTGGGATGCCCGAGTCGCAGAGCGCAAGGCCCAGGCTGCCAAAGCTGACCAGGCTGTGAAGGATTCCCAGAAAGCTGTGCAGGAACTGCGTCAGGAAGGCATGCGCCCGGCTGTTATCAAACAGCAATAAGCCGCCGCCACTGATTGCACTGCACCCGATATCGAATTGAAAGGACGACACGACTATGCGTAAACAATTGATGATCCCTGCCCTGCTGGCGATGAGCGTTGCTCTGGCGGCGTGCTCCACCCCGCCGAACCAGAACCTGGAAAACGCACGGACCAACTTCTCGGCCCTGCAATCCAACCCGCAAGCCACCAAGGTAGCGGCGCTGGAAACCAAGGACGCGCAGGATTGGCTGGACAAGGCTGACAAGGCCTACCGCGACAAGGAAGACGAGAAGAAGGTCGACCAACTGGCCTACCTGACCAACCAGCGTGTGGAAGTGGCCAAAGACACCATCTCGCTGCGTGAATCCGAAGCCAAGCTGAAAAACGCCGGCGACGAACGTGCTCGCGCCCTGCTGCAAGCCCGTGATGCACAGATCAAGCAACTGCAAGACAGCTTGAACGCCAAGCAGACTGATCGCGGCACTCTGGTGACCTTCGGTGACGTGCTGTTCGCCACCAACAAGTCCGACCTGAAATCCAGTGGCCTGGTGAACATCACCAAACTGGCTCAGTTCCTGCGCGACAACCCGGACCGTAAAGTGATCGTCGAAGGCTACACCGACAGCACCGGTTCGGACTCGTACAACCAGAGCCTGTCCGAGCGCCGTGCCGCTTCGGTACAACGTGCACTGGCTCAACAAGGCGTGGATATCTCGCGCATCGTGACCCAGGGTTACGGCAAGGAATACCCGGTTGCCGACAACGGCAGCGTTTCGGGCCGTGCCATGAACCGCCGCGTTGAAGTGACCATCTCCAACGACAACCAGCCAGTCAAGCCACGCTCTTCCGTTGCTAACTGATTGATTGACGCAGGATGAAAAAACCACCGGAAACGGTGGTTTTTTTTGCTTCAGAATTGGATCTGACGGTTGCTGTCGTCGCCGCCCGCCAACTCGAACTCCGTGCGCCGCCTGGTTTCGTCCTGCTCCTTTTGGGAAAGCTCTGCGTCCCACTCGCTGAACTCATCCAAACTTTGCTGCGCCCGGGCCATATCCAACATCCTGTCTATCGCAGCAATATTCACCGTAACTCTCCCTTGGCTGGCCATTCATAAGTTATCCATCAGCAGCGCTGACAAGCCCTTAAGTGGCATCCTACGGAATACGGTTCCAGATATTTCAGTATCGCTGCATTGAAGCGCTTTACTCTTGAAGTTGCGGGGTTTCCTGGCCCATGCAACGCACGGCTTGTTTCTTGTTATTGACCAGTACGCCGCTCAAGCCTTTCTGTTCGGTATCAAACATCACCAATACGCCATCAATGCATTGCGCCACCTGCGCAGCCGGAGTCAGCGAGACCTTGTAGTCCTCGCCCGGCACGGTCTTGAGCATGGTGAAGTCGCTGAGCAACAAGGCATCTTCCGGCTTGGCGAAGTGCAAGTAGCCGTAAAACCACAGGCAGCCGACGGTGCCGATGATGGTGCCGATGCCGGTGAGGATCAGCGGGATCATGTTGCGTTCTTCGCTCATTGCGGGCTCTCTGATGAATCAACTTTAGGAATAGGGTAATTCGGTATCTCGCCCAGGCGGCGCAGGCCATTGAAGTACTGCGGGTCGTCCAGATAGCGCAGCATCACGGTTTGCCAGGTCTTGTCGGCGAAGGTCTGCACATGGCCGCCACGGGTCAACTGCAACACCCTCGGCGGCGGCGCGGCCTGATACAGGCGAATGCCGTTGGCCACCGGCACAATCGGGTCATCCAGGCTATGGAACAGCAGCTTGGGCACGCCGGTAAGCTGGGGCATGGCATTGATCGCACTGTCGGCGTCGGGCACCAGCCACGACAGCGGCACCTGAAACGGCCATGTTAACCAGGAGGTGCTGAGGGCGAATTGTCCTACATCACGATAACTGGCGGGCACGCCGTCCAGGACCAGGGCCTTGAGCTGGGCTTGGCGCTGCGGGTGTGCCGCCAGGTAATGCACCGCCAGCGCACCGCCCAGGCTCTGGCCCAACACGATCAGCGGCTGGCCTTGGGTTTCAGGGGCCTTGTCGATCCAGCCGAATGCGGCATCGATGTCCTGATACACCGCCGGCAAGGACGGCTTGCCTTCAGACAGGCCATAACCGCGATAGTCCAGCAACAGCACTTGATAGCCCTGCTCCGGCAACCACCAGCTGCCACCCAGATGCCAGGCCAGGTTGCCGCCATTGCCGTGCAGGTGCAGCACCGTGCCTTTGAGCGGCACACCGGGTTTGGCCGGCAGCCACCAGGCATGCAGCTTTACGCCGTCGGCGGTGGTGAGGGTGACGTCGCGATAGGCCAGGTGGGCTTTTTCCGGCGTGAACGGCAGGCCGGGTTCGGGGTAGAACAGCAGTGAGCTGCAGCCGTTTAAAGTGAGTAGCAGGCAAAGAATGCCGAGGATTCTCATCCGTTGAAGCCTCGCTGATAGGTTGTACTCATTTCTCAAGAACCAATGAGATCAAATGTGGGAGCTGGCTTGCCTGCGATAGCGGTCTTTCAGTTAAAACAGCGGTGACTGATACACCGCTATCGCAGGCAAGCCAGCTCCCACCTTTTTGATTCGGTTGTGTCAGGGAAATCTCTACAGGATATTCGAGTAATCCGCCTCGATCCGGTCCAGGCTCAGGTGGTTGAGGAAGTTGGAGAAGCACATCCACGCCGCCAGGGCGTTCATGTCGCGAAACTGCTCGGGCAGGTACTTGGGTGGCACCACCAGGCCTTCGTCGACCAGTTGGCGCAAGGTGCGCATGTCTTCCAGGGTGGTCTTGCCGCAGAACAGCAGAGGCACTTGTTCCAACTTGCCTTTGCGCACGGCCAACTGGATGTAGTTGTAAACCATGATAAAGCCCTTGAGGTAGGACAAATCCTTGGTAAACGGCAGACCGGTCGGCGTCGAACCACGGAACACGCGGCTGGCATTGCCGTAGCTTTCGGCCATCTCAAAGCCTTGCTCGCGGAAGAACTCGAATACCTGCAGGAAGTCGGCGCCCTCTTCGACCATATGGATGGCACGGGTGCGGTTGGTCAGTTTGCGCAGGCGACTGGGGTAGGAGGCAAAGGTGATGATCTCCATCAGAATCGCCAGGCCTTCCTGGGTCACCGTTGACGAGGGCGGCCCTTTGGACAGAAAGGTGCAGATCGGCTGGTTCTGGCCATTGAGCGTGGTGCCGACGTGCACCAGGCCTTCGTGCACTTCCAGCGCGCGCACATCACGCTCGTTGAACATCGCGTCGGCGCGGATCTTGATGTAGTCGGCGCCCGCCGCCGCATCGGCGACGATACCGTCGGACTCGAAGACGCGGATGGTCTCTTCGGCCTCACCGAACACCTTATTCAAACGGGTTTGCAGCAAGGCCACGGCATGCTTGGCCGTGAGCGTCTTGGCTTCGTCCTTGAGGTCGCCACGGCCGTCGATCTGGTTGAGGTAGTCAGACATCATCAGGCCCAGGTCGGCCAGCGTCGGGTCACCGGCGTGGAACGCGTCCGAGGCGGCGCCGTAGAGTTCCTGGGAAATCAGGCCGAAGTCCTCGGTGCCCCGCGCTTCGAGCATGCGCACCACCATGCGGTACTCGCGGCACATGCGGCGCATGATCTGCCCCACCGGGCTGAACTGGCCGAGGCGGCGGGTGATGTCGCGCTCGATGTTCTGGAACTCCAGCTTCACCGCGCTGGAGTCAAACGACAGCGGCCGGCCCAGGTAGTAATCGCGGTCCACGGCCGGCATGGCCTTGCCCTTGGCCTTGAGAAACCCCTGGCGAATGTTCTCGTCCCACTTCACGGCGTCGAGGACGCGAATCGGTGTTTGTGCCAGCACAATGCGATCGGACAAGGTGCGTATCGTCTGCTGGTAATCGTCCACCCGGTGCTTCCTCTTTAAACGTTATTTGCCCGCGCGCCGGTAGCGCACGGCTTCAACGAACACATCGGCATTGGCCGGGTCATCCAGATAGGCAAATACCTGGTCCATGGGGCTGTCGACCCGCACGCCGTCACCTTCGACGGTTTCCACGGTGCTGCCGCGCAAAGCATTTTGGCCTATGGCTTGATGGATCTGCTCAAGGTCGAGGTTGTAGACCACCAATTCACGCGTTTTGTCGCCCTTACCTTCAAAGTCAAAACCGGCCAGGAAGTAATTGCCACCCAAGGCCGCCGGCAACGGCGCAGAAAGGTACCAGCGGTTGCCATGGCGCGACACCGTAAACAGGTACTCATCACGCTGGCCCGGCTTGGCTTTAGGGTAGCTCACGGCCTTGTAATGCTGCTGATCGACACGGGTGATCTGCAGATTCAACGGTTCGCCCCAGGCGTTTTTACTCGACCAGCGGCCGAGCAAGGCGTCGGGCGCGGCTTCACTGGCCGCCAGTGGGTCCTTGAAGGTGACCAGGCAACCGCTGAGCAGCAGGAAGGACAAGGCGATTGCAATGACACGCCAGGCTTTCATTGGGCACCCCATCAAGTGTGGGAGCTGGCTCCCACATAAAGCAGATTGCGCACGGGGCTAGACCGAGGCCAACACCAAATGCATGTAACGCTTGAGAATCTCAAGCATCTCTTCACCCGTCAGAGGCTCAGGGCCGCCGAGCAGGCCCTGATATTCCATCCGACCGATTATCGCCGTCAACACTCTGGCATCCTGTTGCGGCTCGCGGGAACCCAATACCTGGAAAAACTGCCCGGTGCCCTGCAACAGAATCTGCTGGTGCGAGCGCACCAGCTCAGCCAGGCGCGGGTTAAGCAAGGCTTCCTGGCGAAAGGCCTGTTCGGCCATCAAGTGTTCGCGGCGATTGGTCAGTTGGCGCATCACGTAGTCGGCGGTCAGCCGTGCAATGTCATCGGCCAGTTGTGAGCGTGACTGCGGGCTGCCATCGCCATAGGCGACCATCTCGCGCAGCAGGCCTTCATTGCGCACCCACAGCTTGCCCATGAAGGCAGCGCTGCGCTCCACGTATTGGGCGAAGGTATCGGTGAGCAGGTCATCAATGTCCTTGAAGTAATAGGTGGTGGCCGACAACGGCACGCCGGCCTCTGCTGCCACCGCGCGATGGCGCACACCGCGTACCCCATCACGCACGACGATGCGCATGGCCGCATCGAGAATGTCTTGCCGGCGTTGCTCGCTGCCTCGACGGCTGGCCTTGCGGCCCTGGTACTGGACACTATCAGCCACGGCAGCAGCAATGCCGGCGGCGCCTTCTTGAGCCATTACGCGGTTCACGACAGATCTTCCTTTAATGAGTTATGCGGAGCGTCACGGGCTGCATTCCTGTGCAGAGCGTGGGAACGCTCAGCGCGTGCCTCTTGGCGCCGTTCTGCTGACGGCTGAATTCGTCACACAAAAAAGCCGCCTTATAAAAGGCGGCTTCGGATTTCGCTACGGTTACGCTTGTGGCCGCATGTGCGGGAACAAGATCACATCGCGGATCGACGGCGAGTTGGTCAACAACATCACCAACCGGTCGATACCGATACCTTCACCGGCGGTCGGCGGCATGCCGTATTCCAGGGCGCGAACGAAGTCGGCGTCGTAGTGCATCGCCTCGTCGTCACCGGCGTCCTTGTCGGCCACCTGGGCCATGAAGCGTTCGGCCTGGTCTTCTGCATCATTAAGCTCGGAGTAGGCGTTGGCGATTTCGCGGCCGCCAATGAACAGCTCGAAACGGTCGGTGACGTTCGGGTTGTCATCGTTGCGACGTGCCAGCGGCGACACTTCGAACGGGTACTGGGTAATGAAGTGCGGCTGTTCCAGCTTGTGCTCCACCAGCTCTTCGAAAATCATCACCTGCAGTTTGCCCAGGCCTTCGAAGCCCAGCACCTTGGCGCCAGCTTTCTTGGCGATGGCGCGGGCCTTGTCGATGTCGGTCAGGTCGTCAGCGGTCAGCTCAGGGTTGTACTTGAGGATCGAGTCGAACACCGACAGACGCACGAACGGCTCGCCGAAGTGGAACACCTTGTCGCCGTACGGCACGTCAGTGCTGCCCAGTACCAGTTGCGCCAGCTCGCGGAAGAGTTCTTCGGTGAGGTCCATGTTGTCTTCGTAGTCGGCGTAGGCCTGGTAGAACTCCAACATGGTGAATTCAGGGTTGTGACGGGTCGAGACGCCTTCGTTACGGAAGTTGCGGTTGATCTCGAACACTTTCTCGAAGCCGCCAACCACCAGGCGCTTGAGGTACAGCTCCGGCGCGATACGCAGGAACATTTCCAGGTCCAGCGCGTTGTGGTGAGTCTCGAACGGTTTGGCTGCGGCACCACCGGGGATGGTTTGCAGCATCGGCGTTTCCACTTCGAGGAAGTCACGCGCCATCAGGAAGCTGCGGATGTGCGCAATCACTTGCGAACGCACGCGGAAGGTCTGGCGCACGTCTTCGTTGACGATCAGGTCGACGTAGCGCTGGCGATAGCGCTGCTCGGTGTCGGTCAGGCCGTGGTGCTTGTCCGGCAGCGGGCGCAGCGACTTGGTCAGCAGGCGCACGCTGGTCATTTCAACGTAAAGGTCGCCCTTGCCGGAACGCGCCAGGGTGCCTTCGGCGGCAATGATGTCGCCCATGTCCCAGGTTTTCACCGAGGCCAGGGTTTCTTCAGGCAGGGTTTTACGGTTGACGTACACCTGAATGCGACCGGTCATGTCCTGGATCACCATGAACGAGCCACGGTTAAGCATGATGCGACCCGCCACCTTGACCGGGATTGCAGCCTCTGCCAGCTCTTCCTTGGTCTTGTCCGCGTACTGTTTCTGCAAGGCATCGCAGTAGTTGTCACGGCGAAAGTCGTTCGGGAAGGCATTACCCTTGGCGCGCTCGGCAGCAAGCTTTTCCTTGCGCAGGGCGATCAGGGAGTTTTCTTCCTGTTGCAGGGCTTGCGGGTCGAGTTGTTGGTCGCTCATGTCTTTTGAAATTCCATCACAGGTTCGTTGCCCCCACCGGTGGCAGGGGACTTAAGGTCTTGGCTGACGGTTTACAGCCCCGATTTCAAGCTGGCTTCCAGGTATTCGTCGATATCACCGTCGAGCACCTTGTCGCAATCGCTGCGTTCGATGTTAGTGCGCAGATCCTTGATCCGCGATGCATCAAGCACATACGAACGGATCTGGTGGCCCCAGCCGATATCCGACTTGGTGTCTTCCAGCGCCTGGGAAGCGGCGTTGCGCTTCTGCATTTCCTGCTCGTACAACTTGGCCCGCAGCATTTTCATGGCGGTGTCCTTGTTGGCGTGCTGGGAACGTTCGTTCTGGCAGCTGACCACGGTGTTGGTCGGTACGTGGGTAATACGCACGGCCGAGTCGGTGGTGTTTACGTGCTGGCCACCGGCACCGGAGGAGCGGTAGGTGTCGATCCGCAGGTCGGCCGGGTTGATCTCGATTTCCACCTTGTCGTCGATCTCTGGCGAGACGAAAACGGCGGAGAACGAGGTATGGCGGCGGTTGCCGGAGTCGAACGGGCTCTTGCGCACCAGGCGGTGTACGCCGATCTCGGTCCGCAGCCAGCCAAAGGCGTATTCGCCCTTGATGTGCACGGTCGCGCCTTTGATACCGGCGACTTCACCGGCCGACAGTTCCATGATGGTGGCGTCGAAACCGCGTTTATCCGCCCAGCGCAGGTACATGCGCAGCAGGATGTTGGCCCAGTCCTGGGCCTCGGTGCCGCCGGAACCGGCCTGGATGTCCAGGTAGGCGTTGTTCGGGTCCATTTCGTGGCTGAACATGCGGCGGAATTCAAGCTTGGCGAGGTTTTCCTCGAGACGGGCCAGCTCGGCGACGACATCGCCCACTGCGCCTTCGTCGTTTTCTTCGACGGCCATGTCCAGCAGGTCGCGGCAATCGCCCAGACCGGTGTTCAACTCGTCGAGGGTGTCGACGATCTGCGCCAGCGCAGCACGCTCGCGGCCCAGTTCCTGGGCGTATTCAGGTTTGTTCCAGACAGCCGGATCTTCAAGCTCGCGATTGACTTCGGTCAGACGCTCATGCTTTTGATCGTAGTCAAAGATACCCCCGAATAGTTTCGGAGCGCTCGGACAGGTCCTTGATGGTGTTAAGGATCGGGTTGATTTCCATGGCGGGCAGCACTCGTTGGCGAACTTTTGAAAGCCGACGAGTATAACGACAAACCGGCGCTAACGGCAGCCCGCTTGGCGAAAAGGCGGGGTTGTTGACGATCTCCAGAACGATTGAGATCAAATGTGGGAGCTGGCTTGCCTGCGATAGCGGTGTATCAGGTACAGATGTGGTAACTGACAGGCCGCTATCGCAGGCAAGCCAGCTCCCACAAGGGTTCGGCGGTGTTCTGCTTACTCGATACCGACCTGATTGCGCCCGTTATGCTTGGCCGTGTACAACCCCTTGTCCGCCGCCATGATCAACTGCCGACAATCCGTACCCTGCAACGGCGTCATGGTCGACAGGCCGATGCTGATAGTCAGGCTCGCCCCTTCTGCCGGGGCAATGTGCGGGATCTTCAGCCCCGCAACCGCCATGCGCAGCTTCTCGGCCACCAGGCGCGCACCGCCCGGCGAAGTATTGGGCAGCACCAACGCAAACTCTTCACCGCCGTACCGCGCCGGCAAGTCCGAAGGTCGGCTGCTGGCTTCACGGATGCTCGCGGCGACTTTGCGCAGGGCTTCATCACCTTCGACGTGGCCAAAGCTGTCGTTGTAGGTCTTGAAGAAGTCCACATCGATCATCAACAACGACAGCTGGGTCTGGTCACGCATGGCACGGCGCCATTCCAGCTCCAGGTATTCGTCAAAGTGGCGGCGGTTGGACAGCCCGGTGAGGCCATCGGAGTTCATCAGCCGCTGCAGCACCAGGTTAGTGTCCAGCAATTGCTGCTGGCTCACACGCAGCGCGCGATAAGCCGCATCGCGCTGCAACAGCGTCATATACGAGCGCGAGTGATAGCGAATGCGCGCCACCAGCTCGATGTTATCCGGCAGCTTGACCAGGTAATCATTGGCCCCGGCCGAAAACGCCGCGCTTTTGATCAGCGGGTCTTCCTTGGTCGAAAGCACGATGATCGGGATATTCGCCGTGGCCGGGTGGTTGCGGTATTCGCGCACCAGTGTCAGGCCATCAAGACCGGGCATCACCAGGTCTTGCAGGATCACCGTCGGTTTGATGCGGATCGCCTGGGCAATCGCCTGATGCGGGTCGGCGCAAAAGTGAAAGTCGATGTTTTCTTCGTGAGCCAGGCCGCGCCGCACAGCTTCGCCGATCATGGCCTGGTCGTCGACCAGCAACACCATGGCAGCGTTTTCGTCGGTCTTGATGTCGTCGATCTGTAAATCATTCATGTGCAGTCACCTGAATTACTTTCCTGCAAGCCGGCACTGCGAGAGGTCTTGATCATTTTGCAAATACCTCCAGCAATCGGGGCGCAATTCTGTCCAGTGGGCGGATTTCAACAGCAGCATCAATCGCCGCCGCCGCTTTTGGCATGCCATACACCGCACAGCTCTGCTGATCCTGGGCGATGGTCAAATAGCCTTGTTCACGCAGTATCTTGAGGCCCTGAGCCCCGTCGCGCCCCATGCCGGTGAGCAGTACGCCGACGGCATCACCATTCCAGTGGCTGGCGACGCTTTCGAAGAACACGTCGATGGAAGGCCGGTAAATCTCGTTCACAGGCTCCGCGGTATAGGCTAGCGTGCCATTTTTCAACAGGCGAATGTGGTGGTTGGTGCCAGCCAGCAGCACCACGCCGTTTTGAGGCGGTTCGCCCTCGCGTGCCAGGCGCACCGGCAGGCCGGAGGCGCTGCTCAGCCATTCGGCCATGCCGGCGGCAAACACCTGGTCCACATGCTGCACCAGCACAATGGCGGCGGGAAAGTCACGGGGCAAACCCTTGAGCAGGATTTCCAGGGCGGCCGGGCCGCCCGCAGAGGAACCAATCGCCACCAGCCTCTGACGTTTGCCAGTGGTGCGCGCTGGCGCGGTTTCGGCGCGTACACGACTGCCACGCTGGCCGATCAGCCAGCCAATATTGAGGATTTTGCGCAGCAACGGCGCCGCCGCATCCTTGGGGTTGCCCACGCCCAGCGCCGGGGTGTCCACCACATCCAGGGCGCCATGGCCCATGGCTTCGAACACGCGACTCATATTCGCCTGGCGGTCGACGGTCACCAGCAGAATAGCGCATGGGGTCTCGGCCATGATCTGCCGCGTGGCCTCCACGCCGTCCATCACCGGCATGATCAAGTCCATCAGGATCAGGTCCGGGGTCAATTCGGCGCAGCGCTGCACAGCTTCCAGGCCATTGCTGGCCACCCACACAACCTCGTGGGCCGGCTCTAAACTCAACGCGCGGCGCAAGGCCTCTACCGCCAGGGGCATGTCATTGACGATCGCAATCCTCATGCCCGGGCGCCTCCAATCAGCTCCATCACGGCATCCAGCAACGCATCATCATGGAAACTGGCCTTAGCTAGATAATAGTCGGCGCCGGCGTCCAGTCCACGGCGCCGGTCTTCTTCGCGATCCTTGTACGACACCACCATCACCGGCAACGATTGCAGGCGACTATCACGGCGCAAGAGTGTGACCAATTCGATCCCGTCCATACGAGGCATATCAATGTCAGTGATCAGCAGGTCGAAGTCTTCGGAGCGCAGCGCGTTCCAGCCATCCATGCCATCGACCGCGACCGCCACTTCATAACCACGATTAAGCAACAATTTGCGTTGCAGCTCACGCACGGTGAGCGAATCGTCCACCACCAGCACGCGTTTGCGCGGTGCTTCGGTCGCCTGCTGGCTGCGCCGTGCGATGCGTTCCAGGCGCCCGGTGTTAAGCAATTTATCCACCGAACGCAGCATGTCTTCGACGTCGACGATCAACACCACCGAGCCGTCATCCAGCAAAGCACCGGCGGAAATATCCTGGACCTTGCCCAGGCGGTCATCCAGCGGCAATACCACCAGGGTGCGCTCACCGATAAAACGCTCCACCGCAATGCCATACACCGCATCGCGCTCGCGGATGACCACCACCTTCAAGGTTTCGTCATTGCTCTGCCCCGGCGGGCGCTGCAGCAATTGGCTGGCGGCCACCAGACCGACATGCCGGCCTTCGTGCCAGAAATGCTGGCGCCCTTCCAGTTGCACAATGTCATTCGGCGCCAGGTCGCACATGCGTTCGATGTGCGCCAGCGGGAAGGCATAGGCTTCCTCGCCGACCTCCACCACCAGGCTGCGCACCACCGACAGGGTCAACGGCACTTCCAGGTGGAAGCGGCTGCCCTGCCCCGCCGTCTGCTCCAGCACCACGGCGCCACGCAGTTGGCGGACCATGTGCTGCACCGCATCCAGGCCGACGCCGCGCCCGGACACTTCGGTGACCTTGTCGCGCAGGCTGAAACCCGGCAGGAACAGGAAAGTCAGCAGCTCTTCTTCACTCAAGCGCAGCGCGGTTTCCAGTGGTGACAGGTGCCGGTCGACGATGGTGCCACGTAGACGCTCCAGGTCGACGCCATTGCCGTCGTCGCTTAACTCCAGCACCAGCAAACCGGCTTGATGGGAGGCGCGCAGGCGGATCAGGCCTTCGGCGGGTTTGCCCGCCAACACCCGCTGCTCGGGCATTTCGATGCCGTGGTCGACGGCATTGCGCAATAAATGCGTGAGCGGCGCTTCGAGTTTTTCCAGTACGTCGCGGTCGACCTGGGTCTTTTCACCCTCGATCTCCAGGCGCACCTGCTTGCCGAGGCTGCGGCCAAGGTCACGCACCATGCGCACCTGGCCGGCGAGCACATCGGCAAACGGTCGCATGCGGCAGGCCAGCGCGGTGTCATAAAGCACCTGGGCACGCTGGCCGGCCTGCCAGCCGAACTCATCCAGCTCGGCGGTTTTATCCGCCAGCAACGCCTGGGCTTCACTCAACAGGCGGCGCGTGTCGGCCAGGGCTTCCTGGGCTTCCAGGCTCAAGTTCATGGCCTTGAGTTGGCCATCGAGCGTGTCCAAGGCGCGCGCGCTGTTGCTTTGAATGCGCTTGAGGCGCTGCAGGCTCACCAGGTAAGGCTTGAGCCGCTGGGTCTCCACCAAAGACTTGCTCGACAGGTCGAGCAGGCTGTTCAAGCGCTCGGCGGTGACACGCAGCACGCGCTCCCCGCCTTCGGTCAGGCGTTTGTTCGGGCGCGGCAGGTCAGTGCTGACCGGCGGCACAGGCTCTGGCTCAGGCTCCGGCGGCAACGCTTCAATCACCGGCGCAGGTTCGGGAGCGGCGGGGGCTGGTGTGGCGTTGACAATCGGCTGCGACGGATCCAGCAGGCGTTCCATCAGCGCTACATAGCCTTGAATGTCCGCTGGCCCGACATTATTGCCCGGCGTGGCGATGCGCATCAGCAGGTCGGTGCCCTGCAGCAAGGCGTCGATATGCTCAGGTTGCAGGTACAGGCGGTTTTCCTGGGCGCTGACCAGGCAGTCCTCCATCACATGGGCCACGCTGACCCCGGCGTCCACGCCGACAATCCGCGCCGCGCCCTTGAGCGAGTGCGCGGCGCGCATGCATGCCTCAAGCTGGTCAGCCTGGGTGGGGTTGCGTTCCAGGGCCAGCAGGCCCGCGCTCAACACCTGGGTCTGCGCATCGGCTTCCAGGCTGAACAGCTCCAGCAGCGAGGCATCGCGCATCTGGTCGGGGGTCATGTGAGGCTCCGGGTCACGGCAGACAACAATTGCGCCTCGTCCAGCCAACGCAGGCTGCGGCCTTTCCACTGCAACACGCCTTGGGTAAAGCGCGCGCTGGCCTGGGTGCCGGAAGCCGACGCGGCCTTCAAGGTGCGCTCATCGATGGCATGGATGCCGTCGACTTCATCCACCGGTACCACCACCGGGCCGTCCTGGGCAGCAATAATCAACATGCGCGGCATCACTCGCGCGCCGGTAGCGCCTGTGCTGGCCGGGTCCAGCCCCAGCAGTTCCACCAGTGACAGGCACGCCACCAGCGCACCGCGCACATTCGCAACGCCCAGTAATGCGCGGGAACGTTGGTGCGGCAGCGAGTGAATCGGCTGCAGTGGCGCCACCTCCACCAGGCATCGCGTGGCAATGCCCAGCCACTCTTCACCCAGACGAAACATCAGGATCGAACGGGTGACGATGTCTTCGTCAACTTCCGCGGCTGCATACGCCTGTCGGTCGTCCTGCTGCAACGCATAACGGTCAAGCAGGCGCGTGGCGGCGGCGGAATACACCGAGCAGTTGCGGCAGTGGATATGTTCGGCGAGCAACGGGCAGGACTTGTCGCCATGGATGCCGATGCGGTTCCAGCAGTCGTCGATGGCTTGGGTGTCGGCCAGGGTCAGGTCCAGACCTGCGGTGTCGAGCGCATCAAGGTTATTCATCGTTTGGACTCACTGTCTGCACGCTCGCTACGCGCGGCGCGCGCCTGCAAGCGACGCGCGCCCGCACTGTCACCCTGGGACTCGAGCAATGCGGCCAAGTGCATCAAGGCCTGCGGGTGCTGCGGTTCCAGGTACAAGGCTTTGCGGTAATAACCCTGGGCTTCCAGGGCGCTGCCGGCCACGTCGCTGAGCAGCCCCAGCCAGTAAAACACCTGGGCTGCCGGCGGGTGGTTACTCAAATACTGTTCACACGCGGCACGGGCCTCAGCACTTTTGCCTTCGTTAGCCAACGTAGCGATGCGGCTGAGCAAATCGCCCGCATCGCTGTGCGGCGCCTTGATCGGCACCACTTGGGCACTCGCGGTGCTGAACGGGCGCGGCTTGGCAGGAATCGGTGCCGCGCTGCGCTGGGGGATGGGCAGGGGCACAAATACCGGTTCAGGCTTGACCGGCTCGGTATGCCGACTGAATGCAAAGGATTGCGGCACGCCAATCGAGCGCATGCCATGGCGCCCCAGCAGGCTGCCCTCGGCGGGGCCGATAAACAGCACGCCGTCCTCATGGGTCAGGCTCTTGAGCACATCGAACACTTGCTTCTGGGTGGGCTGGTCGAAGTAGATCAGCAGGTTGCGGCAGAACACAAAATCGTAGGTGGGCTCATTGGCCAGCAACGCCGGGTCGAGCAAATTGCCGACTTGCAGACGCACTTGTTCGCGCACCCGCTCGGCAATGTGGTAACCATCGGGCTGTTCGCTGAAGTGACGCTCGCGAAACTCGATATCGCCGCCGCGAAAGGAGTTCTTGCCATACACCCCACGCTTGGCGCGCTCCACCGACAGCGGGCTGACGTCCAGCCCCAATACTTTGAACTGGTGCGGCGCCAGCCCGGCATCGAGCAAGGCCATGGCAATCGAATAAGGCTCCTCGCCCGTGGAACACGGTAGGCTGAGAATGCGCAGGGCGCGCATCTGCTTGATCGCCGCCAGGCGCTCCCTGGCCAAGCGCGCCAAGGTGGCAAAGGACTCGGGATAGCGGAAAAACCAGGTCTCGGGAACGATCACCGCTTCGATCAGCGCCTGCTGCTCATCCTGCGAACTCTGCAAATGCTGCCAGTAATCCTGCACGGTCTGCGCCTGCACGGCCTGGCTGCGCTGGCGCACCGCACGCTCAATGATCGCTTCGCCCACCGAGGCGACGTCCAAACCAATGCGGTCCTTCAAGAAGGCAAAAAAGCGTGGGTCGTTGCTCATAAGCTTAGCTCGCTGGCAAACAGCAAGGCGCGCACGTCGTCGGTGAGCAAGTCGGCCACGCCGATCCACTGCATCAAACCCAACGCATCTTCACGCACCGGCCCCAGGTACGGCGCCTCGCGGTTATCCAGCCCATAAGGCTGGAACTCGGCCGGGTCGCAACGCAGGGTGTCGGTGGCCTGCTCCAGGACCAACCCCAGCCAGCGTGGCTCGATCCAAGGTTGCGGCTGGTAATTGACCAGCACCAGCCGTGTGCTGGTGCGGGCCTGGGCCGGTTTGCCGAAGGTCAACGCACACAGGTCGACAACCGGCACCAGCGCGCCACGATGGGCAAAGATCCCCGCCACCCACAGCGGTGCATGGGCGATGGGTTTGAGTGGCAGGCGCGGCAGCACCTCGGCCACCTCCGTGGCCTTGAGGGCATAACGTTCGCCGCCGATGTGGAACACCAGAAACAACGCCTTTTTCGCTGCCGGGACGACGCCGCGTTTAGCCGCAAGGTCGCTCATCAGACTTTGAAACGCGACACGCCGCTGCGCAGACCGACCGCAACCTGGCTCAGTTCATCAATGGCAAAACTGGCCTGGCGCAGGGATTCCACGGTCTGGCTGCTGGCATCGCCCAGTTGCACCAGCGCATGGTTGATCTGTTCGGCGCCGGTGGCCTGGGCCTGCATGCCTTCGTTGACCATCAATACCCGCGGCGCCAAGGCCTGTACCTGATGGATGATCTGCGACAGCTGTTCGCCCACTTGCTGCACTTCGAACATGCCGCGACGCACTTCTTCGGAGAACTTGTCCATGCCCATCACGCCCGCTGACACTGCCGACTGGATCTCGCGCACCATCTGCTCGATGTCGTAGGTGGCCACGGCGGTCTGGTCGGCCAGACGGCGCACTTCGGTGGCCACCACGGCAAACCCGCGTCCGTACTCGCCAGCCTTCTCGGCTTCAATGGCGGCGTTGAGCGACAGCAGGTTGGTCTGGTCGGCCACCTTGACGATGGTCACCACCACTTGGTTGATGTTGCCGGCCTTCTCATTGAGGATCGCCAGCTTGGCGTTCACAAGGTCAGCGGCGCCCATCACCGAGTGCATGGTTTCTTCCATACGCGCCAGGCCTTGCTGGCCGGAGCCGGCAGCGACCGACGCCTGGTCGGCGGCGGTGGACACTTCGGTCATGGTGCGCACCAAGTCCTTGGACGTGGCGGCAATTTCCCGTGATGTCGCGCCGATCTCGGTGGTAGTGGCCGCCGTTTCGGTGGCCGTGGCCTGTTGTTGCTTGGAGGTGGCGGCAATCTCGGTCACCGAGGTAGTCACCTGCACCGACGAACGCTGGGCCTGGGAAACCAGGGCGGTCAGCTCGGTCATCATGTCGTTGAAGCCGGTTTCGACAGCGCCGAATTCGTCCTTGCGCTCAAGGTTCAAGCGCTTGCTCAGGTCGCCCGTGCGCATGGTTTCGAGGATTTCGACGATGCGATTCATCGGCGCCATGATCGCGCGCATCAGCAGCAGGCCGCACAGGCCCGCTGCGAGAATGGCCACGACCAACGATACGAACATGCTGACTTTGGCGGCGGCCACCGCTTCATCGATGGCGGCGGTGGCGTTATCGGCGACCTGTTTGTTTTCATTGATAATGTCATTGAGCTTCATGCGGCCTGCGGTCCAGGCGGGCGTGAGTTGCTCGTCGAACAGCTTTTGCGCCTCAACGCCGTTGTTAGCCTGATGGGCGTCCAGTACCAGGGCAAGAATCTTGTTGTAGTTCTGGTGGAGCTTTTCGAAGGCGTCGAACTCAGTGCGATCCTGATCAATATTGATCGTGCTCGCGTAACTGGCCATGTGCTGTTCCAAACGTGCCTCAAACGACTTGTAGTCCTGTTTGTCGGCTTCCGAGATGCCCTGACTTCGGTGGGCACCGACCAATTCCTGGGTTTGCAGGTAGCTGTCGACCCAGGCGCTGCGGATCATCGAACTGAAAAATACCCCGGGTACGGCGTCATCCCGGACCGAGTTTTCGCTGACTTCAATCTTCAGCAGGCGCGAATACGAGACCACGACCATCAACAGCATGATCGCGATAATTACCGCAAAGCTCGCCAAAATCCTTTGGCGCAAGGTCCAGTTCTTCACAGTAATTCCTCGAAGGGCCGATCAAATGCCGAGGAGTATAGCTGAGCGGGTGCCCGCATTTATCAACAGGTTTTGATGTCGCGCTCACAGAACGCAAAAACACTGTGCAGGTGACGCAGAGCGTCACGGGCTGCGCTCCCACGCAGAGCGTGGGAGCGATCATTCAGGAGGTCAGAGCGTGGCTTGGCGTACCTGTTTTTCCAGCTCGGCCTTTAAGCCGGGTTCAAGTTTGAGCTGGCGCGCAAGCTCGTCCAGGTAAGCTTTTTCCATGAAGTTCTCTTCGTCCACCAGCATCACGCTGGCGATGTACATCTCGGCAGCCATTTCCGGAGTGCTCGCTGCGCGCGCCACATCAGCGGGATCCAGAGGCTTGTTCAGCTCGGCGTGCAGCCAGCTTTGCAGTTCACGGTCGTTATCCAGCTTGGTGAATTCGCCTTCAATCAAAGCGCGCTCTCGCTCGTCTACATGCCCGTCGGCTTTGGCGGCGGCGACCAGCGCCTTGAGAATGCCCTGACTGTGTTGTTCGACCTGGGCCGGCGGCAGGCGGTCGATGGTTTGCGGCTCGCCTTGGGGTGCGCCGGCCTGCTGCGCCTGCCAGTTGCCGTAAGCCTTGTAGGCGATCACTCCGAGTGCTGCCAGCCCGCCATAGGTGAGCGCCTTGCCACCGAACTTGCGCGCCTTCTTGTTACCCAGCAGCAGCCCCATCGCGCCCGCCGCCAGGGCACCGCCACCCGCACCGCCAAGCAAACTGCCGAGCCCACCGCCGCCGAGCAAGCCGCCAAGGGCGCTTTTGTCGTCCGATTTGCGTTGCCCGCCCGCCTTGTTTTGCAACATGTCCTGGCCGGATTTGAGCAACTGATCGAGCAATCCACGGGTATTCATGCGTAGCCTCCAGACACTTGGGTTCGTAGGACCAATAGGCTCCCAGCGTAAAACTAAGTGCCAAAAAGCCGCGATCTAGAGTGCTTCCAGATGTAACGCCGGCAGCGCGTATTTGAAACGTCTTGTTTCACATGCAACGCCATCACCCCGCCATCAATCAATTTTCCTTCTGCATCGAACCGCTTAAGCTATCCGGCGTCTGTTTATTGTCCGTTGCGTTTGGTCGAAGGCATGTCCGAACCGTTATTTATGATCCGTTACGTGCCAGGAACGGCGCGGGATTTGCTCACGACAGGTTGTCTCTATGCACCGCAGGAATTTGCTCAAAGCGTCCATGGCCATTGCGGCTTACACCGGCTTGTCGGCCAGTGGCCTGTTGGCCGCGCAGGCTTGGGCGGGAAACCGTGCCGCCGATGGCAAGGCTGTAGCGTTTGACTTCGAATCGCTCAAGGCCCAGGCCAGGCAGCTCGCCGCCACCGCGTATAAAGACACCAAACAGGTGCTGCCGCCGACCCTCGCAACCATGACCCCGCAGAACTTCAATGCCATCGGCTACGACGGCAACCATTCGCTGTGGAAGGAGCTGAACGGCCAGCTCGACGTGCAATTTTTCCACGTCGGCATGGGCTTCAAGACGCCAGTACGCATGCACAGCGTCGACCCCAAGACCCGCGAAGCCCGCGAGGTGCATTTCCGCCCGTCGCTGTTCAACTATGCCAAGACCACGGTGGACACCAAGCAGCTGACCGGCGACCTGGGTTTCTCCGGTTTCAAGCTGTTCAAGGCGCCGGAACTGGATCGCCATGACGTGCTGTCGTTTCTCGGCGCCAGCTACTTCCGTGCGGTAGACGCAACCGGCCAGTACGGCCTCTCCGCACGCGGCCTGGCGATTGATACCTACGCGAAAAAACGCGAGGAATTCCCCGACTTCACGCAATTCTGGTTCGAAACCCCGAGCAAGGACGCCACGCGTTTTGTGGTCTACGCCCTGCTCGACTCGCCAAGCGCCACCGGCGCCTATCGCTTTGACATCGACTGCCAGGCCAGCCAGGTGGTCATGGCCATCGACGCGCACATCAATGCGCGCACCGCCATCGAGCAACTGGGCATCGCGCCGATGACCAGCATGTTCAGCTGCGGTACCCATGAACGCCGGATGTGCGACACCATCCACCCGCAAATCCACGACTCGGACCGTTTGGCCATGTGGCGTGGCAACGGCGAGTGGATCTGCCGTCCACTGAACAACCCGGCCAAGCTGCAGTTCAACGCTTTTGCCGACACCGACCCGAAAGGTTTCGGCCTGGTACAGACCGACCATGAGTTCGCCAGCTACCAGGACACTGTGGACTGGTACAGCAAGCGCCCTAGCCTGTGGGTGGAACCCACCACCGCCTGGGGCGAAGGCTCGATCGACCTGCTGGAAATCCCCACCACCGGCGAAACCCTGGACAACATCGTGGCCTTCTGGACCCCAAAAAAGCCCGTGGCCGCAGGCGAATCACTCAACTATGGCTACAAGCTGTACTGGAGCGCGCTGCCGCCGGTGAGCACACCGCTGGCGCAAGTGGATGCCACCCGTTCAGGCATGGGCGGTTTTACCGAAGGCTGGGCACCGGGCGAGCATTACCCCGAAGTGTGGGCGCGCCGCTTTGCCGTGGATTTCAAGGGCGGTGGTCTGGATCGCCTGCCGGCCGGCACCGGGATCGAGCCGGTGGTGACCTGCTCCCACGGGGAAGTCAAAGACTTCAGTGTGCTGGTGCTGGACAACATCAAGGGCTATCGCATTCTGTTCGATTGGTACCCGACCAGCGACAGTGTGGAACCGGTTGAACTGCGGCTGTTTATCCGCACCCAGGACCGCACCTTGAGTGAAACCTGGCTGTATCAGTACTTCCCGCCGGCACCGGACCAGCGTAAGTACAGCTGATACGCGCCAACAGAGCGCTCCCACGCTCCCGCGTGGGAGCGCATCCCGTGGTGATAGCAGGACGCGGAGCGTCCTGGGCTGCATTCCCACGCAGAGCGTGGGAACGAGCTTATGCCGTTAAAACCGCGACACGCTCTTCATTGCGCCAATCAAGTAGCGCATCGCCACCTGATCGTTTTCGGTCAGGGCGCGATACTGCGCCAGCAACTCCACCTCATCCGAACTCAACCTTCGCCCCCGCAAGGACATCCGGCGACTCCAAAAAGACGCCACCGCACCCGCTACGCCATAAGACTTGGTCATGGACCGTTACTCCTGATATCAGTCAATTACTCCTGGTGCCCATTCCCTACGCTCATGAAGCGCAATGGCTTCAAGGACAAACAGCCTGACTCCCTGGGCCAGAAATCACACTTACCCTAAGCGTAGAAACAATCTCGTCACGTGTGGGATTTTTTTAGAGTATTCACTTAAAAAATTACTTCGGTAACAAATACCTACAACCCTTTCTCACGCAGCGACCGCTAAAGGTGGATATCGAGAAGCTCTTGCGCATCAGCTGCGGATCAGGCATGCGTTAAACGCGGGCAACAAAAAACCCACCGAGTCGGGTGGGTTTATTGCAGGCAGACGCGGGTTCAATCCCTCAGGTCAGACTCGTGAATCGGCTGATCACGGTGAGTCGCCCGCTGGTACTGCGCGGGCCAGATGGCTTTGCGCCCACCCAAGTCATCGTCGGCATGCAGCGGCCAGTAAGGGTCACGCAACAGCTCACGGGCGAGGAAGATGATGTCGGCCTGGCAGGTGCGCAGTATGTGTTCAGCCTGGGCCGGTTCGGTAATCATACCCACCGTGCCGGTGGCGATACCCGACTCTTTGCGCACGCGCTCGGCAAACCGCGTCTGGTAGCCCGGGCCGGTGGGAATCTCGGCGTTGGCGGCGGTGCCACCGGAGGACACGTCGATCAGGTCCACGCCGAGTTCTTTGAGGCGGCGCGCCAGCTCTACGGTTTCATCGGGGTTCCAGCCGTCTTCGACCCAATCGGTGGCCGATACCCGCACAAACAGCGGCAGCTCCTGGGGCCAGACGGCGCGCACGGCGGTGGTCACTTCGAGCACCAGGCGGATACGGTTTTCAAACGAGCCGCCGTAGTGGTCCTGGCGCTGGTTGCTGATCGGCGAGAGGAATTGATGCAACAGGTAACCGTGGGCAGCGTGGATCTCCACCACTTCGAAACCGGCGGTCAGCGCGCGTTTGGCGGCGGCGACAAAGTCGGCAATCACCTGCTGGATCTGCCCTTCATCCAGTGGCCTGGGTTGCGTGTGGTTCGGGTCAAAGGCAATCGGCGAAGGGCCCACCGGCACCCAGCCGCCCTCCTCCGGCTTGACGCTGCCGTGCTTGCCGATCCACGGCCGATGGGTGCTGGCCTTGCGCCCGGCATGTGCCAGCTGGATGCCCGCCACCGCGCCTTGAGCAGCAATAAAGCGGGTGATGCGCTGCAGCGGTTCGATCTGCGCGTCGTTCCACAGGCCCAGGTCCTGGGCGGTGATGCGGCCATCGGCGGTGACGGCGGTGGCTTCGGTAAAAATCAGCCCGGCACCACCGACGGCGCGGCTGCCCAGGTGCACCAGGTGCCAGTCATTGGCCAGGCCATCGTCGGACGAGTATTGGCACATCGGCGAGACGGCGATGCGGTTGAGCAAGGTCAATTGACGGAGGGTGTAGGGTTCGAGCAGCTGACTCATGGCGCACCTCTTCTGGGTTCTGTGGGCACTATTCAAACAGTGCTTAGAGCCTAGTCGACAACGGTGGATTGCACAGGGTTCAGAAAGGAAAGCGGGAGCCGAATGCCGGCTCCCGTGTTGCAAAAGATTACATCTCGACCTGGGTGCCCAGCTCGATCACCCGGTTTACCGGGAGTTTGAAGAAGCGCAGGTTGCCGTTGGCGTTTTTCAACATGAACGCAAACAAGCTCTCACGCCAACGGGCCATGCCCTTGATGCGCGAGGCGATCACCGTTTCACGGCTGAGGAAGTAGGTGGTGCGCATCGGGCTGAAATCCAGATCGTCCAGGTGGCACAGCTTCAGGGCCTCGGGCACGTCCGGCTCATCGGTAAAGCCAAAATGCAGGATCACCCGGAAGAAGCCTTCGCCGTAGGCGTCCACCTCAAAACGCCGCGAGGCAGGCACACGCGGAATGTCTTCGTAGACCACCGTGAGCATCACCACTTGCTCATGCAACACCTGGTTATGCAGCAGGTTGTGCAACAGCGCGTGGGGCACGGCATCGGGCCGCGCGGTGAGGAACACCGCAGTGCCCTGCACGCGATGAGGCGGTTGCACGCGGATACTGCTGATAAAGATCGGCAACGGCAGCCCGCCTTCGTCGAGGCGGTCCATCAACAGTTCCTTGCCGCGCTTCCAGGTGGTCATCAGCACAAACAGCACAATCCCCGCCAACACCGGGAAGGCACCGCCCTGCACGATCTTTGGCACGTTGGCGGCGAAGAACAGGCCGTCCACCAACAGGAAGCCGATCAGCACCGGAATCGCCAGCACCGGCGGCCACTTCCAGAGCAGCAGCATCACCGCCGACACCAGGATGCTGGTAATCAACATGGTGCCGGTGACTGCCACGCCGTAGGCGGAGGCCAGGGCATTGGAGGATTCGAAGCCGAGCACCAGCAGGATCACACCGACCATCAGCGACCAGTTCACCGCGCCGATGTAGATCTGGCCTTGCTCGGCGCTGGAGGTGTGCTGGATATGCATGCGCGGGATGTAACCCAACTGGATCGCCTGACGCGTCAGCGAGAACGCGCCGGAAATCACCGCCTGGGATGCAATCACGGTGGCCAGGGTCGACAGCGCGACCAATGGCACCAAGGCCCATTCCGGCGCGAGCAAGTAGAACGGGTTGCGCGCCGCTTCGGGGTTTTCCAGCAGCAACGCGCCCTGGCCGAAGTAATTGAGCACCAGCGCCGGCAGCACCAGGGCGAACCAGGCGCGGGCGATCGGCTTGCGGCCGAAGTGGCCCATGTCGGCGTACAGCGCTTCGGCACCGGTCAAGGCCAGCACCACGGCGCCAAGAATCGCGACGCCCATGCCCGGATGGGACACAAAGAAACGCACGCCCCACACGGGGTTCAGCGCATTGAGCACCTCGGGATGTTGCAGGATGCCGTGCACGCCAAGACCGCCCAGCACCAGGAACCACACCACCATCACCGGCCCGAACAGCTTGCCGATGCGGTCAGTGCCGTGTTTCTGGATCAGGAACAGCCCCACCAGCACCACCAGCGACAGCGGCACCACCCAACGTTCAATCCCGTCAAAGGCCAGTTCCAGGCCTTCAACCGCCGACAATACCGAGATCGCCGGGGTAATCATGCTGTCGCCGTAGAACAGCGCCGCACCGATCAAGCCGAGGATCACCAGCACCGAACGCAACTTGGGGTACGGCGACGCCGCCCGTCGCGCCAGCGCCGTCAGGGCCATGATGCCGCCTTCGCCCTGGTTGTCCGCGCGCAGGATAAACAGCACGTACTTGATCGACACGACCCACACCAGCGACCAGAAAATCAGCGCCAGAATGCCAAAGACCCCGTCGTGATTGACTTGAACCCCATAACCACCGGTAAACACTTCTTTAAGGGTATAGAGCGGGCTGGTACCGATATCGCCGTAAACCACCCCGACTGCCGCCACCAACATGCCGATCGGCTTTGCATTGGAATGCTCGGCACCTGCTGCCTGACTATTTGCCTGACCCATCAACCACTCCTGCCCTTTGACCTGAGGTCTTTTATAAACAACGCGCCTAAGCTGACCCTAGCATGCGCTGTTTTACTTCTCGTAACAGACGTTTTATTGACCCCGGGGTTTCACCCGTGCGCAACGGCGCGAAGCATAGCGCAGCACTCGTCGCATTTCCCCGTATAAAGCTGGTCAAGCGCGCTGCCCGTCGATAGAATTGCGCACTTTTTGATCAGAGGCGCACCAAGCGCCCGTCTACCGCCATGTCGTGCCCGACTGGCGGCGTCATTCAATACCGAGGTTAGACATGTCCACCACCATCGCAAAAGCCAACCCAAAGGTCGGCTTTGTATCCCTGGGTTGCCCGAAGGCTCTCGTTGACTCCGAGCGCATCCTCACGCAACTGCGTATGGAAGGCTATGACGTCGTGTCCACTTATCAGGACGCCGACGTGGTGGTGGTTAACACCTGCGGCTTCATCGACTCGGCCAAGGCTGAATCGCTGGAAGTGATCGGCGAAGCCATCAAGGAAAACGGCAAGGTCATCGTCACCGGCTGCATGGGCGTGGAAGAAGGCAATATCCGCAACGTGCACCCAAGCGTGCTGGCGGTAACCGGCCCGCAGCAGTACGAGCAGGTGGTCAACGCCGTGCACGACGTGGTGCCGCCGCGTCAGGACCACAACCCGCTGATCGACCTGGTGCCGCCGCAAGGCATCAAGCTGACGCCGCGCCACTACGCGTACCTGAAGATTTCCGAAGGCTGCAACCACAGCTGCAGCTTCTGCATCATCCCGTCGATGCGCGGCAAGCTGGTCAGCCGCCCGGTGGGCGATGTATTGGACGAAGCCCAGCGCCTGGTCAAATCCGGTGTTAAAGAGCTGTTGGTGATCTCCCAGGACACCAGCGCCTACGGCGTCGACGTGAAATACCGCACCGGCTTCTGGAACGGCGCGCCGGTGAAAACCCGCATGACCGAACTGTGCGAAGCCTTGAGCAGCCTGGGCGTGTGGGTGCGCCTGCACTACGTTTACCCGTACCCGCACGTGGACGAGCTGATCCCGTTGATGGCCGCCGGCAAGATCCTGCCGTACCTGGACATTCCGTTCCAGCACGCCAGCCCGAAAATCCTCAAGGCCATGAAACGCCCGGCCTTCGAAGACAAGACCCTGGCGCGCATCAAGAACTGGCGCGAGATCTGCCCGGAGCTGATCATCCGTTCGACCTTCATCGTCGGCTTCCCTGGCGAAACCGAAGAAGACTTCCAGTACCTGCTGGACTGGCTGACCGAAGCGCAGCTGGATCGCGTCGGTTGCTTCCAGTACTCGCCGGTCGAAGGTGCCCCGGCCAACCTGCTGGATGCGGCCATCGTGCCGGACGACGTCAAGCAGGACCGCTGGGAGCGCTTCATGGCGCATCAGCAGGCCATCAGCTCCGCACGCCTGCAACTGCGCATCGGCAAGGAAATCGAAGTACTGATCGACGAAGTCGACGAGCAAGGCGCAGTGGGCCGTTGCTTCTTCGATGCGCCGGAAATCGACGGTAACGTGTTTATCGACGATGCCAGCGGCTTGAAGCCGGGCGACAAGGTCTGGTGCACCGTGACGGATGCCGACGAGTACGACCTGTGGGCTGAAAAGCGCGACTAGCTCTGCGCACGCAAAGCGTCCGGCGAGGCATTCCCACGCAGAGCGTGGGAACGATCGGCGTGAAAAATTGAAAAAGCCTCGTGTCTGAGCAAGATGCGGGGCTTTTTTAGGTCTATCGTTTGCCCATCAGCGCCGATCATCGGCAAGGGGCAGCGGGCATGCGTCAGCATTCGGTTATCCACACACCTAAAACCAGCGACTACCAGCAATTGGCGCAGATCTGGGAAGACTCCGTGCGAGCGACCCATGACTTTTTGCCGGACAGCTACATCGTACTGCTCAAGGAGCTGGTGCTGACGCGCTACCTGGACGCGGTGATGCTGATCTGCACCAAGGACGCGCGCCAGCGCATCACCGGGTTTGCCGGGGTGGCGGCGGGCAAGGTCGAGATGCTGTTTATCGACCCGCAACACCGTGGCCAGGGCTTGGGCCAGCAATTGCTGAGTTATGCGATCGAGCACCTGAATGCCGATGCGCTGGACGTCAACGAGCAAAACCCGCAGGCCCTGGGGTTTTACTTCAAGCAGGGTTTCGAGGTGGTCGGACGGGCGGAACATGATGGCTTGGGCCAGCCGTATCCGTTGCTGCATATGCGCTTGCGCCAACAGCAACGGCGCAGTGGCTGACACAACACAGCGCCAATGTGGGAGCGTGCTTGTGTGGGAGCTGGCTTGCCTGCGATGGCATCACCTCGATTCCAAATGCACGACCGAGGTGTCTGCATCGCGGGCAAGCCCGACTCCCACACAGGCCAGCGCCCACAAAAAGCCACTACGCTGAAATGGGTCCGGGATTAACCGCGCCCACACAGGTACAATAGCCGCCCCCTTTTGCTACGGCCCTTGTCATGACTGACCCCATACGCCTTTCCAAACGCCTTATCGAACTGGTCGGTTGCTCCCGTCGGGAGGCTGAGCTGTTTATCGAAGGCGGCTGGGTCTCGGTGGACGGTGAAGTGATCGACGAGCCGCAATTCAAGGTCACTACCCAGAAGGTCGAGCTGGACCCAGAGGCTAAAGCCACTGTGCCGGAACCGGTGACCATTCTGCTGCACGCCCCGGTGGGCGTGGATGTGGAAACAGCAATGGCCTCGATCAGCGCCGAGACGCTGTCCGAAGAGCACCGTTTCAGCAAGCGCCCGCTCAAGGGCCACTTCCTGCGCCTGACCGCCAGCGCCGATCTGCAGGCCAAGGCCAGCGGCCTGCTGGTGTTCACCCAGGACTGGAAGATTCTGCGCAAGTTGACCGCCGATGCCGCCAAGATCGAGCAGGAATACGTGGTTGAGGTCGAGGGTGACATGGTTGCCCATGGCCTCAACCGCCTGAACCACGGTTTGACCTACAAGGGCAAAGAGCTGCCGGCCGTCAAAGCCAGCTGGCAGAACGAAAACCGCCTGCGGTTTGCGCTGAAAAACCCGCAGCCGGGTGTAATTGCCCTGTTTTGCGAAGCGGTCGGCCTGAAAGTCATCGCCATCCGCCGCATCCGCATTGGCGGCGTGTCCATCGGCAAGGTGCCGGTCGGCCAATGGCGTTACCTGTCCGGCAAAGAGAAATTCTAAGCCGCTCCCCTTTTCCCGGCACCGGCAACTCTGCGCGGTGCCCTCAGTTGAATACCAGGATTGCCCACCATGATTCACAACGACGTATTGCGCAGCGTGCGCTACATGCTCGACATCAGCGACAACAAGATGGTCGAGATCATCAAGCTCGGCGGCATGGACGTCACCAAGGAAGACCTGCTGACCTACCTCAAGAAAGATGAGGAAGAAGGTTTTGTGTTCTGCCCGGACGATGTCATGGCGCACTTCCTCGATGGCCTGGTGATCTTCAAGCGTGGCAAGGACGAAAGCCGTCCGCCGCAGCCGATCGAAACCCCGGTGACCAACAACATCATCCTCAAGAAGCTGCGCGTGGCCTTCGAACTGAAGGAAGACGACATGCACGCCATCCTCAAGGCCGCTGAGTTCCCGGTGTCCAAGCCTGAGTTGAGCGCACTGTTCCGCAAGTTCGGCCACACCAACTACCGCACCTGTGGCGACCAGTTGCTGCGCAATTTCCTTAAGGGCCTGACCCTGCGGGTTCGTGCGTAAGCCATGAGCTACTCGGTCTCGCCCGTCGGCTTCGTGCGCTCCTGCTTCAAGGAGAAGTTCGCCATCCCGCGCCAGCCGCAGCTGGCCCCGGCCGCACGCGGCGTGCTGGAGCTGGTGGCGCCGTTCGATCAGGGCGAGGCGGTGCAGGGCCTGGAGCAGGTCAGCCATGTGTGGCTGCTGTTTCTGTTCCACCAGGCCCTGGAAGACAAGCCGCGCCTCAAGGTGCGGCCGCCACGCCTGGGCGGCAACACCTCCATGGGCGTGTTTGCCACCCGCGCGACACACCGGCCCAATGGCATTGGCCAGTCGGTGGTGAAGCTGGATAAGGTCGAGCCGGGCCGCTTGTGGGTTTCCGGGATCGATTTGCTCGACGGCACGCCGGTGCTGGATATCAAGCCGTACGTGCCGTACGCGGACATCATTGACACCGCCACCAATGATATTGCCAGCAGTGCGCCGCAGCTGATTCCCGTGCAGTGGCTGAAGACGGCCCTGCACCAGGCACAAGGCCATGCGCAGCGCCTTGATGAGCCGCTGGTGGCATTGATCGAGCAGTGTCTGGCCCAGGACCCACGGCCGGCGTATCAGACGCCAGGGCCTGAGCGTGAGTACGGCGCGCAGTTCTGGGATGTGGATGTGCGTTGGCACTATCCAGAGGCGGGTGTCATCTGTGTGCTGGAAGTGGTACCGGCCAAGTAAACGCCGAAACAACTGGGGGAGCCGCTCATGTGGGAGCTGGCTTGCCTGCGATAGCATCACCTCAGTTCAACTGAACGACCGAGGTGTCTGCATCGCAGGCAAGCCAGCTCCCACATTTTTTTGAGCAGTGTTTACTTCTCGACGAACGCGCGCTCGATCAGGTAATCACCCGGCTCACGCATACGTGGCGAAACTTTCAGGCCGAAGCTGTTCAGCACTTCGCTGGTCTCGTCCAACATGCTCGGGCTGCCGCACAGCATGGCGCGGTCGTCCTCGGGGTTGATCGGCGGCAGGCCGATGTCGCTGAACAGCTTGCCGCTGCGCATCAGGTCGGTCAGGCGGCCTTCGTTTTCGAACGGCTCGCGGGTCACCGTTGGGTAGTAGATCAACTTGTCACGCAACGCCTCGCCGAAGAATTCGTTCTGCGGCAGGTGCTCGGTGATGAATTCGCGGTAGGCGACTTCATTGACGTAACGCACGCCGTGGCACAGGATCACTTTTTCGAAGCGCTCGTAGGTTTCCGGGTCCTGGATCACGCTCATGAACGGCGCCAGACCGGTACCCGTGCTGAGCAGGTACAGATGTTTGCCCGGCTTCAAATCGTCAAGCACCAGGGTGCCTGTCGGTTTTTTGCTGATGATGATCTCGTCGCCTTCCTTCAAGTGCTGCAATTGCGAAGTCAGCGGACCATCGGGCACCTTGATGCTGAAGAACTCCAGATGCTCTTCCCAGTTTGGGCTGGCAATGGAGTACGCGCGCATGAGTGGGCGGCCGTTGGGCTGTTGCAGGCCGATCATCACGAACTGACCATTCTCGAAGCGCAAGCCCGGATCGCGGGTGCACTTGAAGCTGAACAGCGTGTCGTTCCAGTGATGAACACTGAGGACACGTTCGTGGTTCATGTTGCTCATGTACGGGGAACTCCTGGAAATGGGTCTGCGCCAAAGATGAGATGCGCAATTGCACAGCATTCTAATGGCGGCGACAATATCTGTTAACTGGATTATTAAGATAAGGGTTATCGGTTATATCGATATGCGATTTACTCTACGTCAACTGCAAGTCTTCGTCGCCGTAGCCCAGCAGGAAAGCGTCTCACGCGCTGCTGGCCTTCTGGCCTTATCTCAATCCGCCGCCAGCACCTCAATCACCGAGCTGGAGCGTCAATCCAGCTGCCAATTATTCGACCGCGCAGGCAAGCGCCTGAGCCTCAATGCTCTCGGCCATCAGTTATTACCGCAGGCCGTTGCGCTGCTGGACCAGGCCAAGGAGATCGAAGACTTGCTCAACGGCAAGTCCGGCTTTGGTTCCCTGGCGGTCGGCGCCACCCTGACCATCGGCAATTACCTGGCGACCCTGCTGATCGGCAGCTTCATGCAGCAGCACCCCGAGAGCCAGGTGAAACTGCATGTGCAGAATACTGCCAATATCGTGCACCAAGTGGCGCATTACGAAATTGACCTGGGTCTAATCGAAGGCGACTGCAGCCACCCGGACATCGAGGTACAAACCTGGGTCGAGGATGAGTTGGTGGTGTTCTGTGCGCCGCAGCATCACTTGGCCAAGCGCGGTGTGGCGACGATGGAAGAGCTGACCCATGAAGCATGGATCCTGCGCGAACAGGGCTCGGGCACGCGCTTGACCTTTGACCAGGCCATGCGCCATCACCGTAGCGCGCTGAATATCCGCCTCGAGCTTGAACACACCGAGGCGATCAAGCGTGCAGTGGAGTCAGGGTTGGGGATTGGCTGTATTTCCCGGCTGGCCCTGCGCGATGCGTTCCGCCGTGGCAGTTTGGTGCCGGTGGAAACCCCGGACCTGGACCTGGCCCGGCAGTTTTACTTCATCTGGCATAAACAGAAGTACCAGACCTCGGCGATGCGCGAGTTCCTGGAACTGTGCCGCGCCTTCACCGCCGGGGTTCAGCGCAGCGACGAGATCGTGCTGCCCAACATTGCCTGAGGCTTAGATCAGGATCACGGCCCACACCAGGGTAATCATGGTCAGCGCTACGAATTGCGCGGCGCTGCCCATGTCCTTGGCGTTTTTCGACAGCGGGTGGCGGTCGAGGGAAATCCGGTCGATAGCCGCTTCCACTGCCGAGTTGAGCAACTCAACGATCAAGGCCAGGAGGCAGACCGCGATGAGCAAGGCGCGCTCGACCCGACTGACGTGCAGGAAGAAGCTCAGCGGGATCAGGATCACGTTCAGCAACACCAACTGACGGAATGCCGCCTCGCCGGTGAAAGCTGCGCGCAGGCCATCCAGGGAATAGCCCCCTGCGTTGAAGATACGTTTGATACCGGTTTGACCCTTGAAAGGCGACATAGATGTAGGCAACTGAACCAAAGAAGTGGGGAAACTAGATCACGCAAAGTCAAAAAAGCGTGAATCGGGTACAGCTTAATGCTGCGAAATTGACTCAAGTTGTTGCAAGAGCAGCGCCGCCTGAGTGCGGGTACGCACGCCGAGCTTGCGAAAGATCGCCGTCACGTGGGCCTTGATGGTCGCTTCCGACACACTCAACTCATACGCAATCTGCTTGTTCAACAAGCCTTCGCAAACCATGGTCAGCACCCGAAATTGCTGGGGCGTCAGGCTGGCAAGGCCATCACGGGCGGCTTTGGCTTCGTCGGACACGTTGATTTCTTCAAACGCTTGCGGCGGCCATGACACGTCGCCATCCAGCACGGTGCGCACGGCTTTCTGGATCGCTTCCATAGAGCTGGACTTGGGAATGAAGCCGCTGGCACCAAACTCCTTGGAGCGCACCACCACGTCGGCTTCTTCCTGGGCTGAAACCATTACTACCGGGATCTGCGGGTATTGCCCGCGTAAGAGCACCAATCCCGAGAAGCCATAGGCACCCGGCATGTTCAGGTCGAGCAGCACCAGGTCCCAGTCGGATTTTTCGTTGAGGCGGGCTTCCAGTTCGGCAATGCTGGCCACTTCGACCAGGCTCACGTCAGGGCCAAGGCCCAAGGTAACGGCCTGATGCAGCGCACTGCGAAACAGCGGATGGTCATCGGCTATCAGGATTTCGTATGTGGCCATTGATTAAATGATCCTGTTTTTTATGGGAGCCCTGATGGGTTCAGGGTTCGCCAGTACACAAGGCAATAGCCAGGCAGCCATCGCCACAGGGCACACTCAGCATCAAAAACACCTGAAACGACACTGAAAAGTCACGGTTACGCCCCAATCGGCGCCCAGCATGCCCAGCGCAGCCTGGGGGGTCAAGCACTACGCCCGTGGGCATTTTAGCCGGTTGCGGGTTTACGGTGCCATCATGCAAACGTCGTCTGGTTATACCGTAGGGATATGGGGCGCGAGCCGCATATGCACGCTGTCCGCCGGGTCCAGCGGCAATTGAAATTTAGCGGCCAGGTAATGCGTGCTGAACACATCGAGGTAGGCGTCCAGCACTTCGCTGGCCGCTGGGTCGTCGGCCAACTCCAGGCACAGCGCCGCAACCTCGGCGGTACAGAAATGATCATCGCGCTTGGACCGGCGCAGCTTGTAGCGTGACAGCTGTTCGGGCGCCAGGCTCAACACCGGCAAGTGCGCAAGGTAAGGGCTTTTGCGGAACATCTTGCGCGCCTCGCTCCAGGTGCCGTCCAGCAGGATGAATAACGGGCGCTTGCCGTCTTGCACCCTCACCTCACTGCACACTCGCTCAGGCGCAACGAATTCGCCCGGAAACACGATATACGGTTGCCATTGCGGGTCGGCTAACAGGGTCAGCAACTCAGGGTCCACTTCTGTGCGCGACCAGGCGAACGCGGTGGTGTCATCGATCACATCGGCGATCAGCCAGCCGGTATTGCTGGGTTTCATCGGTTCCACGTCATGCATCAACAGGCACATGGCCGAGCGGGCCTGCACTGTTGGGCGCCAGGCGCACAGGCAGTACTCGGGAATCACCCGGCAACCGGGGCAACGTTCGGCGCGCGAACCACGGTTTAGAAACGGCCGGACGGCGCGCGCCAGGCGCTGGGTACGCAAGCGGGAGACGGCGTGGCTCATCGGGCGCACCGCGAGCAGAGGTCAATCGACACAGGCAAAACTCGAATCAGGCTTAAGTGGCCGCAGTTTACCAGCGATACGCCTGGCTGTAGTGGCAAGCGGTCCCCTATAATTGCGCGCCACTGAACGCACAGCGCAGTGGCTGGTCTATGCACCAGTAACCGAATCAGGAGAGTTTCATGCTGCGTTCCATGCTGCGCCTTGTTGCCCCATCCGTCGCCCTTGCGCTGGTTCTGCCCATGGGCGCCCACGCGGCGTCGCTGCTGGAGGCCCAAATGAACAGGAAACTGCAGAGCGTCGCGGCCGAGAGCAATAAGGACCTGCCCCGGGAAATCGATGCAAAGACCCTGGAAGTGGCCTACACCGTTGAAGGCATGCAACTGATTGATCACCTCAGTGTGCTACCTGACCGTGCCGAACAGATGCGCGCAAACCCCAAAGCTGTGTATTTCCAGCTGGGTCAAAGCGTATGCCTGAACAAAGGCTATCGCGAGCTGATGGCCAAGGGCGCCGTGATGCGTTATGAGATCACCGAAAACAAGACCAACCGCCCGGTAGCGTCGGTCAAGTTCGTGGAAGCCGATTGCCCGGCCCCCGCTGCGGCGAAAAAGAAAAAGTAACTGTTGCTCGATCATCGCGCGCTGCTGTCCGGTGGCGCGCACCTCCCTCGCCTCATTGGCCAGCCGCCAACTAAACTGCTTGATGAGTGACCAATAAGCGGTTGCCAGCCAAGGGTTTTTCGGCTCATGATCAAGCCATCTCGGCAGCCCATCTACTGCGTTTTTCACGCCGTTCTGTAACATTTTCAGGGCAAAAGAGGGTTGCCCTCCTGCGACTTGCAGTGCAAAGGTTTCCAAATCACAAGGAACATACAGAGCCCGTTTTGCCGCCTGGCGAACACCGTGCAACGCTTAAGGCGTGCAGCGACACACGCAGTGTCGTGGCCGCGGACGAATCTCTCGCCGATGGCCCAGGTTCTGTGAAGAAGGAGAAGTTGAATGCCTTACGAACCGAATGACCGCCTGCTCCGTCATTTTGAAGCAAACGGCGCTGACCTCACCCAGCAGGTCGACGCACAACTCCAGCTGGTCGCTCCCAACAGCCCGAACATCCCCCTTTATCGCGATATGATCCTCACCGTGCTGCGCATGGCCAAGGATGACCGCAACCGTTGGAATGCAAAAATCACGCTGCAGGCGATCCGCGAGCTGGATAACGCCTTCCGCGTGCTGGAACAGTTCAAGGGCCGCCGCAAGGTCACGGTGTTTGGCTCGGCGCGCACGCCGGTCGAAAGCCCGCTGTACGCCTTGGCAAGGGAAGTCGGCACGCTGCTGGCGCAATCCGACCTGATGGTGATCACCGGCGGTGGCGGCGGCATCATGGCCGCTGCCCACGAGGGCGCAGGTCTGGAACACAGCCTGGGGTTCAACATCAACCTGCCGTTTGAACAGCACGCCAACCCGACCATTGATGGCACCGAGAACCTGCTGTCTTTCCACTTCTTCTTTACCCGCAAGCTGTTCTTCGTCAAGGAAGCCGACGCGTTGGTGCTGTGCCCGGGCGGTTTTGGCACGCTGGATGAAGCGCTGGAAGTGCTGACCCTGATCCAGACCGGCAAGAGCCCGCTGGTGCCGGTGGTGCTGCTGGATGCCCCAGGCGGTGGTTTCTGGCAAGGCGCACTGGACTTCATTCGCAGTCAGTTGGAAGCCAATCGCTATATCCTGCCCACCGACCTCAAGCTGATCCGCCTGGTCTACAGCGCTGAAGAGGCGGTGGCGGAGATCAACCAGTTCTATGCCAACTTCCACTCCACGCGTTGGTTGAAGCGTGAGTTTGTGGTGCGCATGAATCATCCGCTCAGTGATCGTGCACTGACCCACTTGCAGAGCGAGTTTGCCAGCTTGCGGCTAAGTGGAGAGTTCCAGCAGCTTGCTTACACAGGCGAGGAACATGATGAACCAAGGTTCAGCCATTTGACGCGGCTGGTGTTCAACTTCAACGGTCGTGATCAGGGCCGGTTGCGGGAGTTGGTGGATTACATCAACTTGCCGGAGAACTGGGTCCAGGCTCAGGGGAAGACACAGCAGCGGGCGGCGCCAGAGCCGGCGTGATTTTTAAGGCAAAAAAAAAGGCCCACTACTGTCGTAGTGGGCCTTTTGTTTTACCGGGATTTGGCATCCCAGCAGCCAACACAATCCAATGTGGAAGCTGGCTGGCCTGCTCCCACATTTGGATTTAACCAACCTGAAGACTCAATCTTCCATGTCCCGACCGCTGAGTAACCGGCTGATCATGTCCATCGAAAACCCGCGATAGCTCAGGAAGCGCCCTTGCTTCGCACGCTCCCTGGCATCAATTGGTAGATGCCCGGCAAACTTGCGACGCCAGGTATCCTCCAACTGCGACTGCCAACTAATACCGCACTCACGCAGGGCGAGGTCGATATCGGCACGTTGCAGGCCACGTTGGCTCAGCTCTTCACGAATTCGCGCTGGGCCGTAGCCGGAGCGCGCACGGTAGGAGACAAAGCTTTCAAGGTAACGGGCTTCGGAAAGCAGCCCCTCTTCCGTCAAACGGTCCAGGGCTGTTTCGATCATCTCGGGCTCTGCACCGCGCTGACGCAGTTTACGCGTCAGCTCGACTCGACCATGCTCGCGGCGAGCGAGCAGGTCCATGGCAGTGCGCCGAACGGCGACGAGTGTATCCAGTACAACAGTCATCGTTTGCTTCAGATGTCAGTGTCGACTTCTTCTACTTCTTCAACCGGCTCGCGGTTGGCAGCAGCTTTCACGTCTGGTGCTGGGGTCAGCAGCTTGTCGCGAATCTGCTTCTCAAGCGTGGCGGCGATATCCGGGTTGTCCGCCAGGAACTTGGCCGAGTTGGCCTTGCCCTGACCGATCTTGCTGCCGTTGTAGGCATACCAGGCACCGGACTTCTCGACGAAACCGTGCAGTACGCCCAGGTCGATCATCTCGCCGTTCAGGTAGATACCCTTGCCGTAGAGGATCTGGAACTCAGCCTGACGGAATGGCGGAGCCACCTTGTTCTTCACGACTTTAACGCGGGTTTCGCTACCAACAACCTCGTCACCTTCCTTCACCGCGCCGGTACGGCGGATGTCCAGACGGACCGAAGCGTAGAACTTCAGCGCGTTACCACCGGTGGTGGTTTCCGGGCTGCCGAACATCACGCCGATCTTCATGCGGATCTGGTTGATGAAGATCACCAGGCAGTTGGCGTTCTTGATGTTACCGGTGATTTTACGCAGCGCCTGGGACATCAGACGGGCTTGCAGGCCCACGTGCATGTCACCCATTTCGCCTTCGATTTCAGCTTTCGGTACCAGGGCAGCCACGGAGTCGACCACGATCACGTCGATGGCGTTGGAGCGCACCAGCATGTCGGTGATTTCCAGGGCTTGCTCACCGGTGTCCGGCTGGGAAACCAGCAGGTCGTCAACGTTGACGCCCAGCTTGCCGGCATATTCCGGGTCCAGGGCGTGCTCGGCGTCGACGAACGCACAGGTGGCGCCCATTTTTTGCGCCTGAGCAATCACCGACAGGGTCAGGGTGGTTTTACCGGAAGATTCAGGACCGTAGATTTCAACGATACGGCCTTTTGGCAGGCCGCCAATGCCGAGTGCGATGTCCAGACCCAGAGAGCCAGTGGAAATAGCCGGGATCGCCTGACGGTCGTGATCGCCCATACGCATTACGGCACCCTTGCCGAATTGACGTTCGATCTGACCCAGGGCCGCAGCCAAGGCTTTCTTCTTGTTGTCGTCCATTAAAGTCCTCACGTAATCAATAAGGCCTGACGGCCAACACCTGTATAAGTAGACAGTATTGTTCCACAAAGATCCGGGATCGCCTACCCCTGATTTTCGATTTCTGCTGCAGCTCGTCGCAACAAGCCCTCAAGCGCGGCTTTTACCGTTTGTCGGCGGACCTCGTCGCGGTTGCCGGGGAAGTGCGCCAGCTCGGCCGTTACCTCATCGCCCACACCGAACGCCAGCCATACGGTGCCCACCGGTTTGTCCGGCGAACCGCCATCCGGCCCCGCGACACCGCTGACCGCCACGGCAAAGCGCGACAGGCTTTTTTCCTGCGCGCCGCGCACCATCGCCTCCACCACCTCCTGGCTGACCGCGCCGACCTTGGGGAACAACGCCTCCGGCACGCCTAGCTGGCGGGTCTTCTGCCGGTTGGAGTAAGTGACATAACCGGCCTCAAACCACGCCGAACTGCCCGGAATACGCGTGATGGCTTCGGCGATACCGCCACCGGTGCACGACTCGGCAGTGGTGACGTGGGCATTGAGCACCTGCAAACGGCGACCCAGTTCAGCGGCCAGTTGAGTGATTTCCTTCACGGTCGTCTCCAGGAATGGGCGGGGGTTTGCCTACCCTACAGGAGCCTATCGGCCATGCAAGTTGCAGAGTGCATCAAGACGCTAACGGCCGACGACGCGCATCCTGCCTCAGGAAACGCCCAATATCGCCTTCGCCCGCGCCCAGAGCTGCAAACGATCGTCCAGGCCATTCAGGCCACCATTGATGCGCCGGGTGATAGTGGTGAACTGGTCTTTGTCAGCAAGTTCGTTCAAACCATTGCTCTGCCAGAACCATGCGGCGGACTCACACGCCCATTGCGGCTGCTCCAGCAGTTGCGGTTGCTGCAACAGGCGGTCGTCGCCGAACAACGCCTGGCTGCACGCCAGGTAATTGCGTCGCCCCGTGATCTGAATAAGCCCCCTGCCTCGGTACTTCTGGCCATCGCCGTCGGCCTCGGGGGTGTTGCCCAAACGCGCGGCCAGGGTGCCAGTGTCGTATTTGCTCAGGTATTTATCGCTGCCCAGTTCTCGTAAATAGAGCAACTGGCCGGATTCGTGGCCGATTTGGGCGAGGAACGCGGCACTACGCTTTGGCGTGCCAATGTCGTAGCGAACCAGCACCGCATTTAACGCAGATAAAAAAAAGCCCGCTCTAAGGCGGGCTCCAGGCATCACTTGAAGCAGTTGAGCAAGCGTTATCGCCATGGGGCTTTCCCTTTGAAAATGGCTATGCCGACAACCCATTCGCCGTGATCGAACTGCGATACCCCGTCGCCGGATCGCCAACATGCACCACCTGTTTCATCGACCACTGGCCCTGCATATACGAAGGCCAGGTTTCATCCAGCAACAACACGCCTTCGGCAGCCAACAAAGGGTTGCCAGGGCAATCAATCAGCAGTTTCAAACCTTCGCGTCCCACACGTCGCAGTTCGCCTTCAGCCACGGCACGTGCCTCGGCTTGGTTCTGGCAGCGCTGACGCAAAGTTTTGAACGGGGCCACCCCAACCTCGACTACCTGCTGTTTGCCACCTGCGGCATCCCACCAGGTCACGCGGCTGCCCATGTATTTGGAGCGAGACGTTTCGTCGAGCTTGGCAGTGATGAAGGCCTGGTCACCGGGACGGTTGTCCTGGGTCACGGACAGCTTCACCTGCGGTAATAGTTGCCCGGTAAGTGATTTGACCTGCCCCGCCTCGGCCAGCACGTACAGCTCGTTGATTGGTTTGGTGACCGCGCTGTAGCGCTTGGCAAGGCGGGTGATGAACGCCATGTCGCTTTCATTGGACTGGTCGATATGGGCAATCGCAATGCCTTCCAACGCAGGTGCAACACGCGGTGAAAAACCGTGGCGACTGACCAGTTGGCGAAACAGTGCGCCCAACGTGGTTGGCCCGTAACTGGCCGACCGTCGCTGGCGATAACCGCTGGCGTCGAGCATGCTGAAAGGTGCGGCTGTCGCCACGATCATCAAGCGCATGGGAAACAGCACGGGCGTGCGCTGCGTGATCACGAACTCGCCTTTCTCCACCAGCGCGGACTCCTGATAACCCACGCGCAAACCGATCTTGCCGCTCAGGCTGGGCAAACCTTCCAGCCCCTCGATATTGAGGGTCAACTCCAGCCGGTCAGACTCGATACCTGCGGCGTCGGTATGGCTCCAATGCATCAGGCGTTGATTGAGCAGCGCGGCATTGGCGCCATAAAACTCCACGATTGGCGTAAATCCCTGTGCCATGTCGCCTCCTTAATCCCAGGCCAGAACAGGCCGCACAGCAGCCGGCCGCGCTTGCATTTCCGGCACGATGACCCACACACCAGCGGGCAGTACCGGCCCGTACTCGGCAAGCTCGGGGTTCAGACGCCAAAGGGTTTCTTCCGCCGCGTCATCGCAACGGCCCAATTCGCGGTAGAGCAACAGGTTGACCGAATCACCGGCAATACTTCGCACTCTACGCATTGACGAATTCCTCCAGTTCTATAGTCCAGGCCATGACCATGGCAGTGCCGTCATCGATCACGTTGCTCTGGGTTTCCATCACCGAATTGATCCGCCACAGGCCCCAGTTACGGCCGATGCCATCGACCAGCGGTAAGGGCGCACGCGCATTTTGCAGGGCGCGCAACTCGTCCAGGCGCTGCATGCCGATGGCATACATCGCTGTGCCGGTGAACGTGAGCTTCTCCAGCTTCTGGCCGCTTTGCCGCGACTGGGGTTTGCTGGCAATAATCGCCAGGTCACTCCAGCCGCCATCAGTGGTACGCACCAGCCCGGAATAAGCAAAGCCACGGGACAGGCCAAAAATAAAGTCGCCGAGGACCATTTGTTGTTGCATCAATCACCTCCTGATGGATCGGCCAGCGCCGCATTGCGCCGAATGCCAAGGGTGTCGGTGACCATCGGCATGCACTGAAATTGCAGGGCCTGGATCACCTGGTTGACGACTTGCTGGGCATCGGCGGGGTTCACGCCGGTAATCTGAATGCTCGGCGCGAGGGTGACTTGCACATTGTCGGTACGCGCGGCGTTGAGCTCTTTGCTCACTGCACCGGGTGCAGGCAGTCGGTCGGTTGAGCCGAACAATTTGTCACCCAACCAGGTGCCCGCTTCACTGCCAAGCAAACCACCAATGGCGCCGCCGACCGCGGTGCCGACACCGGGAAAAATCAGCGTGCCAATGGCCGCGCCGGCGGAGGCTCCTGCCCAGGCGCCACCTGCAGTGGTGAGGCCTGCACCGACGGCTTTGGCGTCGCCGTTGCGGATACCCTCGGCCACATCCATGGCAGTGTCGACATACCTCATCGGGCCGAGGCGGCGGGCGGCGGAGGACTCCAGCTTGCTCACCGCGCCTGACAGGCCGGAGGCCGGCAGCTTCGGCGCGTGAGGCAGCGCCTCAGTTGAGCGCTCATGGCTGAAGGTCTGTGTGTTTGGCAGAGCAGTCATACGCCCATCAGAAGGCAGGGGGACAAGCCCTCGCTCCAAGGCCTCCATCAGCCCCGGCCCTCTGCCAGCAGCCGGTTGACGGTAATCAGCGCCCTGCTTTCGACTATTTGCCCGGACCTCGCGCAGTTGCATCCCCTGAGTAGGGCCACCGGCGTGAAAACCATTCGACTGCGCAGGGAAAAAGGACTTGGCAAAGCGCTCGGACACACCGCGCAGCGTTGCCATCACGCCGCCGCTTTTTGTGGATGCAAGCCTGGTAGCAGCTGGCTTGGCCACGGAAGCCTGTTTCTTCTGCGAACCTTGCTTGTTCTGCGCGCGCTGCGTCTTCTTATTCTGCGATTTTGGCGGTTGGGTATTCTTCTTCCTGGCAGAAGAACTTCTACGGCTGACGCGGCGGCTACTGGGTGAGGCTTGAACAGCAGCAGCACAGCAGCAGGACTTATCCTTTTTAAAGCCATCACTCTTGAATAGCTTGCCGGCGACTCCAGGCAACTTGCCAAGCGTTACATCAACCAAGTTACCCGTTACCCGGGTTTTGATCGTCTCTCCCAAGCCCGAAAAAAAGCCAGTAATGACGGGTGAAATAACCGGCAAAACGACCACCTCAGCCATTTTTACAGCGGTGACAGCTGTGGGCGACTCACCCGCTATGGTGTTGGCGCGGTCCATCACATGGGTCTTGGCTTGCAGCCACCAGTCCTCCCCGAGCACCGGCGCGAGCTTCAGCGTGGTGGAGAGCCGCTCCTCACTCTTTGACGACTCCTCTCGCAATTGAGTGGTAGTTTTTTCCGCAACGGCGGGTGCTGCAAACGATTGCTGAAAGGCTGCGACCGGATCGAGGCTCTTTACATCGCGCAACGTCATGGCGTCACGGACCAAGCTCCGATCTTGCGATGCGCTCGACTTAACCTCGGTGGTCGTCTTCTGCTCACTACGCTGATCGATTTTAGACGGTTCAACGTCCACCGCCTTCAGCCGCGACAAGGCGTCTTCCAGCGCGTCCACGCTGTTGCGCACTAACCCCAGGGACAGCGAGAGGCCATTGAGTTGCAAGCCTGCATTGGTCAGCGCCAGACTCATCGAGGACAACGACGGCGCTTCTGCGAGAGCACCAGAGACCAAAGGGCCTGGGCTGACAATCTCGCCCCCCTTTGCGTTGTCTGCGTTGCTAAAAATACCTTGGCCATCCTTGGCCATGGCATACGCGAGCGAATACTTGTTTTGCATCCCGCTTACTCCTGTTTAACGCCAAGGCGAGTGATCGCGATGTCGTAGCGGCGCAATGCTTTGCCGGCGTCCCAGTCGAGGATCTCTGCCTCATTGACCGAGTAAATCAGCGGCACCACATCGAGGATTACTTCGATGTCGCGCTGCGAAAGAAGTCCGCCGGTTGATTTAAAAAATCGTCGATGCGCTCCTGCAGTTCCGTCCAGTCGGGTACGGTCAGGCCAGCGAGATCGGGGATCATCAGGCCGGTGCAATGAGCGGTGATGAACTCGGCGCGTTCTTTGTTGGTGGCGAGTTTTTTCATCACCTTGGTGGCGCGCAGGGCGGGCATTTCCAGGGGCAGTTCGGTCAGGCTGCGACCGGCCGCGTCAAGGGCCAGCAGCAGCTGAACAGGCTGGTCGTGGGTCGCTTCGTCAGGCTGATCCAGGAAGAATGACGCAGGGCGTGTCGACATGTCATGTACGTACTGAGCGATGCTCACGTAGTCCGGGCGCTTGAGCTGGTCGAGCTCTTTTTCCGACAGGCCGGTGGCGAGTTTCGCCAGTTCAAAAAACTGGTCGTCCTCGTCATCACCGGCCCGAGCCAGCGCGTCTTTTTGCGCGGCGTAAAACAACGGCTTGAGTTGAATCTGCTGGATCGCCGCGCCAGTGTCGGCGGTGATCGGGGACAGCAGAATGTGCAGCGGTGGCATCCAGGCCATGGGGCAATTCCTTGTTAAGCATTTTTGAGGTTAAACACAGTCAATGTGGGAGCCGGGCTTGCCCGCGATGCAGGCGACTCGGTATGTCTGGTGCACCGAGGTGATGCCATCGCAGGCAAGCCAGCTCCCACATTGACCGTGCCCGCTTCGCCTTTAAGGCATCAGCACCGCGCGGCGTGCATCGCCGAGAATGTCGACGCCGTTGAGCACGAACTTCTGGGTGCGCACGTCGATGTCGATCACCGAAATGCCGTTTTCCAGACGGTTGTAGGTACGGCAGGACAGTTCCAAAGTGGTGGTGACCTTGTCGCCCATCTTCAGCTTCGCCTCCTCCAGGGATTTGAGTTTGCCGCCGACCGTGTGGTAGGTGAAGTAGGTTTTGCCATCCTGATCCTGACCGGCTTCTCGCACGTTCAGCAGAATGTCGTCACCCAAGCGCACGCCCAGGGCCAGCATGATTTCCGGCCCGGCACCTTGCAGAACCAACTTGGCATTGAGCACCTTGCCGCTCTTGGCCATTTCTTCGGCGATGAAGCGCCCACCGGACATGGATTCCATGTCGAACTCAATCTTCGGCGGGGTGAACTCCTCTACTGTCGCGGACAACGGCAGGCCTTGAAGGGTGGCCGCAATGGCCTGTCTTACACGGTTGGTAAACATTAGAGAACGTCCTCCAGGAACTGCTCGATGATTTCATCGCGGGCATTGAGTTGATAAATCATGTGTTCGTTCGGCGCGTAGCGGCCGTAATCGATGACGATGAACCAGGTGCCGTTCTTGTACTTCTCGACACTGTTCAGCTCCGGGTGCAGGTACACGCTGCCGCCGGGGATGGTTTCATCGGCCACCAGGGTTTGCAGCCAGTCGTTGATGCGCTTGACCTCCTGGTCCATGAACGACTTGGTGAGGTTCTTGGCCATGGCTTTCTGGCCGGCCTTGACCAGCTTGCGGCTGATGGCATCTTCCAGGCCGACGTAGCTGATGAACTTGCCGGTGAGGGAGCGGTTACCCAGCAGCGAAAAGCCGCCAAGGATAGTGCGCGCGTAGTAGCTCACGCCGTAACGGTTGAGCAGGTCGCCTTCGGTGGAGGTGTCGAGGATGTTGTACTCGACCACACGGGAAACGTCCTCGGCGAAGGTCACCTGGTTACCTGGGCTTTCCCACTGTTTGACCTTGGCCAGTGCAGCAATAGCCAGCGACGATGGCGACAGGAACACGTTTTTCTTCGCCGCCTTGGAATACACCGACGGCATGTTGTGCACCAGCAGGCAGCGGTCGAAGCCGAGGTCGGCACCGCCCAGCTCGCCGCTGTAGGTCACTTGGTCAGCGACGGACGCGTCCTTGCCGTCCAGCACCACACGGGCCTTGATGCGCTTGCCAAAGGCAGCGAACTCACCGGCCACAGCCTTGGTGCCGGTGAAGCCTGGGGCACCGATGATGGTCAGGTCTTCCGGGACGCTGCTCAGAGCCGCCAGGCCCAGCTTGCGGCCGGTGGCTGGCTCGTTGCCGCCGATCACGTTATTGAGGGTGTCGGCCGGGGTTGCGCCCTCCTCCACGATCACCACATAAACCGGCACCTTCACCACTTTGAGGATCTGGTACACCGCCTGAAACAACGTGCCCGACTCGGTGCCGGTAGGGTCCAGCAGCGCCTGGGTGGTAAAGCTGTTGATGCGAAACGGCGCGTTTTTCGGAATCGACGCGTGGGCATTCGGCGCGGTGCCGACCAGGCCGATAACGTTGTCGCCCAGGCCACCCATGGCCTCGGGGGATTCAGTGGCATTCACGGTGATGCCGTTGTGCTCGAAGTTCAAAACCTCAGCCATGATTAGTCAGCCTTCTTGGGGGTGGAGTTAAGGACGCTGGTCAGTTCCAGGCGGCCGGCGGTGCGCAGGGCGGATGCTTCGACGTCCAGAAGTTCAAGCTCCTCACCGGCGGTGGACCAGTGGCCACCTCCGGTGGGGAATGGGATGAGGACGGTGTAGGTTTGGCGATTGGCCATAGGTGGATCTCCGGGTATAAAAAAACCGCAGGGCGGTTTTAGTGGGTTATGAATAAGTGAGCGCCAGAAAAGAAAACGCCCCGTCTGTGCGAGGCGTTTACTTAAGTGAGGTGGTCAGCCAAACAGGGCTAGTTGGACGGTGATCAGCCAAAGGAAACTCGGCTCCTTGCGGCCAGTCACGTAGCTTGCGTCGGTAAAGTTGCAGTTCAGCGTATTGCACGTCGTTGAGTGTAGCCATTCCGCCAAGTTCTAACTCGTCCCGATGCCTTGACACAATCGAGTCAGTCCAGGATAGCCGCACATCCCGCCACGTCCGCTCTACTGATTCAAGCAACTCATTACTCAGTGGCGGCGGGTCAATCAAAATAGGAAAACCATCAGCGTCAGCACCTATTCTTTTAGGACTGACCGCTAGTTCGGCAAGTACCGATTGCCACTGGATCAATGGCAGCTCAACTGCGTCGTCAGGAATATCGTCGCCGTTGATAGTCGGCAAGTAGGCGCCGAGCGTACTCGGGCTAAACAGGATTTTTTCTGTCATTTTAAACTCCAATAGCCCGCCAGAAGATATTCCAAACACCAGGTGAACCCGAGACCCCTTCTTGAATTCTTAAGGTTACCCCCTGCTTTGTTGCACTACCGCCAACACAAATAACAATTGCACCTGCCCCGCCCACATGAGTTGCCACAATGTTGCGCATCGCCCCGGGAAAAGAGACAGGGAAGGTGACATAGAGATTTCCAGAGGAATCGCTTACTCCATAGCCCCATTGTTCAATAAGGCCAGATGGTTTCTTCTCAAAGCCATTTTCCCCCGTACTGGCAGAGAATTGGGTTGAGTATTTCAGCGCTGCGGTACCATAGACACACCACACACCCCACTCTTTAACGAAGGAAGCGCTCTCGCCAGCAGCCATTGTTATCGAGCTAAGATAAGCACCTTGCGGACTAATCTGCTGGCCTGACTTACTGGCCACAACAACGGTGCCGTTACTTCGACAGTGCATCGCAATAACCGAACCATCTGGCACATCGGCGATATCCGGCAAGGTCACCGTATAGCCAGAGTTCCCCCCCAAACCACAGGCGAAACCCACGTCCTCAACGGTAAATTGCGTCGCGGTAGTAATATTACGAATACCGATAAAACTGCCTCCAGCCTGTTTGACAAACTCGGTCGTTGCCAACGCCTTACTGTTGTCAAATCGTGCAGGAGTATTCGCCGAAGGACCAATAAATGCCGGCGACCTGAGCGGTGCAAAACCAAACGTTATGTTCTGAAAGACCAGCGAAGTGCTACCGACAACAATCGAACCGTCGGTAATCAGCTGCCAAATCGTATCGGCGAGCGTTGCACCCTGCTCAACAGTCACCGTCATCGCAGGTGTCATTTTGGTGCTGGAGTCCGCATCTTTAGCCCGAACCCACGCAGTGTTCGTCACAACATAAAGCCCGTTATCTTTCGCAGCCAACTGGTTTTTGACAAGAACCCGGTCCCCCGCAATAACAGCCACACCATCAATTGTTTGCGCTGCACTCAAGGAGATGTTTGCCGTGGTCGCCACGCGAACCGACTGCTTGGCATCAAGCTTGGCCAACTCATCAGCCACATACCCCGTCACCCAAGCCCGCGTTGCCTTAACCACTGAGTCATCAATCAACAACGTCACCAGCGACGCATTACTGGTCTCGAAAATCGACCGAATATAAAACTCTTTCCCCGAGCCAGACGTTGCCAACACCGGCTTGAACGACTCCGGATACTTAACGATGGCGTACAAAACTCCGGTATCCGTCCAAAGCCCAGCCTCACGCACATACCAGCCACCCACCTCGGGTGGAATAGTCACTTCAGCCAGCAACCAGCTCGGATTTTTTTCATCCTGAAACAACGCATTCAATGGCCCGCGCCACACTTCACGTTTCAGCGCTTTTGCAGTGGCGTCGGGGTTGTAGACAGAGCCATTGCCATCGCCCACCGAAATTTGCGCGAGTTTGATCGGCACGCCCGCAGCCTTGCAGGCAGTTTCATAAGCAATCCCTGCGTTGGTCAGCAAGGTATAAAAGTCGGCCATTTAGGACCCCTGTGGATAGATAGTGACGGTTTCGACGCTATAGAAGCCGGCTGCCAAAAAGGCCATGCCGGACGCTTCAAGCCCCTCGATAAAAATCGGATAGATAGTGGTCAGCTCACCGCAGACAGTCGCAGCGCCGATTGAATGGCTACCAAACGCGCTCAACCCGACCGTGACGGTGAAAATGTCACGCTCGCTTTTGGCCTCTGCTAGACGCAGATCCAGCCTCGCGTCGATTTCTTCGCTGTACGGCAGTTCGGAGTAAGCCCTGATGGAAAAACTGAAAGGATTACCTCGCGGCGACTGCTCATACCAGGCCCTTACCTCAGGGATCAGTTGCAGGCCTTTGGCAGCATTTTCGAGTGCTGTACGGGTACCGGCCTGTCGAGCGGTTGGCCAGGCGAGTTTTACCGTCGCACGCTTTTCAGCCCCGGCGGCAGTAGAACTCCATTCGTTCACGCCACGATCCGCTGCGAGATAAGGTAAAAAATCCGTAGGCGTTTGCGAGGGGTCCATCAACGCGGGGAACGGTGGGGTTACTCGCTCGAGTAACTGACCGAAGCCTTGGTCCAACGCTTTTTCCAAGGGCGAACTGTTGGCGGGGAGCAGGCTCGGTATGCGCTCACTCATAGCGTGCGTACCTGTACTTCAACCCCGGTGCAATAAGGCGCCTGAAAGGCCGTCGCAATAATCGGTGCCAAGGGTTCAAGGATCTGTAACTGCGCCGCCCCGGCGCTGTGAATCGCATAGTCAATCCAACTCGGATCCACCCGCCCCTCCAGCCGATGACAAGACTCTGCATAGTCCTGTAGCAGTTTCTGCGCGGCAACTTGCGTGAGCCCCGAATCCGGGCCGGCATTGATCTTCGCAACCACACGGATTTTATAAGGCAGGATCTGCGCACCTTGCACGCTAACCAGATCGGTCTCCGGCCGCACATCCGGCCGTGCGAAATGGCGACGAACCCCGTCAAGCAAATCGGCGGACGGCGTGCCGCCGCTCTCACGAGCAAGCACAGTCACCATCACTTCACCGGGCGCTGTTCGACGAGCGTTGCCGTCCTTGACCTGCGCGGCATAACCGTCGGGATCAAAAGTGTAGCTGACCGTCACCACGCCCGGCGTCGCGCTTTGCACCTTCACCGACGGCCGTTCACCCAGGGTAAAAACCTCTCGCCGATACTGCATCCGCGAGCCGGCTGCCGGTGCATGGGGCGCCAGGTAATAACGCAAGCGAGCGTCGTCGTCACTCTCCAACGTCGGCGGCACCGGCGGAAACGCCGCCGGGTCGCCTGGATCGAGCACTTGGCGTTCCAGGCCCATGTCCGCCAGGCGCGCATCCAGGTTGCTGCCGGTGGCCCACCACGCCAGCATCTGCTTGATACGGGCATTGTATTTGCGTTCGTGGGTTTGCAGCCTTACACAGAAGGCTTCCAGGGCCAGGGTCAGCAACTCGCTTTCGTTGTCGAGGCTGACCTTGAGTTTGGCCGCGCTTTGCGGTGCGCGGGTGGCGACGTAGTCCACAACAAACGCCTTGAATTCGGCCAACAACGGCTCGAACTCATCCACCGCAATGATGGCCGGTTCTGCCAGTTGGTTCTGGCCGGGGATCAGCATGCTCATGTCACGACCTCGAAGGTTTGTTGGCGGTTTTTCCAGGTGCCGGCGAAGCGCAACAGCAGGCCGGCGCCTTGGCGGGTGGCGACGATGACCAGGGGTTGAAAATCGCCGATGCCGTTGTGGCTGTTGTAGAACGCCTGCGCGGCGTGGCTTTGGGCGAGTATCAGCAGGTCGTCGCCGAGGTTCTGGCCGAGCAGTTGCGGGATCAGCGAGCCATATAGCGGGCGTTTCTGCCGAGTGCCCACGGGGGTGGTCAGCGCTCGGGTGGCGCGCTGCACGAACTGCAGCCAGTCATCGACGGCTGCCCCGGTGTTTCGATCGATGCCGAGCATGGGATGTCCTTATCGAGGGCTGATGACGCGGCCTTGATGGTCCACCAGCGGGCCGCTGAAGTGCGCGCCGCTAGCGTCCAGTACCAGGCTGGTGCCGCCGATTTGCAGGGTGATGTTCTGGGCGCTCATGACCAAGCTGGCGGCGCCGACTTTGACGTCTACCTGTTCGCGCGAACCGCTGAACGTGGTGGGGCCGTTGACCCAATTGAAAATGTGGCTGGCATCGTCATAGTCGCTTTGGGTGCCGTCCTGATGGCGTCGTCGGGTCAATGTGGCAACACTGGAGACGGGCGGAAACTGACTACTGTTGAGGCCGAACAAGGCCACAGACTGCCCACCGCCTTCGCCGCCGCCGTAATTGAGCAACAGGCATTGTTCACCCACAGACGGGATACGCGTTTCGGTTTGTGCGCCTGCGCTGGGGTTGAAAAAGCGGATCGCCGGGGTGAGCAAATCACCGTGGCTGACCTTGCAGGTGTTGCTGGCGGCGTCGACCGACTGACACGTGCCGATCCGGCAAAAACTCTCGGCGCGTCGATACAGATCTTCAAGTTGGGTTTCCATCTCTGCCAGGCGCTCGACAATCGGCCCCAGCTGCATGCGTAACAGCGCGTCGAACATGGGCTACTCCGCCAGTGGTTTGTATTGGTCGGGATCGTCGATGTTCGACACTTCCCAGGTGCGGGCAAACAGCGGCTGTCCGGTAGGATCTGTGAGTAATACCGGCCCGATGTAGACGGTCTGGGTGAAGGAGACAGTCCAAGTGTCGTAGTCCGTTTCTGCTGCTGTTGAAGCAACCGGAGCGGCGACGATATTTATCGGCAAATCACACTGGGCCAAGGGCAGGCCCCAACGGTTATCCAGCACTTGGTCCATTAGCTGGCTGGCCAGGTCGCAGGCATCAAACGGCAGCGCACCCGGCGCCACCATGGCCCGGAGAGAAATCGTCAGGGCGTGCGCCTTGCGCCCTTCGCGAGAGCGAATGCCTGGGCCATTGCCTTCGACCGTGATCAACACGCCGGTTTTATCCAAGGCGCCCTGAAAATCCTGGTGATTGCCGACCTTCAAGTTCGGGAAGGCCGCGTGCAGCGCCGCGCCTATGGCGTTGGGCAATTGGGATGGCTTTTCGATAAGGGTCATATTAAGTAGCGTCCTTGCAACGGTTACTGCGGATCTTGGCCGGAGCCTTGGTTGACCCCGATGCGCTTGGCCGCCCAGCGTTCATAAAGGCCAATGGCGACATCGGCACCGGCCATTGCGGTGAGGCAACCAATGGCGCCGGCGGTCCAGATCGACATGCCGGCGGCGTAGCACAGCATCAGGGCTGAAACCCCGCAGACCATGCACGCGCCGGAGCGCAGGGCCAGGCGGCGGATCAGCGACCAACCACGTGCGCCCTCCTTGTCGGCGCGCCACATTTCGCCGGATACACCGCCGATCACTGCCAATACGATGACCAGCCAGATAGGCATTTCCGCTAACGCTTGCTGTTCATTTGTCATGTCACGCCTCCTGGCTGAGCACTCAATAGTCCATTTTTCATTCACACATGCTTCGATAGGTCGGCATTCCAAAAAGCCCGGTTGCCCGGGCTTTTCAGTAATGATTTCCTCGAACGTTCGGCGCTACTGGCGCGGTACGGTTCTTTCCTCAATGTTTTTCCGACCACGATCCCTGTCTGCCGGATAACTGCTTCTGGTGCTTTACGCTGCACACCCGGGTCAGTTGCCAACCCTCTGAACCGTTAAGGCCGGTTCATCGCTGCCTGTTTTTTTAAAGCGGTGTAACTAAAGAGCGTCGGCATCCTTGCCGGTGTTGCCTGGCATCCCTGCCATCGCTTCGATGGCATCCTTGCCGATGTTGCGTGCCTTCCTTGTCACTTTCCTTGGCAGCATCCTTGCCGCCTCCACCACCTTGTTGGCTGGCTTGAGATGGAGAATATGCATGTATGCATATACAGTCAATGCACAAATGCATTTATTTTTGCTATCGGAATGCACCAGCGCATTTCGAACCTTATGGGCCAGGGGTTTACCGGTTTTCTACGGTCGAAAAAAAGCCCGCACATGGGCGGGCTTTGTCTTACGCAAGGAGGTTAACGGGCGTACATGCCCCACCAGAACACATGGCCGAGGATGCTGATTTGCTCATCCTGGATATCCTGGAAGCTGTAGTCCTCGTCCGGGTGCTCATCGCGATTGAAACTGCGCAGGCGAATCCCGGAAGGCAGGCGGTAGAGCTGTTTCACCCGTAACTGGCCATTGTGATTGATGGCATACAAGTCGCCGTCGACGATATCACCAATGCCGCTCTTGCCCGCATTCACCCCAACCGTCGCGCCGTCGCGCAGCACCGGCAACATACTGTTGCCACGCACTGTCACGCATTTGGCCTGGTCGAACTGCACACCGTTGTGGCGAAGGCTGCGCTTGCCGAACCGCAGGCTGGCCTTCTCGCTTTCCTCGATGACGAATCTTCCTGATCCAGCAGCCAATTCAACCTCGCGCAAAAAGGGGATCGACACCTCGTCATCATTAACGGGCGTGTCGTCGTCCCACAGGCTTATGTCCTTGAGTTCCGAATGCATCGGGTCGCGCCCGTCATCGCGCCCAGCACCCATCGCCGCGCGCCCGCGCAAGTGGTCGGTGCTGACGCGGAAGTACTCGGCGATGCGCGAGATGTGCTTGTCCGACGGATCAACGATCTTGCCGCTGAGGATCCGCGAGAGTGTGGATTGAGGCACGCCGGTACGCCGGTGAAGCTCCGTGGGGGAGATCCGGTCGCGGTCCAGCAGCTCTCTTAAGACGGTTGAAACGTTGCGTTTTTGCATAACGGCGATAGTGCCGGGAGTTTTGGGGGTTGGCAAATGCTAAATTGCATATTTTATGCAATGGCAGAAAGTGTTAACCGACACGTCGGTAAGCAATTGGGGTCTGGGCACTCGTCAATTTCAAAGTCCGAGAGGCTGCTATCGGCCAATTAGAGACATTCTATTCATTGCTTCATCAAGCCAACCTACCGAATTTCAACTAGCGATTACGGTTTTTCTAGCTACGCTTGCCAGCAAGAATGGCGTAACTCCGCCCGTTCATTAATTGTCTGGCAAGGGAGCCAACATCCATGGACAGCCTGCAGGGCGTTTATCCATCGGCAACCGTTCTGGTGGTCGATGACACACCCGACAACCTGATGCTTATTGCCGAGTTGCTCAAGGATAAATATCGGGTCAAGGCGGCCAATAGCGGCGAGAAAGCCTTGCGCCTTCTGCAGGCTGGCCCCCTTCCCGACCTGATCCTGCTAGACATCATGATGCCGGGTCTGTCCGGTTATGACGTTGCCGAGCAGCTCAAGCTTGACGCTCGCACTCGCCACATACCGATCATGTTCCTGACGTCGATGACGGCCACAGAGGACGAAATTAGAGGGTTGAGCCTTGGCGCTGCGGACTACATCACCAAGCCGATCATACCCCAGGTGCTCATGGCCAGGGTCGAGACGCAAATCAAGCTCAAGGCCGTTGCCGATTTCCTGCGTAATCAGAACGAATTTCTCGAGCAGGAAGTGCAACGCCGCACCCGTGAGGTGATCGCGATACAGGATGTCACGATCCACGCCATGGCCTCGCTGGCGGAAACCCGCGACAACGAAACCGGCAACCACATTCGTCGTACCCAGCACTATGTGAAACGGCTGGCTGAACTGTTGCGCAATCACCCGCGCTTCCGTCACTTCCTCGACGAGGACACCATCAAACTACTTTTCAAATCGGCGCCGCTGCACGATATCGGCAAGATCGGCATCCCCGATCGCATCCTGCTCAAGCCGGGACGGCTCACCCCGGAAGAGTTCGAGATCATGAAAACCCACACCACATTGGGACGCGATGCCATCCAGCACGCCGAGGATCAGTTGGGCATAGACGTCGATTTTCTTCATCTTGCCAAGGAAATTGCCTACGGCCATCAAGAAAAATGGGATGGCAGTGGTTACCCGCAAGGCGTGGCCACCGACGACATCCCGATCAGCGCCCGGTTGATGGCCGTGGCAGATGTCTACGACGCGTTGATCAGCCGCCGCGTGTACAAGCCCGGCATGTCCCATGAGCAGGCGGTGCACATCATCCGCGAAGGCCGCGGTTCGCATTTCGACCCCGACATCTGCGACGCGTTTCTCGCCAATGCGGAGCAGTTCCGGGAGATTGCCGCGCGCTTCGCCGACAGTGACCAGGACATGGCCAGGCAGTTGGCCTTGCATGAGCCGATAGCTGACCATCCCTGAGCCCTTTGCGCCACCCTGCACTCCAGTTGAACGAGGCCATTTATGAACAGACTGTTCGAGCTGCTCGAGCGCCTGTCCCTGCGCAACAAATTGATTATCGGCTTCGCTGCGTTGATGACATTGATCCTGATACTCGGCGTGCAAAGCCTGCGCACCCAGTATTCGCTCAGGCATGAAATGCAGCAGCTGTACCAACAGGATCTGGTGGGTATCCAGCATGTGCAGGAGGTTCGGGTGCAGCTGCCGCATCTGTTGCTGGCCATGCAACGGGCAATCGCGACCAATAACGCCGACATCCGCATCAGCGCCAGAGCGCAAATGGAGGCCACTCAGGAGCGCCTCCACGAAGCCCTCGAGCAAGTACGGCCGACGCTGCGGCGCCAGAGCAGTATCAACAGTTTGCTGGAATTCGAAGTGGTCCTGCGGCGCCTGCAAAAAGACGGCGACGACGCACTGGAACTGGCCGGCAAAGGCTCTCTGGGTCAGGCGTTGACGTTGCTCAACAGCAAGGACTTTCTCGCTCTGGAACAGGACAGCGACGGGCTGCTCACCCAGATAGAGAAAAACAAGGAAGCCGACATCCACGACACGGCGAAGAACCTCGCTGAGTACGCCCGGCGCAGCAGCACGATCACCTATGTCTTGCTGCTGGGTGGTTCGACGCTGGCCTTGCTATTGACCTGGCTCGTCAGCTATTCCATTCGCGTGCCGCTCAACCGCGTTCGCGTGGCGGTGGACGAGTTGGCGTCCGGCAAGCTGGACGGTCAGATCCCCCACACCGATCTACGCAACGAAACCGGCGATCTGGCGCGGGCCATTGCCACACTGCAGGTGGAGGCTTGTCAGCTTGAACGCCAGCGCTGGGTGAAAACGCACGCCTCGCTGCTTCAAGTGGATCTGCAGCAGGCCGAGACGCCGCAACAATTGGCCCAGGCTTTTTTCAGTCGCATCGCGCCCCGGTTGGGCATGTGCCAGGGGGCGCTTTACGTGCTATATGAAGGCGAGTCACGCCTGCAATTAGTCGGCGGTTACGCGCTGGACAGTGCGCACCCTCTGCCCACTGAGCTTGAACTCGGTGAAGGGCTGCTTGGCCAGTGCGCACTGGATCGCCAACCCCGTCTGCTTGAGGATCTGCCCGAATCGTTCTGGCATGTGCGCGCGCAGTTGGGCGCAGCTGCTGCCAGCCATCTGATGGTGCAACCGGTGCTGCGTGGCGAGCGCCTGCTCGGGGTTGTGGAAATGGCTGGGTTCCGGCCGCCGGAGGAAAACGAAGCGTTGCTTTTGCAAGAAGTCCTGCCGAGGCTGGCCGGGGCCATGGCCATCATGGAGCGCAGCGAGGCGGCCAAGGCGCTGCTGCAGGAAACCCGTCGTCAGGCGGACGAAATGGGCGCGCAAACCTTGTTGCTGGAACACCAGGCCAGTGAGTTGGAGACCCAGCAGGCGGCACTGCGCGCCACCGAAGCGTGGTATCGCGGCATCATCGAGGCGGCGCCGGACGGCATGCTGGTGCTGGGGGCCGACGGCAACATCCTGATGACCAATCCGCAAATGGACAGCCTGTTTGGTTATGCACCTGGAGAGTTGATTGGCGCCAGCATCGAGCGTCTGGTGCCGCAGCCTGCCCGCGAACGGCATGTCCGGTTGCGCGACGGTTTCATTGCCAGCGGCGGAACCCGGAAGATGGGCGGCGATCTGGATGATCTGAGCGGGGTGCGGAAGGACGGCAGTCTGTTCTCCGTGGAAATCGGCCTATCCCATCTGCCGCGTCTGGAGGGTCGGGGTGTCTGCGTCTGCGCCTCGGTGCGCGACGTCAGTGATCGCCGGGCGATGGAAGCCCGGCTGCGTACCGCCAGCGATCGCCTGAACCTGGCGCAAGAGTCCGGTGACATCGGTTTGTTCGACGTTGATCTGGTCAGCGGCACAAACTACTGGACACCCCAGCTCGAAACCCTGTTCGGGCTGGAGCCCGGCGGATTTGGCGGCACGTTGGCGCACTGGCAGGCGCTGGTGCATCCAGAAGATGTGGCGCGGGTCAGCAGTACGTTTGAGAGTGCCGTTCAGAGTGATGATGATCGCGTCGAATTCGACTTTCGCATCGTGCGCAAAAACGATGGGCAGGTGCGCACGTTTCGCTCGCTCAACCGGTTCTCACGCACAGCGGACGGCAAGCCATTGCGCGCAACCGGCATCAACATCGACGTGACGGCATTGGCAGAGGCCAGGGCGACGGCCGAAGAAGCCACTCAGGCCAAGAGCGAGTTTCTCGCCAACATGAGCCATGAGATCCGCACGCCAATGAACGCAATCATCGGCATGAGCCACCTGGCGCTGCGGACCGAACTGGACAATCGCCAGCGCAACTACATAGAAAAGGTGCACCGTTCGGCGGAGAACCTGCTGGGGATCATCAACGACATCCTCGACTTCTCCAAGATCGAGGCCGGCCGGATGAGCCTCGAACAGGTGCCTTTCCGCCTGGAAGACGTGCTCGACAGCTTCGCCGCCATGATTGGCCTGAAGACCGAGGACAAGGGCCTGGAGTTGCTGTTCCAGATCCCGCCCGACTTACCCACGGCCCTGCTCGGCGATCCCCTGCGGCTGGGGCAGGTGCTGATCAACCTCGGCAACAACGCGACCAAGTTCACCGAGTACGGCGACATCGTCGTCGGTGTGGAGGAAATCAGCACGCACACGGATAGCGTCCAGCTACATTTCTGGGTGCGCGACACCGGCATCGGCATGACCGTCGAACAGTGTTCACGTATGTTCCAGTCGTTCAGTCAGGCGGACACTTCGATCACCCGCAAATACGGCGGCACCGGTTTGGGATTGTCTATCTCCAAGAAGCTGGTGGAGCTGATGGCCGGCCGGATCTGGGTCGAGAGCGAGCCGGGAGTTGGCTCCACGTTCCACTTCCAGGTACAGCTCGGCGTGCAGCAAGACGTTCAGCCGCGTTGTATGTTCAAGGCTGACGAGCTGTTGGGCATGCGCGTGTTGGTCGTGGATGACAACGCCAGTGCCCGTGAAATCCTCTCGGGCATGGCGCGCAGTTTTGGCCTGGAAGTGGATGTCGCGCAGGGCGGCAGTCTGGCGCTGCGCATGTTGGCCGACGCCGAGCAAAAGGCGCTGCCTTACGATTTGGTCTTGATGGACTGGCGGATGCCCGGCATGGATGGCATGGAAGCCGTGAGCAGAATGCATTCTGCCAGCCTGATGCATACGCCATCGGTCATCATGGTCACCGCGTTTGGCCGCGAAGAGGCGCGCGAGGAAGCCGAGCGCCAGGGCATCCGCCTGCCGGTGGTGCTGACCAAACCGGTCACACCGTCCTCTCTGCTCGAAGCCATTGGTGGGGTGCTGGGCAAAGGGCTGCAGGGCGACACCCGGGCCGGAGAGCGCTCCCAACACAATGCCAGTACCCTCGCCAGCCTGAATGGTGCGCGGCTGCTGCTGGTGGAAGACAACGAGCTCAATCAAGAGCTGGCTTGCGAACTGCTGGAGAGTGTCGGAATCAGCCTGCGGTTGGCCTGGCACGGCCAAGAGGCCCTGGACATCCTCGCCGAGGATACTAACTTCGATGGCGTGCTGATGGATTGCCAGATGCCAGTGCTGGACGGCTACTCCGCCACCCGGCGGATTCGCCAGCAGCCGCGCTTCGACGCCTTGCCGGTGATCGCCATGACCGCCAACGCCATGGACGGTGACCGCGAGAAAGCGCTGAGCAGTGGCATGAACGACCACATCTCCAAGCCACTCGATGTCCAGGCCATGTTCGCCACCCTGGCGAAATGGATCAAGCCACGGCTGGTCCAAGCATCGCTGAATGCAGGCCAGGTAGATGGACTGCCCGATCGTCTCGAAGGCATTGATATGGATGCCGGCCTCACCACTTGCATGGGCCGTCGTGATCTCTACTTACGCTTGCTCTGCAAGTTTCGCGACACTCAGAAAGGCTTTGCCGAGCAATTCCAGGCCGCACGGGTCGATCCGGATGCTGGCGCCGCCGGACGGCTGGCGCACAGTTTGCGCGGCTCCTCTGGCAACATCGGCGCCAAGGCAGTGGCGCAGGCCTGCGCTTTGCTGGAACAGGCCTGCCAGGACCGCGAGCCGGCTGCGATGCTGCAAGCGCTAGCGACACAGGTCGAGCTTTGCTTGCTCCCGACCCTGGCGGCTCTTGCCGACCTCAACATAGACGCACTGGTCGCCAAAGAGGATGACCTGCTGGATGACTCGGCATTCAGCGAGCAACTGAACAGGCTCATGGGTCTTTTGGACGAAGGTGACACGGCGGCGCTGGACGCGCTTGCAGAACTGCGCAACATGCCACTTGATCGGGCGTTGGCAGAACGTCTGGCAATGGTCGCGGCGCAGGTGGAACTCTTCGACTTTGATCGTGCCTTGAAGCTTCTACAGGATGAATGAGTTGAGGTAATGAGGTGGCTGCAGCCCCTTCCTGCAGCTGACAGCTTTTGGCCGAAAGCAGCTATTTTTCAACGGCAGCTAACGGCCGAAAGCTGCGTTCACCTTAAACCATTGACCAAGCGATCAATCCTGCCCTCACATCTTTAGGTGTTAATTTCCGGGGCGTATCCTCCCGCATGGGTCCGCCGGCAACTGGCGAAGCAAAGTCAAGAGATTCCCCCTTTTTCCCAGTTGCACCCACCTCACCATCACGCTAACCTCCCCCGGTCGCTGCAAATTCAGCGACCGGGCCTGATAACCCGTTTAGATGCAGGCGCCAAAAGCGCCACGCATTCGTTCAACAACGAACGTGGTAGCTCTCAACCGACTATGGGAGTTTTACCGATGACCGCTACAGATCCGTCTGCGTTAACCACCCTCGGCGTCACGCCTTTCTCCTTCCATTCCGACCAACCGCTATTTCGCGTCAACAGCGGCGTCTCCCTGCATGAAGCCCTGCACCACGCCTCGGACCTCCTCCACGTCGCCAAGCAACTCGCCGAAGATGCGGCGATGACCAAGGAGACGGACCGGTACGCCTGGGCGTCGCATTACTTGCAGGAGATGGTCAAGGCGGTGGTTGATGATGTGGTGAAGGTGTTGGATTCGCCCGGCAACCTTCAGTAAATCGGGCGACAGTAAAAAAGGGCGGCGCTTATATAAAGGCGCTGCCCTTTTTGTGTTTTACCTGGCCGTTTGCGACCTGCGAAGGGCCGACTTCACGTGTTAACCTTGCGCCCATCGCAACAAATGCTGGGCCAAGCGCCCAATGCCGATCAGTTAAGCGACTACGATTGGGCACGATGTTGAGCTTTAGAACTTCAGCGATGCGCGGGCTGCGGCCTGCAGGTACAGCGCGGCGATCCCTTCGCAGCCTCGCTAAGGCTCGACAGCTCCCACATTCGGCCTGCGTCGTTGGAAAGTACGCGCTCCGCAACTGATCGACACTGGACCAAGCGTGCCCTTTGCCCCATCACTTTCAACGAATTTGCTAACTATCTGATGAGTAAAAACACCTCCGATCTGTCCTCCCACACTCCAATGATGCAGCAGTACTGGCGCCTCAAAAACCAGCACCCTGATCAGTTGATGTTCTATCGCATGGGCGATTTCTACGAGATCTTCTACGAAGACGCGAAGAAGGCCGCCAAGCTGCTGGACATCACCCTGACCGCGCGCGGGCAGTCGGCGGGGCAGTCGATTCCGATGTGTGGGATTCCTTACCATTCGTTGGAAGGTTATCTGGTCAAGCTGGTGAAGCTGGGCGAGTCGGTAGTGATCTGTGAGCAGATCGGTGACCCGGCGACCAGCAAAGGGCCGGTGGAACGTCAGGTGGTGCGCATTATCACGCCGGGCACGGTGAGTGATGAGGCGTTGCTGGATGAGCGTCGTGACAATCTGATCGCGGCGGTGTTGGGCGATGAGCGTTTGTTTGGCCTGTCGGTGCTGGATATCACCAGCGGCAACTTCAGCGTGCTGGAGATCAAGGGCTGGGAGAACCTGCTGGCGGAGCTGGAGCGTATCAATCCGGTGGAGTTGTTGATTCCGGATGATTGGCCAAAGGATCTGCCGGCGGAAAAACGCCGTGGGACCAAGCGGCGTGCGCCGTGGGATTTTGAGCGCGATACAGCGCTAAAAAGCCTGTGCCAGCAGTTCTCGGTGCAGGACCTTAAAGGCTTCGGCTGCGAGACCTTGACCCTGGCCATCGGCGCTGCCGGTTGCTTGCTCAGCTATGCCAAGGAAACCCAGCGCACCGCCCTGCCGCATTTGCGCAGCCTGCGCCATGAGCGCCTGGATGACACTGTGGTGCTCGATGGCGCCAGCCGTCGCAACCTGGAGCTGGACACCAACCTGGCCGGTGGCCGCGATAACACGCTGCAATCGGTGGTCGACCGTTGCCAGACGGCCATGGGCAGCCGTTTGCTGACCCGTTGGTTGAACCGCCCACTGCGCGACTTGACCGTGCTGCAAGCGCGCCAGACCTCTATTACTTGCCTGCTGGATCGCTATCGCTTTGAGAACCTGCAGCCGCAGCTTAAAGAAATCGGTGATATCGAGCGCATTCTGGCGCGGATCGGCCTGCGCAATGCGCGGCCACGTGACCTGGCGCGCCTGCGCGATGCGTTGAGCGCGCTGCCGCAGCTGCAAGTGGCCATGACCGAACTGGACACGCCGCACCTGCAACAACTCGCCGTAACGGCCGGCACTTACCCGGACCTCGCGGCGCTGCTGGAAAAAGCCATTATCGACAACCCGCCGGCGATTATCCGTGACGGCGGCGTGCTTAAAACCGGTTACGACAGCGAGCTGGACGAGCTGCAATCGCTGAGCGAAAACGCCGGGCAGTTCCTGATTGACCTGGAAGCCCGCGAAAAAGCCCGCACGGGCTTGGCCAACTTGAAGGTCGGCTACAACCGCGTGCACGGCTACTTTATTGAGTTGCCGAGCAAGCAGGCCGAGTCGGCGCCGATTGATTATCAGCGCCGCCAAACCCTTAAAGGCGCCGAGCGTTTCATTACGCCGGAGCTGAAAGAGTTCGAAGACAAGGCACTGTCGGCCAAAAGCCGTGCCCTGGCGCGCGAAAAGATGCTGTATGAAGCGTTGCTCGAAGATTTGATCAGCCGCCTGGCGCCGCTGCAAGACACCGCCGCCGCCCTGGCGGAACTGGATGTGCTGAGCAACCTGGCCGAACGTGCGCTGAACCTTGACCTGAACTGCCCGCGTTTTGTCAGCGAGCCGTGCATGCGCATCGTGCAGGGGCGCCACCCGGTGGTGGAGCAGGTGTTGACCACGCCGTTTGTGGCCAACGACCTGTCGCTGGATGACGACACGCGCATGCTGGTGATCACCGGTCCGAACATGGGTGGTAAATCCACCTACATGCGCCAGACCGCCTTGATCGTGTTGCTGGCGCATATCGGCAGCTTTGTGCCGGCAGCCAGTTGCGAGTTGTCGCTGGTGGACCGCATTTTCACCCGGATCGGTTCCAGTGATGACCTGGCCGGAGGGCGTTCGACCTTTATGGTGGAAATGAGCGAAACCGCCAACATCCTGCACAACGCCACCGAACGCAGTTTGGTGCTGATGGACGAAGTGGGGCGCGGCACCAGCACCTTCGATGGTCTGTCGCTGGCGTGGGCGGCGGCCGAGCGTTTGGCGCATTTGCGCGCCTATACGCTGTTCGCCACGCACTATTTCGAGCTGACGGTGTTGCCGGAAAGCGAGCCGCTGGTGGCCAACGTGCATCTCAATGCCACTGAGCACAACGAGCGCATCGTGTTCCTGCACCACGTGTTGCCGGGGCCGGCGAGCCAGAGTTACGGTTTGGCCGTGGCGCAGTTGGCGGGGGTTCCTGCGCAAGTCATCACCCGTGCCCGCGAACACTTGAGCCGCCTGGAAGAAACCGCCCTGCCCCACGAGATTCCTGTGGCAAGCCCGGCCAAAACCAGCGCAAAACCCAGCGCGCCGCACCAGAGTGATATGTTCGCCAGCCTGCCCCATCCAGTGCTGGATGAGCTGGCAAAGCTTGACCTGGACGGCTTGACGCCGCGTAAAGCGCTCGAAATGTTATATGCACTGCAAGTTCGGATATAACGCACAGGCTTGCAAGCTGGTAGACTCTCGCGCGGTTTGGGATGCTGCAGGTTATTAGCCTGGCCTGCAGACTATCGCTCCCGAACCTCGCGAGCCCTGCCACAAAGGGTTTCGCTGCCGCCGCCTGAGGAGAGAATTAGAAATGACCTTCGTCGTTACCGACAACTGCATCAAGTGCAAGTACACCGACTGCGTCGAAGTGTGTCCGGTGGACTGCTTCTACGAAGGCCCGAACTTCCTGGTTATCCACCCGGATGAGTGCATTGACTGCGCCCTGTGTGAACCAGAATGCCCGGCCGTCGCTATTTTCTCCGAGGACGAAGTCCCGGCAGAGATGCAGGAATTCATTCAGTTGAACGTCGAGCTGGCGGAAATCTGGCCGAACATCACTGAGCGCAAAGATCCGATGCCTGATGCAGCGGAGTGGGATGGCAAGAAAGGTAAGATTGCAGACCTCGAGCGCTGAAAGCGCCGCCGCCCAATAAAAAAGGCCCCTTGCGGGCCTTTTTGCGTTTCTGGGTGGTCGTTTTCACTTTTCTGCAGGCAAAAAAAAGGGGCGGTATGACCCGCCCACATTTTTTCCCTAGTCCCTGTATTCCTTTTCATCATCCTGATGAATCGCATCCTGCGACGTTCCTTCAACCATCGTTCCTTGATGGCTGTGCCAATCCGTGGACACAGGGCTGATCTTAGAGAGTTCCGAGGGAAGTTCAACGGGATCCAAGTGATCGGCTGACAGACTTGAACGCTCATCCAAGTATAAATAATTGTTATTTTTCATAAGGATAGAATATTCTTTCACCGTTTCGAGATGGACATGCCCGGTAAAAAAAACCAAACACTTACGAAAAAGTAAGCAAATGCTTACACGCGCAATTGCGCAAACGCATGATTCGGAACCATTGACTGATCGGCAGGCATAAAAAAGCCCCGACAACGCCGAGGCTGTTTTCCTTCAGCAGGCTCAGTCGTCGCTGACGGTGATGGTCGGCATTGCCGGTGCTGCGGCTTCCTGCAGGACGATCCGCGCGCCCACGTGACGGGCCAGTTCCTGGTACACCATAGCGATCGGTCCATCGGGCTCTGCGGCCACGGTGGGCTTGCCGCCGTCGGCCTGCTCACGAATTTCCATCGCCAGCGGCAACGACGCCAGCAACTCAACCCCGTATTGGGTCGCCAACTTCTCACCGCCGCCTTCGCCAAACAAATGCTCGGCGTGGCCGCAGTTGGAGCAGATGTGTACCGCCATGTTTTCAACAACGCCCAGCACCGGGATGTTGACCTTGCGGAACATCTCCACGCCTTTTCTGGCATCCAGCAGCGCCAGGTCCTGGGGTGTGGTCACGATTACCGAACCGGCCACCGGCACCTTTTGCGCCAGGGTCAGCTGGATATCGCCGGTGCCTGGCGGCATGTCGATCACCAGGTAATCGAGGTCGCCCCAGGCGGTCTGGGTAACCAGTTGCAGCAAGGCGCCGGAAACCATCGGCCCACGCCAGACCATAGGTGTGTTGTCGTCGGTTAGGAACGCCATGGACATGACTTCCACACCCAGCGACTCAATTGGCACAAACCACTTCTGGTCCTTGACCTTGGGCCGCGTGCCTTCGGCGATGCCGAACATCACGCCCTGGCTGGGGCCGTAGATATCAGCGTCGAGGATGCCCACGCGCGCACCTTCTCGGGCCAGCGCCAGCGCCAGGTTGGCGGCGGTGGTGGATTTACCCACGCCGCCCTTGCCGGAGGCCACCGCGATAACATTCTTGACGTTGGCCAGGCCCGGAATCTGCGCCTGGGCCTTGTGCGCGGCGATCACGCACTGGATGTCGACCTTGGCCGAACGCACGCCCTCCAGGCCTTCGATGGCCATTTGCAACATCTGCGCCCAGCCACTCTTGAACAAACCGGCGGCATAGCCCAGTTCCAACTGGACCGACACCTGGTCGCCCTGGACTTCAATGGCACGTACACAGCCGGCGCTGACCGGGTCCTGGTTCAAATAGGGGTCGGTGTACTGGCGAAGAACGGCTTCCACCGCTGCGCGATTGACGGCGCTCATGGGCTACTCCCGAAAAAAGACTGACTGAAACAGGCGGCTATCCTAACCGTTCCGGCCGCCCAGCGGCATGCTTTCGAGACTTGGGAAGATTCAGAAACAGCACCACGGGGTGAAATATATTTCCCGGCGCTTTATAGTGGCCGACCTCCGTTTCATCAAGTAGCCGAGCCCCATGTCCGAGCCACGCAAGATCCTCGTCACCAGCGCCCTGCCCTATGCCAATGGTTCCATCCATCTTGGCCATATGCTTGAGTACATCCAGACCGATATGTGGGTGCGCTTCCAGAAGCATCGCGGCAATCAATGCATTTATGTCTGCGCGGACGACGCCCACGGTTCGGCCATCATGTTGCGTGCCGAGAAGGAAGGCATCACCCCGGAACAACTGATCGCCAATGTGCAGGCTGAACACAGCGCCGACTTTGCCGAGTTCCTGGTGGACTTCGATAACTTCCACTCGACCCACTCCGAAGAAAACCGCGAGCTGTCGAGCCAGATCTACCTGCGCTTGAAGGAAGCCGGGCACATCGACCAGCGTTCGGTGACCCAGTATTTCGACCCGGAAAAGAAAATGTTCCTGGCCGACCGCTTCATCAAGGGCACCTGCCCTAAATGCGGCACCGAAGACCAGTACGGCGACAACTGCGAAAAATGTGGCGCGACCTATGCACCGACGGACTTGAAGAACCCGAAGTCGGCAATCTCCGGCGCCACCCCGGTGCTCAAGGATTCCCAGCACTTCTTCTTCAAGCTCCCGGATTTCCAGCAAATGCTGCAAACCTGGACCCGCAGCGGCACCTTGCAGGACGCCGTGGCCAACAAACTCTCCGAATGGCTCGACAGCGGCCTGCAGCAGTGGGACATCTCCCGCGATGCGCCGTACTTCGGCTTCGAGATCCCGGGCGAGCCGGGCAAGTACTTTTATGTGTGGCTGGACGCGCCGATTGGCTACATGGCCAGCTTCAAAAACCTCTGCGACCGCACGCCTGAGCTGGACTTCGACGCGTTCTGGGCAAAGGATTCCACCGCCGAGCTGTACCACTTCATCGGCAAGGACATCGTCAACTTCCACGCGCTGTTCTGGCCGGCCATGCTCGAAGGTTCGGGCTATCGCAAGCCGACCGGTATCGCCGTGCACGGCTACCTGACGGTCAATGGCCAGAAAATGTCCAAGTCCCGTGGCACCTTTATCAAGGCGCGCACCTACCTGGACCACCTGTCGCCGGAATACTTGCGCTACTACTATGCCGCCAAGCTGGGCCGTGGTGTCGACGACCTCGACCTGAACCTGGAAGACTTCGTGCAGAAGGTCAACTCGGACCTGGTCGGCAAAGTGGTCAACATCGCCAGCCGTTGCGCCGGTTTTATCCACAAGGGCAATGCCGGTTTACTGGTGGCTGAAAACGCCGCACCGGAACTGACCGAAGCCTTCCTGGCCGCCGCACCAAGCATCGCCGACGCCTATGAAGCCCGTGACTTTGCCCGCGCCATGCGCGAGATCATGGGCCTGGCCGACCGCGCCAACGCCTGGATCGCCGACAAGGCACCGTGGTCGCTGAACAAGCAGGAAGGTAAGCAAGCTGAAGTCCAGGCTATCTGTGCCACGGGCGTCAACCTGTTCCGCCAATTGGTAATCTTCCTCAAACCGGTGCTGCCATTGCTGGCCGCTGATGCCGAGGCGTTCCTCAACGTCGCGCCGCTGACCTGGAACGACCACGCCACCTTGCTCAGCAACCATCAGTTGAACGAGTTCAAGCCGTTGATGACGCGTATTGATCCGGTGAAAGTCCAGGCCATGACCGACGCTTCGAAAGAAGACCTGGTCGCCAGCCAGACCGACACCGGTTCGGCTGCGCCCGCCGGTAACGGTGAGCTGGCCAAGGATCCGATCTCGGCAGAAATCGACTTCGACGCCTTTGCCGCTGTAGACCTGCGCGTTGCGCTGATCGTCAAGGCCGAGGCCGTGGAGGGTGCCGACAAGCTGCTGCGCCTGACCCTGGACCTGGGTGGCGAGCAACGTAACGTGTTCTCCGGCATCAAGAGCGCCTACCCGGATCCTTCCAAGCTCGACGGCCGCTTGACCATGATGATCGCCAACCTCAAGCCACGCAAAATGAAGTTTGGCATCTCCGAAGGCATGGTGATGGCAGCCGGCCCAGGCGGCGAAGAGATCTACCTGTTGAGCCCTGACAGCGGTGCCAAGCCGGGGCAGCGTATCAAGTAAGCCCGCAAAGCCCGTCTGCGGCAAGCGGGCCTCCCGTGGCAAACGGGCTGCCTGTGGCGAGCGGGCTTGCCCCGCGTTGGGCTGCGCAGCAGCCCCAATAAAGTCGCCGCATTTGGCCTGTTAAGCCGAGTGTCTGTACCAAGGGCCGCTCCGCGCCGCAACGCGGGGCAAGCCCGCTCGCCACAGAACGCGCGCTCGCCACTACAGGCACTGTTTGTTCAACCGGCATACCAATGATCACCCCATGAACTTGATTCAACGTATCGACGCGCTGCTGCCGCAGACCCAATGCGGCAAATGCGGGCATCCGGGTTGCAAGCCTTACGCCGAGGGCATCGCGTTGGGTGAGGCAATCAACAAGTGCCCGCCCGGAGGGCAAGAAACCATTGCCGGCCTGGCCCTGCTGTTGCGCGTGCCGGTGTTGGAACTGGACACCAGTCGCGGCGAAGCCCCGGCCCAGGTCGCCTACATCCGCGAAGCCGAATGCATCGGCTGCACCAAGTGCATCCAGGCGTGCCCGGTGGATGCGATTGTCGGCGCCGCCAAGTTGATGCACACCGTGATCATGGATGAATGCACCGGCTGCGACCTGTGTGTTGCGCCCTGCCCTGTGGATTGCATTGAAATGCGTCCAGCGACCACTGTGCTGGCGATTGTCGGCGGCCTGGCGGCCGATGATGGGCAACGCCATGAGCGCGGCCTCAAGCGCGACCGCGCGCGGCGGCGCTTTGAGCAACGCAATGCGCGGCTGCAACGCGAGGAAGCGCATAAACTCGCCGAGCGCCTGGCGCGGGCTAAACGTTTGGCCCCGCCGGTTGCCCCTGTGCAAGCCGATGACGCTCAGGCGGCCCGGGATACAGCGGTCAAGAAGGCCAAGATCACCGTTGCCATGAGTCGCGCCCAACTGCATAAATCACTCAAGGCATTTGGACATCCACCGACCTTTGAGCAGCAGTCGCAGTTGATCGTGCTGCAACAGCAGTTCGAAGCAGCGGAGCAGGCGCTGGCCGCACTGGAAGTACAGAGCACACCGACGCCAGCAACGGCACCGAGTAACAGCGCCGATCTCAAGCGCGCTAAAATCCAGCTGGCCATGCACCGCGCAGCATTGAAGAAAGCCCAGGATCTAAACGCCACACCACAGCAACTGGCCGAGGCGCAAAGCAAAGTCGATGACGCACAACGCCAAGTGGATACTCATGACAGCGTTTAAACCCGCGCTAAACCCTGCTGTGTGTATTACTACAATCGCGCTGATCGCCTGCAAGGAACCACCTGCCCCATGAACGCCGCAAAACGCCTGGAAATTTTCCGCAGGTTTCATGAAGACAATCCGGAACCCAAGACCGAGCTGGCCTACTCGTCGCCGTTCGAGTTGCTGATTGCGGTGATCCTGTCAGCACAATCCACGGACGTGGGCGTCAACAAGGCTACGGCCAAGCTGTACCCAGTGGCCAATACGCCAGCGGCCATTTATGCCTTGGGTGTGGAGGGTTTGTCGGAGTACATCAAGACGATCGGCCTGTACAACAGCAAGGCCAAGAATGTCATTGAGACCTGCCGCTTGTTGGTTGAGCTGCACGGCAGTGAAGTGCCACAAACCCGCGAAGCCCTGGAAGCCCTTCCCGGCGTAGGCCGCAAAACTGCGAACGTGGTACTCAATACCGCGTTCCGGCAACTGACCATGGCAGTGGACACGCATATTTTCCGCGTCAGCAACCGAACCGGCATCGCGCGTGGCAAAAATGTGGTCGAGGTAGAAAAGCAGTTGATGAAGTTTGTGCCCAAGCCCTATCTGCTCGACTCCCACCACTGGCTGATCCTTCACGGGCGCTATGTGTGCCAGGCCCGCAAGCCTCGCTGCGGGAGTTGCCGCATCGAAGACCTGTGCGAGTACAAGGACAAAACCTCGGACGATTGAGGGTTCATTGGTTTTCTCGATCAGTCGATTGAAAAAATCTTTTTTACCCGTTCGTGGATTATCGTTATAAGGAGCGCCAACGGCAGTCTTAGCCTGGAGTTAACCTTATGAGCACTGGCAAAGAACAACTGGATGTAGAAGACGATCTCGTTGATGTGGCGGAAGACGAAGGGGACGCCCCTGTGGCAGAGGTGGCCAAGACCAATTTGAGCAAACGCCGCACTATCGACAACCTGTTGGAAGAGCGACGCTTGCAAAAACAACTGGCCGATTACGACTTCGACCTCTGATCGATGCGCTGACGGCCGGAAGCCTCCCTGACGGAGGCTTTTTTTTGCCGGGTTTTCGGGTTTTGGTGCAAAACCGCACCGCGTCTACACGAGGCCGTTGCGCTGGGCCAGCTCGATCAGGTCCACAAGGGAGCGTGCATTGAGCTTGAGTAACAGGCGGGTCTTGTAGGTGCTGACGGTTTTGTTGCTCAGGAACATGCCATCGGCAATTTCCTTGTTGGTTTTGCCTCGGGCCAGTTGCTGCAACACCATCATCTCGCGACCCGACAAGCGTTCAACCATGTCCGCCTCGCTGGCATTGCCCATGGTCGAGCGTACCGAGTTGAGCGCCTGGTTGGGGAAATAGCTGTAGCCGGAAAGTACAGCCTTGATGGCGCTCAGCAGCTCGGTCAGGTCCTGCTGCTTGCATACGTAGCCCGCCGCCCCCGCCTGCATGCAGCGCATGGAGAAATGGCCGGGTGCCTGAGACGTCAGCACCAGCACCTTGACGGGTGTAGCCTGCTTGGTAGACGCCAGCCGACAGATAACTTCCAGGCCATCGAGCTTGGGTATCCCGATATCCAGTATGACAATGTCCGGCATATGTTCCCGTGCAAGTTGCAGCGCATCGACGCCGTTATCAGTCTCGGCAACGACTTCATAACCATGACGTTCCATTAGCATGCGCACAGCAAGTCGAATGACGGGATGATCATCCACGATCAGCACTTTATTCATGAGAAAGTCCAATTTCGCTGTTCGAATTATTTAGAGCAAGCACAATAGCCTAGTCGTTTCCTAGTTGGCATAGCGCTCCCCCCCAAGCAACAGCAAGCAGAGACCCAACCCACAACGATATAGGAATTAACCTACAAAAAAACACAAACTCAGGTGCAGGGAATTTTATGCAACCCTTCAGAACTTTCCGGGGCCATACATATTTCGAGTGAAATATACGCCGCAGAATGGGTACGAGGTAAATGTACCGCACATGACTTTCAGGAAATACCCCTTGCTTATGGCAGCTAGGCCAGTGAGCAGCTGAAAAGAAATCAACTGATTTAGTTCCATTCAACATACCTGTTTACATCCCTATTTCCTACAGAAGTTTCAGCGCCCTACATACTCGCTGTACTTAGGTAGTGAATTTTCCGTAAGACATAGTTCCTGTGCAGGTGTAAAAAATTCATTCAACCGTACAGAAATAAACACGCCATCGCTGAAACGGCCGAATTCAACTTCAACATTCAACAAACCTTAAACAGTCAGACCGCGTTTAAACATCAGCTTGCTTTTAAATGCGCCCGTCTTTATATGCAGGCAAAAAAAATGGCCCCTTGGACTAGGGGCCATTTTTACAACAAGGGTCGCACTCAGAACAGCTTGCGACCCTTGTTGGCGGCGATGCGCATACGCAACGCGTTCAGCTTGATGAAGCCTGCCGCGTCCGCCTGGTTGTAGGCGCCGCCGTCTTCTTCGAAGGTGGCGATGTTGGCGTCGAACAGCGACTCATCAGACTTGCGACCGGTGACGATCACGTTGCCCTTGTACAGCTTCAGGCGCACAACGCCGTTCACGTGGACCTGGGAGGCGTCGATCATCTGTTGCAGCATCAGACGCTCCGGACTCCACCAGTAACCGGTGTAGATCAAGCTGGCGTACTTGGGCATCAGCTCGTCTTTGAGGTGAGCCACTTCACGGTCCAGGGTGATCGACTCAATGGCGCGGTGAGCGCGCAGCATGATGGTGCCGCCTGGGGTTTCGTAGCAACCACGGGACTTCATGCCCACGTAGCGGTTCTCGACGATGTCGAGACGGCCGATACCGTGTTCGCCACCGATACGGTTCAGGGTCGCCAGCACGGTGGCCGGGGTCATTTCGACGCCGTCCAGTGCAACGATGTCGCCGTTGCGGTAGGTCAGTTCCAGGTACTGGGCCTTGTCTGGAGCGTTCTCAGGGGAGACGGTCCATTTCCACATGTCTTCTTCGTGCTCGGTCCAGGTGTCTTCCAGCACGCCGCCTTCATAGGAGATGTGCAGCAAGTTGGCGTCCATCGAGTACGGGGACTTCTTCTTGCCGTGACGCTCGATCGGGATTGCGTGCTTTTCAGCGTAATCCATCAGCTTTTCACGGGACAGCAGGTCCCATTCACGCCAAGGAGCAATCACTTTCACGCCTGGCTTGAGGGCGTAGGCGCCCAGTTCGAAACGCACCTGGTCGTTGCCCTTGCCGGTAGCGCCATGGGAAATGGCGTCGGCGCCGGTTTCGTTGGCGATTTCGATCAGGCGTTTGGCGATCAGCGGGCGTGCGATGGAAGTACCCAGCAGGTACTCGCCTTCGTAGACGGTGTTGGCGCGAAACATCGGGAAGACGAAATCGCGGACGAATTCTTCGCGCAGGTCGTCAATGTAGATCTCTTTCACGCCCATGGCTTGCGCCTTGGCACGTGCAGGTTCGACCTCTTCGCCCTGACCCAGGTCAGCGGTGAAGGTCACCACTTCACAGTTATAAGTATCCTGCAGCCACTTGAGGATCACCGAAGTGTCCAGGCCGCCGGAATACGCGAGAACGACCTTGTTTACGTCGGCCATGCCATCACTCCACGGGGTTGTACGGAAAGCCGTCGATTCTACCGACCAAAACCGTGAATTTACAGAGGCGCGACAGCAAATGAAGATAAAGCGACAGATTATGTCGAGCGGGCGACCGATGGTCGCACCTTATGACGTGTGTGCCGCGCTGCTCGGGCCAGTGGCCTGGGGTGCCGGTTTCTCGGGGGCAGCCACGCGTTCGAGCTGAATATTCACGCGACGATTACGGGCGCGGTTGGCGGCATTGGTATTGGGCGCCAGTGGGTAACTTTCACCGTGAAAACGCAGGGTGATCTGCGATTCCTGAATGCCATTGGCCTTGAAGTAGTCCATCACCGCCAGGGCACGACGGCGCGAGACGTCACGGTTGGTCAGGCGGTTACCGCTGTTGTCGGAATGACCATTGAGCTCGACGTGATTAACCGTCGGGTCGGCTTTCATGAACGCGAGAATCACGTCCAGCTTCTTCTTGGCAGCGGCGTCCAGCTCGATACCGCCGCCGGGGAAGCCGACTTCAGTCTGTTTGACCTGATCGTAATTCATCGGCAACAGCTTGGTGGTGCACAGTTGATAGTCGTTGAAGGCCTTGTTGAATTTCACCGGCAACAGGCGGACCTCCGAGTAGCCGCCCTCACGCCCGTAATGCCGCACCGTAGGGCTACGCCCCTCCAGCAAACCCGTGAACAAACGCCCGGCCTGGGCCTGGGAGCTGTTGAACAGCACGTCGCCACTGCCAACACGCACGGCGCCCAAGTTGATATCACCACGGCCCGGTTGCCAGGGTGCCGCCGCAGCCAGCAAGGTCGCCGAGCCCGCTCCGAGCGCGCCGCTATAGGCTTTCAGGCGAAATGTCGCCTGCTCGCCGGCCCGGCGCACAAACTCACCCGAACCGAAATCGGTGATCGGCTGGGCCAGGCGGCACTCGAATTGGTCGCCTTCCACCTTCCACTCAATATTCTCCAGACGTGTCTGGAATGTGAGTGCCATCGCAGGCAGGCTGGCGAACACACTGAGCAGGGCTAGATAATGCTGGCGCACGGGAGGCTCCACTGGTTTCTACAACACTTCAAAGCGTCATACGTCGTTAAGGCATACCCAGGGATATCGGACACGTGCGGCAAAACTTGATAGCGAGTGCCTGCAAGAGTCTTTTCCGGTAGCATTCCCACCAGATTGACCCGCCTGGAATCCCCAATGTCCGACCGCCTGACCCTGCTGCGTCCCGACGACTGGCATATTCATCTTCGCGATGGTGCTGCGTTACCCCAAACCGTGGCCGATGTAGCGCGCACGTTTGGCCGCGCGATTATCATGCCTAACCTGGTACCTCCGGTGCGTAATGCCGAGCAAGCCGATGCCTATCGCCAGCGTATCCTCGCTGCGCGCCCGGCCGGCAGCCGCTTCGAACCGTTGATGGTGCTCTACCTCACCGACCGTACCCAGCCTGCCGAAATCCGCGAGGCCAAGGCCAGCGGTTTTGTGTACGCCGCCAAGTTGTACCCGGCGGGCGCGACCACCAACTCCGACTCCGGCGTGACCAGTATCGACAAGATCCTGCCGGCGATCGAAGCCATGGCTGAAGTCGGCATGCCGCTGCTGATCCACGGTGAAGTCACCCGTGGCGATGTGGATGTGTTTGATCGTGAAAAGATCTTCATCGACGAGCATATGCGCCGCGTGGTCGAGCTGTTCCCGACCCTCAAGGTCGTGTTCGAACACATCACCACCGCCGACGCCGTGCAGTTCGTCAACGAGGCTTCGGCCAACGTCGGCGCGACCATCACCGCGCATCACCTGCTTTACAACCGCAACCACATGCTGGTGGGCGGGATTCGGCCGCACTTCTATTGCCTGCCGATCCTCAAGCGCAACACCCACCAGGTGGCCCTGCTGGACGCCGCTACCAGCGGCAGCCCGAAGTTCTTCCTCGGCACCGACTCGGCGCCCCACGCCCAGCACGCCAAAGAAGCTGCGTGCGGCTGTGCCGGTTGCTACACCGCGTATGCCGCCATCGAGCTGTATGCCGAAGCGTTTGAACAGCGCAACGCCCTGGACAAGCTCGAAGCCTTCGCCAGCCTCAACGGCCCGCGCTTCTACGGCCTGCCGGCGAATACCGACCGCATTACCCTGGTTCGTGAAGACTGGACCGCCCCTGCCAGCCTGCCGTTTGGCGAGCTGACTGTTATCCCGCTGCGCGCCGGTGAAACACTGCGCTGGCGCCTGCTGGAGGAAAGCAAGTGAGTGAAGACCATTACGACGACGAACACGAGCACAGTGGTGGCGGCTCCCGCCACCCGATGGCCGAGCGGTTTCGCGGTTATCTGCCGGTTGTCATCGACGTAGAAACCGGTGGTTTCAACTGCGCCACCGACGCATTGCTGGAAATCGCCGCGACCACTATCGGCATGGATGAACAGGGTTTTGTGTTCCCGGAACACACCCACTTCTTCCGTGTGGAGCCGTTTGAAGGCGCGAATATCGAAGCTGCAGCCCTGGAGTTCACCGGCATCAAGCTCGATCACCCACTGCGCATGGCCGTGAGTGAAGAAGCGGCGCTGACCGATATCTTCCGTGGTGTGCGTAAAGCGTTGAAGGCCAATGGCTGCAAACGCGCGATCCTGGTGGGCCATAACAGCAGCTTCGACCTGGGCTTCCTGAATGCTGCCGTGACGCGGTTGGACATGAAGCGCAACCCGTTTCACCCGTTCTCCAGCTTTGACACCGCCACGCTTGCGGGCCTGGCTTACGGCCAGACCGTGCTGGCAAAGGCCTGCCAGGCGGCCGGTATCGACTTTGACGGTCGTGAGGCCCACTCGGCCCGCTACGACACCGAGAAGACTGCCGAGCTGTTCTGCGGCATCGTCAATCGGTGGAAGCAAATGGGCGGCTGGGAAGACTTCAACGACTGAGGCTGACGCCTTTGTGGTTGTGGCGAGGGAGCTTGCTCCCGCTGGGTTGCGCAGCGGCCCCAATAAGACCGCCGCGGTTAACCTGTTAAACTGCGGTGTCAGGTTATGGGGCTGCTTCGCAGCCCAGCGGGAGCAAGCTCCCTCGCCACAGAACCAAATGCAGCGCACAAAAAAACCGGCCTTTTCAGGCCGGTTTTTTTGTGCCGCGAACCTGGCTTACAGCTTGCCAGCGTTCTCGGTCAGGTAAGCCGCAACGCCTTCTGGCGAAGCGTTCATGCCTTTGTCGCCTTTTTTCCAGTTGGCAGGGCAGACTTCGCCGTGCTCTTCGTGGAATTGCAGGGCATCGACCAGACGGATCAGCTCTTCCATGTTACGGCCCAGCGGCAGGTCGTTGATGATCTGCGAGCGTACAACGCCCTTGTCGTCGATCAGGAACGCGCCACGGAACGCCACGCCGCCTTCGGACTCAACGTCGTAGGCCTTGGCAATGTCGTGCTTCATGTCGGCAGCCATGGTGTATTTGACTTTGCCGATGCCGCCATCATTGATGGCGGTGTTGCGCCAGGCGTTGTGGGTGAAATGGGAGTCGATGGAAACGGCTACCACTTCAACATTGCGCGCCTTGAAATCGTCCATGCGGTGGTCCAGAGCGATCAGCTCCGACGGGCACACGAAGGTGAAGTCCAGCGGGTAGAAGAACACCAGGCCGTATTTGCCTTTGATGGCTTCAGACAGTTTGAAGCTGTCTACGATTTCGCCATTGCCGAGGACGGCAGGTACGTCGAAATCCGGGGCTTGTTTGCCGACGAGTACGCTCATTGGGTATCTCCTGATGTAAGGGTGACGATTGAAGTAAAAGGACCAGCCCAAGTCTGGCGCAATTAAGCGACAGGCCTGTGACGCGGTCACGCTTCGTGAAGACCGACCATCATACACTGAAAAAACCGTTCGTCAGCGCGCCGCAGGTACCTGGCAATACCCTGTGAATCTACTTTGACAATCATTCTCGTTAACATTAAGATCCATCGCACTTAAGCCTTAAACCCGCGATGGTTCTCCCTTATGTATGTCTGCCTCTGCACTGGCGTCACCGACGGACAAATCCGCGAAGCAATCTATGAAGGTTGCTGCAGCTACAAGGAAGTACGTGAAACCACCGGCGTTGCCAGCCAGTGCGGCAAATGTGCTTGCCTCGCCAAGCAAGTGGTACGGGAAACCCTGACGCAGCTGCAAACAGCCCAGGCCGCACTCCCCTACTCAGCAGAATTTACACACGCTTAAATAGGCGTGTTTTGAAGAACCGGACTTAATGTCCGGTTTTTTTATGCCCGTAATTCAATTAGTTAGCGTCAAGACGCGGAACACAAACATTCTTATTCCGATTAATTTTCATTTATTATTCAATAACTTAGGTTTGACACTAGGGATTTCGCCGCTCAAACTCCGCCCTATACACAGCTATTACAGGGCAGGACCCCAGTCATGAAAGGCGACATCTCAGTCATCCAGCAACTCAACAAAATCCTTGCCAATGAACTGGTCGCGATCAATCAGTACTTTCTGCATGCGCGCATGTATGACGATTGGGGCCTGGAAAAGCTCGGCAAGCGTGAATACAAAGAATCGATCAAGGCCATGAAGGACGCAGACGCGCTGATCAAGCGCATCCTGTTCCTGGAAGGGCTGCCGAACGTACAGGACCTGGGCAAGCTGAACATCGGCGAGCACACCCAGGAGATGATCAGCAGCGACCTGAAGTTCGAGCAGAAGAGCCACAGCGACCTCAAGGCCGCCATCGCTCACTGCGAAACCAAAGGCGACTTCGGCAGCCGTGAGCTGCTGGAAGATATCCTGGAAGATCAGGAAGAACATATCGACTGGCTGGAAACCCAGCTGGGCTTGATCGTTAAAGTCAGCCTGGAAAACTACCTGCAATCGCAGATGGGTGAATAAGCGCTGAAGATCGTTCCCACTTGAGCATGGTGACGCAGAGCGTCACAGGATGCATTCCCACGCGGAGCGTGGGAACGATCACAAAAAAGCCCCGCTCTCTTTCGAGAAGCGGGGCTTTTTATTGCATTCGGGTCAAGCGTCAGTCTTGGCCGCCGCGTTTACCGCTGCTTCTTTGATCAGCGCTTGCAGCGAACCGTCAGCAGCCATCTCAGTGATGATATCGCTACCGCCGACCAGCTCACCGGCTACCCACAGTTGTGGGAAAGTTGGCCAGTTGGCGTACTTCGGCAGGTTGGCGCGGATTTCCGGGTTTTGCAGGATATCCACGTAAGCGAATTTCTCGCCGCACGCCATGATGGCCTGGGAAGCCTTCGCGGAGAAACCGCACTGAGGAGCGTTCGGGGCGCCCTTCATGTAAAGCAGAATGGTGTTATTGGCAATCTGCTCTTTGATCGTTTCGATGATATCCATGGAACACCTCGGCTGGAACTTTGCGACTCACAGGTCGGCACGGTGGCGCATTGTAACGCAAAATTCCAGCGCAGTGCTCGGGCCTTATGCGGCGGCCACCTGTACCGGCACGCCATTAAGCGCGGCGTTTCCAGACAATTCATCCAATTGCCGCTCGTCGGTCAGGTCATTGGCACTGGCCCCAGGCTGCCCACTGGCGATGGTCATGCGCACGCCTGGACGACCGTGGCCCCAGCCGTGTGGCAGGCTGACCACGCCAGGCATCATGTCCAGGCTGGCCACCACTTCCACTTCGATCTCGCCAACGCGTGAGCTGACACGCACCCACTGCCCATCACTCAATTGTCGGCTGGCAAGGTCGTCGGGATGCATATGCAGTTGATGGCGCGGCTTGCCCTTCACCAGGCGGTGATAGTTATGCATCCAGGAATTGTTGCTGCGTACATGCCGACGGCCGATCAGTAACAGCTCATTGACCATTGGCACCGGCTGGGCCGCAAAGCGCGCCAGGTCTGCCAGGACCACCGCAGGCGCTGCCTGCACGTGGCCGTCGGCGGTTTTCAAGCGTGCGGCCAAGTTGGGTTTGAGCGGCCCCAGGTCCACGCCATGGGGATGATCGGCGAGCATGGCCACCGACAGTTTGTGCTCGGACGCATCGCCATAGACCCCGGCACGCAAGCCAAAGTCGATCATCTGTGCCGGCGCCATGGTCGGCTTGAGCACCGCGCCGGTGTGCGCAGCGAAGGCCTTGGCCAAGCCGACAAAGATCTCCCAATCATGCAACGCGCCGGCAGGCTTGGGCAGGATCGCGCGATTGAAGCGGGTGACGTTACGCACTGCGAACATATTGAACGTGGTGTCGTAGTGATCGTTTTCCAACGCTGAAGTGGACGGCAAGATCAGGTCGGCATAGCGCGTGGTTTCGTTGATATACAGGTCGACGCTGACCATGAACTCCAAACCGTCCAGGGCCTTCTCCAGTTGGCGACCGTTAGGCGTGGACAGCACCGGGTTTCCGGCCACCGTCACCAGGGCGCGGATCTGCCCTTCGCCTTCAGTGAGCATTTCTTCGGCCAGGGCCGATACGGGTAACTCGCCACCGTACTCCGGCCGCCCGGACACCCGGCTTTGCCAGCGATTGAAGTGCCCGCCGCCAGTGGAGGCCACCAGGTCCACCGCCGGCGTGGTGCACAAGGCGCCGCCGACACGGTCGAGGTTGCCCGTGACCAGGTTGATCAATTGCACCAGCCAATGGCACAGCGTGCCGAAGGCCTGGGTCGATACGCCCATGCGCCCGTAGCACACGGCCTTGTCCGCCGCCGCAAAGTCCCGCGCCAACTGGCGGATCTGTTCGGCAGGCACCGCACACTGGCGGCTCATGGCTTCGGCGGTAAACCCGGCAATCGCCTGGCGCACATCCTCCAGGCCTGCAATCGGCAAATGGCTGTCGCGGGTCAGGTTTTCGCTGAGCAAGGTGTTGAGCAGCCCGAACAGCAGCGCCGCGTCGCCACCGGGCCGCACGAACACATGCTGATCGGCAATCGCCGCCGTCTCGCTGCGCCGGGGGTCAACCACCACCACTTTGCCGCCGCGGGCCTGGATGGCCTTGAGGCGTTTCTCCACATCGGGCACGGTCATGATGCTGCCGTTGGACGCCAGCGGGTTGCCGCCCAGGATCAGCATGAAATCGGTGTGGTCGATATCCGGAATCGGCAGCAACAAGCCATGGCCGTACATCAGGTGACTGGTGAGGTGATGGGGCAACTGGTCCACCGAGGTGGCGGAAAACCGATTGCGCGTCTTCAGCAGGCCAAGGAAGTAGTTGCTGTGGGTCATCAACCCGTAGTTATGCACGCTGGGGTTGCCCTGATACACCGCCACCGCGTTCTGCCCGTGCCGGGCCTGGATGCCTGCGAGGCGTTCGGCTACCAGTGCAAAGGCCTCGTCCCACGGGATCGGCTGCCAGTCGCTGCCCACTCGCAGCATGGGCTGGTGCAGGCGGTCGGGGTCGTTCTGAATATCCTGCAGCGCCACGGCTTTTGGGCAAATATGTCCGCGGCTGAACGCGTCCAGCGGGTCGCCCTTGATAGAGGTGATCGCCAGGCTACCGTCATCCGCCTGGGTGGTTTCCAGGGTCAGGCCGCAGATGGCTTCACACAGATGGCAGGCACGGTGGTGGAGAGTCTTGGTCATGGCCAGTCTCTTTATTGGGCTTTGGCCCAACTATGGCCCGACACCTGAACGCGCACCAGCAACGTTCGTTCTGTGAATCGAGGGGCATCAGGCCAGGCCATGGGCAAGTGTTTCAAATCTTTGCATAGGCGCTCCGAAACCGACACAACCCGCTCCAGGCCCGCCCCACACATTGCAAAAGGTCTTGGCGCCAGTGTACAAATGGGGCGCTGCTGTCAGGAATCAGTCTTCAAAAGCGCTCCGGCGCCCCTCTTGAACACCCTTAAAAACTGTAGCCCTATTGGTAAGACGCGACATTTAATTATAAGATCGCGCCTTCCCCTATTTCGTCGCCCCGTGCGGCTTTCGCCGCAGGTCTCGCCCGTTGTCACAATAAACAAGGCTTTGAGTATCTGCGGTCTGTTGCAAAAAGGTAGTTAATGATGAGCGCAAGGCACTTTCTCTCCCTGATGGATTGCACGCCCGAAGAGCTGGTCAGCGTGATCCGTCGAGGCATTGAGCTTAAAGACCTGCGTAACCGCGGCGTACTGTTCGAGCCTTTGAAAAACCGTGTGCTCGGGATGATTTTCGAGAAGTCGTCGACCCGCACCCGCGTGTCGTTCGAAGCCGGCATGATCCAGCTGGGTGGCCAAGCCATCTTCCTGTCCTCGCGTGACACCCAACTGGGCCGCGGCGAACCGATCGCCGACGCTGCCCGCGTGATGTCGCGCATGCTCGATGCGGTGATGATCCGCACCTTTGCCCACAGCACCGTGACCGAATTTTCCGCCAACTCGCGCGTACCGGTGATCAACGGCCTGTCCGATGACCTGCACCCGTGCCAGTTGCTGGCCGACATGCAAACCTTCCTTGAACACCGTGGTTCGATCCAGGGCAAGACCGTGGCCTGGATCGGCGACGGCAACAACATGTGCAACAGCTATATAGAAGCGGCGATCCAGTTCGACTTCCAACTGCGTGTGGCCTGCCCCGAAGGCTACGAGCCGGATGCACGTTTCCTGGCCCAGGCGGGCGATCGTGTGACCGTGGTGCGCGACCCGCGTGACGCGGTCATCGGCGCGCACCTGGTGAGCACCGACGTGTGGACCTCCATGGGCCAGGAAGAAGAAACCGCCAAGCGCCTGGCGCTGTTCGCGCCGTTCCAGGTGACCCGTGCCTTGCTCGACCTGGCCGCGCCAGACGTGCTGTTCATGCACTGCCTGCCCGCGCACCGGGGCGAAGAAATCAGCCTCGACCTGCTCGACGATGAGCGTTCGGTGGCGTGGGACCAGGCTGAGAACCGCCTGCATGCGCAAAAGGCGCTGCTCGAATTCCTCGTCCCGCCGTCGTACCACCACGCATGAGCCAGCCATTACTGCTGAACCTGCGCAATCTGGCATGCGGCTATCAAGATCAACGCGTGGTGCAGCACCTCAACCTGCACCTCAACGCCGGTGACATCGGCTGCCTGCTGGGCTCCTCGGGTTGCGGAAAAACCACAACTTTGCGCGCGATCGCCGGGTTTGAGCCGGTGCATGAAGGTGAGATCAGCCTGGCCGGCGAAGTAATCTCCAGCGCCGGGTTCACCCTGGCGCCGGAGAAACGTCGCATTGGCATGGTGTTTCAGGACTACGCGCTGTTTCCGCATTTGAGCGTGGCCGACAACATCGCCTTTGGCATTCGCAAGCACCCGCAAAAAGACCGCGTGGTTGGCGAACTGCTGGAACTGGTCAACCTGAAAAACCTCGGCAAGCGTTTCCCCCACGAACTTTCCGGCGGCCAGCAACAACGCGTCGCCCTCGCCCGCGCCTTGGCGCCGGAACCGCAACTGTTGCTGCTCGATGAACCTTTCTCCAACCTCGACGGTGAACTGCGGCGCAAGCTCAGCCATGAAGTACGTGACATTCTCAAGGCGCGCGGCACCAGCGCGATTCTGGTCACCCATGATCAGGAAGAAGCCTTCGCCGTGAGTGATCACGTGGGCGTATTCAAAGAGGGCCGTCTTGAGCAGTGGGACACGCCCTACAACCTCTACCACGAACCGCAAACCCCTTATGTCGCCAGCTTTATCGGCCAGGGGTACTTCATTCGCGGGCAATTGAGTTCGCCGGAATCGGTCAGCACCGAACTGGGTGACTTGCGTGGCAACCGTGCCTACACCTGGCCAACGGGTGGCGCGGTGGATGTGTTGCTACGTCCGGATGACATCGTTTACGCACCCGACAGCGCGTTAAAAGCGCGGATTGTCGGCAAGACTTTCCTCGGCGCTTCGACCTTGTACCGCTTGCAACTGCCGACCGGTGCACAGCTGGAGTCGATTTTCCCCAGCCATGCAGACCATCAGGTGGGTGCGCAGGTGGGGATTCGGGTGGCGGCGGAGCATCTGGTGTTGTTTCAGGCATCGGGCAGCACGGCGGCGCAGATTCCTCAAGTTGAATCCGGCGTGCGACGTTACAGCGCCGCCCACTGAACAACTGACTAAACCGGGTAAAAAATGTGGGAGCTGGCTTGCCTGCGATGCAGACACCTCGGTCTGTCAGTTGAACCGAGGTGATGCAATCGCAGGCAAGCCAGCTCCCACATTGGGTTTTTAGTGGATTCAGAATTGAGTTTCAGCCCCGCCCAATCGGCGCAAATTTGGCCTGGGTATGCTCGGCCAGCACCGCTGCGGCCAGTTCCACTTCTAACCCCCTCCTGCCTGCGCTCACATGAATCGTCGCAAACTGTTGCGCGGTCTCATCAATAAATGTGCGCAAACGCTTCTTCTGCCCCAACGGGCTGATGCCGCCCAACAGGTAACCGGTAGAGCGCTGCGCCGCTACCGGATCGGCCATCTCGGCTTTTTTAACGCCGGCCGCATGGGCCAGCGCCTTCAGGTCCAGACTTCCGACGACCGGCACCACCGCCACCAGCAATTCACCTTTCTCACTGCTGGCCAGCAAGGTCTTGAACACCTGCGCCGGGTCGAGCCCCAATTTTTCCGCGGCCTCCAGGCCATAAGACGCGGCCTTGGGGTCGTGCTCGTAACTGTGGATGCGATGTTCGGCGCGAACTTTTTTCAACAGGTCCAGTGCGGGTGTCATGACTACTCCGGGCGCGGCAGAAAGATCGCCAATTCTAGGCCAAGCCCGCGCAAAACGCTCTAGTGCGCCCCTCCCGCCATGCGCGCTTGCAGCCTCACCCGTGATCATTCACCAGACCAATAGTTCGAAAATGACCAATGGTTCACTTTCGACCTTTGACAGCGGTCATTCTTGTCTATATTTTTTCGTTTCCGAATACTGTAGGAATAGTGCTCCAGTGTTCCAGCGGGAAGCTGCAGTCAGGATGGGGATCCTGATTACGGTGAAAATCGCGCAACGGCCCGTTGAGGCTGTGCGCCAACAAGAACAACAATCGAGGTTTGCCATGACTACTGCTCTTCAACAGCCTTCACTTTCGAGCCAATGCATGGCCGAATTCCTGGGGACTGCGCTTCTGATCTTCTTCGGTACAGGATGTGTCGCTGCGCTCAAGGTCGCGGGTGCCAGCTTCGGGCTGTGGGAAATCAGTATTATCTGGGGGGTCGGCGTGAGCATGGCGATCTACCTGAGCGCCGGTATTTCCGGGGCGCACCTCAACCCGGCGGTAAGTATCGCGCTGTGCATTTTTGCCGATTTCGAAAAACGCAAACTGCCCTTCTATATCCTCGCGCAAATCGCCGGCGCGTTCTGCTCGGCGGCGTTGGTTTACACGCTGTACAGCAACCTCTTTTTCGATTACGAACAAACTCACCACATGATTCGCGGCTCTCAGGCCAGCCTGGAATTGGCGTCGGTGTTCTCCACCTACCCGCACGCGCTGCTGAGCACGGCCCAGGCATTCCTGGTGGAAATGGTCATCACCGCCATCCTGATGGGCGTGATCATGGCCCTGACCGACGATAACAATGGCCTGCCCCGCGGCCCGTTGGCCCCGCTGTTAATCGGCCTGCTGATTGCAGTTATCGGCAGTGCCATGGGCCCGCTGACCGGCTTTGCGATGAACCCGGCGCGTGATTTCGGCCCCAAGCTGATGACCTTTTTCGCCGGCTGGGGTGAAATGGCCTTTACTGGCGGCCGCGATATTCCTTACTTCCTGGTACCGATTTTCGCGCCGATTGTCGGCGCCTGCCTCGGCGCAGCGGCTTATCGCGGGCTGATTGCCCGCCACCTGCCGAGCGCCGCACCTGCTATAGCTGAAGAAACACCTGACACGGCTGTCACCGGCAAGACTCGTATTTCCTGAAAGCGCCGGCCTGGTCCCCTGCCCTTCGCGGACCAGGCTGATTTCTGACTTCCTTATTTCGTCCAAGGCAATTGACATGACCGACATTCAGAATAAGAACTACATCATTGCCCTCGATCAGGGCACCACCAGTTCGCGGGCGATCATCTTCGATCGTGACGCCAACGTGGTCTGCACCGCCCAGCGTGAATTCGCTCAGCATTACCCGCAAGCCGGCTGGGTCGAACATGACCCGATGGAAATTTTCGCCACCCAGAGCGCGGTAATGGTCGAGGCCCTGGCACAAGCCGGCCTGCACCATGACCAGGTCGCCGCCATCGGTATCACCAACCAGCGTGAAACCACCGTGGTCTGGGACAAGATCACCGGCCGCCCGATCTACAACGCGATCGTGTGGCAGTGCCGCCGCAGCACCGAGATCTGCCAGCAGCTCAAGCGCGATGGCCACGAGCAATACATCAGTGACACCACCGGCCTGGTCACCGACCCGTACTTCTCCGGCACCAAGCTCAAGTGGATCCTCGACAACGTCGAAGGCAGCCGCGAGCGTGCGCGCAATGGCGAACTGCTGTTCGGCACCGTCGACAGCTGGCTGATCTGGAAATTTACCGGCGGCAAGACCCACGTCACCGACTACACCAACGCCTCGCGCACCATGCTCTTCAACATCCACACCCTGGAGTGGGATGCGAAGATGCTGGAGATTCTCGACGTGCCGCGCGAAATGCTGCCGGAAGTCAAGTCCTCCTCGGAAATCTACGGCCGCACCAAAAGCGGCATCGCCATCGGCGGTATTGCCGGTGACCAGCAAGCGGCGCTGTTCGGCCAGATGTGCGTAGAAGCCGGCCAGGCCAAGAACACCTATGGCACCGGTTGCTTCCTGCTGATGAACACCGGCGACAAGGCGGTGAAATCCAAGCACGGCATGCTCACCACCATCGCTTGCGGCCCACGTGGCGAAGTGGCTTACGCCCTCGAAGGCGCGGTCTTCAACGGTGGCTCCACCGTGCAATGGCTGCGTGACGAGCTGAAAATCATCGCCGACGCCACCGACACCGAATACTTCGCCGGCAAGGTCAAGGACAGCAACGGCGTGTACCTGGTGCCAGCCTTCACCGGCCTGGGCGCTCCGTACTGGGACCCGTATGCCCGTGGCGCGCTGTTCGGCCTGACCCGTGGCGTGCGCGTGGATCACATTATCCGTGCCGCCCTGGAGTCGATTGCCTACCAGACCCGCGACGTGCTGGACGCCATGCAACAGGACTCTGGCGAACGCCTCAAAGCCCTGCGTGTGGACGGCGGCGCGGTGGCCAACAACTTCCTGATGCAGTTCCAGGCCGATATCCTCGGCACCCAGGTCGAGCGCCCGCAAATGCGCGAAACCACAGCACTCGGCGCCGCGTACCTGGCAGGCCTGGCCTGTGGTTTCTGGGGCAGCCTGGATGAGCTGCGTGGCAAGGCCGTCATCGAGCGCGAATTCGAACCACAGCTTGATGAAGCCGCCAAAGAGAAGCTCTACGCCGGCTGGCAAAAAGCAGTCAGCCGCACCCGCGACTGGGAACCACACGAAGGCGCTGAATAAGCCAACCGTCGGACCCAAATCGGGTTGTAACTGGCGGGGAGTCGATTGCTGCGGCATCATGGGCCACTTTTGTATGGCAGCCCAAAGGACGCCCCATGAATCTGCCTCCCCGCCAACAACAAATTCTCGAACTGGTGCGCGAACGCGGCTACGTCAGTATCGAGGAGATGGCGCAGCTATTCGTTGTCACCCCGCAAACCATCCGCCGCGACATCAACCAACTGGCGGACGCCAACCTGCTGCGCCGCTACCACGGCGGCGCGGCCTATGACTCCAGTGTCGAGAACACCGCGTACGCCATGCGTGCCGACCAGATGCGCGATGAGAAACAACGCATCGGCGAAGCCATTGCCGCGCAAATCCCTGATCACGCCTCGCTGTTCATCAATATCGGCACCACCACCGAATCCATCGCGCGTGCGCTGCTCAATCACAACCACCTGAAAATCATCACCAACAACCTCAACGTTGCCACCATGCTCAGTGCCAAGGACGACTTCGATGTGCTGTTGACCGGCGGCAACGTGCGCCGTGACGGCGGTGTGGTGGGCCAGGCGAGTGTCGACTTTATCAACCAGTTCAAGGTCGACTTTGCGTTGGTCGGCATCAGTGGCATTGATGAAGACGGCAGCCTGCTGGACTTTGACTATCAGGAAGTCAGGGTTTCCCAGGCGATCATCGCCAATGCACGCCAGGTGATCCTGGCGGCCGACTCAAGTAAATTCGGGCGCAATGCCATGATTCGCTTGGGGCCGATCAGTCTGGTGGACTGTCTGGTGACCGACCAGCAGCCGGTGCCGGCGTTGGTGCAGTTGTTGAACCAGCATAAGGTTCGGCTGGAAGTGGTTTAGAGTCTGTAACACCGCCATCGCGGGCAAGCCCGCTCCCACAGTTGACCGCATTCTCATGCAGGTACACGATCAACTGTGGGAGCCGGGCTTGCCCGCGATGGCGATATATCCAACCCCCCTCTCTCGAGCCTTTCCTTGGCTCATGTTCACAATTCTTCCCTTTTCAGCCCTTCGATGAGTTTTTTCAATCGAAGTCGGGTGGCTGTGTGCGCGTTTATCAGCTACCATTTTCGCAAATGAACATTAATGTTCGAATTCCAAGACGAAAAGATCGCGAGGCCAGCCGATGAACCCTTCCACCTTGCCTGCTCCACCGCTTGCCGAAGTCTATGACGTTGCCGTAATTGGCGGCGGAATCAATGGCGTCGGCATTGCAGCAGACGCAGCCGGGCGCGGTTTGTCGGTATTCCTTTGCGAAAAGGACGACTTGGCCAGCCACACATCTTCCGCCAGCAGCAAGCTGATCCACGGCGGCCTGCGCTACCTCGAACATTACGAATTCCGCCTGGTGCGCGAGGCTCTGGCCGAACGTGAGGTGCTGCTGGCCAAGGCCCCGCACATCGTCAAGCAGATGCGCTTTGTATTGCCGCACCGCCCGCACCTGCGCCCGGCGTGGATGATTCGCGCGGGCCTGTTCCTGTACGACCACTTGGGCAAGCGCGAGAAACTCGCCGGTTCCAAGAGCCTTAAGTTCGGCCCCGACAGCCCGTTGAAAAGTGAAATCACCAAAGGCTTCGAATACTCCGACTGCTGGGTTGATGACGCCCGCCTGGTGGTACTCAATGCCATGGCCGCCCGTGAAAAAGGCGCGCATATCCACACCCAGACCCGTTGCATCAGCGCACATCGCAGCAACGGCATGTGGGAAATGAACATGGAACGCGCCGATGGCAGCCTGTTCTCGATCCGCGCCCGCGCCTTGGTGAACGCCGCCGGCCCGTGGGTCGCCAAGTTCATCAAGGAAGACCTGAAGCTGGACTCGCCTTACGGCATCCGCCTGATCCAGGGCAGCCACTTGATCGTGCCGAAACTCTACGAAGGTGCGCACGCGCACATCCTGCAGAACGAAGATCAGCGCATCGTCTTCACGATTCCGTACCTGAACCACCTGACCATCATCGGCACCACCGACCGTGAGTACACCGGTGACCCAGCGAAGGTTGCGATTACCGAAGGTGAAACCGACTACATGCTCAAAGTGGTCAACGCGCACTTCAAGAAGCAGTTGAGCCGCGACGACATCGTGCACACCTACTCCGGCGTGCGCCCGTTGTGCAACGACGAATCGGACAACCCGTCGGCCATCACCCGCGACTACACCCTGTCGCTGTCTGGCGGTAACGGTGAAGCGCCGATCCTGTCGGTGTTCGGTGGCAAGTTGACCACCTACCGCAAGCTGGCCGAATCGGCGATGGCGCAACTGGCGCCGTTTTTCACGCAAATGCGCCCAAGCTGGACCGCCACGGCGAGCCTGCCGGGCGGCGAGAACATGACTACGCCAGAAGCCTTGGCCGAAGCGATTCGCGCCAAATTTGACTGGGTGCCAAGCGAGATCGCACGCCGTTGGTCCACCACGTACGGCAGCCGTACCTGGCGCTTGCTCGAAGGCGTGCAATCGCTTGCTGACTTGGGCGAACACCTGGGTGGCGGCCTGTACACCCGCGAAGTCGATTACCTGTGCGCCGAAGAATGGGTGACGCAACCGCAGGACGTGCTGTGGCGCCGGACCAAGCTGGGCTTGTTCACCACACCGCAAGAGCAGGAAAACGTGCAGCGCTACCTGTCCAAGGTCGAGCAAAACCGCGCGAAGATTGAAGCAGCCTGATCGCAGGCAGTGACGAGAAGCCCCTGTACCGCAAGGTCCAGGGGCTTTTTTATGGGGTGTGTCCTGGCATAGCGCAGGCCCATGTCGCGAATCACACTGAAGGCCGAGCCCAGCAGCACCGGATAGGCCGCCGGTGCCTGCGATTGCATCACCTCGGTTCAATCAAAGACCGAGGTGCAGGCATCGCGGGGCAAGCCAGCTCCCACAAAAAGCCTGGCTCGGAATACCTTGCTGACCATTCGGTTTTCCGAACGCCACACCCCACCCCATTCGGTTTGCCGGACCAAACCGTTACAAATCCCTCGTAACACAAACTTAATCTCCTTATAAATCAATCAAATAACCTTTTATTTCTGGTATGGCACGACTCATGCTCTACACTCCCTGACGATTGCCTGAGGCGCCTTAGGAGCCGTCATGGGCATTCGCAGTACAAAGAGAGTCGCTTAGCCGGCTTCATAAAAAAAACAAATGTCGAGGAAGTATTGATGCGCATCGTTCCCCATATCCTGGGCGCAGCTATCGCTGCTGCTCTGATCAGCACTCCAGTTTTCGCCGCCGAACTCACCGGCACACTGAAGAAAATCAACGACTCCGGCACCATCACCCTCGCTCACCGCGACAGCTCCATTCCGTTTTCCTACATCGCGGATGGCTCGGGCAAACCCGTGGGCTACTCCCACGACGTTCAGTTGGCTGTAGTTGAAGCCCTGAAAAAAGACCTGAACAAGCCCGATCTGAAGGCCAAATACAACCTGGTGACTTCGCAGACTCGTATCCCGCTGATCCAGAACGGCACTGCGGACCTTGAGTGCGGCTCCACCACCAACAACGCCGAACGCGCCCAGCAAGTTGATTTCACCGTCAACATCTTCGAAATCGGCACCCGTCTGCTGGTCAAGAAGGACAAGGATGGCAAGCCGTCCTACGCTGACTTTGCCGACCTGAAAGGCAAAAACGTCGTGACCACCGCTGGCACTACGTCCGAGCGCATCATCAAAGCGATGAACGCCGACAAGCAGATGGGCATGAACGTTATCTCGGCCAAAGACCACGGCGAATCCTTCCAGATGCTCGAAAGCGGCCGTGCCGTTGCGTTCATGATGGACGACGCCCTGCTGGCCGGCGAAGAAGCCAAGGCCAAGAAGCCGGACGACTGGGTCATCACCGGTACTCCACAGTCCTTCGAAGCCTACGCGTGCATGGTGCGTAAAGACGACCCGGCCTTCAAGAAAGCCGTGGATGACGCCATCGTCGCCCTGTACAAGTCCGGCGAGATCAACAAGATCTACAGCAAGTGGTTCGAGAGCCCGATCCCACCAAAAGGCCTGAACCTGAACTTCCCGATGAGCGAAAAGGTTAAGGAGCTGATCGCTAACCCAAGCGACAAGCCAGCCCCTGACGTAAAAATCTGATACCTGACTAAGCTTATGTCCTGAGGGAGCCAACCCTCCCTCAGGCGTCTGTTACTACCTGCTGGCATTAATGTGGAACACTCGACCTGGCGGTTTTCGAGCCGATCGCGTGTGCCTGGCGTTCACCGTCAGGCGGGAAAGGATCTTCCCCAAGCGGGTGCTTGTACATCGATCGATCTCGAGGGGAGACCCTAATGAATTACAACTGGGACTGGGGCGTGTTCTTCAAGTCCACTGGCGTTGGCAGCGAGACTTATCTCGACTGGTACATCGCCGGCTTGGGCTGGACCATCGCCATCGCTGTCGTGGCATGGATTATCGCCTTGTTGCTTGGCTCCATTCTGGGGGTCATGCGCACCGTGCCAAACCGCATCGTAGCGGGCATCGCGACCTGCTACGTGGAGCTGTTTCGTAACGTGCCGCTGCTGGTGCAGCTGTTTATCTGGTACTTCCTGGTGCCCGATATGCTGCCGCAGAACCTGCAGGACTGGTACAAACAGGACCTCAACCCGACCACCTCGGCCTACCTGAGCGTTGTCGTGTGCCTGGGCCTGTTCACCGCCGCCCGTGTGTGCGAACAAGTGCGTACCGGCATCCAGGCGCTGCCACGTGGCCAGGAAGCTGCGGCGCGTGCCATGGGCTTCAAGCTGCCACAGATCTACTGGAACGTGCTGCTGCCCCAGGCCTACCGCATCATCATTCCGCCGCTTACCTCCGAATTCCTCAACGTGTTCAAGAACTCCTCCGTGGCGTCCTTGATCGGCTTGATGGAACTGCTGGCGCAAACCAAACAGACCGCCGAGTTTTCGGCCAACCTGTTTGAAGCCTTCACCCTGGCCACGTTGATCTACTTCACCTTGAACATGAGCCTGATGTTGCTGATGCGCGTGATCGAGAAGAAAGTCGCGGTGCCCGGCCTGATCTCCGTGGGGGGTAAATAATGGACTTCGATTTCAGCGGTATCATCCCCGCCATTCCGGGCCTGTGGAACGGCATGGTCATGACCTTGCAGTTGATGGTCATGGGCGTGGTCGGCGGCATCGCACTGGGTACGGTCCTGGCGCTGATGCGCCTGTCGTCCAGCAAACTGCTGTCGCGCCTGGCCGGCGCCTACGTGAATTACTTCCGCTCGATCCCGCTGCTGCTGGTGATCACCTGGTTCTACCTGGCGGTGCCGTTCGTGCTGCGCTGGATCACCGGCGAAGACACCCCGATCGGCGCGTTCACTTCCTGCGTCGTGGCCTTCATGATGTTCGAAGCTGCGTACTTCTGTGAAATCGTGCGGGCCGGCGTGCAGTCGATCCCCAAGGGCCAGATGGGCGCAGCCCAGGCAATGGGCATGACCTATGGCCAGACCATGCGTCTGATCATCCTGCCCCAGGCTTTCCGCAAGATGACCCCGTTGCTGCTGCAACAGTCGATCATCCTGTTCCAGGACACCTCGCTGGTCTACACCGTGGGCCTGGTGGACTTCCTCAACTCCGCCCGCTCCAACGGCGACATCATCGGCCGCTCCAATGAGTTCCTGATCTTCGCCGGTGTCGTCTACTTCATCATCAGCTTTTCCGCCTCGCTGCTGGTCAAGCGTCTGCAAAAAAGGTTTGCCGTATGATCTCTATCAAGAACATCAACAAGTGGTATGGCGACTTCCAGGTGCTGACCGATTGCAGCACTGATGTCAAAAAAGGCGAAGTGATCGTGGTGTGCGGCCCATCGGGTTCGGGCAAATCCACCCTGATCAAGTGCGTCAACGCGCTGGAACCGTTCCAGAAGGGCGACATCGTGGTCGACGGCACCTCCATTGCCGACCCGAAGACCAACCTGCCCAAACTGCGCTCGCGCGTGGGCATGGTGTTCCAGCACTTCGAGCTGTTCCCGCACCTGACCATCACCGAAAACCTGACCATCGCACAGATCAAAGTGCTGGGCCGCAGCAAGGAAGAAGCCACCAAGAAGGGCCTGCAGCTGCTTGACCGTGTGGGCCTGTCGGCGCACGCCCACAAGCACCCGGGCCAGCTCTCCGGCGGCCAGCAACAACGTGTGGCCATTGCCCGCGCCCTGGCCATGGACCCGATCGTCATGCTGTTCGACGAACCGACCTCCGCGCTCGACCCGGAGATGGTTAACGAAGTGCTCGACGTGATGGTGCAACTGGCCCACGAAGGCATGACCATGATGTGCGTGACCCACGAAATGGGCTTCGCGCGCAAAGTGGCCGACCGCGTGATCTTCATGGACGCCGGCAAGATCATCGAAGACTGCCCGAAAGAGGAGTTCTTCGGCGATATCAGCGCCCGCTCCGAACGCGCGCAGCACTTCCTTGAGAAAATCCTGCAGCACTAAAAAGCAGCACTGTTCTCCCTGTGGGAACCGGGCTTGTGTGGAAGACGGCTTGTGTGGGCGCTGGCTTGCCTGCGATAGCATCACCTCGGTGCAACTGATACACCGAGGCGCCTGCATCGCGGGCAAGCCCGGCTCCCACATAATCAAATTGCCCACACAACCGGGTTCGCAACAGGGCTGACAGCGCTGGTTGACCCAAGGCATCTGTGATGAAATGCGACCCCAACCAATTTCGCGCCGCACCGCCATCACTTGCCGTGAAACCTCGTCTGATTCGCCAACTGTTCCTGCCGCCGTTGATCATCGCCCTGATGATCGGCTTGGGTTACATCGGCTTCTGGGTCAGTGAGTACTATGGCATCCGCACCCTCAGCGACAACGGCGAACGCCAGTTGGAGCTGCATGCCCGTACCGTCGAAAGCGAACTGAGCAAATACACCTACCTGCCCAGCCTGTTGGAGCTGGAATCCAGCGTCTCCAAGCTGCTGGCCGACCCCAGCCAGGAAACCCGGCAAACGGTCAACGATTACCTCGAAGGCCTGAACCGACGCAGTCGTAGCCGGGCCATCTACGTGATGGACACCACCGGCCGCGTGCTGGCCACCAGTAACTGGCGCGATGCCGACAGTTACCAGGGTGAAGACCTGTCCTTCCGTGCCTATTTCCAAAACGCCGTGCGCGGCCAGCCCGGCCGTTTCTATGGCATTGGCAGCACCAACGGCGAACCCGGTTACTACCTGGCGCACGGCCTCGAAGAGCACGGCAAGATCATCGGCGTGGCCGTGGTCAAAGTGCGCCTTGAAGCACTCGAAGAACGCTGGCAGCGCGCGCGTCTCGAAGCCTTTGTGAGCGATGAGAACGGCATCATCATCCTCTCCAGCGACCCGGCCCGGCGTCTCAAGGCCGTGCGCCCGCTGAGCGATGACACCAAGGAACGCCTGGCCCACAGCCTGCAATATTACTGGGCGACATTGAACGAGCTGGAGCCGTTGGCCCGCGAGCGTCTCAACGAAGGCACCGAGAAACTCACCTTTCCGGCCAACAGCGAAGTGGTCAACGACGAGCGCGAAGTCAGCTACCTGGCCCAGACCCGCCCGCTCAGCGACACGCCCTGGAACTTCACCCTGCTGACTCCACTTAACGACCTGCGTCGCGCCGCGATCAATCAGGGCATTCTGGTGGCGGTCGCATTTGGCCTGGTCGCGTTCCTGCTGATTGCCTGGAACGAGCGGCGCAAAGTCATCGCCACCCGCCTCGCTGCGCGCGAAGCCTTGCAGGAAGCCAACAGCCAGCTGGAACGAAGGATTGCCGAACGCACCGCCGACCTGCGCGCCAGTAACGAACGGCTCAAGGGCCAGATCCGCGAACGCCGCCAGGCCGAAGAAACCCTGCGCCGCGCCCAGGATGAACTGGTGCAGGCCGGCAAGCTGGCGGCCATCGGCCAGATGTCCACCAGCATTGCCCATGAACTCAACCAGCCGCTGGCGGCATTGCGCACGCTGTCGGGTAACACCGTGCGCTTCCTGGAGCGTGGCGCCCTCGACACCGCCAGCGCCAACCTCAAGACCATCAACGAGCTGATCGACCGCATGGGCCGCATCACCGCCAGCCTGCGCTCGTTTGCCCGGCGCGGCGATGATCAGGGCGAGGCCAACCTGGGCAAAGCCGTGGACGCCGCCTTCCAGGTGCTGGGCGCGCGCCTGGACGGCTTGCCGTTGACCGTGCACCGTGACTTTGTCAGCGCGCAATTGCAGATCGACCAGACCCGCCTGGAACAGATCCTGGTCAACCTGATCGGCAACGCCCTCGACGCCATGCAGGCACAACCGGCCCCCGAACTATGGCTGGACGGCCACAGCAGCGAGGGCAAGTACCGCCTGCAAGTGCGCGACAATGGCCACGGCATCGACCCCGAAGCGCGCAAACATTTATTCGAACCGTTCTTCACCACCAAACCCGGCGAACAAGGCCTGGGCCTGGGCCTGACACTTTCGGCCAGCCTGGCGGCGGCCACCGGCGGCAACCTCGCCGTGGAACACCCGGCCAGTGGTGGTACTGCCTTCGTCTTGTGCCTGCCGTTGGTGGGCACCCAAAAAGCTGAGTCGACATGATGAGTACCGATCCTAAAGACCTCACCGTTCTGATCGTCGAAGACGACCCCCATGTGCTGCTCGGCTGCCAGCAAGCCCTGGCGCTGGAAGACATTCACAGCGTGGGTGTGGGCAGTGCCGAGGAAGCGCTCAAGCGCATCGGTGAGAACTTTGCCGGCATCGTCATCAGCGATATTCGCCTGCCAGGCATCGATGGCCTGGAGCTGCTCACCCGCCTCAAGGCCCTGGATAAAAGCCTGCCGGTGGTGCTGATCACCGGCCACGGGGATATTTCGATGGCAGTCGGTGCCATGCGTAACGGCGCCTACGACTTCATGGAAAAACCCTTCTCCCCCGAGCGCCTGGTCGATGTGGCGCGCCGCGCGCTTGAGCAACGTGGGCTGGCGCGGGAAGTCTGGTCGCTGCGCCGCCAACTGGCCGAGCGCGACTCGCTGGAAGGCCGCATCATCGGCCGCTCGCCCGCCATGCAAAACCTGCGCGAACTGATCGCCAACGTCGCTGATACCTCGGCCAACGTGCTGATCGAAGGCGAAACCGGCACCGGCAAGGAACTGGTTGCGCGTTGCTTGCACGATTTCAGCCGACGCCACGACCATCAGTTCGTTGCCCTGAACTGCGGTGGCCTGCCGGAGAACCTGTTCGAAAGCGAAATATTCGGCCACGAAGCCAACGCCTTTACCGGCGCGGGCAAGCGGCGCATCGGCAAGATCGAACACGCCCATGAGGGCACGCTGTTCCTCGACGAAGTGGAAAGCATGCCGATCAACCTGCAGATCAAACTGCTGCGTGTGTTGCAGGAACGCACCTTGGAACGCCTGGGCTCGAACCAGAGTGTGGCGGTGGATTGCCGAGTCATTGCCGCGACCAAATCCGACCTGGACGAACTGAGCCGCGCCAACCAATTCCGTAGCGACCTTTACTACCGCCTCAACGTCGTGACCCTGGAATTGCCACCGTTACGCGAGCGCCGTGAAGACATCCTGCAGCTGTTCGAACACTTCCTGCAGCAATCGTCACTGCGTTTTGACCGCAGTGTGCCGGAGCTGGACAACCAGACCGTATCGACCCTGATGAGCCACGACTGGCCAGGCAACGTGCGTGAACTGCGCAACGTCGCCGAGCGCTTTGCGCTGGGCTTGCCAGCCTTCAAGAAAAGCGGCGCCAGCAGCAGCAACCACGGCCTGGCCTTTACCGAAGCGGTGGAAGCCTTCGAGCGCAACCTGCTTAACGACGCCCTGCAACGCAGCGGCGGCAACCTCACCCAGGCGAGCCTGGAACTCGGAATGGCCAAGACCACGCTGTTCGACAAGGTCAAGAAATACGGGTTGAGCCACTGATGGACTTACTCTTGAAAGCCGCCCTGGGCGCGGCGGTGGTGCTGATCCTGGCGGCGCTGGCCAAGACCAGAAATTACTATATCGCAGGGCTGGTGCCGCTGTTTCCGACTTTCGCACTGATCGCGCATTACATCGTCGGCAAGGGCCGTTCGGTGGACGACTTGAAGACCACCATCCTGTTTGGGATGTGGTCGATCATTCCGTATTTTGTGTATTTGGCGACGCTGTATGTGATGGTCGACCGCATGCGCCTGGAGGCGTCACTCGCCGTGGCGGCAGTGGCATGGTTGATGGCGGCGACGGTGTTGGTGACAGTGTGGGTACGCGTCCACGCCTGACACACCGCGGTTAAACCTGTGGGAGCTGGCTTGCCTGCGATGGCGGTGTATCAGCCAACTTATCTGGCACAGACATACCGCTATCGCAGGCAAGCCAGCTCCCACATTGGGGTTCATGGTGAGCCTGATAGATCAGCGGATGATCTTCTCGACCTGAATCCCCAGCTTCTTCAGCCGATACCAAAAACTCCTCTCGGAAATCCCGATCTTCGCCGCTGCCGCAGCCTGCACGCCGTTGCTCTCGTTCAACGCCGCCATGATGTAGGTTTTCTCGACCTCAGCCAGCGCCGCATCCAGGTCGGCAGGCACGCCCGGTGTGTCACCGAGCAGCGCCGTAACGCCGTCCTCGGCAGGTTTGGACGCAAACAGATAAGCCGGCAAGTCAATGTCTTCAATCACCGGCGAAGCCGCCACGATGGTCGCCCGCTCCACGCAGTTCTGCAGCTCACGAATATTGCCCGGCCAGTGGTAAGCCGCCATCGCCTGCAATGCCTCGGGGCTGAAGCCGGTGATGCGTTTGCCCGCGGTAGCGCTCAGGGTCTGGGCGAAGTGCCGGGCCAGGGGCACGATGTCTTCGGCGCGCTCGCGCAAGGCCGGCAACGGGATCGGGAATACATTGAGGCGGTAATACAGGTCTTCGCGAAATTCTTTATTGGCCACCGCATCCAGCAGGTTCTTGTTCGTGGCGGCGATCACGCGCACATCCACCTTGCGCTCGCGCGAGTCGCCCACCGGCTCGATCACCCGCTCCTGCAAGGCCCGCAGGATCTTGGCCTGCAACGCCAACGGCATGTCGCCCACTTCATCCAGAAACAAAGTGCCTTGGTCAGCCTGCATAAAGCGCCCTACCCGATCGGCCACGGCACCGGTAAAGGCGCCTTTGCGATGGCCAAACATCTCGCTTTCCAGCAAGCCTTCGGGGATGGCCGCGCAGTTGACCGCCACGAACGGCTTGTCGGCGCGGCTGCCATGTTTGTGAATCGCGCGGGCGACCATTTCCTTGCCGGTGCCGCTCTCGCCGGTCAGCAGGATAGTGGCGTTGCTGTCGCGTACCGAATCGACCGCGTGCAGCACCTGGCGAAACGCCGGGCTGTCGCCCACCAGACTGTCGAACTGCGCATGGTGATCCAGCTCGGCGCGCAGGCGTGCGTTGTCGCGCATGATGTCGCGAAACTGCAGGGCCTTGGCCACGGTGATGTCCAGCTCGTCGATATCGAACGGCTTGGCAATGTAGTCATAGGCGCCATTACGCATCGACTGCACGGCGTTTTTTACCGTGCTGTAGGCGGTCATCACGATCACCGGCAACTCCGGGAAGCGCACTTTTATCTCCGCCAACAGCGCCGGCCCGTCCATGCCTGGCATGCGCCAGTCGCTGATCACCAGGTCGATGTCTTCCTGCTCCAGCACCTTGAGCGCGTGCAGGCCATTGCCGGCGGTAAATACCTGGATGCCGTTCTGGCTCAAGGCCGATGACAGCAAGTCGCAGAGCTTGGGCTCGTCGTCGACTACCAATACGTTATGCGTCATGAACTTCCTCATCGTCACCGTCGTCTTCACCATGGGCCGGAATGTACAGGCTGAAGGTGGCGCCGGCATCTTTCTCACTGGCACATTCGATGCTGCCGTCATGACTTTCCATGATCGAATAGACTTTAGCCAGCCCCAGGCCCGTGCCCGAGGCCTTGGTGGTGACGAATGGCGTGAAGATCCGCTCGATCATATCGGCCGGAATGCCTTGGCCGGTGTCAGCAATGCTGATCACCGTATTGCCGTCCACACTGCGAATGCCCAAGGTCAGGCGCCCGCCTTCGGGCATCGCATCAATGGCATTGAGGATCAGGTTCAGGCATGCCTGCTTGAGTTGCTTGGCATCGGCATAAATCGTCGCGCCGGGCGCCTGGTCATCGATGTGCGCATCGATGTTATGGGTGGCCAGCTCCGGGCTGCAAAAGCCGAGGATCTCTTCCACCACCGGGCGCGCCGCCTGCAACACACGCAGGGGCGGGTTGGGTTTGGCGAAATCCAGAAACTCGGTGATCAGGTCGTTGATGCGGCTGACTTCGCTGATAACGTATTCGAGGTGGCGCTTGTCGGTGTCCGGCAGGTCGACGCGACGATGCAGCAGTTGGGTGGCGGTCTTGATGATGCCCAGCGGGTTGCGAATCTCGTGTGCCAGGCCCATGGCGACTTCGCCCAAAGCATGCAGCCGGTCGCGGCGGCGCAGCTGGGCCTCGAGGTGGTGCAACTCGCCCAGGCGTTCGGTCATGTGGTTGAAGGTGCTGCTCAGTTGCGCCAGCTCATCGCCGCCGCTGACCAGCACGCGATGCTCGTAATTGCCCGAGATCACTGCGTCCACGCCCTGGGATAAATCGCGCAACGGTTTGGTCAGGCGGCGTGACACCAAGACACCGGCGCCCAGCGACAACGCCGAACTCAGCAAGAAGATCAGCACGAACAGGTTGCTCTGGTTCACCAGCCCCACCAGGCTGGTATGGCGCAACAGGCCGCTGAAAATCACGCCTTGCAGTTCGCCGCCATCATTGAAGATCGGCCAGTACAAACCGCTGTAGTTATTGGTGAACTGCTCGCTCGGTTGCTTGGTGGCGCGCATCGCCGTTTCAACATTCGTGGGAATGCGTGACGGATGATTCTCAAAGCGCTGGGTCGAGAATATCTCGGAAAACCCCGTAGGGTTGGCCAGGTACAGGCGCAGGTCGAGGGAATGCACATCGGCCACGCTGGTGAGGAAGCTGCTGTCCAGGTACGTGGCCACCAACAGCACGTAGTCGACGCCCTCTTGGGTGGTTTCGAACGTTGAGACCACCAGGCCCGTCGTCACGCCGGCCACCTGGATGGTTTGCAACACTGCGTTGCTGGTCAGGTTGATCTGCTTGACGACATCGTCAGGGGCCGTGCTGAACACAATCTTGTGGTCACTGACACGAATCAGCGAGACCACGTCGATATCGGTGGCCTCGGCAATATCGGCGGTGAGCCGGTCATGCTTGGCGGCTTGTTTGTTCAACGGCGGAGCCGTGTAGCGCAGGAACAGCTTGGCCATGCGCGCGTTGTCATGCAGGATGTCGCCGATTTCGTCCTTGACGATCTTGGTCGACTCTTGCAGCCAGATGCGCACGTTGCTGTCAAAAATCTGCGACAACGTGGTCGCCGCCAGTTCGGCCGCGATCATGGTCGGGATAACGCTGACCAGCCAGAACGCCAGCACCAGCTTGCGCTGGACGCTCCAACGCGAAATGGCAAAGGGGCGGGCTTTTGGGCGGGTCTTGGTGATCATCAGGTTTCGCTTATCGCAGCAGCCATGGCAGGGTCGGAACGGTCCGGTCTTATGTACATTTTCACGAGTTTGAGCAGGCCGTTGACCAGCCGGTTACGGTGACGGAAGAACATGCTGTTGCCCTGGAACTCGCACCCCAGGCGCAGCTTACTGGCATAGCCCTCCTGACCGCACTCGTACACCGGGATCTTGTGTGCAATACAGTAGTCGACATTGGTCAACCAGTAGCGAAAGTACAAACTGTACGCGCGGCTGAACTCACGGTCATGCCCGAAAAACTTGTCGATCAGCCGATGCTGGTCCAACAGCACCAGGTTGAACGCCACCAGACGCTCATCCACCCAGTAAAGAGCACAGACCGCACGCCCTTGCAGCTGTTCAAGAATGCCGGTGAAATAACGCGCCGGCAGGCGTTCGAACTGCAAATCGGCGCGGCTGAGCGTGTCTTCGTACAGGCGCATCACGTCGGGCAACACATCATCAATAGTGTGCCGCCACTCGACCCGTGGGCCTGGCGCGCGCAACTTGCGGCGCAAGTCTTTGCGGGTCGCCTTGCACAGCGAGCCCAGGTAGGCCTCCACCGAGCCGTAAGGCACCGTCAACCAACCCCTGGGTAAGCTTGGCATACTCTGAAAGCCTGCCTGGCGGCAATTTTCTGCCCAGTCCAGGTCACTGGTCGGCACGTCTTTGACCGCCACCAGGCCAATCCCGAAGGTAGTGGCATCCTCGCGTGCCGCCTCCAGCAAATGCTTGATCAACAGTCGGCGCTGCCCCTGGGGCACGTGACTGGCGATGCCCGCATCGCAACGCTCGGCCACCGGCGAGCCAATGGCATACAACTGCAAGCGCAAAACACCCGGCCACAGTCGCTCCAGGCGCTCGGTAAAGCGCTTGCCGGCGCCCGACACCGTGGTGTCGAGGCGATAATAAGTGATGAACGCGGCGGCAACGGCCACCAGCGTTTCATCGTCGTAGACGGCCAGGTAACGCCACTTGAAATCATCGATCGCGGCGTTTTCCACGGCAACGTAAAAATCCCAATCCTCCAGGGCTGCGGGAAAGCAGTCATTCCAGGCGCAACGCGGGATGGCCCGGATAGTCGAGAAGGCTTGGGCGGTGATCACGTCTAGTCCTTAGGCTGAGGCCCGCTGTCGATAATCCACGGGCGCCTGCACAGCCGGGGCGGCGTGTTGCTCGACAAACTCTGCGCTCAACTCGATCACTCGGCGGTATTGCAGGTCGACGGTGATCATGTGGTAGCAGTTATCCAGCAGGATCTTGGTCACCGGGCCGCCCAGGTGGCGCTCGACATAATCGGCGTTCCAGCGGCTGGTGATGTCGTCCTCGATGGAGTGCAGCACCAGCGCCGGCACCTTGACCTCGGGCATGCGCTTTTTGACCACCGCGTTCATGCGGTGCAACTCGCGCACCGTGATGCCTTCCATGGTCAGTAAACCGGCCTCACTGCTTTCGCCTTCCTTCATCTGACGCTCGACGATCGCCCGCAGGCGCTCGTTCTTGATGCCGTAAGGCGGCTTCTCTTCGAAGCGACAGATGTGCACGCCGAACGGGATCTTCATCAGCAACGGCGTCAAAAACGCCAGCTTGTTAATGCTCCAGCCGTCGTACTTCAAGGTGGTCGAATACATTAGCAGCCCGGCCACTTGCCCAGGGTGCTCGGCGGCCACGTACATCGACATCACCGCGCCCATGGACAAGCCACCGACAAACACCTGCTCATGGCGCTGCTTGACCTGCGCAAAGGTCTTGCGCACGCCTTCGTACCAGTCCAGCCAGCCGGTGGCCTGCAGGTCGCTGTTATCGCCGCAGTGCCCAGCGAGTGTGGGCACATACACCGTGCAGTTACCCGCCTTGGCCAGGCCTTTGGCGACCTGGCGCAATTCCGTCGGGGTGCCGGTCAGGCCGTGGATCAACAGGATCCCGACCGGACCTTCACCGAGAACGAAGCCGGCATCACCCTCGCCGAGGTCGATCCCAACGCTGTTCACCGTTTAGTCGCTCGCACCAGCAATTGCTCGAGCAGCTTCAGGCCCAGGTCGATTTCCGGGTAGCTGATTTCCAGGGACGGTGCCAGGGTGATCACGTTTTTGTAGTAGCCGCCCACGTCGAGGATCAGGCCGAGTTTCTGGCCATCGACGATCATGTCGCCCTTCATGCCTTCTTCGACCATGTAGTCCAGGGTCGCCTTATCCGGCGTGAAGCCATCCGGGCCGCAGATTTCGCAGCGCAGGGCCAGGCCCAGGCCATCGACGTCGCCGATGATCGGGAAACGTTTCTGCAGGTCTTGCAGGCCTTCCAGGAAGTATTTGCCCTTGGCCATGACCATTGCGCCGTAGTCGACTTCGCTGGTCATCTTGAACATTTCCAGGCCTACCGCCGTACCCAGTGGGTTGGAGGCGAAGGTGGAGTGGGTCGAACCTGGCGGGAAGACCTTCGGGTTGATCAGTTCTTCACGCGCCCAGATGCCGCCCAGCGGGTTGAGGCCGTTGGTCAGCGCCTTACCGAAGACGATCACGTCCGGCTGTACGTCGAAGTGTTCGATCGACCACAGTTTGCCGGTACGGTAGAAGCCCATCTGGATTTCGTCGGACACCATCAGGATGCCGTGCTGATCCAGCACTTGCTTCAATTCGCGGTAGAAGTTCATCGGCGGGATCACGTAGCCGCCGGTGCCCTGGATCGGCTCGACGTAGAACGCTGCGTATTCGCACTGGTTGGTTTTCGGGTCCCAGACGCCGTTGTATTCGGTCTCGAACAGCCGCGCGAATTGCTGCACGCAGTGGCTGCCGTATTCTTCTTTGGTCATGCCCTTAGGGCCGCGGAAGTGGTACGGGAACGGGATGAAGTTGGCGCGCTCGCCAAAATGGCCATAGCGGCGACGGTAGCGGAAGCTCGAGGTGATCGACGAAGCGCCGAGGGTACGGCCGTGGTAGCCGCCTTCGAAGGCGAACATCAGGCTCTTGCCGTTGGAGGCGTTACGCACCACTTTCAGCGAGTCTTCGATCGACTGCGAACCGCCGACGTTGAAGTGCACGCGACCGTCGAGGCCGAATTTGTTCTTGGCATCGACCGCGATCATTTCCGACAGCTCGATCTTGCCTTTGTGCAGGTACTGGCTGGCGATTTGCGGCAGGGTGTCGATCTGCTGTTTCAGCGCGTTATTCAAGCGCGGGTTGGCGTAGCCGAAGTTAACGGCCGAGTACCACATTTGCAGGTCGAGGTAGGCCTGGTCTTCGGTGTCCCACACGTAGGAGCCTTCGCAACGGCTGAAAATACGCGGCGGCTCGATGTAGTGAACGGTGTCGCCGTAGGAGCAGTATTTGGCTTCTTTATCCAGAAGAATCTGGTCTTCGGCGGTAGCGATACGAATATCAGACATGGTGGAAGAGTTCCTGATTTTCAACAGAGAGGTCGGCGGCAAAGGTGCCGGAGTTAGCGGCGATGCCTTGTGGCAAAGCGGTCAGCAGTGCGGGCAATTCGGCAAAGGTGTCGAAGCGCGCATGGGGAATGTTGTTGGCTTCGCAGTACTTGGCGAGGCTGCCTTTGGCGAAGACGAAGTCGGCGGTTGAAGCCACGCACATGTCGGACTTGCCGTCGCCGATCACCAGCACGCGCTTGTTGCGCGGCGTGGATTTGCACTTGCAGTTGCCGGAGGCGGCGCGGCAGGCATCGCTGGAATACGGGAAGTCGATGCGCCAGCTGTTCTGGTCGACCTGGCGCAGGCGGTTGGCGAGGATCGGCAGCAAGGTCACGTAGTTGCGCGACAGAATGCGCGCGATGCCTTGCTCGATGCCGTCGCTGACCACTTCGATGGTCGCGCCCAGGCCCATGACGTGATCGACAAAGTCCGGGAAGTCCGGGTCGATTTCAACGCTGTCGAAATACGCCAGCAGTTCAGCCGGGGTGGCCTTGATCAGCGCCAGTTGACGGCTCAGGCATTCGCGGGAACCGATATGCCCATCCAGCCATTCCTGTTCGATGGTTTCCCACTCAGGGCCGGCGAAGCGCTGGAGGACGTTGTCGATGACGTCGGTGGGGGTGATGGTCCCGTCGAAGTCGCACACGATATGCCACTGGATCATTGCGTTTACCTGGAAGAGGAGCGCTCTGTGCGCTTGTGCCAGGGGTATTGCAGAGACTGTGCCAACTGGCCAAAGCCCAGCGGGGCTGGGGTTTTGGTCGATAAACAGGGTGATTTGTGTCGCAGGAGCTACAATTTTTGTAGCTTGCTACAAACAAGATGAGTGCTTGCCTCAGGGACGCTCTTCGCGCGTGAATGCGCGCAGGTTCAGATAAGGAAACGCTCCATGTTCAAGGTTACTTCTGCTGTATTCGCCGGTTTGCTGGGGCTGTGGAGCTTTTCCAGCTCGGTATTGGCCGAAGGTATTACCGGCGAAGTCGGCGCGGGCGTCAGCTATGAGCCCCATGACCCGACAGGCAGCCGCTACGAAACCCGGCCGATTCCTTATTTCGATCTGGATTGGGGCAATGTGAGCCTGGGCACCGACGACGGCCTGACCTGGAGCGCACTCAATACCAACGGTTTCACCGCCGGCCCGTATATCAATTACCTGCCGGGCCGCACGGCCAACGGTTCACTGCGTGGGTTGCGGGATGTGCCGGACATGGCCGAAGTCGGGGGGTTCGTCCAGTACTCACCGGCCGAGTTCTGGCGCGTATACGCCCAGGTTGGCCAAACCGTCGGCGGCTCGCGTGACCAAAGTGGCGTGCTCGGCAAACTGGGCGGCGAGTTGGGCTACCCGCTGGGCGGCGGTATTATCGGCAGCACTGGCTTGATGGCGCATTTTGCTGATGCGCGCCAGACCCAGGCGTTTTTTGGCGTTGATGATAAAGAGTCCGTTGCGTCCGGCATCCGCACCTATAACGCCAGCGCAGGCTTTCAGAACCTGACGCTGACCGAGAGCTTCGAATTCCCACTGGACAGCCACTGGTCACTGTTGACCAGCGCCAGTTGGACTCGCCTGGTGGGGTCGGCGGCGAACAGCACCATCGTCAAAGAGACCGGCAAGGTAAACCAGGGCCAGGTCCAGACGGCGATCAGCTACAAGTTCGACTGACGCATCCTGTGACGCTCTGCGTCATAACTTCAAGGGCAGGACGCGGAGCATCCGGGGCGGCGTTCCCACGCAGAGCAAGGGAACGATCATCAGGCCTTGGCTTCCTGGATGATCTGACGAATAGCCCCGACAAAGGCTTCAGCCGGCTGCCCACCGCTGACCGCGTACTGGTCGTTGAACACGATGGTGGGTACTGAAGTCACACCGCGTGTAATCCACAATTCTTCCTGCTCACGGACTTCAGCAGCGTACTCGTCAGACGCCAGAATTTCAGCCGCGCGCTTGATATCCAACCCAACACTTTCGGCGATGATCGCCAGCGTCGCGTGGTCGGACGGGTCTTGCCCATCACTGAAATACGCCTTGAACAGCGCTTCCTTGAGGTTGTACTGCAACCCTTCAAGCCCCGCCCAATGCAGCAACCGGTGCGCATCGAAGGTGTTGTAGATACGGCTGTGCCCGTCCGTGCGAAAGGCAAAGCCCAGCGCCGCGCCCATGTCGCGGATACGCTCACGGTTGGCCTGGGATTGCTCGGCGGTGGAGCCGTACTTTTCGGTGATGTGCTCGACGATGTTCTGCCCTTCGGCCGGCATCTTCGGGTTCAGCTCAAACGGCTGGAAATGAATTTCGGCCTGCACCTCGCTACCCAGTTGGTCGAGGGCTTCGGTCAGGCCGCGCAGGCCGATGATGCACCAGGGGCAAGACACGTCGCTGACGAAATCGATTTTCAGGGGAGTACTCATGGTAGGCAACCTCGCTGGCATTAATGTGCGCCATAAAGGTTGCACCATACACCAACTTCACAGCACCTTCGAAGGCTCGCCCAGATCAATCTGCGCCCAATGCGCGGCATCTTCGCGATGGGCTTTCAGATACGGCAACACAGCCGTCAGCAGCGGTGCCTTGAAGGCTTCCTGGAAGCGGTGGGCCATGCCCGGTATGAGCTTCAGCTGGCTGCCCTGGATATGCGCGGCCAGGTGTACGCCGTGCATCACCGGCAACAACGGGTCGGCGGTGCCGTGCACCACCAGGGTCGGCACGCGCAATTGGTTAAGCAAAGGCACGCGGCTCGGCTCAGCCAAAATCGCCATGATCTGACGCTTCACGCCGTCCGGGTTGAAGGCGCGGTCGTAGGACAGCGCGGCCTGGTGCAGCAGCGCCTGGCGATCATCTTTCACGTTGGGGCTGCCCAGGGCTGCGAGTAAATCGGCTTGTTGCTCCAGCGCCACTTCACGGTTCGGCGCGCTGCGCCGCGACAGCAACTGCACCAACGCCGCATTGGGCGCCGGCAGGCCTTCGGCGCCGGAACTGGTCATCACCAGCGTCAGGCTTTCGACCCGCTGTGGCGCCATGGCTGCCAGGTGCTGGGCGATCATGCCGCCCATACTCGCGCCCAGCACGTGGAATTGCTGAATCTGCAGCGCGTCCATCAAGCCCAATGCATCGTCGGCCATGTCGGTCAGCGTGTACGGCGCCGCCACCGGTAAACCGAGCTTGTAGCGCAGCACTTCGAACGTCAGGTTGGCGCTGGCGGGAGCCTGGCGCCAGGTGGACAAACCAACGTCACGGTTGTCGTAGCGGATCACGCGAAAACCCTGTTCACACAAGGCCACCACCACTTCATCCGGCCAGTGGATCAACTGCCCGCCCAGGCCCATGACCAACAGCAACGCCGGATCCGACGCTCGGCCGATGCTCTGATAGGCGATGCTGACTTTTTCCAGGTCGACCGTTTGGGTCGGGACATTGACATCACATCGAGAAGCCGCAAAAGACGGCAGGCCGAACACTAGAGCGGCCAATAAAAACAACACGCGCATGAAAAACACCGAAACGCAGAACCCCAGTAGAGCGCGAGTCTGATGAAGTTTGTACAAGCGCGCTGCCACAGTTGCGTGACAGTTTGATGAAGTGCGCCCAACGGTCATGGTCGACATGACTGGCAACATGAGACAAACTCATGATATATCCAATCATCAAAAATTATCTTCATGGAGCGCCCGTGCTCGAAATCCGCCACCTCAAGACCCTGCACGCATTGCGCGAAGCCGACAGCCTGGTCGAAGCCGCCGAACGCCTGCACCTGACGCAATCGGCGCTGTCCCACCAGTTCAAAGAACTGGAAGAGCGCCTGGGCATGCCGCTGTTCGTGCGCAAAACCAAACCGCTGCGCTTCACCAGCGCCGGCTTGCGCCTGCTGCAACTGGCCGATGCCACCCTGCCCTTGTTGCGCGGCGCCGAGCGTGACATTGCGCGTTTGGCCGGTGGCACCGCCGGGCGCTTGCACATGGCGATCGAATGCCACAGCTGCTTCCAGTGGCTGATGCCGACCATCGACCAGTTCCGCGATGCCTGGCCGGAAGTCGAACTGGACCTGGCCTCAGGCTTTGCCTTCGCGCCGCTGCCAGCCCTGGCCCGTGGCGACCTGGACCTGGTGGTGACCTCCGACCCGCTGGAACTGCCGGGCATCACCTATGTGCCCTTGTTTACCTACGAAGCCATGTTGGCCGTGGCCAACCAGCATGCGCTGGCGAACAAGTCGTACATCGTGCCGCAAGACTTGCTCAGCGAAACCCTGATCACCTACCCGGTTGAGCGCGACCGCCTGGATATTTTCACGCGTTTCCTGGAACCGGCCGACGTGGAGCCGGCCCAGGTGCGCACCTCGGAGCTGACGGTGATGATGATGCAATTGGTCGCCAGCGGCCGTGGCGTGTGCGGCATGCCCCATTGGGCGCTGCATGAATACAGCGCGCGTGGGTATGTGAAGGCCAAGCGTTTGGGCGAAAAAGGCTTGTTCGCGACGTTGTATGCGGGGATCCGTGCGGACATGCTGGATGCGCCGTATATGCGCGACTTCTTGCTGACCGCCAAGGACACCTCGTTTTCAACTTTGGATGGGGTCAGCGCCGTGCGTTAATCACGCACAAAGGTGAACACAATGAGGACTCTAATGTGGGAGCTGGCTTGTCGAATCGTCGCACCGCTGCGATGCAGACACCTCGGTGTGTCAGGTACACAGAGTTGATGCTATCGCAGCGGTGCGACGATTCGACAAGCCAGCTCCCACACAGAACTATGGTTCCCCTATGGAATTTCAGTCGCCTTTGAGTTCACGCCACATGTGGACCTTGTCGAAATACTCGATCCCCACCCGCACCGCCAACGGCTCCAGGCCGTATTGAATAAAACCGCAGCGCTGGTACAGCGCGAAGGCTGCGTCGTTGCCGGCGGTGACGGTCAGTTGGATCAGTTTGACGCCGGGCTGGCGTCGCGCGGCATCGAGCGCCGCCTCCAGCAACTCACGGCCCAGGCCCTTGCGCTGATAAGCCTCGGTCACGAACATGCCGAACAGCGTGACTTTGTGCCGCGCCTTTTCCCGGGGTTCAAAGGCCAGGCCGACAATCCCGGCCAAGGTGTCAGCCGCGAACGCGCCGAGTACCCGGTCCAACGGATTGTCCAGGCGCTTTTCCCACCAACTCATTGGCATCCGCGCGCGCTCGGCGACGCTGGAGGTAAACGCTTGGGGATAGGCGCCGTAGGCCTCAAGCATCAGCGCTCGATATGCCTCGGCGTCGTGGGCACCCAGTGGGCGAATCAGCATGCGGTGAGCGACTTTCGGTAAAACGGCAGGATCAAATCCCGCGTTAAAGGCGCCAGGTGCAAGCCGCCGTCACCGGCCGGGTCGATCCAGCGCACTTCTTCAATCTCGGCAGCGGGCGTCACCGGCACATCAATGTGCACCTGGAACAACTCGGCGTGCACCGTAAAACCCGGTTCGTTGGCGGCAGGCGCCGAGAAGTGGCCCAAGTACACGGCATCACTCGGTTTGATACACAGGTTCAGTTCTTCGTACAGCTCACGGGCCAGCGCCTCGGCGGGTTGCTCACCGGCGTCGATCTTGCCGCCGGGCTGCATGAACGCCTGGGTGCCACGTTTGCGTACCAGCAGGGTTTGACCGTCGCTGCCGATCAGCAGGGCGGCGGCAATTCGAATAGTGGAAATGCTCATGAAAGAATCGGTGTCTCTTCAGGTTGTTTGATAAATACGCTGTATTTCGCGCCTTCCATCGCCTCGAACGCAATCAGCTTGTCCACCAGCGGCAGATTCAACACCTTGCCGGCGTTAAGCAACAGCATGCCGTTATCGGCATTGAGGTTGCGGGCCAGCACCATGCCGGCTTCCAGCTCTCGGGTGGAGAGGACCTTGACGCTGGGGTCGCCCAAGGTCACATCGCTGAGGAAGGCCGCGCAGGCCTGCACGAAGTCTTCCACCAGCTCCGGATCGTAAAGACGACCGGCGTACTTGCGGATATACAGCAACGCTTCGTCGCTGTTCAGATGCCGTTCAAGGATCAAGCCTTTTTGCAGTTCGATGAAGTCCACTGCCAGTTTAAGCAGGCGCGAGCCGGGCGGGATCGCATCGCCCTTGAGGTGATCGGGAAACCCTGTACCGTCCCAACGCTCCTGGTGGTGGCGAATGATCCGCGCCGCATCCTTCATCGGTTCCAGGGTCATCAGCAGCGATTCGCTCTGGGTCGGGTACTCGCGATACAGGCCACGGTCGGTGCTGTGCAGCTTGTCCGACGGCGCAACCATCATGCTGTCGCTCCAGCTCAGCTTGCCAATGTTGTACAGCGCAGCGGCCATGGTCAGGTCGCGGGTGCTGGCTTCGTCGATGGACTGGGCCGCGCAGTAGACCCGGATCAGTTCGATCAAGGCGCGGTTGGTCTGTTTGTCCTTGGGCAAGCGCAGGTTGGCCAACAGCGAAAACACTTCGGTACCGGTCACGTAGCTGCGCTTGAGCTCGTCGTAGGCCAGATCGAGCATGTCGGCGGTCTGTTGCAGCTCGCTGGTACGGGCTGCCACGCGCTTTTCCAGGTTGGCGTTCAACACCTTGAGCTGATCATTCTGCTCATGGGCCAGGCGCTCCAGGCGCTGATGCTCCAGGGCCTGGCGCAACACCAGCGGCAGTTCTTCGTCATTCCAGGGTTTGCTGATGTAACGGTGAATCTGCCCTTCGTTGATCGCCTTGATGATCGTCGCAAGGTCAGCATAGCCGGTCAACAGGATGCGGCTGGTGGCCGGGTACAGCCGGTGGACTTCAGCCAGCAACTGCGCGCCGTCCATGCCGGGCATGCGCGCGTCGCTCATCACCAGGTCGATGGGCTGGGCCGCCATGATCTCCAGGGCCTGGGCGCCGCTGCCGGCGAGTACGACATTGAAGGGTTGGCCGCGCAACAGGCGGCGCAGGCTGTTGAGGATCGATTCTTCATCATCAACCAGCAGAATCGTGGGTGGGGTCGCAAGCTGTTCATCCATGGTTACTGCGCCTTAAAAATAAACGTAATAGAGCTAAATTGAACCCTGGTATCCCGCCGCGTTTCTGCGCTTGATGCACGCAGCCACGCAGCTGATTTGACGCCAACTTGCCGTCGATTTCAAGGGAACTCAACTATGCTGTCTCAACCGGTACGTACTCCTCCCGGATGTCAAACCAAGGAAGGAAGTGTTATGCCATCAACCCTGTTGCCAATGCAGAGTGCGCCATGAAGCCGGATTCAGGGCGGGCCAACCGACGCATTCTGATCGTGGATGACACCGCCTCTATCCACGAAGATTTCCGCAAGATTCTGTGCGCCAATCCCAACGATGCCCCCTCACTGGACAGCCTGGAAGAAGCCCTGTTCGGCACCGCGGCGCCGGTGCGCCAGGCGTTTTTGCTGGATTCGGCCTATCAGGGCCAGGAGGCCCTTGCCCTGGTGAACAAAGCCCTGGCGGACGGTGCGCCCTACGCCATGGTGTTTATCGACATGCGCATGCCGCCCGGCTGGGATGGCCTGCACACCATCGAACAGTTGTGGAACGTCGACCCCAACCTGCAGGTTGCCCTGTGCACCGCCTACTCCGATTACTCCTTTGAGGCCATCGAAGCGCGATTGAAGTACAACGACCAGCTACTGATCCTGAAAAAACCCTTTGACCACCTGGAAATCCGCCAGATGGCCAGCGCCCTGACCTGGAAATGGCAGCTCGCCCAAGACGTCGCCCTCAAGGTACTGGGCCTGGAGCGCACCATTGAAGAACGCGTGCAGGAACTGCTCAAAGTGTCGCACCTGTTGCAATACGACGCGCTCACGCAGTTGCCCAACAGCACGTTGCTGGGTGACCGCCTGACCCAGGCCATCGCCTTGGGCCGACGGCATGACACACAACTGGCGGTGATATTTATCGGGCTCGACCGCTTCAAGCGCATCAACAATGCCTTGGGGTATCCGGCGGGCGACGAGGTGCTCCAGCAGGTCAGCCAGAGCCTGGTGGCGACGGTGCGAGACTCGGATTCAGTGTTTCGCTACGGGGCCGACGAGTTTGTGATTCTGCTCAACGATATCCAGCACCCGCAACAAACCCAGCATATTGCGCAAAAGTTGCTCACGGCCGTGCGCACAACCCGCCACGTCGCCGGGCACGACCTGAGCGTCACCGCCAGCCTGGGCATCAGTATTTACCCCAATGACAGCAGCACGGCGGTGGAACTGATCAAACATGCCGAAACCGCCATGCACACCAGCAAGGAGCGTGGCCCGGGTGATTTCAGCTTTTATACCGAGACCATGAACCTGCGCGCGCAACACCAGCAAGGCCTGGAAAGCGCGATCCGCCAGGCCCTGGAGCGTGACGAGTTCGTGCTGCACTACCAACCGAAACTGGAATTGAAAACCGGCAAAATCGTCGGTGCCGAAGCCTTGATACGTTGGTTTGCGCCGCGCGCCGGATGGGTCAGTCCGTCTGAGTTCATTCCGGTGGCCGAAGACAGTGGGCTGATAGTGCCCTTGACCCAGTGGGTACTGCGCCGGGCCTGCGAGCAAGGGCAAGCCTGGCGCGCCATGGGCTTGAGCCCGTTGTGCATCTCGGTGAACGTCTCGGCCATCGACTTTCGCCAGCGGGACTTTACCGACAACCTGGCCGAGATACTCACACAGACCGGCCTGCCGCCTGCCCAATTGGAGTTGGAAATCACCGAAAGCGTGTTGATGCAGAATGTCGATGACACCGTCGCCACCTTGAACACCATCAAGGCCATGGGCGTGCGTCTGGCCCTGGATGACTTCGGCACCGGTTATTCCAGCCTCAGCTACCTGCGGCGCTTTTCCATCGACGTGCTGAAAATCGACCAATCTTTCGTACGCGGCATGAGCGTAAATAGCCAGGACGCGCAACTGATCAGCGCTATCATCGGCATGGGCAAAAGTCTGAACATGAGCATCATTGCCGAAGGCGTGGAGACGATCGAACAACTGAACTTCCTGCAAGCTCAGCGGTGCGAAGAAGGCCAGGGTTTTCTATTCAGCAAAGCCGTGCCCCCAAAGGATTTTGCGCAGTTGATGCAAGCCGGTCACCCTGCCCTGATGCCCGATCAATAGCCGATTGCAAGGAGTGCTCGCTTGAGCGAAGTATCAACCCAAGGGCTCATTTTCACCTTATGGTTAGGCGCGAGTCTGCCACTGGCAGCCGCACCGCTGGACGAGGCACTCAAACCCTTGCCGGGCGTGCCGACGCTGGACCCGGCCAAAGTCGAACTGGGCCGGCAACTGTTCAATGAGCCGCGCCTGTCAGCCAACAACACCCTGTCCTGCGCCAGTTGCCATCGCCTGGAGTCCGGCGGCGCCGACGACAAGCCGTTTTCGATCGGTTTTGACGGCAAACCGGTAGAGGTCAACACCCCATCGGTGTTCAACGCCAGCCTGAATTTCAAACAGTTCTGGAATGGTCGTGTCGACACGCTGGAGGCGCAAGTCGAACACGTGGTCACCAGCACGGCAGAAATGGGCAGCGACTGGAAAACCGTGGTGCAGAACCTCGCCGCCGTGCCCGCCTACCAGAGCGCATTCCAGCAAACCTATCCCGATGGGGTCACCGCCGCCAATGTGCAAAACGCCCTGGCCACCTATGAGCGCACGCTGCTCACGCCCGACTCACGGTTTGACCAATACTTGAAGGGCAATACGGAGATCCTGACCCTCAAGGAAAAGTACGGCTACCAGCGTTTCAAAGATTACGGCTGTATCGCCTGCCACCAGGGTGTGAACATCGGCGGCAACATGTTTCAAAAATTCGGCGTGATGGCTGACTACTTCAAGGACCGCGGCAACCCGGTCGAGTCGGACCTGGGGCGTTACCTGTTGACCAAGGATGAAGAGGACCGCTATGTGTTCAAGGTGCCCAGCCTGCGTAATGTGGCGGTCACCGCGCCCTACTTTCACGACGCTTCGGCCAAGAGCCTGGAAGAGGCTGTGGACGTGATGTTCAAGTATCAGCTGGGGCGCACTCCGACCCAGGAAGACAAGGACCTGATCATCCTGTTTCTCAAGACCCTGACTGGCCAATGGGCGGGCAAGCCGTTATGAGCCGACTGCCGAGCCTGTCCCGCCGCCGTATCAGTCAGCTGTTGCTGGGGTTGATGACCCTGCTGCTGGCCTCGACCCTGGTTTTTTTGTACCTCATGTCCTCCCGCGACCAAACGGCCAGCTACACCCAGTCACGGGATCTGATCCGCCAGCTCCAGCAACTCAACGCACAATGGGACAGCGAAGTGCTCAAGGCCCGGATCGCGATTACCCACAACTACGATCCGCTGGTGACACCACTCACCGAAATGACGCGTATATGGGCCGAACTTAGCAGCCGCAGCACCTACCACAACAGCGTCGACCTGCCCCGTTGGCGCACCATCCAGCTAGCGTATGAAACCGCCATCCAGGAAAAGGCGCGGCTGGTAGACAGGTTCAAATCCCACAATGCGGTGCTGCGCAACTCGCTGGCGTTTCTGCCGACCGCTGAAGACGATATCCAGGCCCAGTTCAATCGTGTTGACGATGGAGGGCGGCTGCAACTGCAAAGCGTGGCCACCGACACCTACGACCTGCTGCTCAGCAGCCTGGAGTTCGCCCAGGTCACCAGCGACGACCGCGCCGCCGACATTCTGGTGGGCCTGGGCAAACTGGAAATTAACAAGGAACGCCTGCCCATTGAGTTCCAGGCCCCGGTCGAGATCCTCAGCAACCACATTTCGCTGATCCTGCGCGAGCAACCGGTGGTCAACAGCCTCCTCGAACGAATTGCCGCAGTGCCCGTGGCCGAGCGCCTGGATGACTTGACCACCCACCTCAACCAGGACCAGCAGGCGGCCGACCTCATTGATCATCAATACCACCGCTATCTGTTGATTTTCTCAACCTTGCTGGTGGTGTTGCTGCTGTACCTGGCGGTACGCCTGTTGCGCAGTTTCGCCGAGATCAACCGGATCAATCGTGCCTTGCAGGCCGCCAACGAAACCCTGGAACAAAGGGTGGAGCGGCGCACGCAACAGCTCAAGGACGCCCAGAGCGAGCTGATGGACAGCGCCCGCCAGGCGGGCATGGCGGAAATCGCCACGAACGTGCTGCACAACGTCGGCAACGTGCTCAACAGTGTGAACATTTCCGCCGACCTGGTGGGGCGCAAATTGCGCAACAGCAAGGCCCAGGGCCTGGGCAAAGCCATGCAATTGATCAACGCGCATCAGGGCGACCTGGGCACCTTCCTCAGCGAGGATGAAAAGGGCAAGTTGCTGCCGGGCTACCTGAACCAATTGGTCGAAGCGATTGCAGTCGAACAGCAAGACATGAGCGAGGAACTGACGCAACTGAGCAAAAGCGTTGACCACATCAAGGACATCGTCTCGACCCAGCAATCCTATGCCGGCGCCTCCACACTGCTCGAACCCGTCAACATCAGCGCGTTGATGGAAGACGCCCTGCGCATGAACGCCGGCGCTTTGAGCCGTCATCACGTCACGGTGGTCAAGGAGTACGCGCAAGTACCGGAGATTCTGGGCGACAAACACCGGCTGTTGCTGATCATGGTCAACCTGATCAGCAACGCCAAGTACGCCATGTCCAACCTCAGTGACCGGCCACGGCAAATGACCCTGACCGTGCAACCGGCGGCTGAAGAGACGCTGAAAATCAGTGTAAGGGACGATGGCGAGGGCATACCCGCCGAGAACATGACCCGGATATTCACCCACGGCTTCACCACGCGCAAAGAAGGCCACGGCTTCGGCCTGCACAGCTGCGCCCTGGCCGCCGTGGAAATGCACGGCCAACTCAGCGCCCACAGCGATGGGCCAGGCCTTGGCGCAGTGTTTACCTTGACGATTCCTCTTACCCTTGCCGGAACTGCCCCATGAACCAGACTCCCAACCGGCGCATTCTGTTGATTGATGACACACCGTCAATTCATGAAGACTTTCGCAAGATTCTGATGCCGAGCGTGGCCGCCAACCCTGCACTGGACGACCTGGAATCAGCGCTGTTCGGCGCCGCCGCCACGCCTCAGGCTCAGGTATTCGACCTGCATTCGGCGTACGGCGGCGAAGAAGGCCTGGGCTTGCTGACCACGGCCATGGCAGAACAACGGCCCTATGCGCTGGCTTTTGTGGACATGCGCATGCCCCAGGGCTGGGACGGCGCGAAGACCATCGAGGCATTGTGGAAGGTCGACCCCGACCTGCAAGTGGTGGTGTGCACCGCGTACTCGGATTACTCCTGGGAGGACCTGCTCTTTCGCCTGCACGCCCATGACCGCTTGCTGATCCTGAAAAAACCCTTCGACAACATTGAGGTCCAGCAAATGGCCAACACCTTGGCCAACAAGTGGGACATGGCCCGTCGCGCCGCCTTGCAAACCTCCCACCTGGAACAGCTGGTGGAACAACGTACCCAGGCGCTGCAACTGGAAATCGACGAGCGCAAGCACTTGGAAAGCCAGCTGGTGCAGTCGGAAAAGCTCGCGTCGCTGGGTCAGCTTGCCGCCGGTGTCGCCCATGAGATCAACAACCCGGTAGGCTTCATTTCGTCCAACCTCAGCACCCTCGATGGCTACTTCAACCAGCTGCAACAGATGCTTGAAGCTTATCGACACACTGAAGAAATAATCGCATCGCAACCACAGCGCGACCAGCTAAAGGCTTTGCGCACGACGTTGGAGCTGGACTTTCTCAAGGAGGACATCCCGATCCTGATCCGCGAATCCAAGGATGGCATTGGCCGCGTGGTGCAAATCGTCAAAGACCTGAAAAATTTTTCGCGGGTGGACAACGACCAGACCTGGCAATTCACCAACCTGCAACAAGGCATTGATTCGACGCTGAACATCGTCGCCAGCGAACTGAAGTACAGGGCTGATGTGGTCAAGCACTACATGCCGCTGCCGGACATAGAGTGCCTGGCGTCGCAGCTCAATCAAGTGGTGATGAATCTGGTAATCAATGCCGCACAAGCCATGGGCCCGGAACGCGGCACCATTACCATCAGCAACGGCGTGGAAGGTGAGAACATCTGGCTGGAAGTGGCGGACGACGGCTGTGGCATTGCGCCGGAAACCGTGCAGAAGATTTTCGACCCCTTCTTCACCACCAAACCCGTCGGCGAAGGCACTGGCCTGGGGTTGTCACTCTCCTACGGCATCGTCAAGAAACACCGGGGCTCAATCTCGGTCAGCAGTGAGTTGGGCAAGGGCACAACCTTTCGGGTGGTGCTGCCGATTCGGCAAACGGCGGCGTAGGGCACGCCGCCGAGTCGGGGTTATGCATCCGCCTTTTTTGGGCTGGACCCAAACGAAGCGAAACGCTTGTTGAACCCGGCGATCCGGCCTTCGACCTGGGTCTTGCGCTGCTGGCCGGTATAGATCGGGTGCGAGGCGCTGGACACATCGAGCGGGATATACGGGTAAGTGTTGCCGTCACTGTGTGTATGGGTGCGGTCGCTGTCGGCGGTGGAGCCGATCAGGAAGAACACGTCGGCGGCGGTGTCGTGGAACAGCACAGTGCGGTAGTCGGGATGGATACCAGCTTTCATAAGGCCTCCGGGGCGTCTGGGTGCAATTCAAGTGTTATACAGTAACATAAATCATGCGCCCAAACGAGAACCGATTGCAATAAGAATAGGCCGACTGCTTCTATGCCGCTTCCTGGAAGTCCATTTCCGGGGGTTGTTTCGAGAAACCGCGTGTGAGAAAGCCCAGGTACACCAGGCCAATCACCAACCACACCGCGCCCAGGTAAATCGCCAGGTGATCGAGGCTGACCATCAGCCACACGTCCGCGAGCAAGCCGATGGTCGGGAATACCAGGAACAGGATCACCTCACGCACACCGCGCTGTTTGGCGCCGATCCAGTAGTGAAAGATCACCGACAGGTTCACCAGGCTGAACGCCAGGAACGCACCGAAGTTGATGAACGAAGTTGAGGTGGTCACGTCGAGCTTCAACGCCAGCAAGGCCACCACCGCACACAACAGGATGCTGTTGACCGGCGTGCCGAAGCGCGCATGCAAGGTGCCGAAGAACGACTTGGGCAACACACCGTCACGGCCCATGGCAAACAACAGCCGCGAACCGCTGGCCTGGGCCGACAGCCCCGAGGCGAACTGGCCGACGATCAGGCCGATCAGGAAGATCGACACAAACAGGTCGCCGCCCACGTTGCGGGCAATCTCGTAGGCCGCCGAATCCACATCGGCGAATTCGAACGACGGGTGGGCGATCTGCACGAAGTACGACACGCCGACGAAGATCAGACCGCCGATCAAGGTGATCAGCATGATTGCCCGTGGGATGGTACGGCGCGGGTCGCGGGTTTCTTCGGTGAGGGTACTGACCGCATCAAAGCCCAGGAACGAATAGCAGGCGATGGCCGCGCCGCTCATGATCAGCGGCATGTGCATCTGGCCGTTGAAGAACGGGGCGATGGTCCATAGCGGCTTGCTCGCGTCACCGCCGATGTAGTGGATGCACAGCGCGACAAACGCGATCAGCACCAGAAATTGCACCAGCATCAGCAGCGCGTTGATGCCGTTGGCGAGCTTCAACCCGATGATATTGATTGCCGTGGTGATACCGATAAAGGCCAGCACCCACACCCACTGCGGCACCGCCGGGAACGCCGAATGCAGGTACGCAGCGCCGATCAACCAGATGGCCATGGGCAGGAACAGGTAGTCGAGCAACACCGCCCAACCGGCGATAAAGCCCAGCTTGGGGCTGATGGCCTTGCGCACATAGCTGTAGGCGGAACCGGCCACCGGGAATGCCGAGGCCATGCGCCCGTAGCTCATGGCGGTAAAGAACATCGCCACCAGGGCCGCCAGGTAAGCGGCCGGGACCATACCGCCGGTGGATTGCGCGAGGATGCCGAAGGTGCCGAGCACAATGATCGGCGTCATATAGGCGATGCCAAACAGCACCACCGACCCTAACGACAGGGTGCGTTGCAAACGAGCCATGAGCGATTCTCCGCTGATTTATTAGATTTATGGCAGAACTGAAGTCAGTGAAGCGCAAACTATTTTTATGAATGATGCTGCTGTTGTGGCGAGGGAGCTTGCTCCCGCTGGGGCGCGTAGCGGCCCTAAAATTTTGGGGCCGCTGCGCAGCCCAGCGGGAGCAAGCTCCCTCGCCACTAGGGGCCAGTCTTAAACGTGGGGGATCAGCAATTCGCGCGTCCCATCGCTGCGCTCAATCACCTCGCCGGGCAATTTCAAGCGCTGGTCATCCAGGTAGCGGTAGTCCTTGCGAGCCGCCACCAATTGGTCGAGATCCAGCTCGACGGTGAATTGCCCTTCCTCACGCCCCGCTTCAAACAGCAAGGTGCCGATCGGGTCCACCAGGGCGCTGCCACCGGCGAACAACAGGTCGTCGTCGCCCTCTTCGACCCGGTTGACCATCAGCGCAAACGCCTGGTTTTCCTGGGCGCGGGCCATGATCGCGGTGCGGTGCGTGGGGCCGTAAGGGTCCATGTTGCCGTTGGTGACGATCAGCAGCTCGGCACCCAGTTGCGCCAGGGCGCGGGCGGTTTCCGGGAACTCGATGTCGTAGCAAATCAGCAGGCCGACGCGCACGCCGTTCCACAGGCATGTGGCGTAACGATCGCCAGCGGTGAACACGCCGCGATCCGAAGCCCACAGATGCGTCTTGCGATAACGCAGGGCGATGCCCTCGGGGGTGATCAGCAAGGTGGTGTTATAGAACTGGCCACCGTCGTGTTCGGCCATGCCGATGACCACGGCGATATTGCGCGCACGGGCCGCCTGGATAACCGCTTGTACGGTGGGGCCGTCTACCGGCTCGGCGATAGTGGCGACGGTCTCGGCCGACGGGAAGCCCATCAGGTGGGTTTCCGGGAAGACGATCAGTTGCGTGTCGGCGGCGCACGCAGCAATGGCCGCCAAGGCGCGCTCAAGGTTGTAAGCTGTACCGTTATCGCGGCCTGCCAATTGGGCAAATTCGACCTTCATGGGTATTCCTTGTTCTTTATCCGTGTCGCAGTATGCGCAGCCAACACCGGCCAGGGAATTACGCGGCCGAGGTAACCCGATAGGGGTAGATTGATGAGCATGACGCTGCAAGACATCGCCTGGCACCGTTCGGTGGGGCAAATGATAGACGCCCTGGACCAGCCCAATTTCTGGACCCAGCTTGTGCGGCTGTTGGACCAATACGTGCCGTCCGACAGTTGGGTGGCCTTGCTGTTCAGCAGTCAGCACCGCCCGCTGGTGTTCGCCGAATCCCCGGGCGCCGATGGCACGCCGGACCCTCTGTTCCAGGACTACCTCAACGGCCTGTACCTGCTCGACCCGTTCTACATCGCCAGCCGCGAACACGCGCGCACCGGCCTGTTGCGCCTGGCGGACGTGGCGCCGGAGCATTTCGAGCTGACCGAGTACTACCAGCGCTACTTTCGCCTGAACGTGGTGGCCGATGAAATCCAGTTCAATTGCCACCTGCCGGACGGGCGCACCCTGTGCCTGTCGCTGGGTTCGAAACAGCGTTTTGACCCACAGCAAATTGCCCTGCTGTCACTGATCCAGCCGTGGGTGTTGAGCCTGCTGCGCCAGCGCCTGCCCCATGAACTGAACCAGGTGAGCGCGCCGCAACCGCCGATTCAAAATGATGGCTGGGGCGCACAACTCACCGCCCGTGAGCTGGATGTAGGCCGTTTGATGCTCAGCGGTTGCTCCAGCAAAGAGATCGCCCGCAAGCTGGAAATCTCTGTTGAAACCGTAAAAGTCCATAAGAAACACATGTACAGCAAGCTAGGGATCAAATCCCAGTCGGAGCTGTTCTCGATCTTTCTTCAGGCGCAAAACGCCTGACCGTTTGTCTGAAACCGTTGATGAACTGTTATTTCTGACAGTAGCTGGGTTTGCCTGCGCGCTGAACACTTATGTGCATATTTCGGCCAGCGTTGATACCCATGTCTACTCGCTTCTTGATGCTATTACTGAGCTTTTTGGCCTTGGCAGCAACCGCCCAGGATGATGTTGTCGAACGCCTACTGGCGCAAATGACGCCGGAGGAAAAAGTCGCCCAACTCAGCCTGCTCGGCATCAAGGAAACACCGACCGGCACTGTCGTTGATCAAAACGGCTTGGAAGAACGGCCAACGATAACCGTCGGTTCTGTCATCGGAGCCTACGGTGCCGACCTGACTCGCCAGCTGCAAAAACAGGCGGTACAAGGTTCGCGCTTACATATACCGCTGTTGTTTACCCTCGATGTCATTCATGGCTTTCGCACCGTGTTCCCGGTGCCCCTGGCGGAGGCTGCGGCCTGGGACGCTCAACTGACGCAACGAAGTGCCCGCGCGTTAGCTGTTGAAGCCACCGCCAGCGGTGTGCACTGGACCTACGCTCCCGTAGTCGACATAGCGCGTGACCCACGTTGGGGACGCGTGGTGGAGGGTGCTGGTGAAGACCCGTTTCTCGGCTCGATCCTGGCGGCTGCGCGGGTGCGCGGTTTTCACGGCTCAGGCCGGCCTGACAACTCGTACATGATGGCTACCGCTAAACACTTTGTTGCCTATGGGGCTGGCGAGGGCGGGCGGGATTACAACGTCGCCGATCTGTCGGAACGAACCTTTATGGAGGTCTACCTGCCCCCTTTCCAGGCGGCCGTAGCCGCGGGCGTTGACGCAATCATGCCCGCCTTCAACGAGGTCGCCGCCACGCCCATGAACAGCAACAAGGCCCTACTGACAGGGCTGTTGAGTCAGAAGTTGGGCTTCACCGGTATTATCGTCAGCGATTACTCCGCCGTAGAGGAACTGATTCAGCACGGCATCGCCCGCACCCCATCGGATGCGGCATGGTTAAGCTTTAACGCTGGCATCAATATTGAAATGGCCAGCCAGACTTACCGGCAACACCTGCCGACGCTCCTACGCAACGGCCAGGTTTCAATGGCAGACGTGGATGAAGCCGTGCGCCGCGTACTCAAGGCCAAGCAGCGCCTGGGACTGTTTGAAGACCCTTACCGCTACAGTGACCCGATCCGCGAAGCCAATAGCGCGAATATACCGCAGCATCGTGCTTTGGCCCGTGAGGCGGGGCAAAAGTCTATCGTATTGTTGAAAAACAGCGGTCAATTACTGCCTCTGTCAAAGAAACTTCGCCGGTTGCTGGTGGTCGGCAGCCTGGCCAAAGATGCCGCCGCCACGCTCGGCCCGGCGTCCTGGCCAGGCACCCCCATCGGCGCGGTAACAGTCCTGCAAGGCATACAGAACGCCGTCTCCACCGACACCGACGTAACCTACCTGCCCGGCGCCTCCCCCAGCAGCGCCGACACCCAAGGTATCGCAGCCGCCGAAAAAGCCGCCCGCGACGTCGACGTAGTGGTCGCCGTACTGGGCGAAAATGCCGAGTACAGCGGCGAAGGTCAGAGCCGCGCCGAACTTGGCTTGCCCGGCGGCCAGGAGGCGCTATTGCGCGCGCTTCTGGACACCGGAAGACCCGTGGTAGTCATCCTGATGAACGGCCGCCCATTGGTGTTCGCGCAGCCCCTTCAACAGGCGCCTGCATTGCTTGAAACCTGGTTTCTCGGCAGCGAAATGGGGCATGCAGTGGCGGATGTGTTGTTTGGCGATGTCAACCCCAGCGGCAAATTGCCGATCACCTTCCCACGCAGCATCGGGCAGGTCCCCCTTTACTACGCACACAAAAATACTGGCCGCCCCAACAGCAATATCGACGGTTCGCCGTCCGGCTATCGCTCCAACTACATGGACATCAATGACACGCCAGCCTATCCATTTGGCTTCGGCTTGAGCTACACGACGTTCAGCTACTCAACGCCCAAACTGAGTAGCACCCGGCTTGCGTCCACCCAAACCCTGACCGTCGAGGTCACCGTCACCAACACCGGCAAGCGTGCCGGCGATGAAATCGTCCAGTTGTACCTGCGCGATGACGTCGCCAGTGTGACCCGCCCGGTCCGACAGCTGCGCGGGTTTCGCAAAGTGCACCTGGCCCCCGGCGAGGCGCAGAGCGTGACTTTCACCCTCGATCAAGAGGACTTCGCCTTGCTGGATATGAACCTCTCGCCAGTGGTCGAAGCGGGCACCTTTACCGTCTTCGTCGGGGCCGACTCGACCGCCACCCAACAGGCGCAATTCGAGGTCACCGATAGCCGCCAGTTGTCTATTCCGGGCCAGTCTGTCCCACAGGTGCAGCCAAACTGATTATTCCCACAGGTTGTCTATGGTTTCCGTACAGGCGCAGAATGGCCGATCGACCTGTAGAGTTGAACCTGAGGAAAAACCGTATGAGCCTGTCGTTGCTAAGCCGTTACGCCTTCTTTGCCGTGTGCGTCATTTTCACCCTCGCCAGCCTTCCGTTTATCGAACATGAATGGCTGTGGCCTATCACCGTGGTCACCGGCATCCTCAGCCTGATCGGCGTTTTCGACCTGCTGCAAAGCCCCCACGCGGTGCGCCGCAACTACCCGATCCTGGGTAATATCCGTTACCTGGTGGAAGCCATTCGCCCGGAGATCCGCCAGTACCTGCTCGAATCCGACAGCGACGCCCTGCCCTTCTCCCGGGCTCAGCGCTCGCTGGTTTACTCGCGCGCCAAAAACGAAACCGCCGACAAGCCGTTCGGTACCCTGATCGACGTGTACCAGTCGGGCTTCGAGTTTATCGGCCACTCCATGCGTCCGGCGCCGCTCAGCGACCCCAGCGCCTTTCGCGTGATGGTCGGCGGCCCGCAGTGCACGCAACCTTACTCGGCCTCGGTCTTCAACATCTCGGCGATGAGCTTCGGCTCGCTGAGCGCCAATGCGATTCGCGCGTTGAACCAAGGCGCCAAGCTCGGCAACTTTGCCCATGACACCGGCGAAGGCAGCATCAGCCCCTACCACCGCGAAAACGGCGGCGACCTGACTTGGGAACTGGGCAGCGGTTACTTTGGCTGCCGCACCAGCGACGGCCGTTTCGACTCGGAACGTTTTGCCGTGCAGGCGCAGAACCCGCAAGTGCGCATGATTGAAATCAAGATGAGCCAGGGTGCCAAGCCCGGCCACGGCGGTATCCTGCCCAAGCACAAAGTCACCCAGGAAATTGCTGAGACGCGCGGCATCATGATGGGCGAAGACTGCATCTCGCCATCGCGCCACAGCGCGTTTTCCACACCGATCGAGATGATGCAGTTCATCGCTCAATTGCGTGAACTGTCCGGCGGCAAACCGGTGGGTTTCAAGTTCTGCCTCGGCCACCCGTGGGAGTTCATGGGCATCGCCAAGGCCATGCTCGAGACCGGCATCCTCCCGGACTTTATCGTGGTCGACGGCAAGGAAGGCGGCACCGGCGCCGCGCCGGTGGAGTTCACCGACCATATCGGCGTGCCGCTGCGTGAAGGCCTGCTGTTTGTGCACAACACCCTGGTGGGCCTGAACCTGCGCGACAAGATCAAGCTGGGCGCCAGCGGCAAAATCGTCAGCGCCTTCGATATCGCCAGCGTGCTGGCCATCGGCGCCGACTGGGCCAACTCGGCGCGCGGCTTTATGTTCGCCATCGGCTGCATCCAGTCGCAAAGCTGCCACACCAACAAATGCCCGACGGGCGTCGCCACCCAAGACCCGCTGCGCCAGCGTGCGCTGGTGGTGCCCGACAAAGCCCAGCGCGTGTTCAACTTCCACCGCAACACGCTGCACGCCTTGGCGGAAATGCTCGCTGCGGCCGGCCTGGATCATCCGTCGCAACTGTCGGCCAAGCATTTGGTGCGGCGCATGTCGGCGACCGAAATCAAACTGTTCTCGCAGCTGCATGTGTTCCTCAAGCCTGGCGAGTTGCTCACCGGCGAGGTGAACGGCGAGTTCTATTCGCGCATGTGGCAAATGGCACGGGCGGACAGTTTTGAGCCGCAGGAAGTGGCTGCCGCATAAATATCCGAATACTCTTGACCGCTGAACCGGACCACCGACGGCATCGTTGAAACAAGGAGCTTCACATGCCGTTACTCGACTTCAGCGCCATTGCGGCGCAACTGCCCGACAGCTGGAAATCCGCACGCCTGGGCCAGGTCGGCCCAGCGCGGATCAAGGTGTTGCGTATGGATGACCAAGCTTATAAAGAGGAAACCCATGATTACAACGAGGGGTTATTGGTAGTCAGCGGCCAGTTGTGCCTGAGCATTGGCACCGAGCAAATACGCGTTGCTGCCGGCCAGATGTACCTCGTAGAAGCCGGCACTCCCCATGCTGTAAGCCCCGGCAGCCGGGGCACGTTGGTCATCATCGATGTATAGAGACATTCAGTAATACCCAGCCTTTGCAATTGCTTACAAATACCGCCAACCTGCGCGCGCCCGACGTGCGGCGTGTGACAACACGCGCATTCGCCTGTCATGACTTAAACCCCTGTTCAAGAGCCCGCTGCCATGCTGAACGGACGCGACCCGCGCATCGATTTTTTTCGGGGCTTGGCGTTGATCTTCATTTTCTGGGATCACGTCCCCCACAACCCACTCGGCCAGATCACCCTGCGTAATATCGGTTTCAGCGATGCCGCTGAAGTGTTTGTATTTCTTGCCGGTTATGCCTCAGTGCTGGCCTATGGCAAGGTCTTGCAACGCGAAGGCTACTGGATGGCCTGCCTGAAGATCCTGCGGCGCACCTGGGTGCTTTACGTGGTGCATATTTTCTTGCTGGCGATGCTGATGGGCATCGTGTTCTTCGCCAACAGCCATGTGGAAACCCGCGATCTGGTGCAGGAGATGGGCCTGACGCACTTTGTCACCCAACCACAGCAAGCGTTGGTGGATGAATTGCTGCTGCGCTTCAAGCCCAACCTGATGGACCCGTTGCCCTTGTATATCGTGCTGCTGGCCGGCCTGCCGCTGGTGTTGCCGTGGCTCTTGCGCAAAACGTGGTGGGTGGTGGCGGGGTCGATGGCGGTGTACCTGCTGGCGCCACACCTGGGTTGGAACCTGGCAGCGATTGCCGACGGGGTGTGGTATTTCAACCCGGTTACCTGGCAGTTCCTGTTCGTGCTGGGCGGCGCGGCGGCGATTCATGGGCAACAACCCCGCGCGCAGGAGCATCGGCCACTGCTGCGGCAGCCGTTATTCATGATGGCCGCGACCTACGCATTGATGGCCGGCGTGATCACGATCGGCTGGCGCTGGCCCGAGGTGCATGACGCACTGATGCCGCACGCGCTCAGCGAACTGTTGTACCCGATCAGCAAGACCGACCTGTCGCCGGTGCGTCTGCTGCATTTCCTGGCCTTGGCCTATGTCACCGCCAAACTGTTGCCGGGGCGTGCCTGGACGCAAAACTGGCTGGCACAGCAGACCTGCCGGATGGGCCGCTTTTCGCTGGAAGTGTTCTGCCTTGGCGTGTTGTTGGCGCCGTTGGCGGACATGGTCAACGCCATGGCCGGCGATGCCTTTGCCATGCAAATTTTTACCGCGCTTGTGGGCGCTGGCTTGATGGCGATGTTGGGCGCCTGGCTGGAGTTCAACAAACGGCTGGACCAATCGACACGCATGGCCGCCGCCTGAAAACAAAAAGCCCCGATCAAGGGGCTTTTGGTGTACGCCAGGCCGTCAGGCGACGGAGCGTGCCGCCGCATTGGTCGGCTGCAACTTGAACACGTAATACAGCACGGTCAGCAGCACCAGAAACGCAGGCCCCACATACAGCGCCACCCGCGTATCCGGGAAGTACGCCATCAGGCCCACCACCAGCACCAGGAACGCCAGCGCCAGATAGGAACTGACCGGGTACAGCCACATGCGGTACTTGAGGCCCGCCGCTTCGGCCGGGCTCAGGCCTTTGCGGAACTTGAGCTGGGCCAGCAGGATCATCAGCCAGGTCCAGATCGCGCCGAAGGTGGCGATGGAGGTCACCCATACGAACACCTGGTCAGGTACCAGGTAGTTGAGCAACACGCCCAGCAGCAAGGCAAAGATCGACAGCAGCAGCGCCTTGCGCGGTACGCCATTGCTGGAGGTGGTGCCGAAAGTCGCCGGCGCCTGGCCGTTCTGCGCCAGGCTGTAGAGCATGCGCCCGGTGCTGAAGATGCCGCCGTTGCAGGACGACAGTGCGGCGGTGATCACCACGAAATTGATGATGCCTGCGGCGGTCTTGATGCCCAAACGTTCAAAGGTCATCACGAACGGGCTGCCCTGGGTGCCGATTTCGTTCCACGGGTAGATCGACAGGATCACAAACAACGCGCCGACGTAGAACAAAAGAATGCGCCAGAACACCGAGCCGATGGCGCTTGGAATAGTCTTCTGCGGGTTGCGTGCTTCACCGGCGGTCAGGCCGATCATCTCGACGCCCAGGTAGGCGAACATCACCATCTGCAAGGACATCAACACGCCCTGCACGCCATTGGGCATGAAGCCGCCGTGAGCCCACAGGTTGGAAATACCCAAGGCCACACCGTCGTTACCGAAGCCGAATGCAATGATGCCGACGCCGCCGATCACCATGGCAATAATCGTGACGATCTTGATCAGCGCAAACCAGAACTCGAACTCACCAAAGGCTTTGACGGCGATCAGGTTGATCGTGCCCATGCTGATCAGCGCCGCCAGGGCCCAGATCCAGCGCGGCGTGTCGGGGAACCAGACACCCATGTACACCGCCACGGCGGTGATTTCCGCGACACAGGTCACCAGCCACAGGAACCAATAGTTCCAACCTGTGAGAAAGCCCGCCAACGGGCCGAGGTAATCCTGGGCATAACGGCTGAACGAGCCGGCTACCGGGTTGTGCACGGCCATCTCACCAAGGGCGCGCATGATCACCAGAATGGCCAGGCCGCCGATGATGTAGGAGAGCATGATTGCCGGGCCGGCCATCTCGATGGCCTTGGCCGAACCGAGGAACAGGCCGACACCGATACAGGCGCCGAGCGCCATCAAACGGATGTGTCGTTCACCCAGTTCACGTTTGAGCGGGCCGCCTTGAGCGGTCTCGCCAGGGGGCAGTGGTTTGCCGACAGGCATAGGGAAACAACCTCATTTTGTTATTGGATTGTCCGTCGAGTTTCCGGGGCCAGGCCGGTAAGCCTGTGCCCTTGTTGAAACCGGGGCCGCCTCATGGACGGGCCCTTCTTGCCGGGCAAGATCGGCGGGACGTGCAGTATAAAAAGCCGGGACCAGGGTCTTTCACTATAAAAACCATGCAATTCAGTGAAAGACCCGGCTAAAAAGCCACTTTACAGGAGCATATTACCTGCGCTGAGCGACAAAACGTCGCAACCCACCCTGCATTCACACGCCATCCAAGAAGATTCCGACTACCCAACCACAATTCCCTCACACCTGTCGCCCAGCGACTAAGCTTCAGGCAAGTCCGATCAATCTGCGTGCAGGATCAATCGACTATGGGCGCACTGTGGCAAACCGAATCGACCAAGGCTGCGAAATTACAAGGCAGTTCGGACCCAGCGCCTTTACCCAAAAATAAACCCAGGCCCCGTTACATACGTCGCCTGTTCTGGCTGATTGTGTTGATGGTGGTGATTGCGCTGGGGTTCGCCGCCGCCAAAGAGATACGCACATCCGCACTGCAAGCCCGGCAACTGAGCCGGCTGGCCCACGACCTCACCTACCGGCTGGAACCCGGCCCGAGCCAGGCAATGGTTTACCCCGGCGCCGGCCCGTTCGATCGCCGCTTGGGCTACAGCGACCTCGGCACCTTTTTGCCGCGCCTGCTCAAGCGCGGTTATGTGATCGAGTCCCAGGTGCAGTTTTCGCCAGCGCTAATGAGCTACGCCGGCCACGGTCTCTTCGTGCCTTACCCGGAGAAAATCCAGGCCGGCCTTTCGATCACCGACTGTCGCGCCTTGCCCCTGTACCAGTTCGAGTACCCGCAGCAGCTGTACTCAAGTTTTGCCGCCATCCCGCCGCTGGTGGTCCACAGCCTGTTGTTCATCGAGAACCGTGACCTGCTCGACCCCGCCCAGCCCCAGGCCAACCCAGCGGTGGACTGGCCGCGCTTTGCCATGGCGGCCTGGTCGCAAGTCGCAAAGGTATTGCACCTGCCCGGTCAAAGTGCCGGCGGCAGTACCCTGGCCACCCAGCTGGAAAAATATCGGCATTCGCCCGACGGCCTGACCTTGTCCGGCAGTGAAAAACTGCGCCAGATGCTGTCCGCCGGTGTGCGCGCCTACCAGCCTGGGCCTGACACCCAGGTGGCACGCCAGAATATCGTGCGCGACTACCTCAACAGCGTGCCGCTGTCCGCCGTGCCGGGGCATGGCGAAGTGCATGGCATGGCCGAGGGTTTGCGCGTGTGGTACGGCGCTGACTTCAAGCAGGTGAACCTGGCCCTTAACGGCACTGAAATTGATGCGGTCCATGTGGCGCAACGTGGCCTGGCTTTGCGCCAGGTGCTGTCGCTGATGATCGCTCAGCGCCGGCCGTCTCATTACCTGGCCAACGGCCGCGATGAACTGGCGCAACTCACCGACAGCCACCTGCGCCTGCTGGCGCAGAACGCCGTGATCGACCCGCCGTTGCTCAAGGCCGCCCTGGCATCCCACGTCACTTACCGCGACTGGCAGCAACAGCCGACCGTGCAGCCCATCGACACCAACAAGGGCATCAGCGTTGCCCGCAGCCGTCTCGCCGCCCTGCTCAACCGGCCGCTGTACGACCTCGACCGCCTGGACCTGTCGGCCACCAGCACCCTGCAAGCCGAGCTGCAAAGCCAGGCCACCGACTACCTCAAGCAACTGGCCGACCCCGCCTTCGCCGGCAAAATGGGCCTGCTCGGCGAGCGCCTGCTCACGCCCGCCAGCACGCCCCAGGTGCGCTACAGCTTCACCCTGTTCGAACTGACCCCGGACGGCTCGCGGGTGCGCGTGCAAACCGACAACACTGATCAGCCCTTCGACATCAATGAGGGCAGCAAGCTGGAGCTGGGCTCCACGGCCAAGCTGCGAGTGCTCACCACTTACCTGCAGATCATCAGCGAGCTGCATGATCGCTACGCGGCGCAAACACCCGCCGCGTTGAAAAAAACCGAGATTGCCGAGCAGGACCGCATCAGCCGGTGGGCGGTCGATTACCTGATCCAGAATCCCGATAAGTCCCTGGCCAACATGCTCGATGCCGCCCTCGACCGGACTTACTCGGCCAACCCCAACGAAGGTTTTTTCACCGGCGGCGGCATGCACCACTTCCACAACTTCCGCAACCAGGACAATGGCCGCAGCCCGTCGCTGCGAGACGCCTTGCGCGAGTCGATCAACCTGCCATTTATCCGGCTGATGCGCGACCTGGAACGCTACGTTACTTACGCAGGCCCCAACAACAGTGCGCAATTGCTCAAGGATGATAACGACCCACGGCGCCAGGAGTACCTGGCCCAATTCGCTGATCGCGAAGGCACCACCTTCCTGCTCAAGTTCTGGAAGAAGTACCAGAAAAAAGACACCCAGGCGCGCCTTGAGACCTTTCTTGACGGGCTGCACCCCACGGCGATCCGTATGGCGGCTGTGCATCGCTACCTGTTCCCCGAGGCTGACCAGGACACCTTCAATCGCTTCGTGCGTTCACATCTGGTGAATGCCAAAACCAGCGACAAACTCACCGACGAACGCCTGCAACGCCTGTACACCGACTACGGCCCGGGCCGCTATGATTTGCCCGACCAGGGCTACATCGCCAAGGTCCACCCACTGGACCTGTGGTTGCTCGGTTACCTGCTCAACCACCCCGACGCGACCTTCAGCGAAGTGGTCAAGGCCAGCCAATTTGAACGCCAGGAGGTCTACAGCTGGCTGTTCAAGAGCCGTCACCAAAGCGCGCGCGACAGTCGTATTCGCACCATACTGGAGGTCGAGGCGTTCCTGGATATTCACCAGCGCTGGCAGGCGGTGGGTTACCCGTTCGACCATTTGGTGCCGTCGCTGGCCACCGCGATTGGCAGCTCGGGCGATCGCCCCGCCGCGCTCGCCGAACTGATGGGCATCATCCTCAACGACGGCGTGCGCGGCAAAGTGCTGCGCATCGACAGTCTCCACTTTGCCGCCGATACGCCGTACGAAACCCGCGTGGTCAACACGCCCGATGCGGGTAAACGAGTGATGCCGTCCGAGGTCGCTACCGCGCTGCGCGGCGCGTTATCGCAAGTGGTGGACGCGGGCACGGCCAAGCGTGTTTCCGGCAGTTTCGTGCAGGCCGACGGTACGCCGATGGCCATGGGCGGCAAGACCGGCACCGGCGACAACCGCATAGAAGCGATGGGCGCCGGCGGCCGAGTGATCAGCTCCAAAGCGATCAACCGCACCGCCACGTTCGTGTTCTACATCAGCGAGCGCTACTTCGGCACCCTAACCGCCTTTGTGCCAGGCAGTTCGGCGCAAAACTTCAAGTTCACTTCGGCACTGCCGGTGCAGGTGCTCAAAGGCATGGCGCCGATTTTGACCCCGTACTTGCAAGGCAGCGGCACCCTGCTGTGCCACGGGGCATGACCGAAGCGCCTGGGGTGAAATGGGGTTTGTGCGGGAGCTGGCTTGCCTGCGATGGCGGTGATGAATTCACTATTGCTATCGCAGGCAAGCCAGCTCCCACATTTAATTTTTAGCGCTGGCAACACTGATCCCCTGTGGGAGCTGTCGAGCTTTAGCGAGGCTGCGAAAGCGGTGGGCCAGGCAACTTATAACTTGCCTGTGCCGCCAATTTCGCGAACAGCAAAGTGCATGTCTCAAGGCGCCGGAAAATCAAACAGCAGGTGTACCGTGCCGTAATACTCGCCGCCCTTGTAGCCGTCTTCCGGTTCAACGGCGGTGATTTCCAGTTCAGCGCGACGGCCCGAGCGGGCTTCATCGGCGCTGATCACCAGGGTAGAATCGAGAGTCAGCGGCACCCGGTTGAACAACACCTGCAAATCGATACGGTTGCGGCCACTCAACAGATAAGGCGTGTCACCAAGGCGCGCCGCCACGCCGCCGTTGATGTTTTTCACATCAAAGTTCTTGCGCAGACGGCCCAGCCGGGCTGTCGCAAGGTCCCAGGGCAGCACTTGGTCCTGGCCCATCCAATCGGACTCGGAAGGCAGCACATAGGCCTCATGGATCGGGATGGTCACCGATACATCAAAACTGTGGCGCTCCTGAAATGCCTGCGCCTGGTCACCCGCCAACACAGGCGCCATCAGCACAGCCAGTACCGTCAGTTGCTTGAACATTGTCATCACCCGTTACTGTTGACCGTCATCGTTTTTTTGTTGCGACCTTCGATCAGCTGGAAGTTGAACTGACGCTCCGACTTTTTCTCCAGCACCAACTGGCGGCCAGGCAGAATGTGGTGCTTGGTGGTGGCCTCACATTCGGTCTTTTTCGTCACCGAACAATCGCGGAACTCATCGAGCACCACCACGCTGTTGCCGGCATTACGCATGGTGTATTGGCTGGCGGTTTCGCTGATCCGGGTATCAAAACGGGTGTCTTGCGGGCGCACGAAGAACACCGTGCCGTACCCGGCCATGACGTTGACTCCGGCGGCCAGGGCGTCCTTGTATTCGGCGCGTTCGGCATCGGTGACAGCAAAGTCATCTTCCTTTTCCGGTACCACCGGAATGAAACGCACACGGAAATAGCGCTCCTTGTCTCGCTGGCCCATGTACAGCAACCGAGTGCCCTGACGCCCGCCGGCCGGTACGATCAGACGAGCCGGGCTGGCCATCAGGCCGTCGCGGTTGGTGGTGCTGCCTTTGGCGTCGGTCATCGACGCGACGGGCACTTCCCTGGACGTGCCGTCGGCGTTGTAGACGATCTCCAGCACATTGACTTTGATAAACGCGGTACTGGTGCCGCCGTTGTAGACACGCTTGAGGTAAGAACTGCGGTCGCCTTCCAGGTAGTCGTAGACCACGCCGACGTTGATCGCAGGTCCCGCATGAACCGCCAAAGACACCAGCCACAGCCCCACTGATAACACTGCATGTTTCATGTTTGATTACGCCTTATTGATTGAACCCAGCCCAGCGGCCGGCGTGCGGCAAATATCCGCTCAGACTTCCGAATCCCAGATCACCGTGACCACACCCGAATAGGTGCTGCCCGGCTGTTCGAGCATGTCCTTGACCTGGTCTTTTTCGACTTCGAAGTGCAGCGTTCCAGCACGGTTGTTCACGTAAAACGCAGGCTGGAACAACTCGGTGCCCACGCCATCCAGGCGCAAGGGCTGCTTGTTGACCGCCTGCCCGGCCTGGTTCTGCAAGCCAAAGGGCAGGCTGACAGCAACCTGCAACGGCACCTGATCCCCCGCGCCGTTGCGCAAGCCACAGGTGTTGCCCACCGCAAGGCTGCATTCGAGCTGCATCTTGAAACGCCCACTGGCGGAAATGACAAAGGTCTGGTCACGGAACAACCGCGCCGGTTGGCGCCCACGGTTAAGCCAGGCTTGCCAGCCGCCTTCGGGTAGCAACTCGATGCGGTTGCCGCCCGGTGGGAGATCGACCTTGAGCTCATGCTCTACAGCCAATTGAAAATTGAACGTCAGGGCGCTTTCGGTGGACGCCATCACGTCACCGAAATCAAAATCCCCGCCCGGCCCGATGCTGTAAGTCAGGGAGCCGCGGTATTCGCCGCTGGCCATGCCTAGCGGGTTGGGGGTTTTAAGTTCGTAGCCGTACTCCAAGTGGCTGTAGGTCAAACGCGCAAAAGTGGTGCCCGGGTTTACCGTACAAGCCCCCACGCCCTCCGGGACGATCCAGAAAAACAGTGCGTAACTGGCGGATGCCGCCAAATAGTTAACCCCCTGGCAAGGAGGCGCACCGTTACTCCAATAGTAGGTCCAACCGGTTCCTCCGTTAGCCCACCCGCTGACGCCAGGCGGACGCGGCACATCCCAACGCGTACCAATACCCGCAATGCGCATTTGTACGGTTTCAACCTCACCCGTCCCGACATGGACCACCTGTACATCACGCCAAGATGAAGGCACTTTGAAATAGGCGCCTTTTCGAGGGTCTTCATGGTTGGCCTCGATCGGCTCTACCGACTCGGCCCTGAATGCCGCATCACGGATACTGAAGGTATTCAACGCCTCGCACCTGGCCGGTACGTGCCACGCGCAGACGCCACTGTGGGGCGTGGTGTTTTCGAATTTATTCACCATCGGGTTCGACGGGTCAGGACGAAACACCGCCGTGATGTTCTGCACCAGCGCGTGCGCAGGCAGGCTCATGCTGACCAGCGCCAGCGCGAACGCACACTGCTTCAAGCCGGTTCTCGTTACGTTTTTCACGTTCATAAAAATCCAGTCCATGCCATCAACCAGCGGTTTCGGCGTTGTGGGTTGCTTCTGCCAGGGTGTCCTTGGTGCAGCGCAAATCGCCGATCATCAACACATCGCTCTCACTCGGCGCATTGGCAGGGTCCAGGCGGAACTGACAGAGCAATTGGTTCTGGTAGCGCACTTGCAAGGTCGGTGAACTGGCGCTCATTTCCATCGAGAAAAACCCGTCGACTTCGCTGACCCCACGGCTGGCGTGGTTGATCACGTGATGGCCCTTGAGCGGTGCACCACGCTCATCCAACAACCGGCCGAGCACGGTGACGGTTTTCATCACGGTGATTTTCCGGTAGTCGACCCCGCCCTTGTTCAGGTGATAACTGGCGCGGGTCGGCTGGATATTCGCCGCAGACGGGTGATTACCTTCAAAGTCGAAGCTCACGCTGCTGCTCTTGTAGGCTGAGACCGGCACGTAGTTGCGCCCCGGCCGCAAGATCGCGCCGCCACCGCCGAGGTCGTCGGCACGCAGGGCGATTTCGTCGAGGTCGGTTTCCACGTCGATGATCATGCCCGCACCGTTGCCCTGGTACTGGCTGCTCAGCAGCATCTGGCCGGCGCCGGCAACGAAGGTGCTGTTGAGGTTCAAGCCACCGCTCAGGTCGCCGTTGAACGAGCTGCGTTGCACAAACCCGTCACCGCTGACCGCGTCCGTATTGAAGCTGGCCATGCCCGACAGGCCGACGCCGTAGGTGTCGGTGATCGCCGTGGCCGAGACGCTTTGCAGCAAGTGGTCGGTGAGGTCCTGGCGCAAAGTCACGGAAGCGTTGTTGTCGCGCCCACCGTCACGGGCAGTACGGGTGCCGATGCTGCCGGAAATCTGCCGGCCTTCGGTGCCCAGGTTGACGCTGACGCTCACGTCCACGCCGCGGTTGCGCGCGTCGTTGGTGCCGGCGCTGCCGGGCCGGTCGAACACCGAGAAGCGCCAGTTGGCGTCACTGCCGAACAGGTTGTCGTGGCGGCTCCAACCCAGGTCGATGCCGGCCCCCTCCACATTGCCTTCGCTGTGGGACAGGCGCATGTTCAGGGTGTTTTTCGCATCCAGCCGGTGGTTGACCGACAACGCCGTGTTGCTGGCTTCACCGACGAAGGTGTTGCGCCGCAGGCGTGTGCCATCGGGCAGAGTCTCGTAGGTGTCGCGGGTGTCGAGCCAACTGCGGTTATGGCTGAACACCAGGTTGGTCGCGCCCAGGGTATAGAGCCCTTGCAGGTCCATGCCGGTGCCGTGTTCCTGGGTCTGGTAGAGGTTGGCATACAGGCTGGTATTGTTGGCCACCGTCCAGTCCGCCGAGCCGCCGTATTGCAACTGCTCGCGCACCTGACGGGCCGACAGGCCGAGGATCACGCGCGGGTGTACCAGATAGTTGAGCGACGCACCGGCCGTCACCGCGCCGGAAGCTTGTTCTTCCCAGTTGCTGAACAACTTGGTCTCGCGCCCGGCGAAAAGGTTATAGCGCCAGCGGTCTTCGGCGTTGCGCCAGTTGCTGGGTTTGTAGACCAGCTCCTGGGTGGTGCTGGTGGTCAGGCCGTCTTCGATAAGGCGCACTTCCACTTCATAGATGCCGCCGGGCAAGGGCCGGGTGTCCAGGGTTTGCAGGCCGGCCGCAACGGCCTGGGTGTTAATCAACAGGCCATTACGGTAAATCTCCACCGCCGCCTGGCGGTTGGCGGTGACATAGATCGGGTACACGCTGGGCTTGGCGTTGTTGATGGCCAGGCTGTCGGAGCTGCCATACATCAGGCCCAGCGCCGTATCGGGGCTGGCGCCGAAGCTGCGCAGTTGGCGGGTCAGGCCATCGGAATTGGGGGTGAAGTGGCCCAGGCGGAAAAACTGCCCTTCGAGTTCTCGCTGGGTATACAGCTCATGGATCGCATGGCGCATGGGCTCGTCATCGCCGCTCTGGCGCGCCAGCTGCAGGTTGAACACCTGACTCCAGTTACCCAGACTGGAACTGGCTTGCAAACCATAGCGTCCGCCGAGGCTGTCCTCTTGGCTGCCATTAAGGTTGAGCTGGTTGTTGATGATCAAGCCGAGGCTGCCACCTTCGGGCTGCTCATGGAAACGCGGGATGTCGCCACTCAGTTCGACGTCTTGGGTGAGGATCGACAGCTGGGAGCTTTCCAGGTTGTAGAAGGCCGAGAGCATTTTCTGCGGGCAGGACTGGGTACAAGCACCCAATGACACGCCTTTCTCCAGCAGCGCTTGCCAGGTGTCGCGGGTGGCGGCCGGGACTTTGCTGTCGGCGGTGTCGGTAAATTCAAGCAAGGTGACACGGTCATCGCGGGACAAAACAATCAGCGCCTCACCCAACAGTTGCTGGTCAAGGTCCACACGTACCGCCAACGGCACCTCGAAAAAATGATCAGTAAAACCAGCGGGCAAGCCTTGCGCCTGAGTAATCAGACTGCCGGGGGTTGAAGCACCGGAAGAAGCAGGTGCAGCCAGGGCACTCGTACACATCAGCAGCGCTAGCGCAGCCGCGATAGGCGTCATCGGAAACATGAACGGAACACTCTGAATGCCAGAAGACTGGAGAGAAAATCAGGCCGGCGGACCGAGGAGGGAAGTCAGCCGACCTGCAAGCAGATGCCCGTGGTTAACGAGCACGCATTGGCCTTATGGGGTGACTGGCAGTACCGCGTCGAACACTACCGGGATCGTGGTTGTGTAGGAGCCACGCTGAGTGGCCGTAGGCTTGGCCGCGGCGATGTGCATTTCCGCCCCTATACCCGGGGTGGAGTCGGCTTCGTTGACCACTTCCTGAGGGCTGCCGCTCAAGATCACACCATTGAAGGTGGTGGTGACCGGGATGTTTTGCGCGGCATCACCGTTGAACAGTACGGCCGGGCCACCTTCGATGTAGGCAGCAACCGAACCGTTGGTGTTCTTGACGTCGTAGGTGGCCCTCAACGAAGCAAGCTCACCGCTGACCAGGTTGTAGGTCATGGTTTCGTCACGACCCCAGTTCGGATCACGCGGTTGTGCGTGGAACACGGTGGTCGGGATGTTTGCCTTGATATTGACGGTGTGGCTGGCTTCACCGGCAGCAGTAGCTGTTACCGAGGAAGACAGTGCCAGAACAGCCAGAGGAACAGCGACAGCAAACTTCTTGAACATGATCAATACCTGTAGTTATCAACATTGATTGATTCGTCGCCAAGCAACTTCTCAACAACGAATAACGCAGACGGTTAGTTGAACCGAACAACGCCAAGCAATGATCAATTCAAATCAACAACAGGTATGCAGGTCGCTTCCCACGGCCAAGTAGCCTTTAGAAACACGGGGCGAACGAAAAGTATGGCACTTTGCCAAAACTTTAAAAATAGCCGTAAGAATCAGCCTACTTGAACATAAGTGTCATAACGGGAAGTGACTGTAAGAGCAATACTACACGCACAAGCGCTGCTATAAAGAGCAACCTGTTAACGCGCCTGTTCGAGCACAAACTCTAATTAAAGTTATAACTCTAAATACTTTTATCGTCCATGCCCCTCGAGCGTGAGCCGCTTGACGCTGCTCACGACCGTTGGTCGTCTCGGGCTACCGTCACCATAAGATATATCTTAAGTTATATCTAAATAGGACAGAGGACAGACCATGCGACACGAGCATCGCAGTGAATTTGAAAAACGCGGCGGCCGCGGCCCTCGGGTATTTGCCCCTGGCGACCTGAAACTGCTGCTACCGGCCTTGATCGCCGAGCAGCCCTGCCATGGCTATGACCTGATCCGCCAGATCGAAAGCCTGTTCGACGGCGCCTACAGCCCCAGCCCCGGTGTGATCTACCCCACCCTGACCTTTCTGGAAGAGAGCGAGTTGATCAGCGGCGACGCCGAGAATGGAAAAAAACGCTACACAATCACCGACGCCGGTCGTCTCTTCTTAAGCGAGCAAGCCGTTGCCCTGGAAGGCGTGCGCATGCGCATTGATGTCAGCAAGCGCTCGCTGCGTGGCCACGACCGCCCACCCGAGATTCACGAGGCGGTGCATAACCTGCGCCACGCCTTGCATTCGCACCACGGGCGCTGGAGCCCGGAAGAAATCGTTCGTGTCGCGGCGCTGCTCAACGGCACCGCTCAAGCCATTGCCGACGGGAAAAACCAATGAATACTCAAGCTATCCATCGCGTTACCCACGAAATCAAACGCCGCCGACTGCAAGTGCTGCGGGTGGTCGACATCACCCCACGCATGCGCCGCGTCACCTTGGGCGGGCCGGAACTGGCAGGTTTTATCAGCCTGGGCAGTGACGACCACATCAAACTGCTGTTCCCGCAAAACGCCGCCGAGCAGGCTGCGCTGGAAAGCCCGACCTTCAACATCAAGGGCGACGGCCCGCAACCGGCCATGCGCGACTACACGCCACGGCGCTTCGACCTGAGCATCGGCGAGCTGGATATCGACTTCGTGCTGCACGGCGATGGCCCAGCCTCTACCTGGGCCGAACAGGTGCAGGTTGGCCAGCACCTGTACATCGGCGGGCCGCGCGGCTCGATGATCGTGCCGGACATCTTCGACAGCTATTTGCTGATTGGTGATGAAACCGCGATCCCGGCCATCGCCCGTCGCCTGGAAGAATTGCCGGCCGGGCGCAAGGTGTTGACGGTGATTGAAATCGCCAATAGCGCCGAACAGCAGCCACTGACCAGCGCTGCCGATGTAGAGGTGATTTGGGTGGTGCGCGGCCACGACGACCTGCTGGAGACGGTGCGCAACCTGACCCTGCCGGGCGGTTCGCTGTACAGCTTTGTCGCGACGGAAACCAAACTGTCGCGCCAACTGCGCCGCGTGTTGCTGGACACGCACCAGGTCAATGAGGAGTTCCTCAAGGCCGTGGGATACTGGCGTGCCGAGGGCAGCGAAGAAGAATAAAGCCCTCAAGTCCACTGAAGATCCAATGTGGGAGCTGGCTTGCCTGCGATGGCGGTGCATCAGAAACAAATTGTCCAACTGACCCACCGCCATCGCAGGCAAGCCAGCTCCCACATTTTTACGCTGCCCGTTTAAGAACTTTGTCCAGCCCCACCACCGCCAACGCAATCAGCACAAACCCCGCCAAAATCCCCCCGGCATTCACAAACACCTGTGGATAACCGAGGCTGTCCACATCGATGAACGGGTACTGATACTGCCCCAGCAAATGCCCGCGCAGCAGCACATAGCCGAAGTACACCAGCGGGTAAATCACCCACCCGCCAATGTGCTTGAAGTGCAACGTGCCCTTGGGCACACACCGCCACCAATAGATCACGAACAGCAGCGGCATCACGTCGTGCAACAACTCGTCGGCGATAAATTGAAAGCCGGTGGGGCTCCACAAATGTCGGAGCAACAGGTTGTAGGCCAGGCTCACGACCACGATGCTCGCGGCAATACCGCTACTGACAGCGGGCGCCAGGAAGAAACGTTTTACCGCCGACTCGCGATTGACCAGCGCATAGCTCAACACCACGACCACCAGGGTGTTGGTCAGCACCGTGAAGAAACTGAAAAAGTTGATCAGCCCGCCCAACAGGCTCGCGCCGGCCTCCCAGCGCGAATAGAAAATCAAGTATTGCTGAATCGCCAGCCCTGTCCAGCCAGCCAGCGCCGCCGTGGCCACATACCGCTTCATGGCCTCAATCCAGCGGGCGTTTGGTACGCATCAGCTTGACGTACAAACCTTCGACTTTCTCCCGCGCCCACGGCGTTTTGCGCAGGAAGGTCAGGCTCGACTTGATGCTGGGGTCGCTCTTGAAACAGCGCACATCAATGCGTTCGGCCAGACCGCTCCATTCGTAGTGTTCCACCAGGGTGGTGAGGACGTGCTGCAGGGTCACGCCGTGAAGTGGGTCGTTGCTTGTCGCGGTCATGCCAGGCCTTTTGCAAAAAGAGGAAACACAGCCGCGCACCTTAGCCGACGGGGCGTAGAGGTGGAAGCACTGCATTGAATATAGCCCCTGGAAAAAAGTTCCCCTTTTCAGGCAAAAAAGTGATGTTATATTGTAACGATACTTATCAAAGTCGATACCGTTTTAAGCCTTCTCTTTTCTGTGCCTTTTACCAAGGAATGTTTGATGTCCCTCTCTACTCTGTGGCGCTTGACCCCGCTTGCCGCCGCCCTGTTGATCGGCTCCGAAGCCCACGCCCTGGAACTGCAACCCCAAGTCATTACCGGCAACCCCTTGGGCAGCGAACAACTCGCCTCGCCCACCACGGTGCTGGAAGGCGATGACCTGACCCTGCAACAAAAAGGCAGCCTCGGCGAAACCCTGAATAAGCAGCCAGGCGTGTCGTCGTCGTACTTTGGCCCAGGTGCCAGCCGCCCGATCATTCGTGGCCAGGATGGCGACCGCATTCGCATCCTGCGCAACGGCGTGGGTGCACTGGATGCCTCGTCGCTGTCCTATGACCACGCCGTGCCCCTGGACCCGATCAACGTCGACCGCATCGAAATCGTACGTGGCCCGGCAGCCTTGCTCTACGGCGGCAGCGCCATCGGTGGTGTGGTCAACACCTTCGACAACCGTATTCCCACAGAAGCCATCGAAGGCATCCACGGTGCCGGTGAACTGCGCTACGGCGGCGCCGACACCACCCGCAGCAGCGCCGGTAAACTGGAAGCCGGCAACGGCACCTTCGCCTTGCACCTGGACGCGAACGCGCGGGAATTCAACGACCTCAAAATCCCAGGCCAGGCCCGCAGCCGCCATGCCCCGGAGACCGAGGATGGCCCCGGCAAAAATGGTCGACTGGGCAACAGCGACGGGCGTCAGGATGGCGGCGCGGTCGGCGGTTCCTACACCTGGGACGACGGTTATGCCGGGCTGTCCTACAGCAACTATGACAGCAACTACGGTTCACCCGCCGAGCAAGATGTGCGCATCCGCATGAAGCAGGATCACTACGCCTTTGCGTCCGAGATCCGCAACCTGCAAGGCCCGTTTAGCTCGGTGAAACTTGACGCGGGCTACACCGATTACGAGCACCGTGAAATCGAAGGCGGCGAAACCGGCACCATTTTCAAGAACAAGGGCTATGAAGCCCGCGTTGAAGCGCGCCACCAGCCGCTCGGCCCGTTCGAGGGTGTGGTCGGCGCCCAAGTGACGCGCAATGAGTTCTCGGCACTGGGTGAAGAGGCCTTTGTACCGCAGACCGACACCAACGCCGGCGCGCTGTTTATTCTCGAAGAGATGCAGGCCACCGAGCGTCTCAAGCTCAGCCTTGGCGGGCGTGTGGAACACACCAATGTCGACCCGAATGCCAAGGGTAATGCGCGCTTTGCCGGTGCCGATAAATCCAATGACTTTACCGCCGGCAGCCTGTCGTCCGGCGCGGTATACAGCCTCACGCCGGTCTGGTCGCTGGCCGCGACACTGGGCTACACCGAGCGCGCACCGACTTTCTACGAGCTGTACGCCAACGGCGCCCACGTCGCCACCGGCACTTACGAGTTGGGTGACGCCAACCTGAAGAAAGAGAAAGCCGTGTCCAGCGACCTGGCACTGCGCTTTGACAACGGCACGCACAAAGGCAGTTTCGGCGTGTTCTATAGTCGCTTCTCCAACTACATCGGTTTACTGGGCACAGGGCGCACGCTGAACGATGAAGGCGAAGAAGACGCGGGCGGTATCCCGGAATACAAATATTCCGGTGTACGCGCACGTTTCGCCGGCTTCGAAGCCCAGGATCACTGGAAGTTGGGCGAAAGCGCCTACGGCAAGTTCGCCCTGGAGCTGTCGGGCGATTACACCCGCGCCACCAACCTGGACACGGGCGAAGCCTTGCCGCGTATTGCGCCTCTGCGCTTGAACAGCGGCTTACTGTGGGAACTGGACCGCTGGCAGGCGCGGATCGACGTGGAACACGCCGCAGGCCAAGGGCGTGTGCCGGATAACGAAAGCGGCACCGACGGCTACACCACCTTGGGCGCCAGCGCCGGTTATCACTTCAATGTGGGTGGCAGCCAGTGGTTGGCGTTCGTCAATGGCGAAAACCTCACCAACCAGACCGTGCGCTATGCCAGTTCGATCCTGCGCGATATCGCCCCGGCGCCTGGGCGCAGCGTGCAGTTCGGCGTGCGCACCACCTTCTAAACAGCAGCACAATCCTCCTGTAGTAACCGGCTTCTGTGGGAGCCGGGCTTGCCCGCGATAGCATCACCGCAGCTTCCCTGGGGTACCGAGGTGACGCTATCGCAGGCAAGCCAGCTCCCACAGAAGCCAGGCTTTACAGGCATTCTTGCAGCGACGTTCTGTCACTGTTACCAGATCTGAAATGATGCATCTCTCTAATTACGCTTTCTCAAAATGAGAAGGCGCTTTATCCTTGCCGCAACAAACTGAAACGTTTCACGCCTGCGGTCGATCCCATCTTGCCGAATGTTCCCTGCCTTAAAGACAGCGCTGTCTTAAATCGACCCGCGCGTGGGGTTCAATCGCCCGCCTGTGGATAACCGACTTATCCCCAGAAAAACCCAATTTAACGCTGAACCAAGCCCGCGCCGAATCGTCATCTACAGTGAAGCACGGGGTTACATAATTCCAACGTCACGGAGAAACACACTATGAGCACTGATGGTGCTTCAAGCCCAAGCCGCCTGCTGCCCAGGCTGCTAGGCGTCTTGCTGCTGATCATGGGGCTGGCCTTGCTGGCTGGCGGCGTCAAGCTGAGCATGCTCGGCGGGTCGCTGTACTACCTGCTGGCCGGTATCGGCATCGCCCTCACCGGCGTGTTGCTGCTGGCCACCCGCCGCGCAGCGCTGGGCCTGTACGCACTGGTGCTGTTCGCCAGTACCGTGTGGGCACTGTGGGAAGTCGGCCTGGACTGGTGGCAATTGGTGCCGCGCCTGGCCCTGCTGTTCGCCTTGGGCATCGTCTTGCTGCTGCCGTGGTTTCGCCGTCCGTTGCTGCGTGGCCAACCCGCGCCGCTGGGCACTGGCGCGCTGAGCGTAGCCGTGGTGCTGGCGGGCGCTGCCGCCCTGGCCAGCCAATTCACCAACCCGGGTGAGATGGTCAAGACCGGCCAACTGGACCGCGACGCCGCGCCTGGCATGGCCAGCGCTGCACCGGCCCAGGCCGATGGCGACTGGAATTCCTATGGCCGCTCGGCCTTCGGTGATCGTTACTCGCCTCTGGCGCAGATCACCCCGGAAAACGCCCACAAGCTGGTGCCGGCGTGGACCTATCGCACCGGTGACATCCCTGGCCCAGGCGATCCCGGTGAAACCACCGCAGAAAACACCCCACTGAAAGTCAACGGCATGCTCTATGTGTGCACGCCGCACAGCCAGGTGATTGCCCTGGACCCGGACACCGGCAAGGAAATCTGGCGTTTCGACCCGAAGATCAGCAGCCAGGGTGCCGCGAACTTCAAAGGTTGGGCGCACATGACCTGCCGTGGCGTGTCGTATCACGATGACGCCGTCTACGCTTCCGCGCAAAGCCCTACCGGCAGCGCCAGCACTGCACCTGTCAGCGCTGTCTGCCCTAAACGCATCTTCGTGCCGACTGCCGACACCCGTCTGATCGCCCTGAACGCCGACACCGGCAAGATGTGCGAAGACTTTGGTGACAAAGGCCAGGTCGACCTGCGTGCCAACATCGGCAGCTTCGCCCCCGGCGGTTACTACTCCACCTCGCCACCGGCCGTGACCAAGAACCTGGTCGTGATCGGCGGTCACGTGACCGACAACGTCTCCACCGACGAGCCTAGCGGCGTGATCCGCGCGTTCGACGTACACACCGGCAAACTGGTGTGGAACTGGGACAGCGGCAACCCGGACGACACCACCCCGTTGGCCGAGGGCAAGACTTACACCCGCAACTCGCCGAACATGTGGTCCATGTTCAGTGTCGACGAAAAACTCGGCATGCTCTACCTGCCGATGGGCAACCAGATGCCTGACCAATACGGCGGCGACCGTACCGAAGACTCGGAAAAATACAGCGCCGGCCTGACCGCTCTGGACATCGACAGCGGCCACGTGAAGTGGACCTTCCAGTTCACCCACCATGACCTGTGGGACATGGACGTGGGCGGCCAGCCTTCGCTGATCGACATCAAGACCGCTGACGGCGTCAAGCCAGCAGTCATGGCCTCGACCAAGCAAGGCAGCATCTACGTGCTGGACCGCAGCAACGGCAAGCCGGTGGTGCCGATCAACGAAATCCCTGTACCGCAAGGCGCAGTGGCCGGTGATCACACCTCGCCGACCCAGCCGAAGTCCGACCTCAACTTCATGCCGCCGCCGTTGAAAGAACGCGACATGTGGGGCGTGACCCCGTTTGACCAGATGCTGTGCCGTATCGATTTCAAATCCATGCGCTACGACGGCCCATTCACCCCGCCATCGCTGCAAGGCTCGATCGTTTACCCGGGTAACTTCGGCGTATTCGACTGGGGCGGTATCTCGGTTGACCCGGTTCGCCAGATCGCTTTCGTGAACCCAAGCTACATGGCGTTCAAATCGAAACTGATCCCGGCGGCCGAAATTGCCAAGCAAGGCCCACGCGTCAGCGAAACCGAAGGTGTGCAGCCGAACAAAGGCGCGCCGTATGGCGTGATCCTCGAAGCACTGCTGTCGCCTTTGGGCCTGCCGTGCCAGGCGCCAGCGTGGGGTTATGTGGCGGCGGTCGATCTGACCAACCACCAGACCATCTGGATGCACAAGAACGGCACCGTGCGCGACAGCTCGCCGGTTCCGATCCCGCTGACCATGGGCGTGCCTAGCCTGGGCGGTACGTTCACCACCGCCGGTGGCGTCGCGTTCCTCAGCGGCACCCTCGACCAGTACCTGCGTGCCTATGACGTGAAAAACGGCAAGCAACTGTGGGAAGGCCGCCTGCCTGCAGGCGCGCAGACCACACCGATGACCTACACCGGCAAGGACGGCAAGCAGTACGTGCTGGTCATGGCCGGCGGTCACGGCTCGCTGGGCACCAAACAGGGTGACTATGTGATGGCGTTCAAATTGCCGGATTAAGCTGAACCGGCGGTAAAACAAAGGCGGCTACCTGATGGGTAGCCGCCTTTTTTATGCCCTGCTGGAAACCATTTTGACCGAGCACGGCTTCAACACTCAGGTCGTCTGCCCAACCGCCATCGCAGGCAAGCCAGCTCCCACAGGAATGCCTGGAGATCACGATTTACAACACCATCCGCTCGCGCCGCATCCACATTTCAAATGCCATGGCATTCAACGGCCGACTGATCAAGTACCCCTGCGCCGTGTCGCACTTCCACTGCCTGAGCAACTTCAGGCTGGGCTCAAACTCCACACCCTCTGCCACCACCTTGAGCCCCAGGTTGTGGCTCATCTCAATGGTCGAACGCACGATCACACCGTCGCCACTGGCGCTGTCGAGGTTGCGGATAAACGACTGGTCGATCTTCAATTCCTGCACCGGCAAACGCTGCAATTGCGCCAGCGATGAATAGCCTGTGCCGAAGTCATCCACCGACAGGCTGATGCCGCAGCCACGCAGTTGCTCCAGCACACTGAGGGCCTGTTGCGGGTTATGCATGATCGCGCTTTCAGTGATCTCGAAAATCAGTTGGTCGGCCGAGACCTTGTACTGCATCAACAAGGCGGTGACGCGTATGGCCAAGTCATCATCAGCCAAATCATCCACCGAGATATTGACCGAGAGTTGCAGGTGCAACCCCCGTTGCGCCCACTCGGCCATTTGGCGGATGGCTTCCTCGATTGCCCACAAGGTCAGGCTGCCCATGCTGCCGGTGCGCTCGGCCAATGGAATGAATTCGGTGGGCGACACCTGCCCAAGGGTCGGATGCTGCCAGCGCAGCAAGGCTTCTGCCTGACGCACATGGCCGTGCCTGAGGTCGAGCTTGGGCTGGTAACACAGGAACAATTCGCCCTCGACCACCGCCCGGCGCAGGTCGCGGATCAGGGTGATCTGGCGCTGGTGTGCAAGGTCGCGGTCTTGCTGGTAGATCTGCAAATGCCCCGGCAGGCTCGCCGCATCATGCCGGGCAATGGCCGCGCGGCTGATCAACTCTTCGACCTGTTGGCCGTCGGTGGGGTACGCGGCGATGCCGATGCTGACTTCATGGCGCACTTCGTCATTGCCGATACGCTGGGGTTCGGTAAGCAGCCCGTAAAGGCGATCGGCGCGGGCCACGGCGCGGTCGATCTCGGTGTTTTCCAGCAACAGCAGGAACTCACTGCCAGCGATGCGCGCCGCGGTGTCGCTGGCCAACAGGCTCATGGACAAACACCGGCTGGCTTCACGCAGCATTTCTTCGACGCCCTGAGGGCCAAACCCTTCGTTGATCACCCGGTAGTTTTCGATCCCCACGTACAGCAACACCACTGGCCGCCGCGCACTGATCGCACTGCCCAGGCGCTCCATGGCCAAGGCGCGGTTGGGTAAGCCGGTGAGCGGATCATGCAAGGCGTTATGCGCCAGTTGCCGCTCGCGCACGGCGATGCCGCTTTGCATGGCGTTGAAGGCACGGGCCAGCAAGCCGAATTCGTCATGACTGCGCACCCGCACTGGCGTGCGGTAGTCACCGGCGCCAATGCGTTCAGCGGCCTCCACCAAGGCAGTGAGCGGGCGCGACACACGGCGCGCCAGCAACAACGCCGCCGCCAATGACACCAGCAGCACCGCCAGGGCAATCCCGAGGAACTGCCGGTCCAGCGGCGCAAAGGATTCCAGCGCATGGTCCAGCGGGCTTTGCAGCAACACGCGTACTTGATCGCCATCGCCGGTATTGGCCAGCGGCAGCACCTGGCTCAGTGCACGTTGCCCGTGAAACACATTGATCTGCGCCTCAGGGTTGGGAGGGCTTTCGCGCATCAGGCTGATGACGGTGTCTTGATAGGCTTCAGGCTGGGTGCTGAACAACTGGCCGACAAGGCCGTCCTGCTCACCAAGGAACGACACTTCAAGGTTGCTCATGGAGCGCAATTCATTGGCGAACAACTTGTCCATGGGGAAACCCATGACCACGCGGGCAATGGGCTCCGGGTCGAGTACTTCATCCTGCACCAGCAAATACGGCTGCCCGTCCATGGCGACGATGAACATTTGCTGGCCACTGCGCCGCGCATGGCGCAAGGCCTGCTCATAAGGAAACACCGCGCCCTGTACCAACACCGGCAAGGTGCTGATCATCACCTTGCCATCCAGGTCGAGGACAAACACCTCGGTGGAGTGGATACCGGTGCCATGCCGGCGCAGCGCAGTCAGGATCGAATCAGCCTTGGCGTCGATCACTGCGTGTTTGAAAGGGCCGTCCGCCGTCAGCCAGTCCAGGCCGTATTGCAGGCGACGCCCGCGCAGGTCCAACAGGCGCTCAAAGACCTGGATGCCGGTACTGAGCTGAACCTGGGCCTGGTTCTCCACGGCACGAGTGGTAGCAGCCTTGACCGCAAAGTAAGTGGCCGCCACCACCACCAGCAACAACAGCGCCAGCACCCCGGCGATACGGGTCTGGAACGTGTGGCGCCACTGCATGGCCGAACCCTGCGGCCGCGTTCGCCTCTCTGTGCCACTGGGTTCCTTGGTCATACGCATCCCTGACGAAGCTGATCTGGCGTCAAAAAAACATCCATTTAAACTGAATATTTGGTTTTAGCAGATTAGCTGGGACTTGGGATAAGTACACCCAATTGGAGCGGGGACTTGAATGTCATTTTATTGGCGGTAAAGGCGTGCGTAGCGTCCGGGGCGGCACTCCCACGCGGAGCGTGGGAAATATCCGGCTTAAACGCTGCGCGCGCGCATAAAGTCCCCCCAACGGCGCACCAGGTAGTTGTGCTCATCCATCACCGAGTTCCACACCGCGATATGCCCCATGCGTTGCTCGTAGGAACCGCCATCGCGCACGTCACCGATGTCGATCAACGGCAACCCATCGCTGCCCGGCAACTCCTCGCGGGCCGGAAGGCCCGCGTACCAGTAATCCCACTCGGCGCTGCTCAAATGGTCGCGGGTGCGCGCCGGGTTGCCGATGTAGTAACCCTGGCGCGCCATCACCGCGCCCGGCCAGCCGGACAACCACCAATTGAGATAGGCATACGCCGCATCCAACACCGGGCCTTGGGCATGGCGTGACAACGACAAGCCGCCAAACCAGGCGCGATAGCCTTCACGCGGCACCGCCAACCGGTACTTCACCCCCGCACGGTGCAGGCGCATCAAGGTCGGCGACCACAGGCTCTGGATATCGATGCTTGGGCTGAGCATCAACTGCGCGGCTTCTTCATCATCGGACCAGAACGCGGCGAAGTGCCCTTCCTTCTGCTTGCGCACCAGGATGTCGGCCAGCACATCGATCTCTTCGATGCTCATATTGCCGATGTCCTTGAACTGCGCCAGCCCCGCGCCTTGCACGGCCAGCGCGGCATCCAGCGCGCCAATCGCCGCGTCACTTTGCAACGCGGTACGCGCGCGCCAGGCCGGGTCGAGCAGCCAGCCCCAGCTTTCATTGCCGTGGCTGAAGCCATCGGGCAAACGCTCGGGGCGGTAGGCAAAACTATCGGCGTTGTGGGTCAGCGGGAGCATGCTGATGCGCTCGGTCACCGTGCTGCCGAGGCTGCCGTCGTGCTGCACGAACAGGCGCTCACTGGGCACGCTGCCGCTGCCCAGGCGGTCGCTGGCCGACAGCCGGCCGCGCTTGGGCAGGTCATTGATCTCATGCCACAACGCAATACGCCGTGTGTCGATGGGCTGGATCGCCCGCGCCGGCCATACGAAGTCGACGTTGTGAAACCACTGGTCGTACAGGTCGTAACTCTCGGGTTGCATCACCGCAATGCGCTGGGCCTGCTCCACATCGTGTACCTGGTACACCAGGCGAATGCCCAGCTCTTGCTCGGCGCGCACGCGCAGGCATTCCAGCAAGGTCACGGAAGTACCGAGGACACGCAATGTGATCATGCCGCGAACCGCCGTGAGAACACGTCAAAGGAGCGCTGCAACAACGCCGGGTCGAGACCGCGCAGGATAAACACCAGGAGTGACTGGCGGTCGGTGCCTGGCCATGCAGGCAAATGCACCGGAGCATGCAGGCAATGCTGCACGCCATGGATAACAATGGGGGCCGAGCTTGCGTTCACGTTAAGCAGTCCTTTGACGCGAAGGATTCGTTCGCCGTGGCATCTTAACAGCATCGACAACCACACCCCGAAGCCCACCCAATCCAGCGGCTGCTCAAAGGTCAGGCAGCAGACTTGGGCAGCGCCGTGGCTCGCCGTGGTGGTGTGGTGCAGTTGCCAGCGGCTGACTTCAACCGAAGGCTCGGCGCTGCGCAACCCCTCACCGAGCAACAGTTGGTCGCCGCTGTGAACCGCATGGGTATCGAGGATTGGCGTGCCGGCATTCAATGCCCGCAAGTGCGCCCGTAGCGCGGAGCAATCGCCGGCCAGGTCGGTTTTGCTCAGCAGCAAACGATCCGCCGCCGCCACCTGGGCCAGCCACTCCGGGTGCAGGCGCTCTTGCAATTGGGCGTGGCAGGCATCCACCAAGGTGATCACCAGGCCAATATGAAAACGCCCACGCAGTTGCACATCGTTATTCAGGGTGGCGAGGATCGGCGCCGGGTCGGCCAGGCCGGTGGTTTCCAGGATCACGCGCTTGAACGCCGGGATCTCACCGCGCTCACGGCGTTGCAACAGGCCAAGCAGCGCGTCTTTCAACTCGCCGCGAATCGAGCAGCACACGCAGCCGCTGGGCAGCAACACGGTGTCTGGCGCGACCTCTTCCACCAACAGATGGTCGATGCCGATATCACCGAATTCATTGATCAAGAGGGCGGTATCACCGAGGCTTTCGCCTTGCAGCAAACGCTTGAGCAAGGTGGTTTTGCCGCTGCCGAGAAAGCCGGTGATGACATTAAGGGCGATGCTCATGACGACTCCAGATGATCGAGCAAACGCGGGTCCAGCGGGTCCAGCGGGCGCCCGAGCATGGTCTCCGCCGCCTGCCACAGTTGATCCAGGCCACTGGCCAATGCCTGTTTGCCGGTCGCGCCCAACAACAGGTAGGACGCGCCCTGGAAGTCTTCGACCTTGAGTCGGAACACCGCCAGCACTTGATTGATCGCCGCAATGCGGCGCAGACGCTCACGGCGCCTGGGCAGCTCATCGCCCAAGGGGTCGCTCCAGTGCAAGTCTTCGCCGAGCAAGCCGCAGAGTCCGCACATGCTTACACCCCACTCATGGCATGACATCGCCGGAATTCGGGCCGAGTGTCTGGCCGACAAACAGGTTGCCACCCGGCTCGCTGGCAAGCAGTACAGCGGTCGGCGCCACTTCATCGGCCAGGCCAAAGCGGCCCAGGGGCAACTCGGCAGCTTTGGCGCGTTTCCAGTCTTCGCTGATGCCGCCCACCAACGGCGTCTCGATCGGGCCGGGTGCAATGGCATTGACCAGCACGTTGTCCTTGGCCACTTCCAGCGCCAGGGATTTGGTGAAGCCGATCACCCCAGCCTTGGCCGCGGCGTAGTGGGTCAACTCGGCGCCGCCCTTGATACCCAGTTGCGAGGCCACATTAATGATGCGGCCCCAACGCTGCGCCAGCATGTGCGGCAAGGCGCGCTGACTGGCGACAAATACACTGGTGAGGTCGACGCGCAGCATGTCGTTCCACATCTTGATGGAAAGGTCGACGCAGCGTGCCTGGGTGAGCATGCCGGCATTGTTGACCAGAATATCGATGCCGCCGAAGTGCTCGACGCAGCGGTCGACACTGGCCTGGGCGCCTTCAACGCTGCCGACATCGGCCAGGCACTCGACCACCTCGGCGCCGAGGTTGCGGCAGGTGATCGCGGTTTCGGCGAGGCTGACGGCGTTGCGGTCGGCCAGCAGCAGGCGTGCGCCTTCAGCGGCGTAGGCACGGGCGATGGCGGCACCGATGCCGCTGCCGGCGCCGGTGATTACGGCACGACGGTTAACGAGTTGGGACATACAAGTCTCCTTGGACAAACACAGTTCCAATGTGGGAGCGGGCTTGCTCGCGAATACGGTGGGTCAGTAACACATGCATTGACTGACACGGCGCATTCGCGAGCAAGCCCGCTCCCACATTTGGATTGGATGCATTCAGTCGGGCCAGCGCACGGTTAAACCACCGTCGATGACGATGCTTTGGCCAGTCAAATAGCTCGACGCCTCACTGGTCAAAAACTGTACCAGCGACGCCACCTCATCCGCCCGCCCTACCCGCCCCAACGGAATCGCTCGCGCGGCCTTGGCCAGCCCTTCTGGCCCGAGTGAATTCTTCGCATCCAACGACTGCGGCGTCTCGATCAACCCCGGAATCACCGCATTGCAACGAATCCCCAACGCCGCCAACTCCACCGCCAGCGAACGGCACAACCCCGGCACGCCGGCTTTTGCCGCCGCGTAATGGCTGTGTTCCTGCCAGCCATACACACCGCCGGCAATCGATGAAATCGCCACCAGCGCGCCGCCCTCTTTCATGTGCCGGCTTGCAGCGCGGAAGGTGCGCATCACCCCCGTCAGGTCGATATTGAGCATCTCGTCCCACAGCTCATCGGTCATCTCCAGCAACGGCGCGCGGCGCAGCAAACCGGCGTTGGCCACGGCGTAATCGAGGCGGCCGAAGTGCTGCACGGCGGCCTCGGCCAGGGCGTCGACCGAGGCACTATTGCCCACGTCCAGCGGCAACATCAGGCATTCGCCGCCGGCTTCTTTCACCAGGGCCACGGTGGTATGCGGGTCATGGGGATCGGCCGGGAAATACCCGCCGACCACCGCCACGCCGCTGCGCGCATACGCCACGGCGAGGGCTTGGCCGATGCCGCTGGCGGCACCGGTAATCAAGGCAACTTTACGGCTCATCTAACACTCCTTACTGAACGGTTTCCGGCCGCACATGGCGTGCGGCAAACATCAGCGCACCGGACAAGAAGCACGGCAGCGCGCCGAACCACAGCGCGGCGGTCTGCCAGTCACTGCCGGCGGACAACACCTGGGTGGCGCCAAACCCTGCGACCACTGCACCAATCGGCCCCATGGCATGGATGATCGCGCCGCCGGTGGCGCGGATGCTGGTGGGGAAACTCTCACTGATAAAGAACAGCGCCGCCGAGTAAGGCCCGATCAGGAAGAACAGGCCCAGGCTGTACAGCCCCACCACCATCGGCATATTGCTTGGGCCGAACAGCATCCCGGCAAACGCCAGGCCGCCGAGCATCCAGCCCAGGCCGATCACGTTGCGGCGGCCGATCTTGTCGCCCATCCAGCCGTGGGTCAGGTAGCCGCAGTAACCCACCAGGTTGGACAACACGAGGATGATCAGCGAGTTTTCGAACGAAATATGGTGCACGCTGACGATCACCGAGGTGCCGAGCACGCTGAACACCTGGATCGCTGCCCAGTTCAGCAACAACGCGGCGCCGATCACCAGCGTGGCGCGCCGTGCCGGACCACGGAAGGCAGCTTTAAGGCCAGCCTTGCTGTGTTCGTCGTAGTCGACGCCGTAAGTCACAGCGACGTTTTGCGCTTCTTTTACCGCGCCGCTTTTACGCAGTTCGCTGATGCGCTGATGGATCTGGAACTGCGGGCTCTCCTTGAGCTTGCGCGCCATGATCGCGATCACGACGGCCGGGATCGCTGCAAAGATGAAACACCCCTGCCAGCCGATAATCGGCAGCAACAGCGCGGTCAACCCGGCAGCGATCAACGCGCCCACCGGCCAGCCGCCCTGCACCAGGCTGTAGATAAACCCGCGGCGCTTGGTCAGTCGTGGGTCTTCCGAGGCGCCATACAGCTCGCTCAGGTACGTGGCGTTGACGGTTTCCTCGGCATAGCCCAGGCCGCCCAGCGAACGAATCAGAATCAGCGGCGACTTGCCCCACGCACCGCCAATCGCGGTAAGTGCCGAGCACAGCGCGGAACCTGCCACGGTAAAAATAATGCCTTTGCGCCGGCCCAACTTGTCCACTACCGGGCCAATCGCAAAGGCGACCACCGCTGTGCCCACCGCCACCCATGTTGCGATTTCAGCTTGCTCCACTTCACCCCAGCCAAAATGCCGGCCGATCTCCGGCAGCAAGGTGCCGAAGAGGATGAAGTCATACACCGCAAACACCCAGGCGAAAAACGCGATCCAGGTGGCAAAGCGCACCTCTTGCGACGTCAGTTGCCGGGGTTTCCAGCCAGTCAGGTCAAGCTTGTTGTAGATGGACATAAATCGCGCCTCGCAGGGTTGGGGCAAATGCCGACTAGCCAAGGTGGAACCTGAACCACAGGTAACGGATGACTCAGATCAGGTACGCGGTTGGCGGCGGATAAAGTCGTCGGCGATTTCGTCGAAGGTGACAAAGCGCACGCCGGCATGGCTCTGGATGTGTTCGATCAGGCGCTCGAGCATCAACAGTACTTGCGGGCGGCCGGACACGTCGGGGTGGATGGTCATGGTGAACACCGCGTGTTCGTGTTCGCGGTAAACCCAGTCGAACTGGTCGCGCCACATCTCTTCCAGGTGGCGCGGGTTGACGAAGCCGTGGCTGTTGGGGGCTTTTTTGATGAACATCATCGGCGGCAGGTCGTCGAGGTACCAGTTGGCCGGGATTTCCACCAGGTCGGTTTCTTCGCCGCGCACCAAAGGTTTCATCCAGGTATCCGGGTGCTGGCTGTAATCGATCTTGGTCCAGCTGTCGCCCTTGCGCACGTAGTACGGATGGAAGTCGTTGTGCATCAAACTGTGGTCGTACTTGATGCCTTTTTTCAGCAGCAACTCGTTAGTGACCTTGCTGAATTCCCACCAGGGTGCGACATAACCGGTCGGGCGCTTGCCGGTGACCTGGGTGATCAGCTCGATCGACTTATCGAGGACGATTTCTTCCTGCTCGGCGGTCATCGCGATCGGGTTTTCGTGGCTGTAGCCGTGCACGCCGATTTCGTGGCCGGCGTCGGCCACCGCTTTCATCTGCTCGGGGAAGGTTTCCATTGAGTGACCGGGAATAAACCAGGTGGTGCGCAGGCCGTAGCGTTCGAACAGTTTGAGCAGGCGCGGCGCGCCAATTTCACCTGCGAACAAGCCGCGAGAGATGTCGTCCGGCGAGTCTTCACCGCCGTAGGAGCCGAGCCAGCCGGCGACGGCGTCTACGTCGACGCCAAATGCACAGAGAATGTCTTTAGCCATGGTATGTCTCCTTAAAAATTCAGGGTGGTTTCGACCGACAGTGCGGCCCTGAGCAGACGTGCGTCTTCGCCGCTTGGGGCGCTGAGCAGCAGGCCGGTGGGTAAACCCAGGGCATCACGGCCGCTGGGCAGGCTGACGCCAGGCATGTCGAGCAAACTGCCGGGCATGGTCAGGCGCAGGGTGGCGAGGTTGGTTTTGACGAACAGCTCGTCATCGGCTTGCAGCGGTGCAAGGGCCGGGGCGACATGGGCGACGGTCGGGGTAATGAGAACGGCACCGTCGAGTTCATCGACCAGTTGGAGTTGCAAGCGGCGACGCGCGTCGATCAGGTGCAGTAATTGGCTGGCAGGCAATTCACGCGCGGCCTCCAGGCGGCGACGTACACGCGGGTCGAGTTGCTCGGCATCGCTGCTGTCCAACAGGCCTTCGTGCAGGGCGAAGGCTTCGAATGAGCCGAGCCAGCCGTCCTGCTTGATCAGGTTGAGGGTGGCCTGGAAGGTGGCTGACGCGCGCACCTCGATCAGCGCACCGGCAGCCTTGAGCTGGTCCACGGCGCGCAGCAGGTTATTGCGCACGGCGGGCTCGATGTCTTCCAACGTGCCCTGCTCAAGGACGAAGTGCTGGCCCTTGAGGCTACGGGCGACGTGCTGTTGCGTGCGGCCGTTGAGCAGGTCGTCGATGGCCAGCGCATCGCGCACGCTGCGGGTCAGCGGGCCGAGGCTGTCGAGGGTGTGCGCCAGCGGGAATACGCCGTCGCGGCTGTAGCGCCGACAGCTGCTGCGGTAGCCCACCACACCATTGAGCGCCGCGGGGATGCGGATCGAGCCGGCGGTGTCGGTGCCCATGGCGATGGGCACGATCCCCGCCGCCACAGCGACCGCCGAGCCCGACGACGAGCCGCCGGGAATGCGCGGTTGATCGCTGCCATTGGGGTTATGGGGCGTGCCGAAATGCGGGTTCAGGCCCAGGCCGGAATACGCCAGTTCACTGAGATTGGTCTTGCCCAGGCTGACCATTCCGGCGCGGCACAACAGCCCGACACTGGGCGCATCGACCAAGGCCGGCGCAGCCTTGCGGCGATAGGCGGCGCCTGCGGTGGTGATGCTGCCGGCCACGTCGAACAAATCTTTCCAGGCCAGTGGCACGCCATCGAATGCGCTCAAAGGCTGCCCGGCACGCCAGCGCGCGGCGGCAGCCTCGGCCTCACGGCGTGCGCGCTCGGCGGTCAGGGAAATAAAGACACTGGGCGCCATGCTCGCGTGGACGAGTGCCTGCTCCAGTGCCTGCACCGGGTCGTTGCGACCGCTGGCGAACGCTTGGGCCATTGAGGTGGCGTCTGACATCAAGATGACCCTCACAAAACGTACATATTAATAAAATGTACGTTTTACAAAGGCAGATTTCGTGCCAGTCTCTTTGGACGTGTTGTGGTGTTCCTAAGCCATAACGTCAACACCAGCGGGATAGATGGTTTTGCAGGCTGCAAAAAATATCGGCGCACGTGCATGGCCTGGCCCGAATTGAAATAATGTATCTTTTATTAATAAATACATTTTGGTGCAAAAAGTAACGTTTCTCTCTTGGCGGCCCCAAAAAAGTGCCACCGCTGTAGCGCAGAGTGACAGGTGCATCTATGAGAGAATCCCCGACCAATTTCCTACACGCCCAAGAGAACACGATGAAAGCAGTGTCCGCCTCGGCCTCCCGTTACGCGATGATTCACCAACTGTTGCGTGATGCGATCGTTAACGGCACTGCGCGCCACGGGCTGGTGTTGCTGGAAGCGCCGCTGGCCGAGCTGTTCGGCACCAGCCGCGTTCCAGTCCGCAAGGCTTTGGACCTGCTGCATGACGAGGGCTTGATCTGCCGTTTCAATGGCCGAGGTTACTTGATCAACCCCAAAGGCCTGGTCATGGAGCCGCTGCGCTTGCCCCTGAGCCATGCGCACCTGGGCCTTGATGGCGAAGCTGAGTTGGTGGATACGCGGCCGCTGGGTGAGCGGATCGTCGAGGAGATCGGCGCGGCGCTGTCCACGTGTATCGCTTTTGGCCACTACCGCCTGGACGAGCAAGCCGCCGCTGACCACTACAGCGTCAGCCGCGCGGTGGTGCGTGAAGCGCTGATGCGCCTGCGCGACCGTGGCCTGGTGGAAAAAGAACCCTACTCCCAGTGGCTGGCCGGGCCGTTGACCGCGCGGGAAGTCACCGAAGACTACGAACTACGCGCCTGCCTGGAACCCGAAGCGCTGCGCCAGAGCGCGCCGAACCTGGACCGCGAAATGCTCGAAGCGATGTTGCAGCGCGTGCTGGATGCCCAGCAAAGCCCACACTGCAGCCTGGAAACCATCGAACAGATCGAAGAGGACTTGCACCAACGCTGCCTGGCCGGCCTGCAAAACCGCAAGATCGCCGCGCTGATCCGCCAGGGCCAGAGCCCGATGATCATCAGTCGTATTTTTTACCGTTTACTGGGAATCGGCGCAGATCCCGCCATGCTCGCCGAACATCGCTTGATTCTGGAGTTGTTGCTGCATGGGGCATTTGATGCGGCGGCGCTGAATTTGCGCGAGCATTTGCAGCGAGCGCGGCAGCGGATGTTGCAGCGCCTGAAGGTGCTGTCGGTGTTACCGGAGCAGCCGCTGCCGGCTTACCTGCACAAAATCAGCTGACGCCACTCGGTCTGACATGTGGGAGCTGGCTTGCCTGCGATGGCGGTGTATCAGTCACCCGATGTATCAACTGGCACACCGCTATCGCAGGCAAGCCAGCTCCCACATGGACTCAGCGTCGTTTTAGAAATTTCATGCAATATGTTGCTATCTCACGCCCACCATTGAAACCACCGCTACCCCGCCCCATCTAACCTGCATACTTCCTTATGCAGGTGCCCCATGAGCGACCAGCAAGAATTCCCGGACATCGACCTGAACGATTACGCCGACCCCGAAAACGCTGAGCACGAAACCTCGTCCAACACCGGCCTGGCCCTGCCTGGGCAAAACCTGCCGGACAAGGTCTATATCATCCCGATCCACAACCGGCCGTTCTTCCCGGCGCAGGTGTTGCCGGTGATCGTCAATGAAGAGCCGTGGGCCGAGACCCTGGAATTGGTGAGCAAATCCGACCATCATTCGCTTGCGCTGTTTTTCATGGACACACCACCCGAAGACCCGCGCCACTTCGACACGTCCAGCCTGCCGCTGTACGGCACGCTGGTGAAGGTGCACCACGCCAGCCGCGAGAACGGCAAGCTGCAGTTCGTCGCCCAGGGCCTGACCCGCGTGCGCATCAAGACCTGGCTCAAGCACCATCGCCCGCCATACCTGGTGGAAGTCGAATACCCGCACCAGCCCACCCAGCCGACCGACGAGGTCAAGGCCTACGGCATGGCGTTGATCAATGCGATCAAGGAACTGCTGCCACTCAACCCGCTGTACAGCGAAGAGTTGAAGAACTACCTCAATCGCTTCAGCCCCAACGACCCGTCGCCGCTCACCGACTTCGCCGCCGCGTTGACCTCGGCAACCGGTAACGAGTTGCAGGAAGTGCTGGACTGCGTCCCCATGCTCAAGCGCATGGAAAAAGTATTGCCAATGCTGCGCAAGGAAGTTGAAGTCGCGCGCCTGCAGAAGGAAATCTCCGCCGAGGTAAACCGCAAGATCGGTGAGCATCAGCGCGAGTTCTTCCTCAAGGAACAACTCAAGGTCATCCAGCAAGAGCTGGGCTTGACCAAGGATGACCGCAGCGCTGACGTCGAACAGTTCGAGCAACGCCTGGTGGGCAAAGTGCTGCCGGCCCAGGCGCAAAAACGCATCGGCGAAGAGATGAACAAGCTGTCGATCCTGGAAACCGGTTCGCCGGAATACGCGGTCACACGCAACTACCTGGACTGGGCCACTTCCGTGCCGTGGGGCGTATATGGCGAGGACAAGCTCGACCTGAAACACGCGCGCAAAGTGCTGGATAAGCACCATGCGGGCCTGGACGACATCAAAAGTCGCATCCTCGAATTCCTCGCGGTCGGTGCTTACAAAGGCGAAGTCGCCGGTTCCATCGTGCTGCTGGTCGGCCCGCCGGGCGTGGGCAAGACCAGTGTGGGTAAATCCATCGCCGAATCCCTGGGCCGGCCGTTCTATCGGTTCAGCGTTGGCGGCATGCGCGACGAGGCCGAGATCAAGGGCCATCGCCGCACCTACATCGGCGCCCTGCCGGGCAAGCTGGTGCAGGCGCTTAAAGATGTGGAAGTGATGAACCCGGTGATCATGCTCGACGAGATCGACAAGATGGGCCAGAGCTTCCAGGGCGACCCGGCGTCTGCGCTGCTGGAAACCCTCGACCCTGAGCAGAACGTCGAATTCCTCGATCACTACCTGGACCTGCGCCTGGACCTGTCCAAAGTGCTGTTCGTGTGTACCGCCAACACCCTGGACTCGATCCCCGGCCCGTTGCTGGACCGTATGGAAGTGATTCGCCTGTCGGGCTATATCACCGAAGAAAAAGTCGCCATCGCCAAGCGTCACCTGTGGCCCAAGCAGCTGGAAAAAGCCGGCGTGGCGAAAACCAGCCTGAGCATCAGCGACGGCGCCCTGCGTGCGTTGATCGACGGTTATGCGCGGGAAGCCGGGGTGCGCCAGTTGGAGAAACAGCTGGGCAAACTGGTGCGCAAGGCGGTGGTCAAGCTGCTGGATGAGCCAGACTCGGTGATCAAGATCGGCAACAAGGACCTGGAAAGCTCATTGGGCATGCCGGTGTTCCGCAACGAGCAAGTGCTGTCGGGCACTGGTGTGATCACTGGCCTGGCCTGGACCAGCATGGGCGGCGCGACCTTGCCGATTGAGGCGACGCGCATCCACACGCTCAATCGCGGCTTCAAACTCACCGGGCAGTTGGGTGAAGTGATGAAAGAGTCCGCCGAGATCGCCTACAGCTACATCAGCTCGAACCTGAAGTCGTTTGGCGGCGATCCGAAGTTCTTCGATGAAGCCTTCGTACACCTGCACGTGCCGGAAGGCGCCACACCAAAAGACGGCCCGAGCGCGGGTGTCACCATGGCCAGTGCGCTGCTGTCGCTGGCGCGCAACCAGCCGCCGAAAAAAGGCGTGGCCATGACCGGCGAGCTGACCTTGACCGGGCATGTGCTGCCGATTGGCGGCGTGCGCGAGAAGGTGATTGCGGCGCGCCGCCAGAAGATTCACGAGCTGATCTTGCCGGAGCCGAATCGCGGGAGCTTTGAGGAGTTGCCGGAGTACCTGAAGGAAGGCATGACGGTACACTTTGCCAAGCGCTTTGCCGATGTGGCGAAGGTGCTCTTCTAAATTTCACTCCAACCCTGTGGCGAGGGAGCTTGCTCCCGCTGGACTGCGCAGCAGTCCCAACAAAGCCGGGGCCGCTTCGCGGCCAGCGGGAGCAAGCTCCCTCGCCACAAAGGTTTCTGTCACTGTCTGCTTGTCACACCTTGTCTCATCTTCGGTTATGCTCGCCCTTCGTCGCCACACAACGGAGCCTCCATGACCGCTGCCCGCCTGCTTCTCCCCTTGAGCCTTGCCCTGCTGGCCGGATGCGCCAGTGCCCCCAAGCAAAACGTCACAGTGGACAACCAGAGCGCCTGCCCGCTGCAGCTTAAAACCGGACAAAACCTGATCCTCACCCTGCCGAGCAACCCCACCACCGGCTACCGCTGGGCCATCCAGGATTCCGCGGGCGGTGTGCTGCGTGCCTTGAGCCCGGAGGTCTACAGCAGCGCGGAATCCGGTGTGATCGGCGGCGGCGGCCACTCCACCTGGCGCTTCCAGGCCTTCGCGGCCGGCCAGGGCCGTTTGCGCCTGACATCCCAGCAACCCTGGGAGCCGGAAGCCGAACCGGCCGAAACCTTCGACTGCGCCATTACGGTGAACTGATATGCCATGGCTGATCCTTGCGCTGATGGGCGCCGGCACCTTTATCTACGGCCTGACCACCCACGCCACCTTGTTGTGCCTGCTGGTCAAACCACTGCCGGTGCTCGCGCTGCTGGGCTGGCTGCATGATGCGCCGCCCACTGACTATCGACGCTGGATCAGCCTGGGGCTGATTTTTTCCCTGGTCGGTGATGTGCTGCTCGCTTGGCCGGGCGACCTGTTTATCTTTGGCCTCGGCGCGTTCCTGTTTGCGCACCTGGCGTATCTGAAAGCCTATTTCAGCGATTGCCGCCGCCTGGCGGTGTTGCCATTGGTATTGGCGCTGGGTGTGGGGGCAATCCTGCTGAGTATTTTGATTTCCCACGGCCTCGGCGACTTGCTGATTCCAGTGGTGGTTTACGCCCTGGTGATCAGTGCCATGCTTTGGCGTGCGCTCGCACGGCTGGGCAGTGAAGTGCCCAAACGCTCGGCATGGCTTGCGGCAGCGGGGGCGGTGTCGTTTGTGTTTTCCGACACGCTGATCGGCATCAACCGGTTTGTGTTGGCCTTCGATGCGGCACCGTATTTGCTGATCACCACCTATTGGCTGGGTCAGTGGGGTATTACCGCTTCGGCTTTCCATCAGACAACCCGCGCACATGAGGGCCAACTTGGCTAAAATGCCGGCCTTTCCCCCCTCGTCGCCGGAACAACCGTGAGCAAAGAACCCGATCGCCTATTCGCCCAGCCCCTGCCCCAGGTGCCGGACTTCGCCTTTAACGAGGACGTGGTGCGGGTGTTCCCGGACATGATCAAGCGCTCGGTGCCGGGTTACCCGACCATCGTCGAGAACCTCGGCGTGCTTGCGGCGCAATTTGCCCAGCCGGGCAGCGTGCTTTACGACCTCGGTTCGTCCCTAGGCGCCGTGACCCAAGCCTTGCGTCGCCACGTGCGCACCGACGGCTGCCGGGTGATTGCAGTGGATAACTCCGCCGCCATGGTCGAGCGCTGCCGCGAATACCTCAACGGTCAGGACTCGATGTTCCAGGAGTTGCTGCCGGTTGAGGTGATTGAGGGCGACATTCTCGCGCTGCAATTTAAGCCTGCTTCGGTGGTGGCATTGAACTTCACCCTGCAATTTATCGCGCCTGACCAACGCCTGGCGTTGCTCGGGCGTATCCGCCAGTCGCTGCTGCCAGGCGGGGCGTTGATCCTTTCGGAAAAGCTGCGTTTCAACGATCCCGAAGAACACGCGCTGCTCACCGACCTGCATATCGCGTTCAAACGCGCCAACGGCTACAGCGAACTGGAAATTGCCCAGAAGCGCAGCGCCATCGAAAACGTCATGAAGCCCGACAGCCTCGAAGAACACCGCGAACGCCTGCTGGCGGCCGGGTTCTCGAAAGTCGTGCCGTGGTTCCAGTGTCTTAACTTTGCCTCGTTGATTGCCTTGCCATGATTGATTTGTCCCCCCTCGCCCGCCACTTGGTCGGTACTCCTCTGGCCGTATGGGCCCAGGGCCTGCAAGCGCAGCTCGACAGCAAAATGGAAAAGGGTCACGGCGACCTGGAGCGCTGGCAAAGTGCGCTGGACGCACTGCCGCAGATCCAGCCCAGCGAAGTCGATTTGCTCAATGGCCTGACGCTTGATACCGATTGCGACGACGCCACCCGCGCACAAATGCACACCGCCCTGATGGGCCTGAGCCCGTGGCGCAAAGGCCCGTTCAACCTGTTCGGCGTGCACGTGGACACCGAATGGCGTTCGGACTGGAAATGGTCGCGGGTGGCGCCGCACCTGGATTTGAAGGGCAAGCGCATCCTCGATGTGGGCTGCGGCAACGGGTATTACATGTGGCGCATGCTCGGCGCGGGCGCCGACAGCGTGATTGGCGTAGACCCGAACTGGCTGTTTTTCTGCCAGTTCCAGGCGGTGCAGCGCTACTTGTCCGAGCCAAAGGCCTGGCACTTGCCGTTCCCGTTTGAGGACCTGCCGTCGAACCTGGAAGGCTTCGATACGGTGTTTTCCATGGGCGTGTTCTATCACCGTCGCTCGCCGATCGAGCATCTGCTGGCACTCAAGGACACACTGGTCAAAGGTGGCGAGTTGGTGCTGGAAACCCTGGTAGTGGACGGCGATCAGCAGCAAGTGCTGGTGCCGGAAGACCGCTACGCACAGATGCGCAACGTGTGGTTCCTGCCGTCGGTGCCGGCACTGATGCTGTGGCTGCGCCGCGCGGGTTTCAGTGAAGTGCGTTGTGTGGATGTGAGCGTGACCACGGTTGAAGAACAACGCGGCACCGAGTGGATGAAGTATCAGTCGCTGAGTGATTTCCTGGACCCGGATGATCACAGCAAGACCATCGAAGGGCTGCCGGCGCCGATGCGGGCGGTGATTATCGCCAAGAAATAAACACTGATGTCCCTGACTAAATGGGGATCAAAATGTGGGAGCTGGCTCCTCGGTGTTCTTTAGAGTGTGGGCTTGGCTCTGCGGGCCTTGAAGAATTCACTCAGTACCGTGCCACATTCCTCGGCCAACACCCCGCCTTCATACAGCACCCGATGGTTGAGAAAACCCTGGGTAAAAAACTGCCCCTGGCTTTGCACAATCCCGGCCTTGGGCTCCAGCGCGCCGTACACCACCCGCGCGATGCGCGAATGCACAATCAAACCAGCGCACATGCTGCACGGTTCCAGTGTCACGTACAGCGTGCTGCCCACCAGCCGGTAGTTGCTGATCGCCTGCGCAGCGGCGCGAATGGCGACCATCTCGGCATGGGCGCTGGGGTCGTTGCCGCTGATCGGGCAGTTAAAGCCACGGCCGATGATTTCACCGCCTTGCACCAGCACCGCGCCCACGGGCACTTCGCCAAGTGCCGCGCCCTGAGCGGCAAGGGCCAGAGCCTCACGCATGAAGTGCTGGTCGCGGCTGCGGTCGATAATCGCTGCGGGGCGAATCTGGCGCATCACGCCACCTCGATGGCGGCCATCAGGCCGGTTTCCATATGGTCGATCACGTGGCAGTGAAACATCCACACGCCTGGGTTATCGGCCACCAACGCCACGCGCGCACGCTCGTTCTTGCCCAGCAGGTAGGTGTCGGTGAAATACGGAATCACCTTGTGGCGGTTCGAGGCGATCACCTTGAAGCTCATGCCGTGCAGGTGAATCGGGTGCTGGTACTGGGTCATGTTCTTCAATTCAAAAATGTAGCTCTTGCCCTTCTCAAGCCTGGCAATCGGGCGGTCGGCGCAGGTCTTGTCGGTGATGTCCCAGGCCTTGCCGTTGATCTGCCACAGGCTCGGCGGTTTGCCGTCATCCACCGACACGCTGCCGACCCACTCAAAATTGAAGTTGAGTTTCTCGGCATTGGCCAGGTCCGGCTCGGCAATCGGGTTGGCGGGCAGTGCTGGCGGCCATTCGCTCGGCGCGTCGGTAGTGGCGACTGAACGGAAAGTGCCGAGACGCACCGGGCCGTTACGGATCGACAGCTCTTCCCCCGCCGGTGGCGCCTTGATCGCCAGGCAAATGCGCATGCCCGGGCCCAGCCAGTATTCTTTGCCCAACGGGCGCGGCTCGATGGGGTTGCCATCCAGTGCGTAGATCTGCGCTTCAACGTCGGGGATGTTGAGGCGATACGTCAGGGTGTTGTCGAGGTTGAGCAAGCGCACGCGGGTGATCTGCCCGGCAGGCAGATCGATCACCGCCTGGGGCACGCCATTGATGGTCGACAACCGCCCGGCCGTGCCACCACGCGCCGCTTCACGGGGCACGCTGAAGGCGACAAAAGCGCCCTCTTCGTCCACGTGCCAGCTTTTCAGGCTCAAGGTGCATTCGTGTTTGAAACCGGTGGGCTCGCGCTCTTCGACAATCAGCGGGCCGACCAGGCCACGGCCAAGTTCTTCGCTGCTGTTCACATGGGGGTGATACCAGTAGCTGCCGGCATCGGGCACGCGGAATTTGTAGTCGAAATATTCACCGGGCAGTACCGGCAGTTGCGAGACGTAGGGCACGCCGTCCATTTCCAGCGGCAGGCGGATGCCGTGCCAGTGAATGGTGGTGGCGACCGGCAGGTGGTTGATAAAACGTACCCGCAGCCACTCGCCTTGGCGCACACGCAACTCGGTGCCTGGCGCCGAGGGGCCGAACGCCCAGGCTTCGGTCTTGTGGCCGGGCACCAGTTCCACGTCCAACGGTGCGGCAATCAGCTCGTAATCGTGGCCCGCGTTGGCCTCGGCGACTTTCCCCAGCCAGTAGCGATAGGCGCCACCGGCACCGACGCCCACGACGGCTAGGCCTGCCAGGCCACCCAGGATTTGTCGACGGGAAAAGGATCGGGACACAACAACCTCACGTATCTGCCGCAGGCCAGAGGCCCGCAAAGGGCAGATACGATACACCTGCATCGGCTAAACAGTAAGGCTTCGCATTGCCGCATGGCGAAAACGCCGATGAAGACTCTGAAGATTTCCTGTGGGAGCTGGTTTGTGTGGGAGCCGGGCTTGCCCGCGATACAGGCGCCTCGGTTTTTCAGTTTTACCGAGGTGATGCTATCGCAGGCAAGCCAGCTCCCACACAAGCCCGCTCCACAGGAGATTTCCAGTGTCTGATCAGTGCTTGGCAGCCGCCAGAATCAGGGCTTTCATTTCGGCAACCGCGCCTTTGAAACCGACGAACAGCGCATGCGCCACCAGCGCATGGCCGATGTTCAGCTCGTTGATGCCCTTGATCGCGGCCACGGCTTCGACGTTGTGGTAGTGCAAGCCATGGCCGGCGTTGACGATCAGGCCTTCGTTGAGGCCGCACTTGACGCCGTCGATGATGCGCTGCAGTTCCTCAGCCACTTCGGTGGGCGTGGTGGCATCGGCGTAACGGCCAGTGTGCAGTTCGATCGCTGGCGCGCCGACGCGACGCGACGCTTCGATCTGGCGCTCGTCGGCGTCGATGAACAGTGACACTTCGCTGCCGATCTTCGACAGGCGCTCCACCGCCGCCTTGATCCGTGCTTCCTGGCCGGCCACGTCGAGGCCGCCTTCGGTGGTGAGTTCCTGGCGGGTTTCCGGCACCAGGCAGATATGCGCCGGGCGGATGCGCTCGGCGAACGCCATCATTTCTTCGGTGACGCCCATCTCGAAGTTCATGCGGGTTTGCAGCACGTCCTTGAGCACCAGTACATCGCGCTCCTGGATGTGGCGGCGGTCTTCGCGCAGGTGCACGGTGATGCCGTCGGCGCCCGCTTCTTCGGCGTCCAGCGCGGCCTTGACCGGGTCGGGGTAACGGGTGCCCCGGGCCTGGCGCAGGGTGGCGACGTGGTCGATGTTGACGCCAAGAAGAATGCGATTGCTGGTGGTCACGGAAGCGCTCCTGAAAAGGGAAAGAAACGCTGCACAGCATACACGGGCTTGTCAGGGCTTTCGAAACAACTCGCGACTGACCAGCGGGCGCCCGCCCAAATGCACGGCCAGCGCCTGGCGCATCAGGCGCTTGGCGGCGGACAAGGCACCAGGCGCTGTCCAGTCCGCTTCGCTCATGGCCAACAGCTCTGTGCCCTGGAACAGGCCCGGTTGCAGCAGGTACACGCGCTCAAGGCCGGCGTCGACTTGCAGGCGGTACATACCGTCGGCGGCGATGGGGTCGCCGTGCAGGTCGTTGCTCAGTTCGAAGCCGTAGCCCAAGTCATCGAGCAGGCGCCATTCGAAGGCGCGCAGCAGCGGCTCCAGCGGGCGACCTTCGGCCAGGGCCATAAGCGTGGCGGCATAGTGATCGAAGACGGCGGGGTGCGGGTCTTCGGCGGGCAGCAGGCGGATCAACAGTTCGTTGAGGTAGAGGCCACTGAACAGCGCTTCGCCATTGAGCCAGGCCGAGGTGCCGACGCTCTCCAGGCGGCCGACGTTTTTCAGCTCGCCCTTGCCACGAAACTCTACGTCCAGCGCCACAAACGGCCGTGCCAACGTACCCGCTTTGCCCCGCGCACTGCGCAACACCGCGCGCAAGCGGCCTTGGGGCGTGAGGAAATCCACCAAAGCGCTGGTCTCGCGGTAGGCGCGGCTGTGCAGGACGTAGGCGAGTTGGCTGGGGGGTGGGGTTTGGGACATGCAAGTCTCTTCGCAGAACTTAAGAACAGCGACAAACCAATGTGGGAGCGGGCTTGCCCGCGATGCAGGCACCTCGGTCATTCAGTTGCACCGAGGTGATGCTATCGCAGGCAAGCCAGCTCCCACACAAGCCCGCTCCCACAGAGATACTGCGGGGTGTTACAGGTCGCCGTAGCCCAGGGAACGCAGCGCGCGCTCATCATCGGACCAACCACCTTTAACCTTCACCCACAGGTTAAGCATGATCTTGGAATCAAACAGCAATTCCATATCCTTGCGCGCTTCGGTGCCAATGCGTTTGATGCGCTCGCCCTTGTCGCCAATGATGATTTTCTTCTGGCCGTCACGCTCTACAAGGATCAACGCGTGGATATGCAGGGTTTTGCCCTGCTGCTTGAACTCTTCGATTTCAACGGTGATCTGGTACGGCAGCTCGGCACCCATCTGGCGCATGATTTTCTCGCGTACCAGTTCGGCGGCGAGGAAACGGCTGCTGCGGTCGGTGATCTGGTCTTCCGGGAAGAAGTGCTCGTTCTCCGGCAGGTGCTCGGCGATCACGCGTTCCAGGGCCTCAAGGTTGTGGCCGTGCTGGGCCGAGATCGGGATGATCTGGGCGTTCGGCAGTTGTTCCTGCAGCCAGCTGAGGTGCGGCATCAGCTCAGCCTTGTCTTCGATACGGTCGGTCTTGTTCAGCGCGACGATCAACGGGCCAGTGACGTACTGCACGCGCTCCAGAACCATTTGGTCTTCGTCGGTCCACTTGGTGCGGTCGACCACGAAGATCACCACGTCGACGTCTTTCAACGCCGCCGAAGCGGTTTTGTTCATGTAGCGGTTCAGCGCCTTCTCGCCACCTTTGTGCATGCCTGGGGTGTCGACGTAGACCGCTTGCACATTGCCTTCGGTCTTGATGCCCAGCATGTTGTGGCGGGTGGTCTGCGGCTTGCGCGAGGTGATCGCCAGCTTCTGGCCGAGGATGTGGTTCAGCAGCGTGGACTTGCCCACGTTCGGGCGGCCGACGATGGCAACATAGCCACAGCGTGTTGCGGTTGAATCAGTCATGGCCATTCTCCACGCCCAGGGCAATCAGTGCTGCAGCGGCCGCTACCTGTTCGGCAATACGACGGCTCACACCCTGACCTCGGCTTTTTTCATTCAATAAGGTGATTTCACATTCCACGAAGAACACGCGGCAATGGGGTTCACCCTGGATATCCACCACTTCGTAGCGTGGCAGTTCGCAACCACGCGACTGCAGGTATTCCTGCAGGCGGGTCTTGGGATCTTTGTTGGTGTCGACCAGCGTCAGGCTCTCGATCTCCGACGCCAGCCAGGCGACTACGCGCTCCTTGGCGGTCTCCATGCCTGCATCCAGGTAGATCGCACCGATCAACGCTTCGAGGGCATCGGCCAGGATCGACTCGCGGCGAAAGCCACCGCTTTTCAGCTCGCCGGACCCCAGGCGCAGGTACTCACCCAGGCCGAAACCACGGGCCAGCACGGCCAGGGTCTCGCCTTTTACCAGGCGTGCACGCAGGCGTGACAGCTGGCCCTCGCGCGCTTGCGGGAAACGCTCGAACAGCGCCTCACCGGCGGCAAAGTTGAGGATGGCATCACCGAGGAATTCCAGGCGCTCGTTATTGCGCCCTGCAAAGCTGCGGTGTGTGAGGGCAAGGACCATCAATTCCTGATCCTTGAAGGTGTAGCCGAGCTGGCGCTCGAGACGGCTTAGAGAAACGCTCACGGTTTACCCATTTCTGTTTGGTGGCACCGGCGGCCATCGACGATTGACGCAGTGTTCAAATTCAAATCCTGATTGGTACAGCAAGGAGTTGGGCCAATAATTGTCCCAACCCCAGAAAAGCATTCGGCGCTGTGTTCACAGCGCCGCCTGTATTACTTGATCAGCCCGACCCGCGAGAAGTTCGGCAGGTGGCTGAGCTTGGGTTCCGGCCAGCTCATCCAGACCGCAAAGGCCTTGCCGACAATGTTCTCGTCGGGAACCATGCCCAGCAGGTCCTTGGGGATATTAGGGTCATCCCAATACCGGCTGTCGTTGGAGTTGTCACGGTTGTCGCCCATCATGAAGTAGTGCCCGGCCGGCACTTTCCATTCGGTGTCGGGCGGCGAGCGGTAGCGGCTCATTTCCTTGCGGATCTGGTGCTCTACTGCGCCGAGTTTTTCCTGATACAGCTCAGCGCTGCCCAGGGTGTTCGGCTCGGTGCCGATCAACTTCTCGGCTACCGACTCACCATTGACGAACAGGCGCTTGTCGCTGGTGTAGCGAATCACGTCGCCCGGCAGGCCCACGACACGCTTGATGTAGTTGACGTTCGGGTCGCTTGGGTAGCGAAACACCATCACATCGCCGCGCTGCGGGTCACCGACCGGGATGACTTTCTTGTCGAGCACCGGCAGGCGGATCCCGTAGGAGAACTTGTTCACCAGGATGAAGTCGCCCACGTCCAGGGTAGGTTTCATCGACCCCGAAGGGATCTGAAACGGCTCCACCAGGAACGAACGCAGCACCAGCACGATGAACAACACCGGGAAGAACGACTTGCCGTATTCAACCAGCAAAGGCTCTTTGTTCAGTTTCTCGATTGCCACCGCATCGGGCTGGCTGACGCTGCCCTGATACGAGGCGATCGCCGCCCGCCGACGCGGGGCGAAGAACACCAGATCGAGCAACGCCAGGAGACCGCAAACGGCAACGGCGATGACCAGCAACAGCGGGAAATTTAGTGACATAGGACCTAACTATCCAACCTGAGCACTGCAAGGAAGGCTTCTTGTGGAATTTCCACGTTGCCCACTTGCTTCATGCGTTTCTTACCGGCCTTTTGCTTCTCAAGCAGCTTGCGCTTACGGCTTACGTCACCGCCGTAGCATTTGGCCAGTACGTTCTTTCTGAGTGCCTTGACGGAGGTCCGTGCAATGATCTGCCCGCCAATGGCGGCCTGGATCGCGACATCGAACATCTGGCGCGGAATCAGTTCTTTCATTTTTTCGGTCAACTGGCGACCTTTGTAGTGCGCGTTGTCCTTGTGCACGATCAGCGCCAGTGCATCCACCTTGTCGCCGTTGATCAGCACATCCAGTTTCACCAGATTAGCCGATTGGTAACGGTCGAAATGGTAATCCAGCGAAGCATAGCCGCGACTGGTGGATTTGAGACGGTCGAAGAAGTCCAGAACCACTTCGTTCATCGGCAAATCGTAGGTCACTTGCACCTGGGTACCGAGGAACAACATGTCGTGCTGCACGCCACGTTTTTCGATACACAGGGTAATAACGTTGCCCAAGTGCTCTTGCGGAACCAGGATATTGGCCCGCACGATCGGCTCGCGCATGTCTTCGATGGAGGACAGATCCGGAAGCTTGGACGGGTTGTCGACGTAAATCGTTTCACCGGTTTTCAGCGCCAGCTCAAAAATAACCGTCGGCGCCGTGGTGATCAGGTCCAGGTCGTATTCGCGCTCGAGGCGCTCCTGGATGATCTCCATGTGCAGCATGCCCAGGAAACCGCAGCGGAAGCCGAAGCCCAGGGCATCGGAGCTTTCCGGGGTGTACTGCAACGACGAGTCGTTGAGGGTCAGCTTCTGCAGCGCTTCGCGGAAGTCTTCGAAGTCGTCGGAGCTGACCGGGAACAGGCCGGCGTAAACCTGCGGCTGGATGCGTTTGAAGCCCGGCAGCACGTCGACGTCAGGGGTGGAGCTCAAGGTCAGGGTGTCACCCACTGGCGCACCGTGAATGTCCTTGATACCGGCGATGATGAAGCCCACTTCACCGGCTTTGAGGTCGGTGGTGGCGGTGTGTTTCGGGTTGAATACACCGACGCTGTCCACCAGGTGGATCTTGCCGGTGGATTTGACCAGGATCTTGTCGCCCTTCTTCACACGGCCGTGGCGCACGCGTACCAGGGAAACAACGCCCAGGTAGTTGTCGAACCAGGAGTCGATGATCAACGCTTGCAGCGGATCTTCGTAGTTGCCGGTAGGCGCAGGAATGGTCTTGACCAGGCGCTCGAGCACTTCGTCAACGCCCAGGCCGGTCTTGGCGCTGCACTCGACGGCGTCGGTGGCGTCAATGCCGATGATTTTTTCGATTTCTTCTTTAACGCGGTCAGGATCGGCCTGGGGCAGGTCGATCTTGTTCAGTACCGGCATGACCTCAAGGCCCTGCTCGATCGCGGTGTAGCAGTTGGCCACGGACTGGGCTTCAACACCCTGGCCGGCATCGACCACCAGCAAGGCACCTTCACAGGCGGCCAGCGAACGGCTGACTTCGTAGGTGAAGTCAACGTGGCCAGGGGTGTCAATGAAGTTCAGCTGGTACTTGATACCGTCTTTTGCGGTGTAGTACAGGGTAACGCTGTGGGCCTTGATGGTGATGCCGCGCTCGCGCTCGAGGTCCATGGAGTCCAGGACCTGGGCTTCCATTTCACGCTCGGCAAGGCCGCCGCACATCTGGATGAATCGATCGGCCAGCGTCGACTTACCATGGTCAATGTGGGCGATGATGGAGAAATTGCGGATATGACTCAAATCACTCACGGATCAACACTCAAAAAGGCTGCAGGCAGATTGCCCGCTGAAAAATAGCCGGGAATTGTACCTGATGCTCGGGCCGGGCGTCATCTTTGCTGACCAGAACAAAAATGCCCCGGTCATATGAGCGGGGCATTTTTTGTGCATAAGCGCGGTATCAACCGGCCCGGCGCAACAGCCAGAACCCGGCCACGGCGCAGACCGCCGTCGGTACCAGCACCGCAAACAGCGGCGAGAAACCGAATACCAGGCTCGACGGGCCAAGCAGGTCCTGGGCGATGCGGAAGGTAAAGCCCACCAGCACGCCGGTAAACACACGCTGGCCGAGCGTTACCGAACGCAGCGGGCCGAAGATGAACGAAATAGCCATCAGCACCAACGCGGCGGTGACCAGCGGCTGCAACACCTTGACCCAAAATGCCAACCAGTAACGGCCATTGTTCAGGCCCTGATCCTTGAGATAGTGGATGTAACTCCACAAACCGGAGATCGGCAGGCTTTCCGGGATCATGACCACGGTATTGAGCAGTTCCGGCTTCAGGGCAATGTCCCACTGTTCAGACGGCACATTGATCACTTCGGTGTAGGCCTTGATGCCCTGCCCCACATTACGGAAATACGTCGTGGTGACATCGTACAGCTCCCATTTCCCCTCGTCGTACTGCGCACGCTTGGAGAAACTGGAGGTCAGCATATGCCGCTCTTTGTCGAACGTATAACGCGTCACACCCACCAGCAAACCGCCCGGTTGCACGGCGTTGATGTGAATAAACTCATCACCCTGGCGGTGCCACAGGCCGTGCTTGGCGCTCTGCGCATCCCCCGAACCCTGGGCCAGGGCACGATTGGCCTGGGCCGTGGCTTCGGTCGGTGGTGCTACGTACTCGCCGATCAGCACACTGCACGCCATCAGCAACAGCATGGGTTTCATGACGGCCCAGACGATGCGGCCGATGGAAACGCCCGCCGCTCGCATAATGGTCAATTCGCTGCTGCTGGCCAGGCTGCCCAGGCCGATCAGGCAGCCGATCAGCGCCGCCATCGGCATCATGTCGTAGAGGCGACGCGGTGCGGTCAGCGCCACGTAGCTCAATACGTGGGTGACGGTATAGGTGTCGGTGACGTTGCCCACTTCATCAATAAAGGCAAACAGGCAAGCCAGGCCAAGGATGATGCCCAATACCGCCAGGATGGCGATCAGTACGCTGCTACCAATGTAGCGGTCGAGCTTAGCCACGAGCCAACTCCTTCAGGCCACGACGGCTCTTCATTTTCAAACGGATAGGTTCCCAGTAGAGCAGCCCCAGGCCGATCACCAGGAAGATCCCGTGCACCCACCACAGGCCCAGGGTTGGCGACAGCTTGCCCTTCTCCAGGGAGCCACGGGCAGAAATCAGGATGGTCAGGTAAGCCATGTACAAAAGGATCGCCGGCAACAGCTTGAGGAAGCGGCCCTGGCGCGGGTTGACGCGCGACAGCGGCACCGCCATCAACGTCACGATGAACACCAGCAGCGGCAGGGAGAGTCGCCATTGCAGCTCGGCAACGGAGCGCAGCTCGGGATTACCGATCAGCGATAGCGTCGGCAGTGCATCGCGGTCGGTGACCTCTTCACTGATGTCAGGCTTGGCCAGCATTACGCCATAAGTGTCGTATTTGACCGCCCGGTATTCCGCCAGCCCAGGGCTGCCGTCGTAGCGGTAGCCATTTTCCAGGATCAGGTAGCGGTTACCGTCAGGGCGTATTTCCTGGCGCCCGCTGTTGGCTACCAGAATCGAAATACCGCGGTCCTTCTGGTTCAGGCCGAGGTTTTTCTGCGAGATGAACACACCGCCAAGGTTAGAGCGGTCGTCGGTCATGGTTTCGGTATAGGTGACCCGCGTGCCGTCGTTGAGCGCCTGGAAGCGCCCGGGCTCCAGGGTATCGAACTCGGTCATCGCGTCCTGCTTGTTCAGCAGCAACTGGAACTGCATGGCGCCCTGGGGCGCCAGGCTCATGCTCAACCAGGCCACCACCAGCGCAACGCCGGTGGCCGGCACCATGGTCATGGCCAGCAGACGCTGCTGGCTCATGCCGGTGGCCGAAAGCACGGTCATTTCACTTTCAAGGTAAAGCCGGCCATAGGCCAGCAGGATGCCGAGAAACAGGCCAAGCGGCAGGATCAGTTGCAAAAAACCCGGCAGGCGAAAGCCCATGATCAGGAACAACGAGCCCGGATCCAGGGCGCCCGAGGCCGCCTGGGCGAGGAATTTGACGAAACGACCACTCATGGTGATGACCAGCAATACCGCACTCACGGCACTCAGGGTCAACAGGACTTCGCGGGACAGATAACGGAAGACGATCAAACCAGACACTCCAGGGTTGTCAGGCTAAGGCGGCCAAACAAGCAAGCATACCGAGTCGACCCACATGCACGGGCCGGCTAAAAAGATTGCGCATTATCCTGTGATTGACCGCGCCTGTCACGGTGCTTGCTCATACGCACGCACAAAGCGTGCTGCAAGGGTTGTCAGGCTGCTCTGGCGAGGTTCAAACTGCGGCCTTTGTCGCGGGCGGTTTACAAAGCTGCCAAGCATCAAAGCCTGCGTACAGACGCCAGGCTCACAGACCTTAAATAAGGGACCCGAAAATGGAATTGGTTGTAAAAAGCGTTAGCCCCGAAACGTTGAAAACCGCCACCCTCGTGGTCGCCGTCGGCGAAGGGCGCAAGCTCGGCGCCGCCGCCAAGCAACTGGACGAACTGAGCGGCGGCGCCATCAGCGCGGTCCTCAAGCGCGGCGACCTGGCCGGCAAAGTCGGCCAAAGCCTGCTGCTGCAAAGCCTGCCCAACCTCAAAGCCGACCGTGTATTGCTGGTGGGCGTGGGCAAGGACGCCGAACTGGGCGACCGCCCGTTCCGCAAGATCATCAGCGGTATCCTCACCACTCTTAAAGGCCTGGGCGGCACCGATGCGGCGCTGGCCCTCGATGAAATCGTAGTAAAAGGCCGCGACAGCTACGGCAAGACCCGCCTGCTGGCCGAAAGCCTGGTGGACGGCGGTTACGTCTTCGACCAGTTCAAGAGCCAGAAGGCCGAACCGCGCGCCATCAAGAAAATCACCCTGCTGACCATCAAGGCCGCCCAGGCTGAAGTCGAGCGCGCCGTCACCCACGCCACCGCCATCGCCAACGGCATGTCGTTTACCCGTGACCTGGGCAACCTGCCGCCGAACATCTGCCACCCAACCTACCTGGGCGAACAAGCCAAGGCGCTGGGCAAGGAGTTCAAGGGCCTGAAGGTTGAAGTGCTGGACGAGAAGAAGATCAAGGAACTGGGCATGGGCTCGTTCTATGCCGTGGGCCAGGGCAGCGACCAGCCGCCACGCCTGATCGTGATGCAATACAACGGCGGCAAGAAGTCCGAGAAGCCTTACGCGCTGGTCGGCAAAGGCATCACCTTCGACACCGGCGGCATCAGCCTCAAGCCGGGCGCCGGCATGGACGAAATGAAATACGACATGGGCGGCGCCGCCAGCGTGTTCGGCACCCTGCGTGCCGTGCTGGAACTCAAGCTGCCGATCAACCTGGTGTGCATCCTGGCCTGCGCCGAGAACATGCCGAGCGGTGGTGCTGCACGCCCGGGTGACATCGTCACCACCATGAGCGGCCAGACTGTCGAGATCCTCAACACCGACGCCGAAGGCCGTCTGGTGCTGTGCGACGCCCTCACCTACGCCGAACGCTTCAAGCCACAGGCCGTGATCGACATTGCCACCCTGACCGGTGCCTGCGTGGTCGCCCTGGGCGCTCACACCTCGGGCCTGCTGGGTAACAACGACGAGTTGATCGAGCAACTGCTCAGCGCCGGCAAGGCTGCCGACGACCGCGCCTGGCAACTACCGCTGTTCGACGAGTACCAGGAACAACTGGACAGCCCGTTCGCCGATATCGCCAACATCGGCGGCCCAAAAGCCGGCACCATCACCGCCGCCTGCTTCCTGTCGCGCTTCGCCAAGAACTTCAACTGGGCGCACCTGGACATCGCCGGCACGGCCTGGACCAGCGGCGGCAAGGACAAGGGCGCCAGTGGCCGTCCGGTTCCTCTGTTGACCCAGTACCTGCTGGATCGCGCCAAAGCCTGAAACTGAAGATTCCGGGGCGGCCTTCACGGCGCCCCGGTCTCAGGAACCGCAATGACCCAAGTCGACTTCTATATATTGCCCAGCGCCGATCCCTCTGCGCGCCTGGACTTTGCCTGCAAACTTACCGAAAAAGCCTGGCGCATGGGCCACCGCATCTACCTGCATTGCAGCGATGCCGCTCAGCGTGAAGACCTTGACGCCCGCCTGTGGCGCTTCAAGGGCGAAAGCTTCGTGCCCCACGGCCCCGCCGAGTCCGAACCCGAAGGCCTGATTGTGCTGGGTTTGGGCGACAACTGCGGCGATCACCAAGACCTGCTGGTGAACCTCGACCTGAAAGTACCGGCCTTTGCCAAGGCTTTTGCCCGCGTGGCGGAAGTGGTGGTCGAAGACCCGGCTATTCGTCAGGCCGCGCGGGAGAGTTTCCGTTTCTACCGCGAACAGGGCTATCCTCTGCAAGATCACCGGCTACAACGACTTTGAGCACACGATGGACACTCCAAACCCGCTAAAAAAAGACGACCACTTGCTGGACGACCTGGAGTCGATCCGTCAATTGCTCGGTGATGATGAGTTGCAACCGCCGCTGCTGACCGAATCGGTCGAGGGCGAGGTACAGATTCCGCTGTTGTTCGACATGGTCGGTGGCAAACCTGCCGCACCTGAACCTGTCACACCAGCCCCCACTGCAGAACCGCCCCCCGCCGCAGAAAAAGCCCCCGACGCGTTGCTGCTGCACCTGGACAATGAACTGCGTGCCGCCGCGCAACTGATCATGCAGGATGTGATCGACGACTTTGCCCCGCATATTGAAGCCGAGATCAAACGGCGAATGGATGCGCGCATGGAGCGGTTGCTCAGCCAATACCAGTCCTGAGCCTTACTTAGATCCCTGTGGGAGCTGGCTTGCCTGCGATGGCGGTTTCTCAGTCAAACCCTTCGGCGACTGCCACACCGCCATCGCAGGCAAGCCAGCTCCCACATTTGCTCAACATACATCTCTAGCCCGTCTTCGCCTCGCCCTGCGCCTTATCCCCCGTTATACTTGTCGGCTTTCCTGAATTAATGCCAACTAGGGTCCCGCCGCGCATGGATAAGACCTACCAGCCGCACGCCATTGAAACTTCCTGGTACAACACCTGGGAGTCCGAGAATTACTTCGCCCCACAAGGTGCCGGCGAGTCCTACACCATCATGATTCCGCCACCGAACGTCACTGGCAGCCTGCACATGGGCCATGGCTTCAACAATGCGATCATGGATGCGTTGATCCGTTTCCGCCGCATGCAGGGCCGTAATACCCTGTGGCAACCGGGTACTGACCACGCCGGTATCGCCACACAGATGCTGGTGGAACGCCAGCTCGAAGCCACCGGCCAAAACCGTCACGACCTGGGTCGCGAAAAATTCCTGGAGAAGATCTGGGAGTGGAAAGACCAGTCCGGCGGCAACATCAGCCGTCAGATCCGTCGCCTCGGTTCGTCTGTGGACTGGAGCCGCGAGCGCTTCACCATGGACGATGGTCTGTCGGAATCGGTGAAAGAAGCCTTCGTGCGCCTGCATGAAGACGGCCTGATCTACCGCGGCAAGCGCCTGGTCAACTGGGACACCAAGTTGCACACGGCAATTTCCGACCTCGAAGTGGAAAACCACGACGAGAAAGGTTTCCTGTGGAACCTCAAGTACCCGCTGGCCGATGGCGCCAAGACCGCTGAAGGCAACGACTACCTGATCGTCGCCACTACCCGTCCGGAAACCATGCTCGGCGACGCCGCCGTGGCGGTTAACCCGAACGATGAACGCTACCAGGCGCTGATTGGCAAGTTTGTCGAGCTGCCATTGGTTGGCCGTCGTATCCCGATCATCGCGGACGACTACTGCGACCCTGAATTCGGCACCGGCTGCGTGAAAATCACCCCGGCCCACGATTTCAACGACTATGAAGTCGGCAAGCGCCACAACCTGCCGTTGCTGAACATCTTCGACAAGAACGCCGCCGTACTGCCGGCCTGCCAGGTGTTCAACCTGGACGGCACGCTGAACGAGAGCATCGACGGCAAGATCCCGGCCGAATACGCCGGCCTCGACCGTTTCGAAGCGCGCAAGCAGATCGTGGCCGCCTTCGACGCCGCCGGTTTGCTGGTAAGCGTTGACGACCACGGCCTTAAAGTGCCGAAGGGCGACCGTTCCGGCACCATCATCGAGCCGTGGCTGACCGACCAGTGGTACGTGTCCACCAAACCATTGGCCGAGCCTGCGATTGCTGCCGTGGAAGACGGCCGTATCCAGTTCGTGCCTAAACAGTACGAAAACATGTACTTCTCGTGGATGCGTGACATCCAGGATTGGTGCATCAGCCGTCAACTGTGGTGGGGCCATCGTATTCCGGCCTGGTACGACGAGTCGGGCAAGGTGTACGTAGGCCGCGATGAAGCCGAAGTGCGTGCCAAGCACAACCTCGGCGCGGACATCGCCCTGCAACAGGACAACGACGTACTCGACACCTGGTTCAGCTCGGGCCTGTGGACCTTCTCGACCCTGGGCTGGCCGCAACAGACTGAGTTCCTGAAGAAATTCCACTCCACCGACGTGCTGGTTACCGGCTTCGATATCATTTTCTTCTGGGTTGCCCGGATGATCATGCTCACCATGCACTTGGTGAAGAACGAAGACGGCACGCCGCAGGTGCCGTTCAAGACCGTGTACGTACACGGCCTGGTGCGGGATGGCCAGGGCCAGAAGATGTCCAAGTCCAAGGGCAACGTCCTGGACCCGCTGGACATCATCGACGGCATCGACCTGGAAACCCTGGTGCAGAAACGCACCTCGGGCCTGATGCAGCCAAAACTGGCGAAGAAGATCGAGAAGCAGACCCGCGACGAGTTTGCCGATGGCATTGCCAGCTACGGCACCGACGCCCTGCGTTTCACGTTCTGCTCGCTGGCGTCCACCGGTCGCGACATCAAGTTCGACATGGGCCGCGTCGAAGGCTATCGCAACTTCTGCAACAAGATCTGGAACGCTGCACGTTACGTGCTGGATAAAGGCGAAGACTGCGGCCAGAACGGCGAAGCCGTCGAACTGAGCCTGGCTGATCGCTGGATCATCTCGCAGCTGCAGCGCACCGAAGCCGAAGTGACCCGCCAGCTCGACCAGTTCCGTTTCGACCTCGCCGCCCAGGCTTTGTACGAATTCATCTGGAACCAGTATTGCGACTGGTACCTGGAACTGTCCAAGCCGGTACTGTGGGACGAGAATTCGCCGATCGAACGCCAGCGCGGCACCCGCCGCACCCTGGTGCGCGTACTCGAAGTGGCGCTGCGCCTGGCGCACCCGTTCATGCCGTTCATCACCGAAGAGATCTGGCAGCGCATCGCGCCGCTGGCCGGTATCGAAGGCAAGACCATCATGCTGCAACCTTGGCCGGTGGCCAATGAAGCGCGCATCGATGAAGCGGCCGAAAGTGATATCGAATGGCTCAAGACCCTGATGATGGGCACGCGTAACATCCGTGCCGAAATGAACATCGGGCCGGGCAAGCCGTTGGCGGTGTTTGTGAAGAACGCCAGCAGCGAAGACCAGCGTCGCCTCACTGAGAACGACGCACTGCTCAAGAAGCTGGCGAAGCTGGAGTCGATCACTGTATTGGCTGCTGGCGAAGATGCGCCGCTGTCTGCGACCGCATTGGTTGGCGAGATGGAAGTGCTGGTGCCGATGGCAGGTTTGATCGACAAAGGCGCGGAACTTGCGCGTCTTGATAAGGAAATTGCGCGCCTGCAAGGCGAAGTGCAGCGAGTGGGTGGCAAGCTGTCCAACGCGGCGTTCGTCGACAAGGCGCCGGCTGAGGTCATCGACAAAGAACGCGCCAAATTGGCCGAAGCGGAACAGGCTTTGGGCAAGCTGGCCGAGCAACATGCGCGAATTTCCAGCCTGTAAGCTGGAAACTGTGTGAAAAAAGAGACCTTCGGGTCTCTTTTTTTTGCTCTTTGTGGGAGCTGATTTGCCTGCGGTGCAGCCGACTCGGTGTAACCGCCAGACCGAGTTGATGCCATCGCAGGCAAGCCAGCTCCCACATTTGAACGAGTTGGCCTCAGGATGTGTGACAATGCCCACCACTTTGAGCCAACACCAGAATCAACATGACCGCCCCCAGCACACCCAAACCACCGCGCAAGAAGCCTAAAACCGCAGCCCCGGCCAAGCCCGTCGCGCCGCGCAAAGAGGCTACCTTGCACCCGCGCAACCGCCACACAGGCCGTTACGACTTCCCGGCGCTGATCAAGACCACGCCGGAACTGGCGAAATTCGTGATCATTAACCCGTATGGCAAAGAGAGCATCGACTTCGCCAGCCCGGACGCGGTGCGGGTGTTTAACCGGGCACTGCTTAAATCGTTCTATGGCATCCAGCATTGGGATATCCCGCAGGATTACCTCTGCCCGCCAGTGCCGGGGCGTGCCGACTACGTGCACTTCCTCGCCGACCTGCTGGCCAGCGTCAACGACGGCAAGATTCCGCGCGGCTCTATCGTCAAGGTGCTGGACATCGGCATGGGCGCCAACTGCGTCTACCCGCTGATCGGCTATATGGAGTACCGCTGGAATTTCCTCGGCTCCGAGGTCGACCCAATCGCTGTGGCCGCCGCCAAGGCCATCGTGCAGTCCAATGACCTGAGCAAGGTCATCCAGTTGCGCCAGCAACCCAACCCCAAGCAGATCCTGCTGGGCCTGCTGGAGCCGGGCGAGCGTTTTGACCTGACCATGTGCAACCCGCCATTCCACGCGTCCATGGACGAAGCCACCAAGGGCAGCGAGCGTAAATGGCGCGCCCTGGGCAAGGCCGACCCCAAGCGCAAGCTGCCGGTGCTGAACTTCGGCGGTCAATCGGCGGAGCTGTGGTGTGAAGGCGGCGAAGCGCGTTTTGTGACGCAGCTGATCGCCGAGAGCGCGCATTTTGCCCACAAGGTGCTGTGGTTCAGCACGCTGGTGTCAAAAGCGTCGAACTTGCCCGCGATCGAGACAGCCCTGAAAAAAGCCGGCGTGCTGGAAAGCCAGGTGGTGGAGATGTCCCAGGGGCAGAAGCAAAGCCGTTTTGTGGCCTGGACCTTCCAGACCAAGAACGAGCAGCAGATCTGGCGCCAGCGCTGGGTTCGCGACTGAATCACTGTGGCGAGGGAGCAAGCTCCCTCGCCACACAAAGCACATCACAAATCGCAGGCAACAAAAAACCGTGCCCGGATCGCTCCGAGGCACGGTTTTTTTTGCTGCGTCTTACTTGTTAACAGCGTCGGTCAGGCCTTTGGCCACAACCAGCTTGATAACTTTCTTGGCAGCGATTTCGATGGCAGCGCCAGTCGAAGGGTTACGGCCAGTACGGGCTGGACGCTCGGTCACTTTCAGTTTGCCAACGCCTGGCAGAGTGATTTCGCCGCCGTTTTCCAGCTGATCAGCAACAACTTGGCTCAGTTGGTCCAGCAGAGCGCGCACGGTAGTTTTCGGTGCGTCTACTGCTTCAGCCAGGTCAGCGATCAGTTGGTCTTTAGTAATAGCCATTGTGGTGTTCCTTCCCTATCAAATTCATATGGATTGCAGAGTGCAGTGTCAGCCGTCGAGCCCGACCGTCATGGCCTGGCACCCCCGGCCATAACCACGGAGATCGGGGTTATAGATGCTTGAAACGGGGATTGGTTCGACCTGACAGATGCTGAATGCACGCTTAACGCCGAGACTTGGCGTAAGACGGGGCAAAACTAGCACAGAGACGGGGAAATATCCGCCTCAACATACCCATTTGGTCAGCTTTATCGCTCTAAACCGTGAAAAAAAGGCATATGGGCCGTCGGAGGTCGTCCAAAACCGCCTTCCAGGCGCGTCTTGGCCAATGGGTGCGGTACACTGGGCGACTTTTGGGGGAGGCCCACCGCTCCCCTTCAACCAGCCGAGAAGCCTATGCCGATCCGTCATTGCATTGTTCACTTGATCGACAAAAAACCCGACGGCACACCTGCAGTTCTGCATGCCCGCGATTCTGAGTTGTCCGAATCGGCCGCCATCGAGAACATGCTGGCCGACCTCAACGAGAGCTACAACGCCAAACAAGGCAAGGCCTGGGGTTTCTTCCATGCCGAATCCGGCGCGCACCCGTTCAGCGGCTGGTTGAAGGAGTATTTCGACGGTGGCCAGGATTTCACCACCTTCAGCCGCACGGCGGTTGAGCACCTGCAAAAGCTGATGGAGGAATCCAACCTCTCCACCGGCGGCCACGTGCTGTTTGCCCACTATCAACAAGGCATGACCGATTACCTGGCCATCGCCCTGCTGCACCACAGCGAAGGCGTGGCAGTGACCGATGAGCTGGACGTGACCCCGTCGCGGCACCTGGACCTTGGCCAACTGCACCTGGCGGCGCGCATCAACGTCTCCGAGTGGCAGAACAACAAGCAGTCCAAACAGTACATTTCGTTTATCAAAGGCAAGAACGGCAAGAAGGTTTCGGAGTACTTCCGCGACTTTATCGGCTGCCAGGAGGGCGTCGACGGCCCGGGCGAGACCCGCACCCTGCTCAAGGCCTTCAGCGACTTTGTTGAAAGCGAAGACCTGCCGGACGAATCCGCCCGCGAAAAGACCAAAACCCTGGTGGACTACGCCAGCAGCCAGGCCAAGCTCGGCGAGCCGATGGGCCTGGAAGAGCTGTCGGGCTTGATCGATGAAGATCGGCCAAAAGCGTTCTACGACCATATCCGCAACAAGGACTACGGCCTGTCGCCGGAAATTCCGGCCGACAAGCGCACGCTCAACCAGTTCCGCCGCTTCACCGGCCGCGCCGAAGGCTTGTCCATCAGCTTTGAGGCGCACCTGCTGGGTGACAAGATCGAATACGACGAAGCCGCCGGCACCTTGATCATCAAGGGCCTGCCGACCCAACTGACCGACCAGCTCAAGCGCCGTAACTGATGCTGGGCGGGGTACTCAAGAAAGTCCTGTTGGTGTTGCTGGTGGTGGTGGTGATTCAGCACTGGGGCAAGATCGAGCGGCTGTTCAACCCCTCGCAGGTGGTTTCGGAGCAGGTACGCGCCTCAGCGCGCGTGGTGCTCTACTCCACCGAGTGGTGCGGCTACTGCAAGCAGATCCGGCGCTTTCTGGATCAGAAAGGTGTGCCGTACCAGGCGTTCGATATCGAGAAGGACGCCCAGGCGCGCAAGGCGTATGAGGCGCTGGGCGGCGGCGGGATTCCGTTTGTGGAGGTCAATGGCACGCTCATTCGCGACTACAACCCGGATGCGATCATGGCTGCCTTGAAATAACCCCAACGTTGCAGCATCTCGCTTGTGTGGGAGCTGGTTTGTAGGAGAGCTGGCTTTTGTGGGAGCTGGCTTGCCTGCGATAGCATCAGCGCGCAGTAACTGACAGACCGAGTTGCCTGCAACGCAGGCAAGCCAGCTCCCACATAAGCGAGCTCCCACATTCAGTTCTGCAGCGTCTTTAGAAGTTGGCTTCCAGCGACACCATCGCCGTACGCTCTTCACCGACGTTGTAATACGCCGTACTCGGCGCCAGGCCGCTTACCGGCGCCGAGTTAAACGACACGGTACGCGCCGAGCTCAGGTATTCCTTGTCGAAGACGTTAAGCATCGACAGCCGCAGGGTCGCGGATTTGATGACTTTCTTGTCCACCGGCAAATAGATACCCGCGTTGAGGTCGACCACGGTACGCCCGGAGATTTTTTCGTCGTTGGTCAAATCGCCGTAGAAACTGCCTACGTATTTGCCGGCAACGTTGCCGTAGAAGCGCGAGTCGTCGTAGCCAAACACCAGGTTGAACATGTTTTCCGGCACGTTGGCCAGCTGCTTGCCGGCGGTGGGCAACAACACGTTCTTGCTGAGCAGATTGTCTTTCTGTTCAGACTGGGTGTAGGTGTAGGACGCGTAGTAGTTGAAGTGATGCGGCAACAGCCCGCTCCACTCCAGCTCCAGGCCTTTGTTGTCGACTTTGCCGACGTTGATTACCGCGTAGTCGCCGTTGAGGTCGGTGGTCGACAACTGGCGGTCCTTGAAGCTGATGTAGAACAGCGTCGCGCTCAGCGCCACATCGTCTTCGGTGAAGCGCCAGCCCAGTTCCTGGTTCCAGCTCAACTCAGGCTTGAGGCTTACCGAATCGCCTTTGTTGTACAGCACGTAGTTCGGCGGTGTGCGCATGTTGCGGGTGACGTTGTAGAACGCCTGGTTGCTCTCGTCGATCTGGTACTTGGCGCTGAAGTTCGGCAGGAACTGGTGGTAACGGGTGTTACGCTTTTCCGGTTTGTCGTAGAGGCTGCCCAGGTTGTTGCCGTCACGCTCGACGTACTGATAGGCCACGCCGCCGACAAAACTCAGGTCTGGCGTGGCTTGCCAGCTGTCCTGCACCCAGAGCTTCTGCGCCGGCGTGACGGTGTAGTAATGACGGCCTTGTACCGTCGCGCCGTTCTTGTCGACTACTTGGCCGCCGCCGTTGTAGTCGCCCCACACGTCATCGGGTGCGCCTTCGCCGTTGATGCCGATAAACGGCTGGCTCTGGCGCTGGCGTGCGCGCTCATACCAGTAGCCGTAGTCCAGGCTGTGTTCTTCGTTGATGTCCCATTTCATTTTGGCGGTAACGCCTGGGCGCCAGGTTTCGGTCCACGAAGGGCGGTAGTAGTTGAGCGATTTGAGGTTGCTCAGGTCGTAGTTGCCAGCCTTGTCGGACTTCGGCCCCAGGTTCGATGCGGTCTGGCCGCTGAAACTGCCACCGTTGGCCCAGTAGTAATAGGGCGTGACCGTCAGCGCCAGGTTGTCCTGCAACTGCCAGCGCTGGGTGAGCGTGGCATTCACGCTTTCGAAAGGGTTGCGATTGAGCTTGTAGGAAGACGACAGTAAACCGGATTTGTACACCGGGGTTTCCGAGTAGTCCTTGCGCCGCCCATCCGTGTCGAACTGCGACTTGCTCAAGGAGTTGTAGTTGTAGTTTTCCTGGTTGTTGTACTTGATCGTGGCCAGTGTGGAGTTGCCGCTGCCGTCTTCGAACAGGCTGCTCCACTCGACCTTGTCGCTGCGCAGGGTGCCTTTGCCACGCCACTTGTCGCCTTCCAGGTGCGACGCCGAGACCCAAGTCTTGAGGCCGCCGAAATCACCGGTATTGACCCGCACGAACGTCTTGCGCAAGTCGTTGGCGCCGACGATCTGCTTGGCAAACACCCCGGCCTCTTTAGTCGGCCGGATGGTGATCATGCCGATGTTGCCGCCACTGGAACCGATGTGCGGGCCGTCAGCTTCCGAAGAACCCTGTGTCGCGAATACTTCCGCAAGGTTTTCCGGGTCGCCCAATTGGTTGGAGTAGACACTGTAGTTGCCCGAATCGTTGATCGGCACACCGTCGACGGAAACCCCGATCTGGTCGGAGTTCATGCCGCGCATGGTGAAGTTGGTGCCGCTGGTGCCACTGGCGTCATCACTGGAAACGTTGATGCCCGGCGTGTATTTGAGCTTGTCGATGGCGTTGGCAGTCGACGACATCTGGTCCATGGCTTCCTTGGTCACCGTCGACCGCGCCTTGGCACTTTCTTCGCGGATCATATGGCCGTTGCCCAGGGTCTGTTTACCGGCGATGTCCACCGAGCCAACGTCCTGCGTGGTGTCTGCCAAAACCAATGGCGCAAAGCTACCTAGGCCCGATGCAAACAGCAGGGCAGAGAGTGTGTTGATCTTCACAAGTAGATCCCTTACGTGCATCTATCTGTTGTTATGGAGGGCGGTACTGGCTGTCAGAACCGGGTGAACGGCGACGCCAGCCTTCCTGACCATCTGCTCAGGAATCCGAGGATCATCCTTGGCGCGTGTAACGGTTTGGTGACAGGTTTTGGCAATTGCGATGAAGGTTAAGTGAAGGATCTACAGGCAGCGTGATACCTGGCCTGTAACTGCCGGCAGGAAATGATCGCGAGGGAAACAGTTGTATAAGAAGGTGGCCAGCAAACCGTTCGTGTCTAACGCAACACAATCATTCGGCCTAATAGTGTGTGCTGTTCAAAACCCAGCACCGCCTGCAGGGCATTTAAAACCGCCACAGGGTCCTTGCTCGGAAAGCTGCCACTGACACGCTTGGCGCCCATCTCGTCGTTCAGCAACAGAATGCGCCCCGGATAGTAACGGCTCAGGTCCTTGACCACGTCAGCCAACGGCGCTTTGTAGTAATTGAGCCAACCGTCACGCCAGGCCAGGCGGGATTCACTGTCGACCGCGTGCATCGCTTCGGCCACGCCGTCGGCGTAAGCCACTTGCTGGCCTGCGGTCAGAATTTGCTGTTGGCCTTGCCAGGATGGCGTCACGCCAACCCGACCGGACAACACCGTCACTTGCGCGCCCGCCGGTTGCAGGCGCACTTCGAACTGTGTGCCCAACACCCGTGCTTCGCCGCTGCCGGCCTCGACCACAAAGGACTGGCCGGTGTGGGTCACGCTAAAAAAACCGGCACCGCGACGCAGCTGGATATGCCGCTCACCGTGGCTGAAATCCACGGCGATGGCGCTGTCGGCATCCAGGGTCACTTGGGACTGGTCGGCCAGGGTCACGGTTTTCACTTCCCCCGGTGCGGTCACGTAATCGGCGCCGAAGTCATCAACCCAACGCGACGGCTGCCACCCGGCGCCCATCGACACCATCACCAGCAGGCACGCGGCCATGGCCAAGGCGCCGGACCAGCGAACGCCGCGCGAACGTTTCGAGGTGTTCATCGCGTTGAGGTAACCCTGCAAGGCCAGGGCGTCTTCGCCCGCCAGTGTGCGCGCCGGTACTTCGCTTAACTCCCACAGCACCTGGGCCTGGGAATAAGCCTCGACGTGGGCAGGATCGGCCCGCAACCAGCGGCTGAAGGTGGCCTGGTCGCCACTGCTGGGCTGGTCGTGTAACAGGCTCAGCCAGTCGAGTGCGGCCTGCTCCTGGGCGGGCGTGGGGGTGACGTTCACGGTGCTTTCCCTGGCGTGCGTGGGGGCGATGGTTCGCGAAGGCTGGCCTTGCAGGCTTCAAGGGCACGCATCATATGTTTTTCCACTGCGCTTTGGGACAAGCCCATGGCCTTGGCGATTTCGGCGTACTTGCGGCCATGAATGCGGTTGAGCAAAAAAATCTGCCGCGTGCGCTCCGGCAGGCTGCGCAAGGCGGCTTCGACATGGCGCAGATCATTGCCCGCTTCGAGTGCCGCCTGGGGTTCGCAGCCCTGATTGTCCTGTTGCTCCGGCAGCCAGCCTTCGCTGCTGCGTACGCGGGCGCCTTCGCTGCGCAAATGGTCGATGGCAATGTTGCCGGCGCAGCGCAGCAAGTAAGTGCTGAGTTCTTCGACCTGCACCAACGGGCGGCGCCAGAAGCGCAGGAATAAATCCTGTACCAAATCAGCCGCCGTGGCGCGGCACCCCACCCGGCGACTGACCAAGGCTTCCATTTGCGAACGCTGTGACAAAAACACCTGCAAAAAATGCGCACGTCCACCGGCCGCATCGGTGTGCGGGCTGTCCTGGGATTCGGGTGGCGTGCTGATCATCATCACTGGCTCAGCATAAGGCGAAGGCCGCCACAGGGCTGACCAGCAGGCCGGCGCCCGCCAGAATCAAGACCAGCCTTGGCCGATACGGCAACAGCAACACCAGCAGCAGCGCGCTGAGCATCAACACCGCGCACCACTCCACCAACCCTTGGGCCCAACCTGAAGCGGCGACGGCGGGCCAGATCGACACGCCCAGCAACAACCAACCGGCCATGCGCAGGCTTGAGCGCCGCGCGGGCGACGGCTTGCTGTGCAGCAACTCGCCGTGATGGCGGTCGGTGGCCAGGCACAACGCGGTAAACCCGGCGTAGCACATCAACAGGGCGAGCAGCATTCAGTGCGCCTCCTGCTTGAGCGTCATTGCCCGCACACGTTCGGCCTTGGGTTGCGTGCGGTGTTGCATCTTCCACGCCGCCCAGGTGAGGAAAAGGCCACTGGCCAGGCAGGTCAGGTCGAAGCCGGCCATGGCCCAGTCACCCTTGGCCAATGACGTACCCAAGTGCTGCGAGGTGGTCAGTGCGTTGAGCAGAGGGATCGCCACAAACAGCAGCGCAGCGAAGCTCAGTTGCTCGACCCAAGCCTGGCGACCACGGCGCAATACGGCGTGCAGCAGGCTCAGGCCCCAGGCGATAAAGAAGGTTTGTATTTCCCAATCGGAACGCTCGGCGAAGCTGACCGGCAACAGGCGGTTGGCCCAGAAAAACGCCGCGATGGCGATCATCAAGCCAGACATGCTGGCGATGTTGAGCACCTCCACCAGCCGCAGCTCAAACGGCATCGCCCCGGTTTTAGCGTGCTTGAGCTGGCGCTTGCCCAGCCAGATCACCAGGCCGGTGCCGATCATCGCCGTGCCCGCCAGGCCACAGATAAAGTACAGCCAGCGCAGCACCGGGCCGGCGAAATGGCCCATGTGCAGGCCATAGAAACTGCCGCCAATCGCCGCCGGCAGCGATTGTTCGCCACTGACCCGCAGCAACTCGCCGGTGGTGCCGCTGAATGACACGCTGCTGCCAAAGTCATGCACCACACGGTCGGAACCGGCGCGCACCACATTGACCGACGCGTTCACATCGCCAGGGTTGTTAACCACCAAACGGCCCACATGCCCACCGGCCCATTGCGTGCGCGCCTGCTCGTACATCGGCAGTAATGGCAGCAACTTACCCGGCTGGCCGAGCGCCGGCGCATTGTTGGTATTGGGGAACACTTCATTAAAGAACGCACGGCTGTCGTCGCCATACGAGGCAAGGATCGGCGCAGGCATCACCATGTTCATGAAGATCACCAGGCTGCTGTAGGTGATCATCAGGTGAAACGGCAGCACCAGCACACCCACCGCGTTATGCCCGTCGAGCCACGAACGCTGGCCCTTGCGCGGGCGGAAGGTGAAGAAGTCCTTGAAGATTTTCTTGTGGGTGATGATCCCGGTGATCAGCGCGACGAACATCACCATCGCGGCGATCGTCGACAGCCAGCGGCCCCATGGGTAAGGCATTTGCAGCTGGAAGTGGAAGCGGTAGAAGAAATCGCCGCCCATGCTTTCGCGAGCCTGGACCGGTTGAGCGCTGACAGGATCGAGGACTTTCTGGATGAAGTTGCCGCGTTTGCCGGGGTCGATCTTGTCTTGCCACATCACCGACAGGCCAGGGTCACGGCTGTTGGGCAGGGTGATAAACCAGCGCGCGGCGTTGGGCGCCTGTTGCTGCAGATAGGTTTGCGCGGCGGCGAGGCTGCGCGCTTCATCCAGCGGATGGGCCTGCACTTCGGGCTGCATCCAGTGGGTAATTTCGTCTTTGAAATAGGCCAGGGTGCCGGTCAGAAAAATCGCAAACAGCAGCCAGCCGAAGATCAGGCCGGCCCAGGTGTGCAACCAGGCCATCGCCTGGCGAAAGCCCTCTTTCATGTGCGTGCCATCCAAAAACCCACGCCCGCCAGGGTGGCAAATAACGCGCTCGGCAGCATCACGCCAAACCAGGCGCGCGAGGCTGTGCGGCAGGCGAAGCACCAGATGACGGCCAGCAGATAGAACACAAACGAACTCATCATCCCGGTGATCACCGCGTCGGCGCGCGAGGTGGGCATCCACAGCGCCATACACACGGCCGCCAGCGACGCCATCAGATAGCCGCCGACCACAGCGGCCAATGCACGCGAGGTGACGGCGAGGCGGTAAGAGACGGCCAGTGAGGGTTTGCTTTTCATCGGGGAGACGCCAGATTCATCAGCGCGCAATATTAATGATAAATATTCTCATAAGCAAAAGAGAACGGATGAATCACCTGCCCGCATGGATTGCCGAACGCGTATCACGCCCCTTACAATGCGAACAATTCTTGTTCTCTAAAGTGCATTGATACTTTCGGAGTGAACGCGTTGCAGCCGTCCAACACCGTCGAAGTCCTGTACCACGACCATCACCTCTGGCTTACCGGCTGGTTGCGACGCAAACTCGGCTGCCCGCAAAGCGCGGCGGACCTGGCGCAAGACACCTTCATCCGCGTGCTCACGGCCCGCGAAGCCCCCACGCTGATCGAGCCACGCGCCTTCCTCACCACCGTGGCCAAACGTGTGCTGTTCAACTTCTACCGCCGCCAGGACCTGGAGCGCGCCTACCTCGATGCCCTCGCGCAGATGCCCGAACACGTGGCGCCCTCGGAAGAAGACCGCGCCATCATCCTGCAAACGCTGGTGGAGCTGGACCAACTGCTCGACGGCCTGCCCGTGCAGGTCAAGCGCGCCTTTCTGCTGGCCCAGCTCGACGGCCTGACCTACGCGCAAATCGGCGCCGAACTGGGCATCTCCATTGCCACGGTCAAACGCCATCTGAATAAAGCAGCGATGCGCTGCTACTTCGCCCTATGAACTTTTCTACCCAGGTTGCGGAACAGGCTGTGCACTGGCTGATGAAAATGCAGCAAGGTGCGCTTAACCCGCGCCAGCAAGCGGCGTGGCAGCACTGGCTGAATGCCCACAGTGAACATCAGCGCGCATGGGACCATATCCAACGCGTCAACCAGCGCCTGCGTGGCATGCCCTCGCCTCTCGCTCACGCAGCGCTGAACGCGCCGCAATCGAGTAGCCGACGCCAGGCCCTGAAGCTGTTGCTGATTCTCGGCGCGGGTTCAGCCGCCGCTTGGGGCTTGCGCCAGCAGCATATTTTGCCGCCGCTGAGCGCCGACTACCGCAGCCCTATCGGCGAGCGTCGCAAGGTGCAGCTGGCCGATGGCAGCCAGTTGCAGCTCAATACCGGCAGTGCAGTGGATGTGCATTTTGATCGGCAGCAGCGCCTGATCCGCGTGCTTGAAGGCGAGATATTGCTGACGGCGCGCGCAGGTGATACGCCGCTGCGCGTACTCACCGGCCAGGGTTTGCTCAGCAGCCAGGCGGCCCGGCTGAATGTGCGCCAGTTCAACGACCATACTCAACTGGCGGTGTTTGACGGCCATGTCGACGTGATGCCCAACAGCTACAGCGGTTTGCCGTTGACCGTCGAGGCCGCGCGCCAGGTCAATTTCACCCGCAAAGGCTGGGACACGCCGCGCCCGAACGACGCCAACAGCGGCGCCTGGGCCGACGGCATGCTGGTGGCGGCGCATATGCGCCTGGACGATTTCCTCGCAGAGCTTGGCCGTTATCGCCGGGGCCAGCTCAACTGCGACCCGCAAGTGGCCAACCTGCTGTTGTCCGGCAGTTATCCATTGGCCGACAGCGAACGCATTCTCGACCTGCTGGAAGTCAGCCTGCCGGTCAAGGTGCGGCGCTTTACGCGCTACTGGGTAACCGTTCAGGCCCGCGCCTGAAAAATTATTTTCAAGAACAGTGAGCCGTTTTCCACACCTCGCGTGACAGAGAAGGAAAGCCCCCTTGATCCTTCCTTCTCAGGACCGCACGTCATGCCCCAGCAGCCGACCCCTCTCGCCCGCACCTTGCGCCAACTGTTACTGGGCGCCAGCCTCAGTTTTACCGTACTGCCTCAGGTGGTGGCGGCCGAGGCCAAGCCGTATCACATCGCACCGGCCTCGCTGGAAGCCGCGCTGAATCAATTTGGTCGCGAAGCTGGCGTGTTGATTTCGTTCGGTTCGCAAGTCACGGCCGGCCTGCAGAGCCGTGGTTTGTCGGGCAATTACAGCGCCGACGAAGGCCTGCAAAAACTGCTGGAAGGCACCGGCCTGCAAGCCCGCGCCGAGGGCGACAAGGCCTATAGCCTGCAACCGGCCAGTGCGCCTGCGACCGTGGAGCTGCAAACCTCCAGCGTGGTCGGCGACTGGCTGGGTGACGCCGCGCAAACCAATGTGTTCGAGCACCCCGGCGCCCGTGATGTGATCCGCCGCGAAGAATTCGAACGCCAAGGCGCCACCCAGGCCCGCGATGTGCTCAACCGCATCCCCGGCGTCAACGCCCCGGAAAACAACGGCACCGGCAGCCATGACATGGCGCTGAACTTCGGCATTCGTGGCCTCAACCCGCGCCTGGCCTCGCGCTCCACCGTGTTGATGGACGGCATTCCGGTGCCGTTCGCGCCCTATGGCCAGCCGCAGTTGTCCTTCGCGCCGATCAGCATGGGCAACATGGACGCCGTAGACGTGGTTCGCGGTGGCGGTGCCGTGCGCTACGGCCCGCAGAACGTCGGCGGCATCGTCAACTTCGTGACCCGTGCAATCCCGGATGCGCCGACCGTCAAAGGCGGTTTGCAGACCGAGACCAGCCCGTCCTCCAGCCATGACGGCTTCAAGACCACCGGTAACCTGCTGGCTGGCGGCACTGCCGACAACGGCCTGGGTGGCGCAATCCTGTACTCCGGCACCCGTGGCGGCGACTGGCGCGAAAACAGCAACACGCGCATCGACGACCTGATCCTCAAGGGCAAATACCAGCTGGACGACGCCAACAGCTTCAACGCCATGGCGCAGTACTACGAAGGCCAGGCCGATATGCCCGGCGGCTTGAACGTCAAGGACTACAAGGCTGACCCGTACCAATCCACCCGCCCTTACGACAAGTTCTGGGGCCGCCGCACGATGTTCAACGCTGGCTACCGTTACCAGGAAGACCGCCGCGAATTCACTGCCAACACTTTCTTCACCACCACGTTGCGTAATGGCTACCTGGACCAGGGCAACTTCCTCTCGTTGTCCCCGCGCGAATACTGGGTACGTGGCCTGGAAACGCGCTTCGCCCAAGGCTTCGATCTTGGCCCTACCAGCCATGAAGTGGGCGTTGGCTACCGCTACATCAGCGAAGCCGGCCATGAGATGCGCTACCGCACGCCGATCAGCGCCAACCAGCAACTGCCCAACACCAACAGCCGCAACGACCGCGACACCCGTGGCGCCACCGAAGCCAACGCGTTCTTCATCGACGACCGCATTGACATCGGCAAGTGGACCATCACGCCGGGCGTGCGCTACGAGATGATCGAATCCCAGCAGACCAACAACCTGAGCAACGTCAAATACAAAGGCGACTACAACACCGCGCTGCCGGCGTTGAACGTGCTCTATCACCTCACCGAAGACTGGAACCTCTACGCCAACACCGAAGGTTCGTTCGGCAGCGTGCAATACAGCCAGATGCCCAACCGCGTGAGCAGCGGCGAAGTAAAACCGGAAAAAGCCCGCACCTGGGAACTCGGCACGCGCTACGACAACGGCAGCCTGCGTGCGGAGATCGGCGCGTTCCTGATCAACTTCGACAACCAGTACGACAGCAACCAGACCAACGACACCGTGATCGCCCGTGGCGAAACGCGCCACCAGGGCGTCGAGTCGAGCATCAACTACGCCCTCGACGGCTTGAGCCCCGCGCTCGCGGGCTTTGACGTGTACGCCACCTACGCCTATGTGGACGCGACCATCCGCGAAGACGGCCCGAACAAAGGCAACCGCGTGCCCTTCTCGTCCAAGCACAAAGGCACGCTGGGCGTGGGTTACACCGAAGGCCGCTGGAAGCTCAATGTCGACAGCAGCTACCAGAGCAGCCAGTTCGCCGACAACGCCAACACCCAGGCCGAAACTGCCGACGGCGCCAACGGGCGTATCCCCGGCTATATGCTGTTCAGCAGCCGCGCAGCGTATGACTTCGGCCCGCAACTGTCGGACTTGAACGTGGCGGTCGGAGTGAAAAATATCTTCAACAAGCAGTACTTCACGCGCTCGTTCGACGACAACAACAAAGGCAAATATGTGGGGGAACCGCGCACGGTGTACGTGCAGACCTCCATCGCGTTTTAGGCACCGGCGAGGCTGCGAAGGCGGCGGCACTGGCGAAACATAAGCTGCCTGACCCACCGCTTTCGCAGCCTCGCTAAAGCTCGACAGCTCCCACAGGGGATCGGCTGTGATGGTTAGATCTCAGTTCGTAGGGCCATCGCGTCATACACAAATCCCGCCAGCGACAAGGCTCAAATGTGGGAGCTGTCGAGCCCCGGCGAGGCTGCGAAGGCGGCGGCACGGGCGACACATAAGTTGCCTGCCCCACCGCTTTCGCAGCCTCGCTAAAGCTCGACAGCTCCCACAGGGGATCGGCTGTGATGGTTAGATCTCAGTTCGTAGGGCCATCGCGTCATACACAAATCCCGCCAGCGACAAGGCTCAAATGTGGGAGCTGTCGAGCCCCGGCGAGGCTGCGAAGGCGGCGGCACGGGCGACACATAAGTTGCCTGCCCCACCGCTTTCGCAGCCTCGCTAAAGCTCGACAGCTCCCACAGGGGATCGGCATTGTCGTTTAGATCTGCATTGGCCGACTCTAACTGCCTGCCAGGCAACTCGGGGTGCCGGCCACCAAGGCGTCGATGGCGCAGCGCGTCTTGGCTGGCATGTGTGCGGCCGTCGGCCAGATCACGTGGATTGGCGCAGGCTGGTCGCGGTGGCTTGGCAGTACCGCTTCCAGTTGCCCGCGCAGCACGTAATGCGCAATCAACCAGCTCGGCAACCAGGCCAGGCCCACGCCCGCAATCGCGGCATCGGCCACGGCCTGGAGGTCGTCGAGCATCAACAGCGAAGGCACACCGGGGCGCTGCGAGGTATTGCAACGGTAGGCAATGCCTCGGTGGGCGGCGAGGTCGTCGATAGCGTTGATTGGCCCGACCCGCTGCAAATAGGCCGGTGAAGCTGCCAGCCCAACAGACTGTTCGCCCAGGCGACGCGCACTCAGGCGGTCAGTGTCCGGCAGCGGACCAATGCGCACGGCCACGTCGAAGCCTTCCTGTGCGAGATCGATCAGCCGGTCAGAAAACGAAATCTCGATCTCCAACGCCGGGTAACGATCCATCAACCCCCACAACGCTGGCGCCGCGTAATGATGACCGAAAGCCAAAGGCAAGCTCGCCCTTAAACGCCCGCGTGGCTGTTGCCGGCCGCTCTCCAACACCGATTCGGCAGCTTCCAGCTCTGCCAGCGCACGCAAACAATGTTCGTAGTACGCCTGCCCATCCTCAGTCAGACGCTGGCGGCGGGTGGAGCGCTGCAACAGGCGAGTGCCCAAGCGCGCTTCGAGGCGCGCCAGGCCTTTACCCACGGCCGAACGCGTAAGGTTCAGTCGTTCGGCAGCCTCGGTCAGGTTGCCGCTCTCGACGACTTGCAGAAAGAGCTCAACACCATCAAAACGCGGAGTGGCCATGCTTAATTGTCGCCCTTAATTCCCTTATCAAAGGAAAACTTATCACGAATAAAGAATTCTGCTCCCGCGAGAATAGCGCTCTCCCCCAAGCAAAAGGAATATCCCATGCCGCCCGCCGCCGCCGTATCCGCCGTCAGTGCCCCGCGCACCGCCAGAGATGGCCTGGCACTCACCGCCGTGTGCCTTGTGGCATTGATGTTCGGCCTGGAGATCTCCAGCGTGCCGGTCATCCTGCCAACCCTGGAACAGCAGTTGGGCACCGGTTTTCAGGATGCGCAATGGATCATGAACGCCTACACCCTGGCCTGCACCAGCGTCTTGATGGCCGCCGGCACCCTGGCCGACCGCTTTGGACGGCGGCGCATGCTGGTGTTGTGCCTGTGGCTGTTTGGATTGGCTTCGCTGGCCTGCGGGCTGGCCAATGAGGCTTCCACACTGATCGCTGCACGCTTCGTGCAAGGCATAGGCGCCGGGGCGATGATGATCTGCCAGTTCGCCATTCTGTCGCACCAGTTCCGCGAACCGGCGGCACGCGCGCGGGCCTTCGCGGTATGGGGCGTGATCGCGGGCGTGGGCCTGGGCTTCGGGCCGATGGTCGGCGCGTTGATTCTGGCAGTCGCGGACTGGCGCTGGGTGTTCCTGGTGCATGTGCCGCTCACGCTGTTGACCTTGCTGCTGCTGCGCATCAGTGTGCAGGAATCCCGCGACCCGGCCGGCCATCGGCTGGATATCGCCGGCATGCTGACCTTGACGCTGTCGGTGTTCGCCCTGGTGTATTTCATTACTCAGGGCAGCGAAAACGGCTTCGGCAGCCCGACGATGCTTGGCTGGGCCGGTTTGTCGCTGGTCGGGCTGCTGCTGTTCATCATGGTTGAGCGACGCAGCGCGCACCCGATGTTCGATTTTTCGGTGTTCCGCATCCAGCGCTTCAACGGCGCGCTGATGGGGTCGATCGGCATGAATTTCAGTTTCTGGCCCTTCATGATCTACCTGCCGCTCTACTTCCAGGCCGGCCTGGGCTACGACACGCTGACCACCGGCGCGGCCTTGCTGGCCTACACGCTGCCGACCTTGCTGGTGCCGCCGCTGGCTGAACGCCTGGCCCTGCGCTTCGGCGCCGAACGTATTATCCCGCTGGGCCTGGGTTTGATGGGCGCAGGTTTTATCGCCATGGCGGCAATCAATGCGGCGCAGCAACCGAGTATCGTCTTAGTGCTGTTGAGCTGTGTGTTAGCAGGCGTGGGACTGGCGCTGACCAACTCACCGACCACCAACACCACCACCGGCGCCGTCTCGGCCGACCGCGCAGGCATGGCCTCGGGTATCGACCTCAGCGCGCGGCTGATCACGCTGGCGCTGAACATCGCCTTGATGGGGCTGGTGCTGTTGCTGGGCATCGGCCATCACCTTTCCAGCCTGCTGCCTGCCACCACGGCGTTGGATTGGCCCACCATCAGCCAGAACATTGCAGCAGGCAAGCTGGATATAGCAGGACTGGAACCTGCGCAAGCCCAGGCCGCGCTGCGCCATGGCGCCGGCTGGGCCATGCTCTTTGCCGGCCTCGGTGCTTGCGGATTGGCAGGCTTGAGCCGGTACTTCTTCCAGCAGCGCCGCTAAACGAAAACGGGCCTGCAGATGCAGGCCCGTTTATTGGGGTTGAAAAAACACTCAGCTATCAGCTGTTAAGCGCAGCCTGTTCGTTTTCCAGAAATTCCTCTTCCAGCTCGGCCTCGTCAGCCTTGGTATCAGGCAGGCTCTGCCCTGCGGCGCGTGGTTTGCCGCGCAGTTTGCCGTACAGATGTTCCAGCGCATGCTCAAGCTTGGTGGCGGCGCCATCGATCGCCTGTTCCAGCGTATCGGCCTTATGCAGGACCGACAGTGGTTGATGGCCCTTTGGCCGTGCTTCCAGACGGCAACTCAGATCGTGGGGGCCGGGCTTATCGCCGTTTTCATCTTTCAGATAGACCTCAACGCGGGTCAGGTCTTCCTCATAACGTTCGAGCGTGCTCTCAATGGTAGTACGTACCCACTCCTCCAGTCGGATGCTGCTTTCAATATGGTTATCGCTATTGACTTGGATTTGCATAGTTCTTCCCTTATTTCAGCTAGCTCGCGAGAGGTCACAACTGCGACACCGGGGTGGTGAAACCATGACCTCTTGATTACACAATTGAGCAGTCAGAAGAACATTTCAACCCCTTTGCAAAGATAAATCCCACATTACAAATTAACCCTGACGACGAGCAAAAACGCTGTTAGGGTGGGGAGTTGGTTACATCTTCTTACGCTCAGCGAACCTTACAATTGCCCCTCTCCCAACGGGTGCAATCCGCGAAAAATCCCTGCTTCCTCTACCAGCCAGTCATGCACCGCACGCACACCCGGGTGGCTCAACGCGCCCGGTGCATACAGCAGCACATAACGTTTGTGGTTGGGCACAGCCAGGCCAAAGGGCACGATCAAGGTGCCGCGCTCCAGCTCATCGTTGAGCAAGGTACGCCGCGCAATCGCAACGCCCATACCCGCGATAGCCGCCTCGATGGTCAGGTGGTTGCGGTTGAAGGTGTGGCCGCGCCGCACGTCGGCGTCGTGGTAGCCGATAGCATTCAGGTAAAACTCCCACTCGGCGTATTCATAACTCCCACGCCACGCGGTGATGTCGTGCAACAGCGGGAAATGCACCAGGTCCGCCGGGCCATGCAGCGGCGGCCTCCCGCGCAGCAGGCTCGGCGCGCACACCGGAAAGATCTGTTCATCGAGCAGGGCTGTGGATAACAGGCCGGGGTAGCTGCCGTCGTTCAAGTCGATGGCCAGGTCGAAGTCGCCCTCGTGCAGGGCGATGCTGCTGTCTTCGGCGACCATGCGCAGTTGGATGTCCGGGAAGCGCTGCTGCAGACGCGGCAAACGTGGGGTCAGCCATTTGCCGAGAAACGACGGGATTGAACGCAATCGCAACGTACCGCTGATCATCCCCGCGTCCAGCCGCTGCAACTCCGCATCGATGCTGCCGTAAGCCTCGCCCACCGTCGCCGCCAGCCTCTGCCCTTCGGCACTCAACTCCACGCCACGGGCGCGCCGATGAAACAGCCGAAAGCCCAGGCGCTCTTCCAACTGGCGAATTTGCTGGCTCACCGCCCCCGGCGTGATGTGCAGTTCTTCGGCGCAGCGGGTGAACGACAAATGCCGCGCGGCGCAAGAAAACACGTGCAGCCAGACATAGGTCTGGCCATGGAGAGGGCGAGTCATAGCGTTTAGTCCTGCTAAAGGGTGTCTTAGGATAATTCGTTGGTCAGTGCCGATCCAGAGGCTCAGTATCGCGCCAATTCCGCCTGCTCTACAAAACATGGCAGCGATTTTTACTCCATTGCTTGTAAGGCTTTAGCATGGCTATCAGTGTTTTCGATCTATTCAAAGTGGGCATCGGCCCGTCCAGCTCCCATACCGTCGGCCCGATGCGCGCAGCGGCGACCTTCGCCCAAGCCCTGACAGACCAGCATTTGCTCAGTGAAACGCGACGTATCGAAGTGCGCCTGTACGGTTCGCTGTCCGCCACTGGCGTGGGCCATGCCACCGACCGCGCCACCGTGATGGGGCTGATGGGCGAATGGCCAGACAAGGTCGACCCCACCTCGATCAATGCGCGTATTCAGCAATTGCGCGAATCCGGCCGATTGCTGCTCGCAGGCTCGCAGGACATTGCCTTCAACTGGCACACCGACCTCCTGCTGCTCGACGAGAGCCTGCCCTACCATCCCAACGCCATGTCCCTGCACGCCTATGGCGAAAACGGCCTGCTGAGCGAACAAACCTATTATTCGGTAGGCGGCGGTTTCATCATCGAAGCGGCTGAAGCAGCCTCGGGCATCGCGCCTACCAGCGATGTTGAATTGCCCTACGACTTTTCCAGCGCCGTCGAACTGCTGGCCTTGTGCAACAAGCACGGCCTGCGGGTTTCCGAGCTGATGATGGCCAATGAACGCGCGTGGCGCAGCGATGACGAAATCCGCAGTGGCCTGCTGCATATCTGGTCGGTGATGCGCGAGTGCGTGGAGCAAGGCCTGCGCGATGAAGGCATCTTGCCAGGCGGCCTGGACGTGCCGCGCCGGGCGGCGAAATTGCACCGCAGCCTGTTGGAAATCGGCAAACCCAACGTGATCACTTCCACCTTGTCGGCCATGGAATGGGTCAACCTGTTCGCCCTCGCCGTCAACGAAGAAAACGCCGCCGGTGGGCGCATGGTCACCGCGCCGACCAATGGCGCAGCAGGGATCATCCCGGCCGTGCTGCATTACTACATGAAGTTCAACGCCGATGCGTCGGATGACGATGTGGTCAATTTCTTCCTGGCAGCCGCTGCCGTGGGCATTCTCTGCAAGAAGAACGCTTCGATCTCCGGTGCCGAAGTCGGCTGCCAGGGCGAAGTCGGCTCGGCCTGCGCCATGGCCGCTGCCGGCTTGGCCGACATCCTCGGCGCCACACCGGAGCAATTGGAAAACGCTGCCGAAATCGGCCTGGAACACAACCTCGGCCTGACCTGCGACCCGGTCGGCGGCCTGGTGCAAGTGCCGTGCATCGAGCGCAACGCCATCGCGGCGGTCAAGGCGATCAACGCCACGCAAATGGCCCTGCGCGGTGACGGCAAACACTTTATTTCCCTGGACCGGGTCATCCGCACCATGCGCGATACCGGCGCCGATATGCATGACAAATACAAAGAAACTTCACGGGGCGGCCTGGCGGTCAGCTGGGTGGAGTGCTGATCGGAGCACTTCTACCCGCCCCCTACGTGAGCCCGCGCAAAAATAATAACGAGGCAATATCGATGACTGATGTACGTACACCTGCCGCTGAAAACCCTGCTGTTGCTGTAGATAACGTTTTAGATAACACCGTAACCACCGGCTGGACCAAACACGACACCACCTGGATGCTCGGCCTCTACGGCACGGCCATTGGCGCGGGCACCTTGTTCCTGCCGATCAACGCCGGCGTTGGCGGTTTCTGGCCGCTGATCGTGCTGGCGTTGCTGGCCTTCCCCATGACCTTCTTCGCTCACCGTGGGCTGACGCGCTTTGTGCTGTCGGGCAAATCCGGTGATATCACCGAAGTGGTCGAAGAACACTTCGGCGTGGGCGCGGGCAAGTTGATCACGCTGCTGTACTTTTTCGCGATTTTCCCGATCCTGCTGGTGTACAGCGTGGCGCTGACCAACACCCTCAGCAGCTTCATGGAACACCAACTGCACATGGCCCCGCCGCCTCGGGCGATCCTGTCGCTGGTGCTGATCCTCGGCCTGATGGCCATTGTGCGCTGCGGCCAGGGCGTGATCGTCAAAGCCATGAGCGTGCTGGTTTACCCCTTCGTCGCCGCCCTGCTGTTGCTGGCCGTGAGCCTGATCCCCAACTGGAACGGCGCGTTCTTCGCTTCCGCCAGCGAAGGCATGCCGTTGCCGCTGTTCTTCAAGACCCTGTGGCTGGCGATCCCGGTGATGGTGTTCTCCTTCAACCATTCGCCGATCATTTCCGCCTTTGCCGTTGACCAGAAGCGCGTCTACGGCCCACAAGCCGAACGCAAAAGCAGCGGCATCCTCGCCACCGCCCACGGCATGATGGTGCTGACGGTGATGTTCTTCTGCTTCAGCTGCGTACTGGCCCTGTCGCCGGCTGACCTGGCGGCTGCCAAGGCGCAGAACATTTCGATCCTGTCGTACCTCGCCAACCACTTCCAGACGCCAGTGATTGCTTACGCCGCGCCGTTGATCGCGCTGGTGGCCATCACCAAGTCCTTTCTCGGCCACTACATCGGCGCCAGCGAAGGCTTCCAGGGCTTGATCGTCAAATCCCTGCGTGGGCGCAACCGCTCGATGTCGTCCAAAGGGCTGGAACGCTGCACCGCACTGTTCATGGTCCTGACCTGCTGGGCCGTGGCGACCTTCAACCCGAGCATCCTGGGCATGATCGAAACCCTGGGCGGGCCGATCATCGCGTGCCTGTTGTTCCTGATGCCAATGTACGCGATCCGCCGCGTGCCATCTCTGCGCCAGTATTCGGGTCAGGTGTCGAATGTGTTTGTGGTGCTGATCGGGTTGATTGCGCTGTCTGCGATCGTTTTTTCGGTTTTGCCCTGAAATCGAACACAACCCACACCCCCTGTGGGAGCGGGCTTGCCCGCGATAACGGTCTGTCAGTCAGAAATTATTTAGCTGATACACCGCAATCGCGGGCAAGCCCGCTCCCACAGGGGTCAGGCGCAGTCAGGCAAGTCGCTATACGGCACGCCCCTTGCTCTACACCTACCGAGGCAAACGGACCTTGTGAAACCTCAGCGACGGAGTGGCCGGTGGTCAGGCAACGCGAACTAAACCAGGCACCGGTCGTCAATGACTGCATGTTCTTATCAGGCGGTAACGCACCATGGACAATCCTTTTCAGATCATCACTGACACCTTCACGCCCACCTACCGCGTCAACCTGAGCATCCAACGGCTCGACGGCAGCATCATGCTCACCCTCTCGGACGAGACGGGCGTGGTGGCCAAACGCATGATCAGCGCCGAACAACGCAACGACCCGCAACGACTCAAGCGCCTGGTACAAAGCATTCAGTTCGGCATCGCCATCGAGCAGGGTCACAGCGCCATGGAGATTCTGGCGGTGATGACGGATGGCGACAGCCACAAATTATTGCAGCCGCCGCCCGCCCGCACCCTACCCTTCAGCGTCGGGCTTTAAAGCTCGCCTTTCTCGGTTTCCAGGCTCGCCTCGCCCTTGCGACGCGGGCCTTCGACCTTCACCGACGGGAACGCCGACGAGGCATAGCGCACCACCAGAATCGAGAACGCCAGCAACAGAATGCCGCCACACAGGTAGATGATGCCGATGTCCGGCGGGTTGTGGTGCGACACGTTGGAGATCAGCAGGCGCGTCAGCGCGGTGATTGCCACGTAGATCAGGAAGCGCACGGGCATGTGGTTGGTCTTGAAATAAATCCCGACCATTGCGCCCAATTCCAGGTAGATGAACAGCAGCAAGATATCATCGATCTTGATGTGCCCCGTCTCCAGCATCCCCAGAAACTCCATCACCGCCGCCCAGGCCGTCACCGCACCAATGGCGAACAACGCCAGGTAGTGGAACGTCTCGACAAACAGATTGCCCAGCGACTCGGCCAGCCCATGGACTTGCTGACGCAGCTTTTCGGCCCAGTTAATTTTCACGATGAAGCTTCCTTAGGTCGATTCGACCGGATATTGCGGGTTAGACGTGACGGTTGTTCTGCATGCAGAAAAAAGGCCAGCGGCAGGTATAAGATGATGGCGGGGTGACATGAGGCACTGCAAACCCCTATTTACCGGCTACATTAAAAAACTGCTACCCAAACCCCGTGGTTTGGCTTACCCTTTTTACTGTATATGAATACAGTAGTCGTATAAGACAACTATCGTGAAGGCATGTGAGGTGGTGAATGGCCGTCGAAGTGGTATACCGCAGCAGCCGAGATCTGGAGCGTTTGTTCATGGATAAAGCCGAAGCTGATCGTCATGACAAGATGCTTGAACTCGCTGAGTTGCTGGCAGAAGTGTTGCAAAAAGCCGTGCCGTCCCTGAGCGAGCAGCAGGTGGAGGAAGCCGGGATCTACATGGCGAAGAATCGCGATGTGTTTGCCAAGGCGTTCAAGAGCCAGCCGGATGCATTGTCCGAGTTGCTGAACCCGGCGGCAGAATAAAGCCCGAATTGAACAGGCCCTGAATCATTGATCCAGGGCCTTTTTAATGCCTGGATTATTTGTAGAGCAGGCGCTCGGCCAGTTCATCGGCCACCCGTGCAGGGGAGCGTTTTTCGGCCTGGGCGTGGGCAAATATCTCGGTGAGGCGTGTGCCGATATTTGACAGGTGCGCGGTGATACCTGGCAGCTCGGTGCCGGCGTGTTTGAGGGCGACGTAGATCAGGCCGCCGGAGTTGATCACGTAGTCCGGGGCGTAGAGGATGCCGCGTCCCTCTAACTGGTCGGCGATGTCCAGGTTGCTCAGTTGCGCGCTGGCGGAGCCCGCCACGGCAGCGCAGCGCAATTGGCCGACCGTGTGGCGATTGAACACCGCGCCCACACCGCACGGCGCCAGGATGTCACAGGGTGTGCTGAGCAACGCATCGTTGGCGATAGGGTGTGCGCCCAACTGCTCCATGGCCAATTGCACCTTGCCGTGATCGATGTCGCTGACCAACAGTTCGGCGCCCGCCGCGTGCAGCTGTTCGGCCAGGGCATAACCGACATTTCCCAGGCCCTGGATCGCGACGCGCAAACCTTCGAGGTTATCGCTGCCCAGGCGCGCCATGGCAGTGGTGCGGATGCCGGTGAACACGCCCATGGCGGCATGCGGTGCCGGGTCGCCGGCGGCCGTGGTGCTGGTGACAAAACGGGTGTGTTGGGCGATGCAGTCCATGTCGGCAACGCTGGTGCCGCTGTCGATCGAGGTCACAAAACGGCCGTCGAGTTTTTCAATGCAACGGCCAAACGCTTCAAACAGCGCGGCGCGGCTTTCCACGTGCACGGGGCGGATAATCACCGCCGTGCCACCGCCCACCGGCAAGCCGGCCAGGGCGGCTTTGTAGCTCATGCCTTGGGCCAGGCGCGCGGCATCGGCTACGGCACTTTCATCGTCGGGGTAAGCAAGATAACGGCAACCGCCCAAGGCAGGGCCGAGGCGGCTGTTGTGGATGGCGATGACGGCCTTCAACCCGGTGACCGGGTCGATGCTCAGGTGCAGCGATTCAAGGCGGGTGCTGTGCATAAGCGCAAACATCGTCAGGCTCCCGAATCACTTCTGGTAGAGGCCCCAGTATAGGCTTGCGGTAGAAAACTGCTGAATCACGCTGGAATAAGCCGCCAGGTTTCGTAGGCATCACGACATAAGCACGCAGGACATTTCTTAAGTTACTGGACGAAAATTCACAGCAAGGCTAAAACGTGGGCATCCGCCGGAGAATGCAATGAATCCCCGCACAGCCTTTTTCGCCTGCCTGGACCGCTCACCGCCTGCGCTGTTTGAAGCTGCGTTGTGGATGGCGGCTGAACACGATCCGAGCGTGCAACCCTTGCTGATCCTGCAAGACCTGTCCCTGCTGCAACAACAGGTCAGCGTCGGTATGCCCATGCTGCCAGCGGATGAGCTCGGCCAGCCGTTGCTGCGGCGCATGAATGACTTGGGGTTTGCCCAGGATGACTCCACACCGCTGCGCCCCGCCGCCGCGCTGCTCGACAAGGTACTGCAGCGCAAACGCGGCCAGCCCTTGGCCATGGGCCTGATCGCGCTGGAGCTGGCGCGGCGCCTGGATATCCCCATGGTGGGGGTTAATTTCCCGGGCCATTTCCTGCTGCGAGTGCCCGGTGCCGACCACCTCTTGGACCCCTGCGGCGGCCGGCGCCTGTACCCCAACGACTGCCGCGAGCTGTTGCACCGCCAGTACGGGCCAAACCTCAAGTTGCAGGCCGAGCACCTGCTCACCGCCGAACCGCGCGCGATACTGCAACGGCTGTCACGTAACCTGCGCCAACTGCACTTGGCCAATGACCACCCGCTGTCGGCCCTGATTGATGCCGAGCGCGTGCTGGAGTTGGGCAACGCCAGCGCTGCGGATTACCTGGCGCGGGCCAGCCTTTACCAGCGCCTGGACTGCCCGAGCGCCGAGCGCTTTGACCTGGAACACGCACTGCTGCTCAGCGAAGACCCGATCCAGCGCCTGCGCCTGACCGAGCGGCTGGGGCATTTGCCGCCCAACACCGTGGTGCATTGAACTACTTATTTTTGGCGATCAGGATTTATTGTGGCGAGCGGGCTTGCCCCGCGTTGGGCTGCGCAGCAGCCCCAAGACAGTCACCGCATTTCTCCAGACACACCGCAGTGGCAGGTTTTGGGGCCGCTTCGCAGCCCAACGCGGGGCAAGCCCGCTCGCCACAACAAGCCAGCTCCCACATTTGATCTGCGTTGAATCAATGATTGGCCGGCGCCTTGAGAATATCGCTGTGCAATGGACCCTGCGGCGCGTTGGAGCCAGGCGAGCGCACTTGAATGATCAGCAGCGCCGCAATCACCGCCGGAATCGCACAGAAGAAGAAAATCTGCTCCACCGGAATATGCATCGCCAGCAACATGCTGCCAAACAACGGCCCCAGGATTGAACCAAAGCGCCCCACGCCCAACGCCCAGCCGGTGCCGGTAGCACGCACATGCGCCGGATAGAAGTTGCTGGCGAAGGCGTTGAGGGTCAGTTGCCCACCAATAATGCAGAACCCGGCCGCGAACACACAGGCCACCAGATAACGCGGGTTGTCGTGGTTCAGCCCGAGCAAAATCGTGCACACAGCAGCCGCCGCCAGCACGCCGGATAGCAGCCGCACTTTGCTTTTCAGGCGGTCGGCAAACCAGGCCATGCCGATGGCGCCCAAAGTGCCGGCAAACAAGAACATCGAGGTCACAAGGTTCGCTTGCTTCAACGTCAGGCCGCTTTCCAGCAACAGCGTCGGCAGCCAGCTGATCATGAAATACAGCAGGATCAGGCTGACAAAAAAAGTGGCCCAAATCAGTATGGTCGGACGCGCGTAGCCGTTGCGAAACAGCTCCACCACCGTGAGTTTGCTGCCCTGCTCCTGAAGATTCTCTGCCTCGCTCGCCAGCGGCGGCTGCCAGTCGGGCAGCATGCGCGCCGTAACCTTTTGCAGTCGCGCATACGGCGGCGCATCCCGCAGCAAACGCGGCAAGGATTCCGGCAGCAACCACACCAGGAAGGGGAACAGCAGCAACGGCGTCACCCCGCCTGCCAGAAACACCGCCTGCCAGCCGTAGCCTTCGATAAAACCTGCGGCTACAAACCCACCCGCCGCGCCACCGAACGAGAAGCCGCAGGCGGCCAGGGTCACCATCAAGGTACGCATGCGCGGCGGGGAATATTCCGACATCAACGCCATGGCGCTGGGCATCGCGCCGCCCATGCCAATGCCGCAGATAAACCGCGCGGCCATCAGTGTGGTCAGGGAGTTGGCGAACACCATCAGCACGGTGAGGCTCGCGTAGATCAGCACGCAGGCGAGCAGGATACGGCGCACACCAAAGCGGTCGGCCAGCGGCGTTACCAATAACGAACCCAGGGTCAGGCCCAACAGGTTGGCGCTGAATACCGGGCCGAACGCGGCTTTTTCCAGCCCCCAATCCTTGGCCAATGCCGGCACTACGTAGCCCAGCACCTGGGCGTCATAGCCGTCGGTTACCAGCAGCAACGCCAGCAACAGGAGAATCAACCACTGGTAGCGCGACACCGGACGGGCGTCGAGTGCCGCGCGAAAGCTGGCAATCTGATTGTGCATCGCAAGGTACCTGTTATTTTTATAAGGATGACGCGGATCAAACTGTGGGAGCTGGCTTGCCTGCGATGACGGTGTGTCAGCCAGCGAATGATCAACTGATAGGCCGCTATCGCAGGCAAGCCAGCTCCCACATTGATTTAGGGTGTGTCGGGTTGGTTGGCCGGATGCGCTTGCACAAACGCCGGATGCTGCGCCGCCAGCGCCGCCACGCGTCCAATGCGTGGGTACGCGCCCAACGGCACCTTGAAGCGCTCAGCCGCGTACAACTGCGGGATCAGAAACGCATCCGCCATCCCCGGCTGGTCACCAAAACAAAAGCCTTCATCCCCAATCAACTGCTCCACCGCGCCCAGGCCCTGGCTGATCCAATGCCCGATCCACTCGAGCACTTGCGCCTCGTCATGCCCCCATTTACGCAGCAGGTTTTGCGTGCTGGAGTTGTGCAGCGGATGTATATCGCAGCCAATGATCGACGCCACCGCGCGTTCATGGGCGCGGGTCGCCAAGTCCTTGGAGAGTAGCGGCGCCTGTGGATAACACTCTTCCAGGTACTCAATGATTGCCGGTGATTGAATCAACAGTTCACCCTCATCGGTACGCAGCGCCGGCACGCGGCCCTGCGGGTTGATCGCCAGGTAAGCCGGCTGGCGATTCGCACCGCCCGGCGGGACCAGCAGGTTCACCGGCACGGCGGTAAAGTCCAGCCCCTTGAGTGCCAGGGCGATACGCACCCGGTACGACGCCGTAGAGCGGTAGTAGGTATAGAGTTCCATCGCCCTGCCCTCTTAGCGTGCTGCGATCACAGTGCCACGGCATTCGCCGAAACCGATGGAGGCAAACCCCTCACGGCTGCAACGGGCGCGCAGGATGATTTCGTCGCCATCTTCAAGGAACTTGCGCACCTCGCCGGAGGCCAGTTCGATCGGCTTTTTACCGCCTTCGGTAATTTCCAGCAGGCTGCCGAACTGCCCCGGCTGCGGCCCGGACAAAGTGCCCGAACCAAACAGGTCACCAGCCTGCAACTGGCAGCCATTGACGCTGTGGTGAGCAACCATTTGCGCTACGGTCCAGTACATGTGCTGGGTGTTGCTCAGGGTCAGGCGGTGTTCCGGCAAGTTTTGCTCGCGCATCGCGGCGGTGGTCAGCAGCACTTCCAGTTCGATGTCGAAACCGCCAGCGGCCTGGTCACGCGTGTCCAGCAGGTAAGGCAGCGGCTGCGGGTCACCTTCGGGGCGTGCCGGTTGGGCCTTGCGGAACGGCTCCAGCGCTTCGGCGGTGACCACCCACGGCGAGATGCTGGTGATGAAGCTTTTCGACAGGAACGGGCCGAGCGGCTGGTATTCCCAGGCCTGGATATCCCGTGCCGACCAGTCGTTGAGCAGGCAGAAACCGGCGATATGCTCGGCGGCGTCGCCAATGGCAATCGAGTCGCCCATGGCATTGCCCTGGCCGATCCAGATGCCCAGTTCCAATTCGTAATCCAGGCGCGCGCACGGGCCGAAGGTGGGCTCGGTGTGGCCGGCCAGCAGCGTCTGGCCTTTAGGCCGACGTACGTCCGTGCCCGAGGGGCGAATGGTCGAGGCGCGGCCGTGATAGCCAATCGGCACGTACTTGTAGTTGGGCAGCAACGGGTTGTCGGGACGGAACAGTTTGCCGACGTTTTGCGCGTGTTCGATGCCCACATAAAAGTCGGTGTAATCACTGATTTTTGCCGGCAGATGCATCTGGCAATCAGCCGCGCGGTGCAGCACCTGCGCCTCACGGGTGTGCAGCTTGCTGCCCTCGGCGAGCAGCTCCAGCAGGCGCTCGCGCAAGGCTACGCGCGGGCCACGGCCGAGTTCAAAAAACGCGTTCAGTTGACCACCGGCAGTGGCTTCAACGGCACGCCGTGCTTCACCTTCGAACTCATCCAGCGCGGCGTGCAGGTCGAGAATCGAATCGCCAATCGCCACGCCACTGCGCGGCGCCGAGCCATTGATGCTGAACACGCCCAGCGGCAGGTTCTGCAAGGGGAAATCGCGGTGGCCGTTGGCGGAGGCTACCCAGCTGCGGGTAAAGGTTGGCTGAGTCATCGGTTATCTCCGGTTCGGGTTGAAGGTGGCGGGCAGCGAGGCCCAGCACGCATCGTAGGAAGGTTGCAGTTGTGGGCACTCAAGGGCGAACTGTGTCGGGCGCAGCACCTGGCTAGTCTCAAACATGAAGGCCATGGTGTTATCGATCTTGTGCGGCGCCAGGTCCGCGTTGATGGCTTTGGTGCAGGTCTCGCCGTCCGGACCGTGGGCGCTCATGCAGCTGTGCAGCGACGCGCCACCCGGCAGGAAACCCTCGGCCTTGGCGTCGTAGGCGCCCTGGATCAGGCCCATGTATTCGTTCATCAGGTTGCGATGAAACCACGGCGGACGGAAGGTGTTCTCGGCCACCATCCAGCGCGGCGGGAAGATCACGAAGTCTAGGTTGGCCAAGCCGTGAACACTGGTGGGCGAGGTTAATACGGTGAAAATCGACGGGTCCGGGTGATCGAAACTCACCGTGCCGAGGGTGTTGAAGCGGCGCAGGTCGTACTTGTACGGCACGTTATTGCCGTGCCAGGCGACTACGTTCAACGGCGAATGGTCCAGTTCGCAAGCCCAGAGTTCGCCGAGGAATTTCTGCACCAGCGTGGTCGGCTTTTTGCTGTCTTCGTAGTGCGCAACCGGCGTGAGGAAGTCACGCGGGTTAGCCAGGCCGTTACTGCCGATCGGCCCAAGGTCTGGCAGGCGCAGTGGCGCACCATGGTTTTCCGCGACATAGCCGCGAGCCTGCGCATCCAACAGTTCGATGCGAAACTTCAAACCACGGGGCAGCACCACGATTTCCAGTGGCTCAACGTTCAGCACCCCCAATTCGGTGGCGATACGCAGACGGCCCTGCTCGGGGACGATCAACAGTTCGCCATCGGCGTTGAAGAACACCCGCTCCATGGAACGGTTGGCGCGGTAGTTGTAGATGCTGATGCCTGAGGGTTTTTCCGACCCGGAGTTAGCGACCATGCCTACAAGGCCGTCGACAAAGTCGGTCGGCTCACTTGGACTATCCAGCGGGTTCCAGCGCAAGCGATTCGGCGTCACCGCGCCCAACGGCCCACCGGCCAATTGCCGTTCCAGCTTGATAAACGCCGGGTGGTTGGCTGATGGCTGAATGCGGTACAGCCAAGTGCGGCGGGCTTCGCTGCGCGCCATGGTAAAGGCGGTGCCGGAGAACAATTCGGTGTACAGGCCGTAGGGGGCTTTTTGCGGGGAGTTCTGGCCGACGGGCAGCGCGCCGGGCAGGGCTTCGCTGGCGAATTCATTGCCGAAGCCCGACAGGTATTCGAGGTTCATGGATCATCCTCTGTGCGGAAGTTGTTTTTATCGTAATCCAGTTACGCATAACGTAATTTGATCACTATCGACCGTCAAGCTATAAAGACGCCCATTCATCTCTCGGATTCTCGCCCTTCCATGGAAAAGCCCCGCGACACCGGTAAACAGAAAGTCCGCTCGGCCGAAGTGGGCACCGATATCCTCAAGGCGCTGGCCGAGCTGTCCCCGGCCACTTCGCTGTCGCGCCTGGCCGACCATGTGCAGATGCCGGCGAGCAAGGTCCACCGCTATTTGCAGGCACTGATCGCCTCGGGCTTCGCCGAGCAGAACGCCGCCACCAACCATTACGGCTTGGGTCGCGAGGCCTTGCGCGTAGGTTTGGCAGCGCTGGGCAGCATGGATGTGTTGAAAGTCGGCGCGATGCCGCTGGCAGAGCTGCGCGATGAATTGAATGAAACCTGCTTTTTGGCGGTGTGGGGCAACCAGGGCGCGACCGTGGTGCAGATCGAGCCGGCGGTGCGCGCCGTCACCGTGGTGACGCAGCTGGGTTCGGTGCTGCCGCTGCTCAGCTCGTCCACCGGGCTGGTGTTCAGCGCCTATTTACCGTCGCGGGAAACCGTGGAATTGCGCGAACGCGAGATTCAGGCCGGGACTGCCCATGCCCTGGCGGACGACGAGGCTTACGCCAGCGCCTGCGAACAGATCCGCAGCCGTGGCCTGCACTTTGTGCATGGTTTGCTGATGCCCGGCGTGGATGCGTTGTCGGCGCCGGTGTTCAATGCGGTCGGGCACGTCGCGGCGGTGATGACCGTGGTCGGCCCCACCTCACTGTTCCATGCCGATGAAGACGGCCCGGCGGCGCAGCACTTGCTGGCGGCGACTCGGGCCGTGAGTTGGCGCATGGGCTATCAGCCCTGAATCACTCGTCCCAGCCTGACAAAGCCAGCGCCACGCGGTTTTCCACGGCTTTGACCTGCGCGCCACCCACCACGTAGTTGTTGCTCAGCATCGAGAACACCAGCTTGCGCCCCTTGCTATCGGTGATGTAACCGCTCAAGGACGACACGCCGCCCATGGAGCCGGTCTTGGCATGCAGGTTGTTCTCGGCCGGTGTACCGCGCAGGCGATACCGCAGGCTGCCGCCGGTCATGCGGTCGGTGTTGCCGGCAATCGGCAGCGCGTTGTACCAGGCGTTGAACCACGGCTGTTTACTCGCGGCCAGCAGCAGGTCGGTGAGGTTTTGCGACGACACCAGGTTACGCCGCGACAGCCCCGAACCATCGACCTGGCTCAATGTCGCCGTATCCAGCCCCTGGCGCTTGAGAAACCCGGCCACCGCCACCGCACCCGCCGCCGCCGTGCCGCTGTTGGCCGTCTGGCGGCCCATGGCCTTGAGCAAGGCTTCGGACATGTTGTTGTTCGAAAGTTTGAGCAGCGGCGTAATCAATTCCTGCAACGGCGCCGACTTGTGCTCGGCCAGTACCGTCACCGCAACCGGGCTGGCACCGCCCATCACTCGACGGCCAAGCACTGTGATGCCTTGCTGCGCCAGCGCTTGCTCGAACAGGTTGGCCACCAGTTGCGTTGGCTCCCAGACACTCACCAGTTGCTCGCTCTGTCGCCCCGGCGCCACGGCCCCACTGAGCTGCAGCAGGTTGGTGCCATGGCGACGGTTGATCCCGTAGGTGTTGCCCGGCCCGCTGACCGCGCGGTTGCTCAGTTGCAGGTAGTTGGTTGGCGGGAAGATGTCGACACTCACAGGCTGCCCGGCCCGCGCTGGCGCCTTGGCGGTGACCAGCACGCTGCCAGCATCGAAATCGGTATTGGGCGACACGGTCAGCGCCGAAATCTGTGCGCCGTAGTAGGTGGTTTCATCGTCATGGGACCAGTCGACACCCAGCCGCTCGGCGTCAAACCAGGTGTCGTCAAACACCAGGTCGCCCTGCACCTGACGCACGCCCTGGCTGGCCAATTGCGCCGCCAACGCCTGGTAATCGGCGAACTGAATGGTCGGGTCACCCAGGCCGCGCAGGTACAGGTTGCCGGTCAAGCGGTCGCCCTGGCGAATGCCGTTGCTCAGCAGTTGCGTGGCGAAACGGTACTGCGGCCCAAGCACATCCATGGCCGCGGCCGTGGTCAGCAGTTTGAGGTTGGAAGCCGGCACCAGCCGCGTGCGCGGGTTGTGCTGATACAGCGTGGCGCCACTGTTGGCGTCCCGCACCATCAGCGAGACCGAGGCGCCGTGCAGCGCCGGGTCGGCCAGCAACTGGTCGAGGCTGTGCCCGGTGGCCGTCTTGGAAGGCGTGGCGCAACCGCCCAGTAACAAACTCAAGCCCACCAGCATCGCGCTGGTGTGTATCCATCGACCCAACTGCATCAGTACCGTTTTCCCGCAAAGCCTTCAGTGGCGGCAACGCTACCAGCTCATTGCCGTTGTGGCGAGTGTGGCTGTTGTGGGATCGGGGCTGTTGTGGCGAGGGAGCTTGCTCCCGTTGGACTGCGTAGCAGTCCCATGCTCTTAAAGCAAAGAGCGGGGCTGCTTCGCAACCCAGCGGGAGCAAGCTCCCTCGCCACAAGAGGTCGCTTGCCTTAAAACTGCAGCGTGCTGGAAACCGACACCTGCCGCGCATCGCCGATGGACACGAACTGCGTGTTCACCGACGAGGTGTAGTAGGTGCGATCAAACAGGTTCTTCACGTTGAGCTGGAACTTGACCTTCTGCCCGTCGATTTTGGTGTCGTAGCTGGCAAACGCATCGGCCACGGTGTAGCTCGGCAGTTCGAAGCTGTTGGCCGCGTCCCCGGCCCGCTCGCCTACGTAACGCGCACCGGCACCCACACGCAGTTGGTCACCCCCCAAGAGGCTGCCGAAGTCATACACGGCCGACAACGAAGCGGTGTTTTTCGCAACGTTTTGCAAGCGATTGCCCTTAAGCGTCGGGTCTTCAGTCACCTCGGCATCGGTGTAGGCATAGCTGCCGATCAGGCTCCAGTTGTCGGTCAACTGGCCGCTGGCGTCCAGCTCCAGGCCACGGGAACGCACCTTGCCCGCCACGCTGTAGACCGCTGCCAAACCGTCGCCGACCTGCACCAGCACGTTGCGTTTTTCGATATTGAACAGCGCCGCACTGGCGGTTATACGCCCCGGTATGTCGAGTTTGGTGCCCAGCTCCCAGGCTTTGGACTGCTCCGGTTCCAGGCTGCCATCCAATACGCTTTTGTTCGCCAACGGCGCGATGGTGGAGTTGGGTTTGAACGACTCGGTGTAGCTGCCATAGAACGACAATTGATCGGTGTAGCGATACACCAGGCCGGCACGCGGCACCCACTTCTGGCCGTTGCCATCGGTGTTGGCGGTGAACGGCACGCCTTTGCCGGCGTATTGGTCGTACATCTGGTAGCGCGCACCGCCGACCAGAATCCACTGGTCATTGAGGTGGATGGCGTCCTGGAAGAATAGCGAATCGCTGCGCAGCAGGTCGGTCTGGTTGCTGTCCGGCGCGCTGACTTTGGTGCCCGCGACTTCGTTGCCGTACACCGGATCGTTATAGTTGAAGACGCCACGCGGCGTCTGGCGAATCAGGTCGGCGCGGTAGATCTTGCGGTACTCGTCGTCGAGCCCGAACACCAGGTCGTGCTGCATGCCGCCGACATTGACCTTGCCTTCCAGGCTGGTGGTGGCGAAGCGGTCGGTGGTCAGCGCACCCTGGGTGCCGTCCATGCTGCGGGTCAGGGTGCCGTTGGTGTTGACCTTGACTACGCGCACCTGGCTGGCGTCGTAGGTCTCGCGGTTCCAGCTGTAGCCGAAGTGCGCTTTCCAGTCGTCGTTCAAGTCGTGGTCGACTTCCAGGCGATACAGGTCGGAGCGGCCTTGCATATTGTTGAACGGCTCATCCAGCCGACGGGTCGCGGGGATGTTCAACGGGTGGTTGGTCTTGGGGTCGATGGCGGTGCCACGGTCGAACGGCGAGAGGAATTCGCGGTGCTCATAGGCGAACACCACTTTGGTGGTGTCGCCGTACCAGGCCAGCGACGGCGCCACCAACGTTTCGCGGTGGGTGCCGAAGTTGCGCCAGTAATCTTCGTCTTCGTGGTCGACGATCAGGCGATAGGCCAGGCCGCTGTCACCAATCGGGCCGGTGGTGTCGAGGTTGCCGCCGCTGCCGTTCTTGCCGTCACCGAAGGTCGAGCCGCGCGCGGTCAACGAGGTGGACTGCACCAGCTCGGGCTTCTTGCTGACGATATTGACCACGCCGCCCGGGTCCTGGATGCCATACAGCAAAGACGACGGGCCTTTGAGCACTTCGACGCGCTCGGCGGTGGCATTCAGCGCCCGGCCCTGCACCACGGGCATACCGTCCTTCATGATCGAGCCGTTACGGTTGTCACCAAAACCGCGCAGCATCACCGCGTCCTGGGTGCTGCCGAGGGTGTTGGCCTGGGTGATGCCGCTGATATTGCCCAGGGCGTCATCCAGGTTGCGCGGCTGTTGGTCACGCAGCACTTGGGCCGGCACGACGTTGACGGTTTGAGGGGTTTCCAGCAGCAGGCCGTGGGAGCGCATCACCGAGCTGGTGGGCGGGGGCTGATAACTGGTGGTGTCCTGGGCTTGGCTCGCGCCACTGATAGTGGTGGCGCCCAGGTTGACTGCGCCGTCGGTAGGCACAGGCTCAAGCGCCAGAGTACGGGCGTCGATCTGGCGAAAAGTAAAGCCTGAGTTGCCGAGCAGCCGTTGCAGGGCCTGGGTGGCGCTCATCTGCCCGCTGACAGCCGGGGCGCTAAGGCCATAGGGCGCTTCGTCGGTGTAGATCACGCTGATGCCGGTGACCCGGCTGAAATCGCTCAGCGCCTGGGGCAGCGGCTTGGCTGCCAGGGCAAAATTGAACTGGGCGCTTTGTTGCTCCTGCGCCTGCGCAATCGCCAGAGGCAGCAACGCCAGGCCTGATGCCGCCAATACCGAGGCTCCCAGCCACTGTTTTACCCAACCGCCCGCCGTCGACTTCATGCTGTGAGAACCCGTGTAGAAAAAGCTGTTAATGCGAATAGCTCGCAGTTTCAAACACTACACGGATGGGCGGGCGATTTACCTCACTTTTGTTTGCAATTATTTTTATTTATTGCGCCTGAATGCGGAAACCCATGCGTGGGAAGTGCACGTGCACAGTGCCAGCACGCTCGTCGGTACGGCGCAGGATCAGCTCTTCACGGCCAGCGAACAGCAGCTCACCGGCAACGGGATCAACCCCGTAATCAATGGCCGCAATCGTTACCGACTGATCCGCCTTGAAACCATTCAAGTCCTCGAACTCGTCATCCGGCAATGCCGCAGGCGTGGCATTACGGGCAATCGCCAATGCTTGCTCCGCCGTCATTTGACTCGCACTGCCGTGACCAAAACCCAGCACGCGCGCCAGCCAAGCCAAGACGGCCGGATAAGCATCCACCAATGGAGCCGTCACGGGAGTGGCTTTGAGGAACCACATCGGGTGGGCCAAGGCAAAGTCGGCAATCGACGGTTCACCGAACAGAAAGTCTCCCGGCGCGTGCTGCAGCTGGAACTCCAGACGCGCCATGATCGCCGGCCATTGGTGCTTGGCCAGCTCGGCAGGGAGCTTGCTGGCCGTGCCGCCACTGAACAACGCGGCGCGGTCAGCGATAAACGCTTTGATCGCTTCCGGCGGCAATTTGCCAAAGCGCACCGCCACTGACTCCGGCTGGAATACCAGGCTGACGGCATGGGCGAACACAACGCTGTCGGCCCAGGTGGCGAACGTCTGCGTGATCATTTCCTGGCCCAACGGGAACAGCGCCGGCGAGGACGTTTCCTGCTCAAGGCGACGCGCGATCAGGGCAGTGTCGCAATAGATATCGGCGCCGACTTGCAGTACCGGGGTTTTCCGGTAGCCGCCGGTCAAGGCTGTCAAGTCGGGTTTGGGCATGACGGGTGATATGTGTACAGAGTGCCAGGACAACCCCTTGAAACCGAGCAGCAGCCTGGCTTTTTCTGCAAAGGGTGAGGTCGGGTAATGGTGCAGGATTAACTCAGACATGCCAGGCTCCGCTCGATAGGTGAGCCGCCAGCTTAGCCTGCAAAACCTTGCGTGGGGACGATGGGAACCCATCAGTCAAATCAATGAGCCACTCGCCGCCAGGCATTCCTTGGCGCTCTTCTTCAATTTCTTGATCAGCCGCTCCTGACGCAGCGCCTCGCCCTTGGAAGCACACTGCTCGGTGTACACCAGCGCCACGGCCGGGCTGGACAGAAAAAACCGTGCGCCCTTGCCGCTCTGGTGGGAGGCAAAGCGGCGCACCGGGTCATTGCTGATGCCGCAATACAGCGAACCATTGGCGGCACGCACCAGGTAGACGAACCAGGGTTTGGGTTCAGGAAGTTCAGTCACGGGACGATTGCTGCAAACCAAAAGAACGCCAATCTTATCAACGACCGGCCTGAAATGCCTTCAAGCCTTTAAGCGCCTGGGCACGCACGGCGTTCTTCAATGCCGGCGACCAGCCCAGCAACAAGCCCTTCAAGCCCAGCGCCTGGCGCGACCAACGCCACAGGTCGAAGTGGTCGTGGTGCTCGCAGATTTTGCCATCGCGAAACACAAACCGCGCACCGATATCGTTGACCACCGTATTGCCCGTGGCGCTGAACAGGTAGGTCGCCACCCAATGCGCACTGCCCGTGCTGTCATCACTGCGCACATGGTCGAAGGTCAGGGAGAAATCCTTGGCCCGCGTGGTGAGCATGCGCCACATGTCCCCGGCGTCGCGCCCGCGCAACTCACCAAAGGCCGGGTCGCTGAACACCACGTCGTCGGTGTAGCAGGCGGCCATGGCTTCGGCGTCCAGGCGCTGGAAAGCACTGTAGAACTCGGTGATCAGGGCGTTATGGGCATCACTCATGGGCAGGCTCCGCAGGCGTCGAAAGAATAGGCGCACGATAAGCTGCCCACACTGCGCTGGCTACTGACATTCGCCACGCAAATGATGAGCCTACGGCACCATCCCAACACTGCGAGCATAGGCGAACAGGTCAACATCGGTGGAAATACTCAGCCGTTGCATGGCCGTGCTTTTCTGCTTGCTGATCGTGGAAATACTGCGATTGACCTGTGCCGCGATCTCGCTGACGGTCATGCCGCTGGCCAGCATGCGCACCACCTCGCGCTCCTTGCCGGATAATTGCGGCTCCTGGGACTGATCGCCCGTGCCCGCCTCGACCATTTGCACCCGCAGGGATTCACTGGCGAACGTCTGGCCGGCACACACGGCCTTGATCGCCAGGGGCAGCTCCTTGGCCGAAGCACTTTTAGCCACCACTGCCTTGGCACCATGGGCGAAGGAAGCGCGCAGGGTGGCGACGCTGGCGAACATGGTCACCAGAATCACCGGCAACTTCGGATACTGGCGGTGCAGCAGGCTCAACAGCCCGTAGCCATCGGCCTGCTGACCGCCGGGCATGGCGAAGTCGGTGATGAGCAAGTCGCACGGCGTCGTACTTAACACGTCGAGCAATTGATCGGGTCCATCGGCCTCCGCGACCACTTTGCAGCGGCCATGCGCCTCAATCACGACTTTCTGCCCGATACGAACAATGGGGTGATCGTCAGCAATAATTACTCGAAGCATAAATTCCCACGAATGATGGCAACTTGAATCCGCGCAAAATACCCCCGCCGGCGCTCATCAACAACCGCTAACAAACAGCCGCTTACAGCCAACCCCAATGTTCACTCGTTCACATTTTTTTGCCTACATAACAACAGGAAAAAACCTACAGCCAAAACTAGATCGTCGGATTGCAAACGCTCAGTGAAAACACCACTCCTCAGACATCGGACAGGTACTCGAGATAGACGTACAACCGAGTCAGGAACAACTCCAATTGCACCTTGTGCGCAGCAACGCCCTGGGACCGGACCTGCTCAATCAGCCTCACCGCCATGGGTTCAAGGCCGGTGCCGCCCAAAAACACCAGGCTGCCCACCAAGCGATGGAGGCGTTCAGCTGTCAATGATGCGTTCAACGTCGCACAGGCATGGCGTAACAAACGATGGTCCTCCCACGCCTCGAACAGCAGGGTTTCCAACAATTGATCGACGACAGGCTCGCTGCCAAACGTCGCGACCAACGTGGCACGCGTTGGCCAGCCGGCGAGCGGTACAATGGCCGCCTGTTCGACATACCGATCATCCACGCCAGGCAACCAGCGCACCAACACCGCATGCAATTGTTCAAGGGTCAAGGGTTTGAGCAACCAGGCATCCATGCCGGCATCGCGGCAACGCTTGGGACTGTCATTTTGCAGGTTAGCGGTCAAGGCAATGATCGGCACTCGCCTCATCCCGGTATCGCACTCATGCTGGCGAATGGCGCGGGCCATGCTGTAACCGTCCATGAAGGGCATCTGGCAATCGCTGATTACCAGGTCGAAGGGTCGGGTGGTAAAGGCCACCAGCCCGAGGTAGCCGTCGGCGGCCGTCTCGTGCCCCAGCCCCAGTTTCTGCAACAAACCACCCAACAACAGGCGGTAGGCAGAATGATCATCCACAACCAGCACACTCAACTGCCGCCAATGAAACGGGGGAAGGGTTGGCGGCTTCAGGTTGTGGCTCGCTCCTGCTGTTGAACCTACCAGCGAACCCATCAGTACCTCTATCGCAACTATTGATCCAGCAGCAATCCGCAGCACTGATGCAATAGCTCGTGAGGCCTATCATGCAGCAATGGTCGACGCATTCTTCTGAATGCTATCGGCCAAAAACAAATAACCTTTCGAGTTAACCAAAGCCCATACAACAACTACGAAAATCCCCCCTGAATCATCGCCTTCACACCGCCCTGCCAATGTCGTATTAGTTGTATTTCCCCTGCTCGCCCCCCTCGCTAAATTGTGCCCACCCCAAAGAGGGTCGGCTTGCCACTCCCAGGCAACAGCCAATAAACACCGAGACCGCCGCTTGGCCAACCACCCGTTCATACCGGGTCGGACGTGGCCCCGCACGCGCCTCAATCTGCCAGCCTGTAATGGAACAAATGAAATGAAGATCTCTGTATCCCTGCTGAGCAGTGCCCTGCTGCTCGCCATGAACTCATCGGTGTTCGCCGCCAGCAGCGTCGACCTCAGCGTCAAGGGCATCATCACGCCCAGCGCCTGCACACCCAACCTGCCAGGTGACGTCGATTTTGGAAAAATCGCGGCAAAAGACCTGAGCCTAGACAGTTATACGCCGCTTGAGAGAAAGACCCTGCAACTGAGCGTCAATTGCGACGCGGCGACACTGTTTGCAATCCACCCCCTCGACAATCGAGCCGGTTCAGCCGCTCACGGCGCCGCCTTTGGCCTGGGTTTGATCAACGGAAACCAGAAGCTCGGCGTATATCAGCTGACGTTCACCAACCCCACCGCCGAAACGCCCTCCACTCTGATTGCGATGTTCAACTCCGAGGGCCGATGGACGGAGATCCTTACAGATGACGCCATCGCCCCCAACGATCTGGTGGCGCTGGGCAGCCGGGGCGACAGCGGTTGGGCACCCCACCCGATAAAAGACGCGATCATGGACATGACGCTGTACACCTCAATTGCACCGGCAAGAAACCTGACCTTGACCAGCGAAGTGGTAATCGACGGCTCTGCGACCTTTGAAATGAAGTACCTGTAAATGGATATTTCCCAAATGAAGACCTGCCTGCCCCTGTTGAGCAGCGCGCTGTTGCTCGCCATTACCTCATCCGCCTTCGCCGCCAGTTCCGTGGACCTGACCGTCAAGGGTTTGATCACCCCCAGCGCCTGCACTCCCAACCTGCCGGGCGCCGTGGACTACGGAAAAATCGCAGCAAAAGACCTGAACCCCGACAGCCACACCTGGCTTGAGGACCAGACATTGCAGTTGAGCGTGAACTGCGAGGCGGCGACGCTGTTTGCCATCAACCCCGTCGACAATCGAGCCGGTTCCTCAACCATTGGCCGAGGCTCCTACGGCCTGGGCCTGGCCAACGGCACAGAAAAGCTCGGCGGGTATCAACTGATGTTCAGCAACCCCGTCGCCGAAACGCCTTCGACCTTGCTCTACCAGTACGAACAGCGCGACTGGGCGCCGCTCTATCCAGAGGACCCCGTAGAAGACGATATGTTGGTGGCCCTGGGCAGCCGTGGCGATTCCGGCTGGGCCCCGCACCCCGTGCAGGACGCGCTCATGGACATCACCGTGCACACCGCCGTTGCACCTGCCAACGGCTTGAGCCTGGCCAACGAAGTGGCGCTGGACGGCTCCACAACGTTTGAAGTCATGTACCTGTAAATGGAGACCTTTGAAATGAAGACCTCGCTGTCCCTGCTCAGCGCTGCGCTGTTGCTCACAAGCGCCTCGTCAGTGTTCGCCGCCAGCAGTGTGGACCTGACCGTCAAGGGGCTGATCACACCCAGCGCTTGTGCCCCCAGCCTTTCAAGCGGCGGGGTCATCGACCACGGCAAAGTAGCCGCCAAAGACTTGAAGCTGGACGGCTACACGTTGCTTGGCAATCACACGCTGCAACTGGCGATCACCTGCGATGCCCCCACCCTGCTGGCCCTTAAGGGCATCGACAATCAAGGTAGCGCCTACGACTCGAGCAACGCCTACGGCCTGGGCTTGGTCAGCGGCAAAAAACTCGGCGGGTACACCCTGGCACTAGATAACCCAATGGCGGATGGCGCGGTGATTTCCGTGATTGGGTCCCGGGATAACGGCCTCAGTTGGCGCGAAATTTACCCAGGAGACGTCTGGCCAGCCGCCGACCTCGCTTCGTTTGGCGATCGCTCGACCGGCAGTTGGGCGCCGGCACCGGTCCAGCAAGTGACTGCGGGGCTTTGGGTGCAAACCATTATCGCTCCAACTGCCGGGATGGACCTGACCACTGAGGTCCCCATCTATGGCTCCGCCACAATTGAAGTGAAATACCTGTAACCCCCCTCTAACATCACAGGATGTGACCCATGGCTAGCCTCCTCACTCCCATCGCCGCGACATTGTTGCTGATCTGCGCCGGCCCAGCATTCGCCGCCAGCAGCATCGATCTGACCGTCAAGGGGCTGATCACACCCAGCGCTTGTGCCCCCAGCCTTTCAAGCGGCGGGGTCATCGACCACGGCAAAATCGCGTCCAAGGATTTAAAGCCGGACAATTGGACGGTCATCGGCAATCACACGCTGCAACTGGCGATAACCTGCGAGGCGCCAACTCTGGTGGCCCTCAAGGGCATCGATAATGTAGGCGACTCCCATGACCCGATGAACAGGTATGGCCTGGGCCTGGTCAGCGGCCAAAAATTGGGCGGGTACTCCCTGACCTTCGGCAATCCTATAGCCGACAACGCAGCGATCTCCGTGATTGAGTCCTCCGATAACGGCCTCACCTGGCAGGAAAATATCCCAGGTGACACTTGGCCGGCCGCCTACCTCGCTTCGTTTGGCGATCGTTCGACCGGCAGTTGGGCGCCCACCCCAGTCCGGCTGGTGACGGCCGATCTCAAGGTGCAAACCCTTATCGCTCCAACTGCCGGGATGGACCTGACCACTGAGGTCCCCATCTATGGCTCCGCCACAATTGAAGTGAAATACCTGTAACCCCCTCTAACATCACAGGATGTGACCCATGGCTAGCCTCCTCACTCCCATCGCCGCGACATTGTTGCTGATCTGCGCCGGCCCAGCATTCGCCGCCAGCAGCATCGATCTGACCGTCAAGGGGCTGATTACCCCCAGCGCCTGCACCCCGGCACTGGCCCAAGGCGGTGTTGCCGACTACGGAAAGATCGCCGCCAAGGACCTGCAAGAAAACCAGGCTACTCCGTTGCCGCCCACTACCTTGCCATTCAACCTCAGCTGCGAGGCCGCCACGCTGTTTGCACTCAATGGTGTGGATAACCGCGCCGGCTCAGCCAGTAGCCCCAACGATTACTCGTATGGCCTGGGGTTCATCAACGAAACAGAGCGGGTCGGCGACTACGTGATCATTATCACCAACTACCTCGCCGACAACCTGCCGGTCAGCAAGCTGGCTTCCAGCGACAACGGCGCCACCTGGAGCGAAAACAGTGAGGACGCCATCTGGATGCGCGGCAGGCTCGCCGCCTTCGGCAACAACGCAAGTGGCACCTGGGCGCCCATCGCGATCAAGGCACTGACCAGCAACCTGGTGGTTCACCCCACTATCGCCCCTTCCAGTGGCCTGACATTGACCCAGGAACAACCTGTCGATGGCTCCGCCACGTTGGAAGTGATGTACCTGTAACCCCTCATCCTCTTACTAAGGAAGGTTTAAACGATGACTTACTTAAGAGCGGCGCCCCTGGCCGCCCTGTTGTTGGGCACCTCGTCTCTCACGCTGGCCGCCAGCAGCCTGGACCTTACCGTCAAGGGCATCATCACGCCCAGCGCCTGCGCGCCAGTGGTTTCCGGCGGCGGCAATGTCGACTTCGGCAAGGTGTCGGTCAAGGACCTCAACGCTGATACCTACACCGACCTGCCCAGAGAAACCATGCTCTTGAGCGTGCGCTGCGAAGGGCCGACGTTTTTTACCTTGAACACCATCGACAACCGCGCCGGCACCACCGCCAGCCACTTCAGTTGGCACGGCCTGGGCCTGACCCCCAGCGATGAAAAACTCGGCGATGCCGGGCTTGGTCTCTACCAGCCGGTGGCCGACGGCGTACCGGTGCGCACCATCACCTCACGGGATGGCGGCGTCACCTGGATGCCTTCAGTGATGCTCAGCCATACCGTGTTGACGGCGGTCGCCGACAACGACGGCGTGGTGCCGATTGCGATCCAGGAACTGGACGCCGAGATACGCCTGATCACCCACATTGCGCCCGCCAGCAGCCTGACGCTGACCGACGATGTGCCTATCGACGGTCACGCCACCGTGCAAGTCAATTACCTCTAAGGAACCTCCCGATGAACACTCGATTGACCACCCTGGCCGTCAGCGCACTGCTGCTCAGTTCGGCCAATGCCTTTGCCGCCAGCAGCGTCGACCTGACCGTCAAAGGCCTGATTGTGCCCAGCGCCTGTACGCCCAGCCTGTCCGGCGGTGGCATGATCGACCACGGCAAAGTGTCTGCCAAGGACCTGAACCCGGACCGGGGCACCGCGATTGGCGTGCATACTCTGTCGATGACCGTCGACTGTGACGCGCCGATCCAGTTTGCTCTGCACCCCATCGATAACCGCGCAGCCTCAGGTCTAACCACGGACTTCGGCCTGGGCTTTATCAACGAAACCCAGAAGCTGGGCCACTTCTCCCTCACTTGGCGCGGCATGGTTGCCGACGGCGTGACCGTTCAACCCATCGCATCGATGGACCAGGGCAAAACCTGGTACTCCGAAAAATTCTGGGAGCCGAGCATGTACATGGCGGCAGCGTCGATGAGCGACGACACCCAGCCGCTGCCGATCCAAAACCTGAGCGTCGATCTGGAAGTGCTCACTATCATCAATGCCGCCGCCAGCCTGGACCTCAGCAATGAGGTAACCATCGATGGCTCGGCCACCGTTGAAGTGAAGTACCTGTAACCCATGGCCGCCCATCCCTTGACTACCGCCGGGCATGGGCTGCGCCTACCTGTGCCGGTACTGAACACCGTTGGCCGTTGCGTGGCTGCGCTGCTCCTCTGCCTGGCCACCTTAGTCAACGCCCACGCGGCGTCGACCGTCGACCTCACGGTAACCGGCCGGATAACGCCGGACGCCTGCCATGTCGAGCTGACTAATGAAGGCACCGTCGATCACGGCAAGATTCCTTCCCATAGCCTCAACGCCGACGAATTCACCGTGCTGCCTATCCAGATGCTCGATCTGCGCGTGCAGTGCGCCAGGCCCATGTTGTTTGCGCTGGTAGGTATTGATAATCGTGCCGACTCCTCGTCGGCACCCGATTATTTCTACGGGCTGGGCAGGAACATCCACGTCCCAGAGGAGCGCCTGGGATCCGTGGCGTTGTCCTATCGCAACGCAGTGGGCGATGCGCAGCCCATGCAGGTATTGGCGTCCAACGACAACGGCGAAACCTGGTCACAGGAGCCCAACGCTTACCCGCGCGCGCATATGGCCTTTGCGCCAGTCGGGGACCGCCAACCGGATTTCATCGGCCAGTTGACCGTCCAGGTTCAGGTGAGCACCGCCATCAATTTTTCGCAGTACCTGACTCTGGACCAGGAAGTCCCGCTCGACGGCGCCATTGTCCTGGACCTGCGCTACCTCTGACCGCCCTCCTTTTGGCCTAATGGAAACCCCATCATGACGACGTCATTCTCAAACACCGTGGTAGGCCTTGTCGCCCTGCTGCTGATCCTTGGCAATCAAGTCAAAGCCGACGGCATGGTCCCGGACACCTCCGTGGTGATCGTGCATGAAGCCGAAGGCGAAGCGGCGGTGTCGGTGACCAATACCGACAGCCAGCTCGCGCTGCTGCATGTGACCTTGCAGGACATTCCTGAAGACACCGAGCCGCTGTTGGTGGTGACACCGCCGCTGTCACGGGTAGAAGCGTCCAAAACCCAGCTGGTGCGCTTCATTCTGCAAAACCAGAAGCCGTTGCTGACCCAGCGGCTTAAACGGGCAGTGTTCGAAGGCATGCCCCAAGGTCGCGCCGCCACCGCCGCCGGTCACGCCCGTGTGGGCGTGACCGTGCGCCAGAACCTGCCCGTGATCGTGCACCCCAAGGGCCTTGCGCCGAACCGCACCCCTTGGACCGACCTGACCTGGACGCTGCGCGACGGCCAATTACAGGTGCGCAACGACACGCCTTATGTGGTGCGCCTTGCACAGGAGCTGTTGCTGTTGCCCGGTGACGGCAGGGCAATGCTGCCGCGTACCTATGTGCTGCCGGGCGAAGCTTTGAGCGTACCGGCCAGCGGTGGCCAGGCCAGAACGGTGCGTCTGCAGCCGGCCACGGTGTATGGGTTTGCGGTCAAGGCCTACGACGCCCCTATCACCCTCTGACTGACAACCACAGGTGTCGTGACAGACCGGCACCTGGATAACGAAGTGACGGCTTATTGACCGTCACCAGAGCGCCTGGAATCCCCGACACAACGGGGGCCAGTGCACTCACTACTCGAGTACCTTGCGTGAAAACAGTATTGAGTTACCGTGACGGCGAAGCCGTGTCCGATACCCCCGTCTGCCAGACCTTGCCGCTGGTGTTGTTACTGTGTGCCCTCGTGCCCGACAAGGCTTGGGCCGACGATTCCAGCCCGGTTGGCTTCGACGCCCAGACCTTGCATCAGCGTGGCATTGACCCACAGCTGGCCAGCCTGTTGCTGGCAGCACCGCGCTTCGCTGCCGGGCGGCACACCGTTAACCTGCGGGTCAACGGCCAACGCCGTGGCCGACAGGATCTGACCTTCGATCAACAGGGCAACCTGTGCCTGGACCGCGCCTTGCTGGACGCCGCTGACCTGGTGACGCCCAGCGAGACGCCAGGCTGCCGGGATTTTCTCGCGCAGTATCCACAAACCCTGGTGGAGCCGGACCCGGCGACACTGGCGGTGTCACTGGTGGTGCCCACCGAAGCCCTGCGCCCTGTGCAGCAGGATATTTCAGGGTATGAAACCGGCGGTTTTGCCGGGCTGCTCAACTATGACCTCAGCGGTTTTTACAACCGCTTCGGCGATGACGCCAGCCGCTTTGGCTCGGCCAATACCGAAGTCGGGGTCAACGCCGGCGACTGGATCGTGCGCAGCCGCCAGGTGCAGACCTGGCAGGATGGCCTGTCGCGCAGTACGCATCTGGAGGCCTACGCGCAACGCACCTTCGCCAGCCACCAGGCGGTGCTGCAGGCCGGGCAGATCAACCTCTACAACCCGGTGCTCTCCGGTGCGCAGATCACCGGCGTGCAGGTGCTGACCGAACATGCACTTCAAGAACAGGGTCAGGGCGCGCAGATCCAAGGTATCGCCAACAGCCCGGCGCAAGTGGAAGTACGTCAGAACGGAGCACTGATTCACTCCACCGTGGTGCCTGCCGGGCCTTTCACCTTGAACGATGTACGTCGGTTGAACACGCGCTCGGATGTCGAAGTCACGGTCAAGGAAAGTGTTGGCGGTGAGCGACGTTTCACCGTGCCCGCCGCCATGCTTGGCCTCGGGTTGCCGGCACCGGGCTACTCCGTGGCCGCAGGCCGAGTACGCAATGTGGGTGACGCCGAGGGTAATGATCCTTGGGTGGTGAGTGCCGGCTGGACCGGCGCCTTGCACCCGCAACTGACACTGGGGAGTGGCGTGCTGGCCGCCAGCGAATACCGTTCGGTAGGCGCCAGCCTGGGCTGGTTGCCGTGGCTTGACAGCCAGATCCAGCTGTCAACCCAACTGTCCAACACCCAGGGCTGGGAAAAAGTCTCGGGTGTACAGACCGACCTGTCATGGTCCCAGCGCTTGAGCGAACAGTGGTCGGTCAGCGCCGCCAACTCCTGGCGCAGCATCGGCTACCGCGAACTCGAAGAAAGCACCTATGAGCGCGACCACAGCCATGAGAGTAATGACAGCCGTCGCAACTCCCGCTATCGCGACCAGCAAAGCCTCAACCTGGGTTGGTCGCATCCGCTGCTGGGCGCCTTCAGTGCCGGGGTTTCGCGCTCGTCCAACTTTGCCGGTGACAGCAGCAGCCGCGCGCTGGCGTCCTGGGGTACCAGTATCGGCGCCGTGTCGTTGTCGGCCAGTGCCGAGTGGCAAATGGGCGGCCGCGAGCAGCGAGACAACGCCGTCTATCTCAACATCAGCGTACCGCTGGGCGAGAGCCGCAGGCTACGCAGCTGGGTGCGCAATTCCGGCGGTGAAAACCGTACCGGCCTGGGCCTGACCGAACAGATCGACGACCAACTCAGCTACCGCGTCAGCGCCGAACACGACAGCAGTGACCATCAGGTGGAAACCTCCGTAGGCGTCTCGGCACTGCCGCGCTACAGCCAGCTCGATTTCAGCTACAGCCGCTCCGACGCCGAGCGTTCGAGCTACCAGGGCGGCGCTCGTGGCGGTGTGGTGCTGCACGGCGACGGCGTGACCTTTTCGCCCTACCCGGTGCGCGACACCTTTGCCGTGGTGTCGGTCGGCGACATGAGCGGCATTAAGCTCAGCACCCCCAGCGGCCCGGTGTGGACCGACTGGCAGGGCCAGGCCGTAGTGCCGCAAGTTGCCGCATACGGGCGCAGCCCGGTTGAAGTGCAGACACGCTCACTGCCGCGCAATGCCGATATCAATAACGGCCTGGCGATGATCTCGGCCGGGCGTGGCGCGGTGGACCGCGTCGAATTTGGCGTCGGCCTGACCCGTCGCGTGCTGCTTACCGTCAGCAACGACCAGGGCGTGCCGCTGCCTGCGGGCGCCTCCGTCAGCACTGCCAGTGGCGAATTCGTCACCTTGGTGCAGGACGGCAGCCAGGTGTTTCTGCCCAATGTGCTGGAACAGCCGACGTTGTGGATAACCACGCCGCAAAGCGGGCGTTGCGAGTTGCGCTACGAACTGCCGGAAAAAGCCGACCCGGCGGTGTACTTCGAAACCGCTCCCGCACGTTGCAACCTGCCTTGAGGATGACCGCCATGCCCATCACACCTTATATGCGTCAACTGTGCCTGTGGCTGCTGATCGGCGTAGCCGGCACTGCCCAGGCCTTGGAGGAATGCCAACTCAACGTCAGCGAAGCACTGGTGGATTTCGGCGTGATGAGCCGCCTGGCTCAAAACGACAGCGCGGCGCAACGCCTGCTCGGCGAACGGCGCCTGAGCGTGATCGTCAATTGCCCACAAGCTGAAGACCTCAGCCTGTTCTACCGCGCCCTGGCCACAGACCCGCAACGCCTGCAATTTACCGAGCACGGCAGTTATGCCATCGAAGTCGGCAACGCCGTGCTCGACGGCCGCAGCGTTGAACTGGGTTTGCTGCCCGCCGACGGCCAGGCGCCCGTTACCAATGGCAACGTGCTGGAGTGGCGCCCCGGCCACGGCATAGCACCGGTCGAACAAGGCGCAGTGCTCATGGGTAAAACCCTGTCGCTGCAACTGACCCTGCGCGCCTGGGCCGACCTCGCCGCCACGCAGGTGCGCGATGCCACCACCTGGGAAACCACCGGGACGTTGTACGGCGCAAAGCACGGGCGTTACCGGGAACTGACACTGCGCGCGCACTTTGCGCCCATCGCCTGCCTGCCGACGCTGTCCGACCACGGCGTGGTGGACTACGGCACCTTGTACGCCAAGGACTTGAGCGCCACCAACGAGACACCGTTGCCGACCCGCTCCCTGCGCCTGAGCGTGACCTGCGACGCGCCGGCACGCTTTGCCCTGCGCATGTTTGATAACCGCGACGGGTCGGCCACCGGTGGCACCGATGAAACCGCCTATGGCCTGGACCTGGATGCCAGCCGCAACAAAATCGGGCGTTTTTACCTGACTGTCGACCCGGCGGAATTCAGCGCCGATACCTGGCCCACGTTGTACCGCACCGACTCCACCAGCAACGGCGTGGCGTGGAGCAGTTCCACAGCCCGGCAAATCCCCATGGCCGCCAACAGCCTGCTGGGCTTTACCGACAAAACCGGCGTCACCACAGGCCCTGTCGCCATCCAGGCCCTGACCGGCACGGTACGTATAAAGACTTACCTGGCACCCATGCAAAGCCTGGACCTGCGTGAGGTGGTGCTGATCAATGGTTCCGGCACCCTCGAGATCGTGTACCCGTAACCGTCACTGCAAGGAGTCCGTCCCATGAAACGCCCTATGAAAACCCGCATTTTTTCCGGCCTGCTGTTACTGGCCTGCGCGCCCTCGGTGCTGGCCGCATCGGCGGTGGACCTGACCGTCAAAGGCCTGATCGTTCCCGCCGCTTGCTTGCCGCAGTTCCCCGGCGGGGCACTGATCGACTACGGCAAAATCGCCCAACAGGACTTGAACCTGGGCACTGCGACACGCCTGCCGGTCAAGCCCCTGCTTTTCGCCATCGCCTGCAGCGGTCCCACCCGCTATGCCCTGCGCATGCGCGATAACCGCGAGGGCTCGGCCATGGTCAACAGCGAGATTTACTATGGGTTGGGGTTCGATATCAGCGGTAATCGCCTGGGGGTTTACTCCATGACCTTCGACCCGCGCCAGACCCAGGCCAACACCACCGCGCAAATCTACGGCACCGAGTCCACCACCGGCGGCGTGGCGTGGCGCACGTCCAACCTCAACCCCATCGACATCGGCTCCAGGAGCTACCTGGGTTTTACCGAGGTGGAGGGCAGCGTCAGCGGGCCTACGGCCATCGGCACGCTGACGGGTACAGTCACAGTGCAGACCGTGATCAATGCCCGGCAGAACCTGGACTTGAGCGTGGAAACTCCACTGGATGGCTGGGCAACGCTTGAGGTGGTGTATCTCTAGAGTTTCTCGCTGGTCACTTGTACATAACGCGCCCGCCCGGCGCCGAGACCCGCGACAATCGCACCGAGGCCGATCACGGCGAAGATCCAGCCGATGGCCGTCCAGCCGCCGGTCCAGTCATGCACCAGGCCGACCGCAAACGGCCCCATCGACGCCAGGGTGTAGCCAATACCCTGGGCCATGCTCGACAGGTTGGCGGCGACATGGGAATCACGCGAGCGCAGCACGATCAGGGTCAGCGCCAGGCTGAAGGTGCCGCCCTGCCCCAGGCCGAGCAGAATCGCCCAACCCCACAAGCCGTCCAGCGGCGCATACAGGCAACCGAACAGGCCGCCAAGGGTCAGCAGCATCACCACCACAATCGCCAGGCGCTGGTCCTTGCCGCGGGTGGCCAGCCACGGTGCGGCCAGGGAACTGAGCAGTTGCACGATGATGGAACCGGACAACGCCAACCCCGCCTCGGTGGCGCTGAGCCCCCGGCCAATGAGGATTGACGGCAACCAGCCAAACACAATGTAAGCCAGGGACGATTGCAGGCCCATGTACAAAGTCACCTGCCAAGCCAGTGGGTCACGCAGCAAGCCCTTGACCCGGTAAGCCACCTGATGGGCGCCGTGCTTTGGTCCGACTTGCGGCAACCAGAACAACGCCGCCAGCAACGCCGGGATAACCCAGAACCCCAGTCCGACGGCCCAGCTGTCTGCGAAGTACTGACTCAGGGGCACCGTGGCCCCGGCTGCCAACGCGGCGCCCAGACACAATGCCATGGTGTAGACGCCAGTCATGGCGCCCGCCTGCCTGGCAAAATCACGCTTGACGATACCCGGTAGCAATACACCGATGATGCCGATGCTCGCGCCAGCGATCAGGCTGCCCGCGAACAACCCCACTTCACCGAACGAACTGCGCAGGATGATGCCGCCAGCCAGGGTGAGCAGAATCCCCAGCACCACGCGCTCAGCGCCAAAACGCCTGGCCAGGATCGGCGCAGTGGGCGCGAACAGGCCCAGGCACAACACCGGCAAGGTAGTCAGCAAGCCCGCCTTGGCAGCGGACAACCCCAGGCTGCTGGACACTTCTGCCAGCAATGGCGCCATGCTCGACAGCGCCGGGCGCAGGTTCAATGCCACCAGCACCAGGCCCAGCAGCAAGAGCCACGGGCGAGCCACCAACGGAGGGGCCTGCTGGACGGCTTCGTCATCGGCTTCGGCGTCAATCAACAGTTCTTCGAGTTCAGTCGTACGTTTGGCTTCAAGGTTCATTGATCAACTGCCGGCAGAGGGATTTGGCACGTTCGGGGTCTTGGTTTTCCACCGCGTCGAGCAAGGCGATATGCAGGTCGAATACCGCCTGGCGACGTGGTGAGATGTTCAGGGTCTGACGCAACTGGGCGCCGACGATGCTGGAGAAATACTGGTACAGCTCGCTCAGCGCCGGGTTGTGCGCTGCATCCACCAGGCGCTTGTGGAACACCAGGTCGGCGCTGATATAGGCCTCCAGGTCACCGTGGTACAACTCGCCGCTGCGCTCAAGGGCTTCACGCAACCCTTCGAGATCGTCCTCGGTACGACGCAACGCCGCCAGGCCGATAGCCTCCACTTCGAGAATCTGCCGCGTCTCCTGCGCCTGCGCCAACGTGCAGTGGGACAGTGCGCGCATCGTCCCCAACGGGTCGGTCATCGAGCGCAAGTAACTGCCGTCGCCCTGGCGGATTTCGATCAGACCCGAGAACGCCAACACACGCATGGCCTCACGCACGGTATTGCGGCTGATGCCCAGCTCGGCGGACAACTCCGGCTCGGTGGGCAGGCGCTCACCGATGGCCCATTTGCCTTCGGTTATACGCCAGCGCAGTTGCTCCAACGCTTGATCGACCAGGGAGCGTTTGATCAGGGGGGCGATGTCTGTCATGAGTTTTGCACTTTCGTCCAATCATAGGATGAATTTTCCTACAGCCTATTCAGACTTGCCCACAAAGGCAACGCACTAGGGTTCATAGGCAGCAAAAGGAGCAGTATTTTCGATTGGTAAAATTACCCTTTAAGGGTAATTATTGGACTCAGGTGTCTTATGGAAAAGTACACACCTCACTACGATCTGGCCGTGATCAAGGCGGATGTCAGGCGACTGGGTGCCAGGGCATTCACCCGTGCAGCCAAGGAGGCGGGAAAGCAACTCGACCTCGACATCAGCGAGATGCAGGCGGTCGTTTTCAAACTACAAAACAGGATGCTGTACAAGTCGATGACCACCTATGCGGATCACCGCGTCTGGCAAGACGTCTACCACATCCATTCACACGGTCTGGAGATTTACATCAAGGTCACTTACTGCTCCGGCAGCAACCCACCGGTGATCTCCTTCAAAGGGATGAACCTATGAAAACCCAACACTGCTTTATCTGCGGCGCACCCGACGCCATGGTGCGCTTTGAGGGCCGCAGTGAGACCCTGCGCATCAAAGGCATGGAACAGCACATTGAGGACCTGTCCGGCTGGGAGTGCCAACTGTGCGAAGACGGCATGTATGACCCCGACAGCAGCGAACGCCATGTCAAGGCCAGTGATGACATGCTGCACGCCGCGCGACGGATGATGGGCGCCGAACTCAAGCGTATCCGCCGCAAGCTGCACCTCACGCAAAAAGAAACCGTGCAGTTGTTGTCCGGTGGCGGGCACAACGCATTCTCACGTTACGAACGCGGAGAAATAACGCCGCCCAAACCGTTGATGGTGTTGATGCGCCTGCTGGACCGTTACCCGCATTTGCTCGCCGACGCCAAAGAGCTGGCCGAAGGCGCAGACCTGCGCAACGCCTTTACTTGCACGCCCCATAACCAAACACAAGAAGCCCTCAAAGCGTCTTGAACAGGCAAAAATAAACCCGGCACCAGCAGGCTTTTTATGGGTGTTCTGCAGAGCAATGGCGATCAAATGTGGGAGCCGGGCTTGCCCGCGATGGCGGTGGGTCAGCAGCAGTTGTACGCACTGCTGTACCGCTATCGCAGGCAAGCCAGCTCCCACATTGGTTTGTGTTCGCCAAAGGTTATGCAGCCTGCAGGCTGGGTTTATGGGTTCAAGCTTCGATCAATGCAGAATCTGGCTCAAGAACAACTTGGTCCGGTCATTCTGCGGGTTGTCGAAGAAGTCATTGGGCGCCGCCTGTTCCACGATCTCGCCCTTGTCCATGAAGATCACGCGGTTGGCCACGGTGCGCGCAAAGCCCATTTCGTGGGTGACGCACAACATGGTCATGCCGTCTTCGGCCAAGCCGATCATGGTGTCCAACACCTCTTTGACCATTTCCGGGTCGAGTGCCGAAGTCGGCTCATCGAACAGCATGATTTTTGGCTTCATGCACAAGGCACGGGCGATCGCCACACGCTGTTGCTGACCACCAGACAGTTGCCCCGGAAACTTGTGCGCCTGCTCCGGAATGCGCACGCGTTCCAGGTAGTGCATGGCAATTTCTTCAGCCTTGCGCTTGGGCATCTTGCGCACCCACATCGGCGCCAGCGTGCAGTTCTGCAGGATGGTCAGGTGCGGGAACAGGTTGAAGTGCTGAAACACCATGCCGACTTCACGACGGATCGCTTCGATCTGCTTGAGGTCGTTGGTCAGTTCCACGCCATCGACCACGATGCGGCCCTGCTGGTGCTCTTCCAGGCGGTTGAGGCAGCGGATGGTGGTGGACTTGCCCGAACCCGACGGGCCGCACAGCACGATACGCTCGCCCTGCTTGACGTTGAGGTTGATGTCTTTCAACACGTGGAACTGGCCGTACCACTTGTTGACGCCCTGCATCTGGATAATGCCTTCAGGGCTCACAGGCTGTTTGATCGCTTCGCTCATAACAACAACTCCTAACGCTTGTGGCCAGTGTCGAGCTTGTGTTCCAAATGAATGGAATAGCGCGACATACCAAAACAGAAAATCCAGAACACCAGGGCGGCGAACACGTAGCCTTCAGTGGCCATGCCCAACCATTTAGGGTCGGCAGCGGCTTGCTTGACGCTGTTGAGCAGGTCGAACAGGCCGATGATGATCACAAGGCTGGTGTCCTTGAACAACGCGATAAACGTGTTGACGATGCCAGGGATCACCAGCTTCAGGGCTTGCGGCAGAATCACCAGGCCCATGCTGCGCCAGTAACCCAGGCCCATCGCCGCAGCCGCTTCGTACTGACCCTTGGGAATCGCCTGCAAGCCACCGCGCACTACTTCAGCCACGTAGGCCGACTGGAACAGGATCACGCCGATCAATGCGCGCAACAGCTTGTCGATGCCCATGCCTTCAGGCAGGAACAGCGGCAGCATCACCGAGGACATGAACAGCACGGTGATCAACGGCACGCCGCGCCAGAACTCGATGAAGGTCACGCAGACCACCCGAATCGCCGGCATGTTCGAGCGTCGCCCCAGCGCCAGCACAATGCCCAACGGCAAGGCGCCAGCGATACCAACAGTGGCAATCACCAGGGTCAGCATCAAGCCGCCCCATTGGCTGGTGGCCACGTTGGTCAGGCCCAGAACCCCACCGTGCAGCAGGCAGTAGGCGATGATCGGGTACAGCACCAGGAAACCCAGGCCATACACAGCCTTGCGTTGAAACCGCGAGATGAACAACGGCGCCACGCCCACGATAGCCAGCCACACGGTCAGGTCCACGCGCCAGCGCAGGTCGCCGGGGTAGTAGCCATACATGAACTGCCCGAAGCGCTGTTGGATAAACACCCAGCAGGCGCCCTCTTTGGTGCAATCGGCGCGCGTGGTCCCGACCCAGTTGGCATCCAGGATGGCCCAGTGCAGGATGGGCGGCACGATCAGGTAAATCAGATAGAACGCCAACAGCGTCAGCAAGGTGTTGAGCCAGCTGGAAAACAGGTTGGCGCGCATCCAGGCCATCGGTCCGAAGACTTTGTTCGGCGGCGGCATATCGGGTTTGAAAGTATGCGAACTCATGTGCGTTTCCTCACCGCTCGATCAGCGCAATGCGCTTGTTGTACCAGTTCATCAGCAGGGAAATGCTGATGCTGATCGCCAGGTACACGCTCATGGTGATGGCAATGACTTCGATGGCCTGGCCGGTCTGGTTGAGCACCGTGCCGGCAAACAGCGAAACCATTTCCGGGTAACCGATACCGGCGGCCAGCGAGGAGTTTTTCGCCAGGTTCAGGTATTGGCTGGTCAGCGGCGGAATGATCACCCGCAAGGCTTGCGGGATGATGACCTTGCGCAACGTCGGCCCAGGGCGCAGGCCCAGGGAGCGCGCGGCTTCGGTCTGGCCGTGGCTGACGGACTTGATGCCCGAACGCACGATCTCGGCAATAAACGCCGCCGTGTACACGGTCAGCGCCAGGGTCAACGCCAGCAGTTCAGGGATCAATACCCAGCCGCCGACGAAGTTGAAACCTGAAAGCTTTGGCATTTCCCAGTGCAGCGGCGCCCCGAAGACCAAGGCACACAATGTCGGGATCACAATAAACAACGCCAGGCCCGCCCAGAACTTATGGAACGGTACGCCGGTGGCCTCAAAGCGTTTGTTGGCCCAGCGCGCCATCAGCACGATTGCCACAATAGCAACCACCACACTGGCCACAAACGGCCAGAACCCATCGGCAGCAATCGCCGCCGGCATGTTCAAGCCACGGCTGCTGACGAAGAAAGTGTCACCGAAATTATGGCTGTTGCGCGGCCCCGGCATGGTCAGGAATACCGCGAAGTACCAGAACAGGATTTGCAGCAGCGGCGGAATGTTGCGGAACACTTCCACATACACCGTCGCCAGCTTGTTGATCATCCAGTTGGGCGACAAGCGCGCCACGCCAATGATGAAGCCAAGGATAGTCGCCAGGACCACACCGATCACAGTCACCAGCAAGGTATTAAGCAGCCCGATCACGAAGACGCGGGCATAGCTGTCCGATTCGGTGTAGTCGATCAGATGCTGAGCGATACCGAAGCCGGCACTGCGCTCAAGAAAGTCGAAACCCGAGGTGATACCCCGGTGTTGAAGGTTGGTCTGCGTATTGTTGAAGAGGTACCAGCCCAGCGCGACCACCGCCACAATCGTGATGATCTGGAAGAGCCACGCACGCACTTTAGGGTCGCTGAAGCTGAGCTTCTGCTTGGGTGCGCCGATTTGATTTTGCATGAAGTGCCCCGCAAAGAATGGAACAGAACATCACCCGGTGGTTGGCCCACCGGGTGATAGAACCATCAGCGATCAGCGCACAGGGGGTGCGTATTGAATGCCACCGTTGGTCCACAGTGCGTTCAGGCCACGGTCGATTTCCAGTGGGGTGCTCTTGCCCAAGTTGCGCTCGAACACTTCACCGTAGTTACCGACTTGCTTGACGATCTGTACAACCCAATCTTTTTTCACTTTCAGGTCTTTGCCGTATTCGCCATCAGCACCGAGCAGACGCGCAACGTCCGGGTTCTTGGTGGACTTGGCTTCAGCTTCAACGTTTTTCGAAGTGATGCCAGCTTCTTCAGCGTTGAGCATGGCGTAGCCAACCCAGCGCACAATGGCCAGCCACTCGTCGTCGCCGTTACGCACGACCGGGCCCAGTGGTTCTTTGGAGATGGTTTCCGGCAGAACCACGTAGTCCTTCGGCGAAGCCAGCTTGCTGCGCTGTGCGTAGAGCTGGGATTTGTCCGAGGTCAGCACGTCGCAACGACCGGATTCCAGCGACTTGGCGCTTTCATCGGAGGTGTCGAAGGTGATCGGCGTGTATTTGAGGTTGTTGGCGCGGAAGTAGTCGGAAACGTTCAGCTCAGTGGTGGTACCGGCCTGGATGCAGATGGTTGCACCGTCCAGTTCCTTGGCGCTTTTAACACCCAGCTTGTTGTTCACCAGGAAGCCAACACCGTCGTAGTAGGTGATGAAGCCTGGGAATTTCAGGCCCATACCCGCATCGCGTGAACTGGTCATGGTGGTGTTGCGCGACAGTACGTCGACTTCGCCGGACTGCAGCGCGGTGAAACGCTCCTTGGCGTTCAACTGGCTGAATTTGACCTTGGTTGCGTCACCGAACACGGCAGCGGCCACAGCGCGGCAAACGTCAGCGTCGATCCCGAGGATCTTGCCGCTGGCATCCGGCACCGAGAAACCCGGCAAGCCATCACTCACGCCACATTGCACAAAGCCTTTCTTCTGCACGGCGTCCAGGGTGGCGCCAGCTTGGGCAAAACCACTGACACCCAGTACAGCAGCCGCGGAAACGATGGCCAGGGTGGATTTCAATACCTTCATTCAAACCTCCAGTTGCTCTTGTTGTGTCGGAGCTAAAACCCCAGCGCACCCTTATGAGGCGATATCGACCCGTGTTGGCTTTTTTTGGGGTCAAGCGGCATGAGGTTTTCGCGGTAATTCCAGTTGCTATCCCACAAGCGGCAGTCACTGATAGTGTTACCGTCACAAGATAGTTCTGACATCGACCTACACATAGCAAGGCGCGTACCAGAGTGGTGGCTGAGTCGTTTCAGCCCTTGGTCAATAGAAAAACATTCAACGTTGCGACATTCTCTTAACAGATCAACCCGTCGCGCACCGTTCCGACGCACCCAATCGGAGCGCACGCACATATATGGAGCAGACATGACCGAACCCTTGATTCTTCAGCCCGCCAAGCCCGCAGACGCCTGCGTTATCTGGTTGCATGGCCTGGGTGCTGATCGCTACGACTTTTTGCCGGTGGCGGAAGCGTTGCAGGAAAGCCTGCTGAGCACCCGCTTCGTTTTGCCCCAGGCACCGACACGTCCGGTAACCATAAATGGCGGTTACGAGATGCCGAGTTGGTACGACATCAAGGCCATGAGCCCGGCTCGCTCGATCAGCCTGGAAGAGCTGGAAGCCTCGGCCAAAATGGTCACGGATTTGATCGAAGAACAGAAGAGAACCGGAATAGACGCTTCGCGAATTTTCCTCGCCGGTTTTTCCCAGGGCGGCGCCGTGGTTTTCCACACCGCCTTCCTTAAATGGCAGGGACCGTTGGGTGGCGTAATCGCCCTCTCGACTTATGCACCGACCTTCGGGGATGAGCTGGAGTTGTCCGCCAGCCAGCAGCGCATTCCAACGCTGTGCCTGCACGGCCAATACGACGACGTGGTGCAGAACGCCATGGGCCGCAGCGCCTACGAGCATTTAAACAGCCGTGGTGTCACCGTGACATGGCAGGAATACCCAATGGGTCACGAAGTGTTACCTCAAGAGATCGCCGATATCGGTGCCTGGTTGACCGCCCGGCTGGGCTGAAAACCACAGTTTATGTAGCCGTATGACAGACGCACTACGCCGCGCCCGTTTCTTGCATTACACTGGCCGGCGTACATTCCTTAACCAATTAATGAGATCACCGTGCTCAAAGCACTTAAGAAGATGTTCGGCAAAAGCGAGGCTGAGCCGCTCGCGCCAGTTCCCAGTGCTCCTGTGCCCTCCTCCGGCAGCCGCAATGACGGCCAACAGCCCGGCCGGACCGCACCTGCCGCACAGCCGCAGAAGCCAAAGGTGACCGCGCCCGAACAGGCCCAACCTGTCGAGGCAGCCCCCGCGCCGGCGCCGAAAGCGCCCCGTCGTGAACGCGCACCGAAGCCGCCCGTGACCCCGTGGAAACTCGAAGACTTCGTGGTTGAACCCCAGGAAGGCAAGACCCGCTTCCATGACTTCAAACTGGCCCCGGAACTGATGCATGCCATCCAGGACCTGGGCTTCCCGTACTGCACGCCGATCCAGGCGCAGGTGTTGGGCTTCACCCTCGCCGGTAAAGACGCCATCGGCCGCGCGCAGACCGGCACCGGCAAGACCGCCGCGTTCCTGATCTCGATCATCACCCAACTGCTGCAAACGCCACCGCCCAAAGAACGCTACATGGGTGAGCCGCGTGCACTGATCATCGCCCCGACCCGCGAGCTGGTGGTACAGATCGCCAAGGACGCCGCCGACCTGACCAAGTACACCGGCCTCAACGTCATGACGTTCGTGGGCGGCATGGACTTCGACAAGCAGCTCAAGCACCTCGAAGCCCGTCACTGCGACATCCTGGTGGCCACGCCAGGCCGCCTGCTCGACTTCAACCAGCGCGGCGACGTGCATTTGGACATGGTTGAAGTGATGGTGCTGGACGAAGCCGACCGCATGCTCGACATGGGCTTTATCCCGCAAGTGCGCCAGATCATTCGCCAGACTCCGCCGAAAAACGAGCGCCAGACCCTGCTGTTCTCTGCGACCTTCACCGAAGACGTGATGAACCTCGCCAAGCAGTGGACCACCGACCCGTCCATCGTCGAGATCGAAGCGCTGAACGTTGCCAGCGAAAACGTTGAGCAACACATCTATGCCGTGGCCGGGGCCGACAAGTACAAGCTGCTCTACAACCTGGTCAACGACAACGGTTGGGAGCGCGTGATGGTGTTCGCCAACCGCAAGGACGAAGTACGCCGCATCGAAGAACGCCTGGTACGTGATGGCGTCAATGCCGCGCAACTGTCCGGCGATGTGCCGCAGCACAAGCGTATCAAGACCCTGGAAGGTTTCCGCGAAGGCAAGATCCGCGTGCTGGTGGCCACCGACGTGGCCGGGCGCGGTATTCACATCGACGGCATCAGCCACGTGATCAACTTCACCCTGCCGGAAGTGCCGGACGACTACGTGCACCGCATTGGCCGTACTGGCCGTGCCGGGGCGGCGGGTGTTTCGATCAGCTTTGCAGGGGAAGATGACTCGTACCAGCTGCCGTCGATTGAGACGTTGCTGGGTCGCAAGATCAGCTGCGAAACGCCGCCGACGCATTTGCTGCGGGCTGTGGAACGCAAACGCCCTTAATAGCTGAAATGCAGTAGGAGATGTGGGGGCTGGCTTGTGTGGGAGCTGGCTTGTGTGGGAGCTGGCTTGTGTGGGAGCTGGCTTGTGTGGGAGCTGGCTTGCCTGCGATAGCATCTCCTCGGTGCAACGGAAAAACCGAGGTGCCTGTATCGCAGGCAAGCCAGCTCCCACACAAGCCCTGCTCCCACATTTGGATCTCCATCGATCTTCAGCAGATGCTCACTTCCAGCGCTCCGCCGCCGCGTGATCACTGCCCCGCCCTTCCACCCAGCGCGGGCCTTCAGGCGTGTTTTCCTTCTTCCAGAACGGCGCCCGCGTCTTCAAGTAATCCATCACAAACGCACAGGCATCAAACGCCGCCTGGCGATGCGCGCTGGCCGCCGCAACAAACACAATCGGCTCGCCCGGCTCCAACGCGCCGATCCGGTGCAGCACTTCCAACTTGAGCAACGGCCAGCGCTGCCCGGCTTCCACGGTGATCTTGGCCAGGGCTTTTTCGGTCATGCCGGGGTAGTGCTCCAGGAACATCCCGGACACATCGCGACCGTCATTGAAGTCGCGTACATAACCGACAAAACTCACCACCGCGCCCACGCCAACATTGGCGGCGTGCATGGCGTTGACCTCTGCGCCGGGGTCAAATGCCTCGGCCTGTACGCGAATGGCCATGCTCAGCCTCCGGTCACGGGCGGGAAAAATGCCACTTCATCACCGGCCTGCACCGGCTCGTCGAGGTCGCACAGCTCCTCGTTACGCGCGCACATCAAGCTGCTTTCGGTGAGGACTGCAAACGCAGGGTCTGCCGCCAACGCCAGTCGCACCGCATCGACGGTAGCGAACTCGCCTTCCATCTCCAGCGAATCGAAGCCTGTCGCTTCGGCGTAACGCGCAAAAAACAATACGTTGATGCTCATGCCTGGTCCGCCTTGAAATGCCCGCTTTTGCCGCCAAGCTTTTCCAGCAGGCGAATACTTTCGATGGTCATGCCGCGATCCACCGCCTTGCACATGTCGTAGATCGTCAGCGCGGCGACACTGGCGGCGGTGAGCGCTTCCATCTCCACGCCAGTCTGGCCGCTGAGTTTGCAGCGCGCGAGGATATGCACAGCGTCCACACCGTCGGCGCGCAGTTCAACCTTGACGCCGGTCAGCATCAGCGGATGGCACAACGGGATCAGGTCGCTGGTTTTTTTCGCCGCCTGGATCCCGGCGATGCGGGCCACGGCAAACACGTCGCCCTTGGGGTGGGCGCCGTCGACAATCATTTTCAAGGTGTCGGGCAGCATGCGCACCCGCGCTTCGGCCACGGCTTCACGGAACGTCACGGCTTTGTCAGTGACGTCGACCATGTGGGCGCGACCTTGGGAATCGAGATGAGTCAGCACAGGGATACTCCTGATCAGGAGCGGCAATTGTAAACCTGTGAGTCAATTTTGCGCAGGGCTGTTTATCCCATGAAAAAAGGGGCGCAAAGCGCCCCTTCAAATACCAACACTTGCGTTAGAACCGGAAAGTAAACCCGGCATTGATTCCGTTGTTGTTACCCCGATTGGACAGCAAACCGCTGTAGTTCAACGACACCAGCGTGTCCTTGGTCAGGGCCATTTCCGCACTGGCCTTGATCACCGCGCCATCGCGGGCCACCGGCACACTATTGACCGCAAACGCGTTGTCGCTGCCGGCAAACTTCAGCGAGGCGTCGCGATCGGTGTCGCCAAACTGATGCTCCCAGCCCAACTCACCGCGCAACGTCACCGCCGAGGTCGAGCTGACCGGCAGTTGGGTATGCGCGCGCAGGCCCAAGGTGGAAAGCGTGGCGTCCTGGCTTTGCTTGCTGGCATGCAAGGCTGCGGCGCCGCCTTTTTCCTTGAACGAATCGCTCTGGTAGTTCAGGTAGGTCAGGTTGGCGAAGGGTTCGAACTGGTTCCATTGGGTGTAACCGATCTCGGCAAACACTTGGTCGGTGCGCGCGTTGTAGTCAGCTTTGTCGTAGTCCGACTGGTTGGCGTACGCCACACGGCGCGAGCTGTCGATACGGTGCCAAGTGGTGGCACCGCCCATGCGCAGGGCAATGGCGTCGAAGCGTTTACCGCCGTAGACCGACAGGTGATAGTTGTCACTGTCCGCCGATGCCGACTCGCCATTGAGATGGCTTTGGGTGTAGCCGGTGGCGGCGCCCACACGCCAGCCGTCGCCGACCTCGGTGTCGAGGCCCAGCAGCACGCCACTGGTAGACGAGGAGTAGCCGCTGGCGTTGTTGTCACCGCTGACGTTATTGCGCCCGCCCAGCAGCTGAACCCAGCCGCCGTTGTCGTGAGTGTCGATCTGCGCGCTGGAGTCCAGCGCCTGAGCCTGTTGCAGACGGCCGTTGACCGCTTCACGAATGTAACGGCTGTCCGCCATTTGCGCTGCGGCCACGTCCGAGTGCAGTTGCCCCGAGAGTTGCTTGAATGCAGCCTGCGCCTGCGCCGCCGAGTCTGAGGCCAGCAGGCTTTCATACACCGGGCTGCCCGCGCCCAAGGCTTCGGCCGCCGTCGCTACGGCGCGTTCGTTGCGGGTTTGCGCGATGCTGGCAAACGTCGTCTGGTTACGCGCCACGGCCAGGCTCAGTTGGTTCGGCTGATAGCTCAACTGCGTGCCGATAAACAGGTAGTTGGGCGTGATCGCTGCAAACTGGCCGTTGATGCCCTGGCTGGCCGTCAGGATGTTGAACTGCTGGCCCACCAGGCTACGGGCCTCAGTGGCAGACAGCAGGTTCGGGCTGTTTTCCAGGGATACGGTCACCACACCTCCGTTAAGGGTGGCGACGCCGCTGCTTTGGATTTGATCACTTTGCCCGTTCGGGCCGACCTCCACGGCATACACCGAACCAGGGTTGAAGGTCACGTCGCCGGTGTGCAGCGTGCCGATCGAGTGGCCCGGCGCCACGCGCCCGCCTGTGTTCACGGTCAAGGCACCCACCGTGCCGTTACCGGCCAGTGTGCCGCCCAACGTGGTCATCACGCCGTTATCCGCATTGCGGGTGCCTACCGCGCTGCCATCCACGGTCACCGCGGAGGTCAACGAGCCGTCTACCGACAGCTTGCCGCCGCGTACCCAGGTGCTGCCCGAATAGGTGTTCTGGCCCTCGAGCACCAGTTCGCCGTCGCCGGACTTGGCCAGGCTGCCGACGTAGGTCGTGCCGGTGAGCAAATCCTTGCCGCGTGCCAGCGTCGCCTGTTCCCGGGCGTGGCCGATTTCATATTCAAACTGGTCATCGTCAGAGGCATTGGCGGGTAAGCCGTTGACCCAGCCTTTCTGTTGCTTGGTGGCCGCCCAGGTGGCTTGTTCGGCGGTGTCTTCTACACGGCGGGCGCGGATTGCCTCATCGGAAATCGGGTTGGCCCAGATATCGCGCGTACCACCCGGCAAGGCCACCGCCACCGAGCCGAGGAACTGCCCCGGCCCTTGCATGGCTTTTTGCAGGTTGGGCAAGCCCCAACCGCTGACCACGCCCGGCACTTGCGGCGTGCCTGGCGCGGCGTCGTGCACCGGTTGCAGGTTGTCGTAGGTGCGGCCACCGGTCAGGTCGCCCACCGGCGTATCGGGACCGTCCGGCGCTTGCAGGCTGGAGGTAGTCAGCAACACATCCCGCGCCTGGCTGGCGGTCATGTAAGGGAAGCGTTGAATCACCAGCGCCAGCGCCCCGGAGACGCTCGGCGCAGCCGCAGAGGTGCCGTTGGCGTTGGGGATAATTTCCCCTTCGGGTCCGGTGGACGGGATGCCTGAAACGCCCATCACGCACCACCACTTCGACGTGCCACAGCGGTTGTAGACCTGGGCGCTGGTCTCGTCGTAGCCGGTGATCGAGAGGAATTTGCTCTCGATATCGGGCTTGAAAAACGGCAGGTTGGCGTTGGTGTCCGGGTTGGCGCCGTGGCTGTCGTTGCCCGCCGAGATAATCTGGATAAAGGTGTTTTGCCGCGCGGCGTCAGCCATCGCGTCCATCCAGGTCTTTTGCCCGGCGTGGGCCTTGTCCCAGAACGGGCGATAGGCAGCGGTCATGTCGCGCAAATTATCGGCCGCGCTGTCGCCTACGTTGCCGAAGTGGTTTTCCACATCATTGCGCGAATTCTGGCCCCAGCTCTGGTTGACGATCGAGACGTTCTTCGCCGCCAGCGCGTTGTAGCTGGCCATGAACGCGTTGTAGTCCAGGTCATTGGAGCCCTGGAAACGGTTGTCATCGGTGCCGCCGGTATTGGCGACAAAAATATTCGCGTCAAACGCAATGCCATGCATGCCGGTGCCGTTGCGGCTGGCGCCCAGTACGCCGGACATCTCCGTGCCGTGACCGTCATTGATCTTCGGGTCGTACTCGCCGGAAATACTGAAGTGCTCGCCTTTTTGGAACTGGCCGTCCGGCGTGTCATGAATGTAACGCGGGTGGGTGGCGTAGTACTCGCCAGTGGAGGTCACTGCCTGCACGCGGTCCTGGCCCTGGGCATTCTTGCCCTGGAACTCAAAGTGTTCAGTGAGGATGCCCGAGTCGAGCACGCCGACGTTCACGCCCTTGCCGGTCATGCCCAGGGCGTAGGCGTAATACGCGTTGGTGCGGTCCAGGCCGGAGTTGACCTGGGCTTCGGGGGTTTTCCAGGTTTGCGCGTTGGCGCTCCAGTCACGGGTGGCGCCCGCCCAGGATTGGCCGGCATTCAGTTGCGCGTTGAGGTTGCTGCTCACGCCAGGCTCTACGTAGGTGTAGGGCTTGGCCGCCGGCAGGTTGGCGATAATGGCCTTGGAGAAGTCGAGAATATTGGTGGTATAGCGCCCGCTGTTGCTGAACAGCCGGCTGCGGTAGTAATCCAGGCGCGAGGCGTAGTCCAGCGGACGCTTGGTATCGCCGAGCATGGCGCCGATGGTGAGGTTTTCCGGTTGCAGTTCGTAGTTTTGCTTTAGGGCCGAATCGAACTTGCCGGACTGTGCGGCAAAGTCCTTGGCGGCCAGGTCGACGATATCGGCGTAGGCGAACCGCAGGTTTTTATACACATCGGTGTTGGGGCCAAACGAGGCAACGGCTTTTCTGAAGGCCGACTCCAGCACTGGCGACGTGTAGGGGTTGGCGTCATCGGCCCAGGCCATGGAGCCCTGGCCCAGCCATAAGGCCAAGCCGAGTGCGATGGGTGTAAGGGGTATCGATTTTGAGCCTGTGGCGCGCTTGCGTTTTTGCGACAAAGTGAAGCCATTACCTGCTGCGTCCATTTTCCTTTCCCTTTGGATATGTGCTTCGTCAATGAGCGATGTATCGGGCTTTTTGTAATAGGCAGGATCACGCGCAAGACCAACGCCGGGTCTTGAATAAATCGTCGAATCAAAGCGATCGCGTTTCGACGGGGTTACGCTGTTTTCTTAGAGTTTTCGGCGATAAAAAATGTAACAAAATAATTACAAAGCCTACAAGCACCCAGGACGCATTAACGAAGACAAATGTCGCCCATAACAAAAACCCCGAACTTCGCGAGAAATCCGGGGTATTTTGTGGCATTTAGCCACTAACTACAGCATGGGCGATTACAGATGGGATTCGGCGTACTCGGCCAGGATCGAACGAGGTACCCCTTGCAGCGCGATATGCACGCCGTTCGGGAAGTCTTTAAAGCGTTCCGTCAGGTAGGTCAGCCCGGAGCTGGTCGCGGACAGGTAAGGGGTGTCGATCTGTGCCAGGTTGCCCAGGCACACCACTTTGGAACCGGCGCCAGCACGGGTGATGATGGTTTTCATCTGGTGCGGCGTGAGGTTCTGGCATTCATCGATCAAAATCAGGCTCTGCTGGAAGCTGCGACCTCGGATGTAATTGAGGGATTTGAACTGCAACGGCACTTTGCTGAGGATGTAGTCGACGCTGCCATGGGTGTTTTCGTCATCCATGTGCAAGGCTTCGAGGTTGTCGGTGATCGCCCCCAGCCACGGCTCCATTTTTTCCGCTTCGGTGCCGGGTAGAAAGCCGATCTCCTGGTCCAGGCCCTGCACGCTGCGGGTGGCGATGATGCGGCGATAACGCTTGGTCACCATGGTTTGCTCAATGGCGGCCGCCAGGGCGAGGATGGTTTTCCCCGAGCCTGCAGCGCCGGTCAGGTTGACCAGGTGAATGTCCGGGTCGAGCAGCGCATACAGCGCCAGGCTCTGGTAGATGTCACGCGGTTTCAGGCCCCAGGCTTCCTGATGCAACAGGGGTTCCTGATGCAGGTCGAGGATCAGCAGTTTGTCGACCTGGATCTCTTTGATCCAGCCCACAAACCCCTGTTCGTCGATGATGAATTCATTGATGTGCACGGCCGGCAGGTTGTCGATCAGCTGTACCTGGTGCCAGGTGCGGCCATGGTCCTGACGGGTTTCGACCTTGCTGACAAGATCCCAGAAAGAGCCGGTCACGGTGTGATAACCCCGCGACAGCATCGACACGTCGTCGACGAGTTGGTCGGTACTGTAGTCCTCGGCAGCGATCCCACACGCTCGTGCCTTGAGGCGCATATTGATGTCTTTGGTCACCAGCACCAGGCGCAGGTCCTTGTCGCGCGCGTGCAGGTCGATCAATTGGTTGATGATTTTGTTGTCGTTGAGGTTTTCCGGCAGCAGGCTGTTGGGCTCGCTGCGCTTGCTCATCAGAATCGACAGCAAGCCCTTAGGCCCGCTTTTGCCGCGCTGGATCGGCACGCCGACTTCAACGTCCTCGGGTGAGGCTTCGCCCAAGGTCTTGTCGATCAGGCGGATCGCCTGGCGGCATTCGGCAGCCACGCTGTGGTGCCCGCTTTTGAGTTTGTCGAGCTCCTCAAGCACGATCATCGGGATGGCGACGTGGTGTTCTTCGAAGTTAAGCAGTGCGTTTGGATCGTGGATCAATACGTTGGTATCAAGCACATAAAGGATTGGCTGGTCGGAAGAAGGGTTACGTCCATGATCATCCATACTCGGTCACCTTTGTGGGAGCCATTCGACGCAATACCTGGGCGGTGCTGCGCCTCGATTCGACCACCGACTGCACCTGAGTGACGTCAAGTGCAGTGCCCACATGAGGAGTCTTGGAAGACGCCACCTGTGTTGCAGGGTTCGGCGATCTGACTTCGTAATACCGCAAAACCCATGACAGGAAAAAGCACTTTGACGCTTTTTTGAAATTTATTTTTCAGGATGACGAATAGCACTAGCCGAGTGCCAGTGACCCCGTTAAAGTCGGAAGTCCGCCTGCATCGAAATGTCGCACAAAATCACCCCTGAATTCCCCCATCCCTAACAGGGCCGGGCACTTCAGCGAAATGCCTCCCGGCAGTCCTGCCACCCCAAGCCACTTTGCGCCGTTGCCTGCAATAACATCGGCAATGCCACCCGCGCCTTGTCCTGGGTGTCGTGAAACACGATCACGCCTTTGCGCCACAGCAGCATCAACGTCAGCACCCGTTGCGCCGACTCATCGGCCTTGAGTTTGCCCGGTTCGTCCTGGGAGTCGATGTCCCACAACGCCACCTGCAAACCCTGGGATTGGAAGAAACCCTGGCTGTCGGCACGGCGCTGGCCATAGGGCGGGCGAAACAGCGGAACGTAGTTTTCCGGCATCAGGTTCTGCACCAGCGCAGCGCTGCGCGTAATCGAGCTTTGCCACTCGACCCAATGGCTGTGGGAGCGGTATTGCCAACCCTGGGTGCCCACGCACTGGCCTTGGTACAAGGCCTGCACGTCACTGCTGGAACTGCGCTCCACACGGGTTTGCAAACTGCTGCCAAGGGCAAAGAACATGGCGTTCATCTTCTGCTTGCGCAGGTAGTCGGTGAGCCAGTCGGTATTGCCGCTGACCGGCGCCGGGCCGCCGTCGAAGGTCAGCAGGAACAGACGGTCGTTGAACTCGTCGCCATTGCGTTCGTGGTCACCAAAGCGCAGCACTTCGCTGCTGATCTGCGGGAACAGCGCGGCTTTGCGCAACAGCTCCTCCAGGTAGCGTTCATGGAAGTTATGGCTAGGCCCGGCCCAGCCTATATAGAAGGAGTTATCGCTGACCTGGAACTTGCCGGCCTGCTCGCGCAGATCGTCCATGTTTTCCACCAGGTAGCAGAACGAGGCGTCCTCTTCGCAGCTCTGCTGGGCCGCCGTGTAGTTTTCCAGCAGGCGCTGCCAGAGCTGGCGACGCAGGTCGTCGATGGCGGCGAGGTTGATGTTTTTCAGACCAAGACGCTGCTTGAGGGCGGCCTCATCCTGGTTTTCGCTGGCCAGCAGGCTATGGGCGAACATCAGGATTTCAGCGCGCGAAGCGACATCGAACAGCGCCGGGCTGCTGAGCTTTTCGGGCCAGATGCCACGGTCCAGGCTGGCGACATCCACCGGCGCGGCGCTGGCGTTCAGGCACAGTAAGCAGGCTGACAATAATAGTGCTAGGCGCACGCAGGGTCTCCCTCTCCAGAGTTACCGCCCATCATAGCGGATCGTGCCTATCGCCATCATAGGTGGAGTCAAACCACTCAACCCCCTAGAATCCCTGCCACGATTACAGGAGCCAACTTCATGCTGATGGTGATTTCCCCCGCCAAAACCCTCGACTTCGAGTCAAAGCCGGCAACCCCACGCTTCACTCAACCGCAATACCTCGACCACTCCCAGGAACTGATCGAACAATTGCGCGAATTGAGCCCGGCGCAAATCAGCGAGTTGATGCACGTCTCCGACAAAATCGGCGGCCTCAATGCCGCCCGTTTCGGCAGCTGGACCCCGGCCTTCACACCGGCCAATGCCAAGCAGGCGCTGCTGGCGTTCAAGGGCGACGTCTACACCGGCCTGAATGCCGAAACCTTCAGCGATGCCGACTTCAGCTACGCCCAGGACCACCTGCGCATGCTCTCGGGCCTCTACGGCCTGCTGCGCCCGCTGGACCTGATGATGCCGTACCGCCTGGAGATGGGCACCAAACTGCCCAACGCCCGCGGCAAAGACCTCTACGCATTCTGGGGCACGCGCATCAGCGAATGGCTCAATGAAGCGCTGGCCGAACAAGGCGACGACGTGCTGCTCAACCTGGCCTCCAACGAGTACTTCTCGGCGGTCAAGCGCACGGCTCTGAACGCACGGATCATCAACACCGAGTTCAAGGACCTGAAGAACGGCCAGTACAAGATCATCAGCTTCTACGCCAAAAAGGCGCGGGGCATGATGAGCCGTTTTGTGATTGAAGAACGCATCAATGATCCTGCCAAACTGAAGCAGTTTGATGTGCAGGGTTATCGCTTCAATGCGGAGCAGTCCAAGCCGGATAATTTGGTGTTCCTGCGCGATCACGCACCGGAATAGCGCCCGCTCTCACGCTATAGTTCAACTGTGGGAGCTGGCTTGCCTGCGATAGCTGTGGGTCAGTCAGTATTTCTTTACCTGACACTCCGCTATCGCAGGCAAGCCAGCTCCCACATTTTTGTCTGCATTCCACGTCGAAAAAGTCATTTGTTTGACGTCAAAAAAACCTCAAGCAGATTCCTAACGAATCTTTCACTCGACATTCGTCATTTTTTTTCGTAGTGGCACCACTTTTTTCAAACACTAGTGGCACAAAACTATCCCCTCTCTTCAACTCCCCATATCCACTCGCCCAAATAGCAAGTGCTATCAATATAGTACCAGTGCCATCTTTTCTAATATTTCAAGAAATTTCCGGAAACAGGATGAGCGGCCAGGAACTTCACCCTAAAGCACCGCTCATACCACCGGTAACGAAATTCTCTGTTGCTGTAAGAGATGACTTACATGACCAACCCACGGAAGTAGCAAAGTTGTCATATTTCAACTTTGACTCAGGAGTCATATTGCCAATTGATTAGTTGATAGCGGCGACAAGGATGAATTGCCACGCACTGTAAGGCCAAGGCCAAGCTTCCCCTAATTGGTCAGTGATACAACCCAAGACATTGATATTTAAAGGCTATCAGCCTCTATCAAGGCCCTGCGGCACTGACGCCAGGCCCTTCTCCCAGGAAGGCCGGCTGCATTTGAGGGCAAGCTCCAATAACAAGGCCACGTTGCGCACACCTTGGGTGCACTTATTAGTCACTCGTCATTAAACATGCCTGCACGCGGTAAGTCGGCGTCTATTCGCCCAACTTTCGCGGCATCAGTGACGCTTGCAAACATGAACTCCAGCCATCTAATGGCCTGTATTAAACAAAGAGGTAATTGCGATGCGCATCAGCATATTTGGTTTGGGTTACGTTGGCGCAGTCTGTGCCGGTTGCCTGTCTGCCCGTGGCCATGAAGTGGTCGGCGTAGACATCTCCAAGGATAAGATCGACCTGATCAACGCGGGTAAATCGCCGATCGTTGAACCGGGTCTGGGCGAACTGTTGAGCCAAGGCATCGCAAACGGTCGACTGCGCGGCACTACCAACTTCGCCGACGCCATCCGCGATACCGACCTGTCGATGATTTGCGTGGGCACGCCGAGCAAGAAAAACGGCGACCTGGAACTCAACTACATCGAAGCGGTATGCCGCGAGATCGGTTTTGTCCTGCGTGACAAAACCACCCGTCACACCATCGTGGTGCGCAGCACCGTATTGCCAGGCACCGTAGCCAATGTGGTGATCCCGATTCTGGAAGACTGCTCCGGCAAAAAAGCCGGTGTCGACTTCGGCGTGGCGGTGAACCCTGAGTTCCTGCGTGAATCCACCGCCATCGCCGACTACGACTTGCCACCGATGACCGTCATCGGCGAATTCGACAAAGCCTCCGGCGATGTCCTGCAGTCGCTGTACGAAGAACTCGATGCACCGATCATCCGCAAGGACATCGCCGTCGCCGAGATGATCAAGTACACCTGCAACGTGTGGCACGCCACCAAGGTCACCTTCGCCAACGAGATCGGCAACATTGCCAAGGCCGTCGGCGTCGATGGTCGCGAAGTGATGGAAGTGGTGTGCCAGGACAAGACGCTCAACCTGTCCCAGTACTACATGCGCCCAGGCTTCGCGTTCGGCGGCTCGTGCCTGCCCAAAGACGTGCGCGCCCTCACCTACCGCGCCAGCTCGCTGGATGTGGAAGCGCCGCTGCTCAACTCGCTGATGCGCAGCAACGAGTCCCAGGTACAGAACGCCTTCGACATCGTCGCCGGCCATGACAAACGCAAAGTCGCCCTGCTGGGCCTGAGCTTCAAGGCCGGCACCGACGACCTGCGCGAAAGCCCGCTGGTGGAACTGGCGGAAATGCTGATCGGCAAGGGTTTTGACCTGAGCATCTACGACAGCAACGTCGAGTACGCCCGTGTCCACGGCGCGAACAAGGACTACATCGAAGGCAAGATCCCGCATGTGTCGTCCCTGCTCAATTCCGACTTCGACGACGTGATCAACAACTCCGACGTGATCATCCTCGGCAACCGTGACGAGAAATTCCGTGCCCTGGCGCACAACGCACCTCACGGCAAACAGGTGATCGACTTGGTGGGCTTCATGTCCCAGGCCACCAGTGTCAGTGGCCGTACCGAAGGCATTTGCTGGTAACAGCGACGGCAAGTTTCGGGTTGCACGTGTCTTTATCCCCAGCGCGTGCAGCCTGAAGCCTCCTTCCCTTCCGGATGACGCTTATGTCCAAGTTAAAACATGTATTACTGCAATCGGCCGGCTGGTTGTTCTTCCTCAGCCTGCTGATGGGTCTCGCCCTGCTGTTGCCGGCGAGTACGTTCGACTCGCAGTCGAAGAATTTTATTTTCCTGATTGGCGCCGTCGGCATCTGGCGCTACTCGATGGGTGCTACGCATTTCTTTCGCGGCATGCTGTTCCTGTACGTGGTCTACCCGCACTTGCGCCGCAAGGTGCGCAAGCTGGGCAAGGCGGCCGACCCGTCCCACGTATTCCTGATGGTCACCAGTTTCCGTATCGACGCGCTGACCACCGCGCAGGTCTACAGCTCGGTGATTCGCGAAGCCATCGAGTGCGGCTTCCCAACCACCGTGGTGTGCTCGCTGGTGGAGATGTCCGATGAGCTGCTGGTGAAAAGCCTGTGGGAACGCATGAACCCGCCGGAGCGCGTAAAGCTCGACTTCGTGCGCATCGCCGGCACCGGCAAACGCGACGGCCTGGCCTTCGGTTTCCGCGCTATCTCGCGCCACCTGCCGGATGACCGCGCCGTGGTGGCGGTGATCGATGGCGACACCGTGCTCGCCGAAGGTGTAGTGCGCAAGACCGTGCCGTGGTTCCAGCTGTTCGGCAATGTCGGTGGCCTGACCACCAACGAATTCTGCGAAGTACGCGGCGGCTACATCATGAGCGAATGGCACAAGCTGCGCTTCGCCCAGCGCCACATCAACATGTGCTCCATGGCCCTGTCCAAGCGCGTACTGACCATGACCGGTCGTATGTCGGTGTTCCGCGCCAACGTGGTGACCGACCCCGGCTTTATCGCCGACGTGGAAAGCGACTCGTTGCAACACTGGCGCCTGGGCCGCTTCAAGTTTTTGACCGGTGACGACAAGTCGAGCTGGTTCAGCCTGATGCGCCTGGGCTACGACACCTTCTACGTGCCGGACGCCGCGATCCACACCGTGGAACACCCGCCGGAAAAGAGCTTTATCAAGGCCAGCCGCAAGCTGATGTTCCGCTGGTACGGCAACAACCTGCGCCAGAACTCCCGCGCTCTGGGCCTGGGTATGCGTCGGTTGGGCCTGTTCACCAGCATCGTGTTGTTCGACCAGCGCGTATCGATGTGGACCTCCCTGCTCGGCCTGACCGTGGCGATCATCGCCACCTTCAAATACGGCGGCGCGTTCATCCTCGCGTACCTGCTGTGGATCGGTATCACCCGCCTGATCCTGACCCTGCTGCTGTCGTGCTCCGGCCACAAGATCGGCCCGGCCTACCCGGTGATTCTCTATTACAACCAGATCATGGGCGCGCTGGTGAAGATCTACGTGTTCTTCCGCCTTGATCAACAGTCCTGGACCCGCCAGGACACCAAACTGACCCGCGATTTGGCCAGCTTTCAACGTTGGTTCAACACCTGGTCGTCTCGGACCATGACCTTCTCCGCCGGCAGCATTTTCGTCGCCGTGTTGCTGATGATGGTCTGACCCAGCCAAGCCTGAATTAACTAGGAAATCGAACATATGAACAGCCCAGTAAACGCCAACGTTGTCCACGAATCCGAAGCCCAGCGCCAACATGCCCGGGTCAAAATCCCGGCCAAGCTGCGCTTCTTCAACACCGACCGTACCCAGACCGAAGCACGGGTGATCGACCTGTCCGCCGGTGGCCTGGCGTTCACCGCCACCCAGCCGCTGACCGTCGGTGAAGTGCACAAGGGCCGCCTGCAGTTCGTGATCGATAACCTCGGTTTGGCGATGGATGTAGAGCTGCAGATTCGCTCCTACGACCGCCAGAGCGGCCGCACCGGTTGCCAGTTCCAGAACCTCGACGCCCAGGATATTTCCACCCTGCGCCACCTGATCACTTCGCACCTGTCCGGCGACATCGTGACCATGGGCGACGTGCTGGCCACCCTGCAACGCGACAACTTCACCAAGGCGCGCAAGGTCAAGGACGGCGGCAGCGGCATGACCGCGTTCGGCCGCCTGCGCGCGGTGGTGTTCAGCGCCGGGATCTTCATTGTCGGCCTCGCCGCGTTCGGTTTTGTGTTCAAGTCGGTGTACGGCATGTACTTCGTCAGCCACGCCCAGGCCGGCCTCGTCAGCGTGCCCGGCATGAACGTGACCATGCCGCGCGACGGCACCGTGCAGAGCCTGCTCAAAGGCGACGCGGTTGCAGCCAAAGGTGCGCCACTGGCAACGTTCAGCACCAGCATGCTCGATGTGCTCAAGGGCCATCTGGACGAAGACCAGCTGCAACCGGCCAAGGTTGAAGAGCTGTTCGGCAAGCAAATGACCGGCACCCTGACCTCGCCGTGCGATTGCGTGGTCGCCCAGCAATTGGTCGCCGACGGCCAGTACGCCAGCAAGGGCGATGTGATCTTCCAATTGGTGCCACGCGGCAGCCAGGCCAATGTGGAAGCGCGCTTTACCTATCGCCAGTTCGCTGACGTGCGCCCAGGTACACAGGTGAACTTCCAGGTCGCCGACGAAGAACAGATCCGTACCGGCACCATCGTCAGCAGCACCAGCCTGAACAGCGCCGACTTGTCTTCCGACATTCGCGTGCAGATCAAGCCGGACGCGCCGCTGGACAGCACCTATGCCGGGCGCCCAGTGGAAGTCACCAGCGACCGCGGCCCTTCGCTGAACTGGCTGATCGATAAAGCCATGGCTCACGGTCTGTAAGCGGAGGACATGCCTGTGAACCCTATTTCAAGCACAACACAGAGCACTGTGGGAGTCGGGCTTGCCCGCGATGGGATCGACTCGGTGCACCTGAAAGACCGAGTTGCCCGCATCGCAGGCAAGCCAGCTCCCACACAGAGCGGGTCGCACTTCGCCTCTGCATTCTGCACATTGGCACTGGCGGTCAGCCTCGCCGGTTGCGCCGGCCTGCCCGACCAGCGCCTGGCCAACGAAGCCCTCAAACGTGGCGACACGGTCACCGCCCAACAGAACTACCAGCAGTTGGCAGACCTGGGCTACAGCGAAGCCCAAGTCGGCCTCGCTGACATCCAGGTCACCACCCGCGATCCCGAGCAAATCCGCCAGGCCGAGGCCACTTACCGCGCGGCCGCCGATACGTCGCCGCGTGCCCAGGCACGTCTGGGCCGCCTGCTGGTGGCCAAACCCGGCGCTACCGAAGCCGAACAGCACGAAGCCGAAGGCCTGCTGAAAAAAGCCTTTGCCAATGGCGAAGGCAACACCCTGATCCCGCTGGCGATGCTGTACCTGCAATACCCGCACAGCTTCCCCAACGTGAACGCCCAACAGCAAATCAGCAAATGGCAGGCGGCGGGTTACCCGGAATCAGGTTTGGCCCAGGTGCTGCTGTATCGCACCCAGGGCACCTACGACCAGCACCTGGATGATGTGGAGCGCATCTGCAAGGCGGCGCTGAACACCACCGATATCTGCTACGTCGAGCTGGCCACGGTTTATCAGAAGAAAGCCGAGCCGGAAAAACAGGCCGAACTGCTCAAGCAGCTCGAAGCCGGCTACGCCCGTGGCACCGTCACCGCCCAGCGCGTCGACAGCGTAGCCCGCGTATTGGGTGACGCGACACTCGGCCAGCCGGACGAAAAAACCGCCCAGGCGCTGCTGGAAAAAATCGCCCCCGGCTACCCGGCCTCCTGGGTCAGCCTGGCGCAACTGCTCTACGACTTCCCCGAACTGGGCGACGTCGACCAGATGATGAAGTACCTGGACAACGGCCGCGCCGCCGACCAGCCGCGCGCCGAGCTGTTGCTGGGCAAGCTCTACTACGAAGGCAAATGGGTACCGGCAGACGCCAAGGCTGCCGAAGCGCATTTCGAGAAAGCCGTGGGCCGTGAAGTCGCCGCCGATTACTACCTCGGCCAGATCTACCGCCGTGGCTACCTGGGCAAGGTCTACTCGCAAAAAGCCCTCGACCACCTGCTGACCGCTGCACGCAACGGCCAGAACAGCGCCGACTTCGCCATCGCGCAATTGTTCTCCCAGGGCAAGGGCACCAAGCCCGACCCATTGAACGCCTATGTCTTCAGCCAATTGGCCAAAGCCCAGGACACGCCAGAGGCCAATGACCTGGCCACGCAGCTCGAAGCCCCGCTCACGCCTGAGCAACGCGCCGAAGGCCAACGCCTGGTGCAACAGGAACTGGCCACGCGCGGCACCCTGGCCCAGAGCACGCTGCAACTGCACGCCCTGCAAGAAGAAGACGGCGAGGAATCCCTATGAAGCTCAACCCATTCGTCAAGGCCGGTATCGGCCTGACCTTCGCCCTGCTGTGGTCGTGCCCGACCCTGGCCGCGCTGACCGAAGCCAAGAACTTCGGCCTGGAAGTCAAAGCCACCGCACAATCCGAAGATGACCGCGACCTCGGCACGCAAAAAGGCGGCGATGTGAACGGCATCGGCCTCGACCTGCGCCCGTGGGTCTACGGCGAAAGCGGCGCGTGGAGCGCCTACGCCATGGGTCAGGCGGTCGTGTCGAGTGACATCATCGAGACCGACCCCTTGCAACAATCGGCCGATGACGAAAATCAGCAAACCACCAACAACGACCGCAAGTCCAAGAAAAACTACCTGGCCATGCGCGAGTTCTGGGTCGGCTACAGCGGTTTCACGCCTTACCCGGGCGAGCTGCTCAAGCTGGGTCGCCAACGCCTGCGCAATGACGACGGCCAATGGCGCGACACCAATATCGAAGCGCTGAACTGGACCTTCGATACCACCCTGCTCAAGGCCAATGTCGGCGTCGCCGAACGCTTCAGCGAATACCGCACCGACCTCAAGGAGCTGTCGCCCAAGGACAAGGACCGCCAGCACCTCTACGCCGACGCCGCCTACCAGTGGACCCCAGGCCAGTGGATCGGCTTGCGCGCCCACCACACCCATGACAACGGTAAGCTCGACTACCCGGAACCGGGCGTGGCGACCGACTCGTTGGACAAGCGCGAAAACGGCGACCTGACCTGGCTCGGCATCGAAGCCAACAGCGACGCCTACAACTGGCGCAACACCAACACCGTCAACTACTGGGCCAGCGTCACCGGCATGAAAGGCAACCGCGACACGGTCAACGCCCTCAACGCCGACGGCACCCGCCCAACCCAGGCCAAGCGCAGCGACGACGTGAATGGCTGGGCCACTGACATCGGCGTGCGCCTGCGCCTCGACCCGCAGTGGCAAGTCGGTGCGGCCTATTCCCGTGCCAGCGCCGAGTACGAGCAGAACGGCTTGCAAAGCAACCGTTCGAACTGGACCGGCACCCAGTCCCGTGTGCATCGCTTTGGCGAGGCGTTTCGCGGTGAGATGAACAACATGCAGTCCATGAGCCTGTTCGGTTCCTGGCAGCTGCGCGAGGACTATGACGCCAGCCTGGTCTATCACAAGTTCTGGCGCGTGGACGGCAACAAGCCGGTGGGCAGCAACGGCATCGATGCGGTGCAGAACAACACCGACGACGTGACCGGCGCGATCCTGTCCAGCACCTCGTTACCGCTGGAAGACGGCAAAAAAGACCTGGGTCAGGAGATGGACCTGGTGGTCACCAAGTACTTCAAAAAGGGCCTGTTGCCGGCCGCGCTCAGCCAGTCAATCGACGAGCCGTCGGCGCTGGTACGCTTTCGTGCAGGCGTGTTCAAGCCGGGTGACGCCTACGGCAGCCAGGTCGACTCGTACATGCACCGCGCGTTTGTCGACGTGATCTGGAAATTCTGATGGGAGCCTGCGCAATGAATGCTCAAAGCCTACTCGTCGCGGCAATGCTGATGGCCAGCGCCACAGCGTTTGCCGATACGGCGGCCAAGGCGCCGACCATCGCCAAGGAACTGCAACAGGCCAAGACCTACACCATTTCCAGCCCGCCCACCGCGCCGCTGGAACTGCCCAAGCCTGCGCTGCCCGACCTGACTGGCTACACCGCAGCGGCGATGGAAAAGAAGATCGTGCGCAGCAAACCGGGCAAAGTCAGCATCCGCCGCATGATGCAGGAAGACGCGCTCAAGGACTTTATCGGCGGCGATAACAAGATGGCCGAATGGGTGGTACGCCAGCACGGCATTCCCCAGGCAATCTTTGTCGACGACGGCTACCTGAACCTCAAGGACCTGCTCGGTAAAGTGCCCAAGCAGTACCTCAGTGAAACCTCGCCGGGCGTGTTTCTGGCCAAGCTGCCGATTGTGGTCGGGCGCAAAGGCATCCTCGACATCGACAAGAAGACCCAGGAGCTGCGCCTGTCCCAGCAAGCCGGTTCGTTCCTGATCAACGACGGCCAGCTGTTTGTGCGTGACACCAAAATCACCGGCTGGGACGAAAAGACCAACGGCCCGGCGCTGTTCAAGTCGCCCAAGGAGTTCCGCCCGTTCCTGCTGGCCTGGGGCGGCACCGAAACCTACATCTCCAAGACCAAGATGGCCAGCTTTGGCTACGCCAACAGTAAGTCTTACGGCGTGAGTATTTCCCAGTACACGCCGAACATGGCCAAGGTGCTCAAGCGCGCGGAACCGACCGGCTGGATCATCGATTCCGAGTTCTCCGACATGTGGTATGGCTTCTATTGCTACGAGACCACCGGCTTTGTGATCAAGGGCAACACCTACAAAGACAACATCGTCTACGGCATCGACCCGCACGACCGTTCCCACGGCCTGATCATTGCTGACAACACCGTCTACGGCACCAAAAAAAAGCACGGGATCATTATTTCCCGTGAGGTCAACGACAGCTTCATCTTCAACAACCGCAGCTACGACAACAAGCTCTCGGGCCTGGTGATCGACCGTAACAGCGTCAACAACCTGATCGCCGACAACGAGATCTACCGCAACCACACCGACGGCATCACCCTCTATGAGAGCGGCGACAACCTGTTGTGGGGCAACAAGGTCATCGCCAACCGTCGCCACGGCATCCGCGTGCGCAACAGCGTGAACATTCGCCTGTACGAGAACTCCGCCATGGCCAACGGGCTGACCGGCGTGTACGGGCACATCAAGGATTTGACCGACACCGACCGCGACATCGCCCTCGACCCGTTTGACGCGAAGGTCTCGCTGATCGTGGTCGGCGGCGAGCTGGCCGGCAACGGCAGCGGGCCGCTGTCGATTGATTCGCCGTTGAGCATCGAGCTGTACCGCGTGTCGATGCTGGCGCCGACCAAATCCAGCGGCATCAGCTTTGCCGGTGTGCTGGGCGATCGCCAGGAAGAGATTCTCGACCTGCTGGTGCGCCAGCAGAAAGCCGTGCTGATCGACCCTGTCGAACGCCAGACCCAAATGCAGGACTGAGGATGACCCTTATGCACCCACACATGATCAAACTGCTGAGCCTCTCGGGTCTGACCCTCGGCCTGCTGGCGGCCAGCCAGGGCGTGCGCGCCGATGAAATCAAGGCACCGACCTTCACCGCCGAGCCGTGCTGCAGCCTGTGCCCGGCCGCCCATGACGCGAAGAACTACACCACGCGCTACCAGCAGAACTTCACCACCCTGGTGCAAGCCCAGGGCGACTGGCTGTTCCGTACCCAGGAAGATTTGCGCACCGAATTCGACACCAGCCCCGCCGGCTACAAACGCATGCAGCAACTGCACGATGCGTTCAAGGCCAAGGGCGTGGAGCTGGTGGTGGTGTACCAGCCGACCCGTGGCCTGGTGAATCGCAACAAGCTCAACCCTGAGGAAAAAGCCGCGTTCAATTTTGACAAGGCGCTGGGCAACTACAAAAGCATGCTCGGCCGTTTCGCCAAGATGGGTTATGTGGTGCCGGACCTGTCGCCGCTGACCAACGAACAGTTGCCCGATGAACTGCCGGCCCACGACTTCTACTTCCGTGGTGACCAGCACTGGACGCCATACGGCGCCCAACGCACGGCAAAAATCGTCGGCGCCAAAGTGCGTGCCATGCCCGAGTTTGCCGATATTCCCAAGCGCGAATTCGAAACCAAACGCTCAGGGCGCATGGGCAAGACCGGCACCCTGCACAACATGGCCGGGCAACTGTGCGGCACCAGCTACGCAATCCAGTACATGGACCAGTTCACCACCGAGCCTAAAGGCGAAGCCGGTGACGGCGACCTGTTCGGCGATTCGGGCAACCCGCAGATCACCCTGGTGGGCACCAGCCACAGCGGCAAGAACTACAACTTCGCCGGCTTCCTGGAGCAGGAAATCGGTGCCGACATCCTTAACGTCGCCTTCCCCGGCGGCGGTCTGGAAGGCTCGATGATCCAGTACCTGGGCAGCGACGAGTTCCAGAAGACGCCGCCGAAAATCCTTATCTGGGAATTCTCGCCGCTGTACCGCCTCGACCAGGAAACCATTTACCGCCAGATGATGGCGCTGCTCGACAACGGCTGCGAAGGCAAGCCTGCGCAAATGAGCGCCAGCACCACGCTCAAACCCGGCAAGAACGAGTTGATGGTCAACAGCTCGAACAAAGACCTGCGCAACGCCAACCATCAGGTCGATATCCGCTTCGCCGACCCGTCGGTGAAAACCTTGCAAGCCACCCTCTGGTACATGAACGGGCGCCACGAGGACATCAAGATCGAGAAACCCGAAACATCCGATACAGACGGGCGTTTCGCCTTTGAACTGCGCACCGATGAAGACTGGGCCTCGCAGAACTTGCTGGCCGTGGAAGTGCAAGGCCCCGAAGCGGGCACTGCCGCGCAGAAAGTCGAAGCGAAAATTTGCACACGCAACGTGTTCCCGGCGGGTGGTCAACAGACCGCCCAGCTTGGGAAGTGAGGTTACTTATGCAGAAATTATTGATTCCAACGCTGCTGGGCCTGGCGATGTTCGCAGGTGTAGTCAACGCCGCCGCACCACTGCGTCCACCTCAAGGCTATTTCGCCCCGGTGGAAGCGTTCAAGACCGGCGACTTCAAGAATGACTGCGACGCCATGCCGGCGCCGTACACCGGCTCGCTGCAATTTCGCAGCAAGTACGAAGGCTCGGACAAGGCCCGTGCCACCCTGAATGTGCAATCGGAAAAAGCCTTTCGCGACAGCACCGCCGACATCACCAAGCTGGAAAAAGACACCAGCAAGCGCGTGATGCAGTTCATGCGCGACGGCCGCCCGGAGCAGTTGGAGTGCACCCTCAACTGGCTTACGAGCTGGGCCAAGGCCGATGCCTTGATGTCCAAGGACTTCAACCACACCGGCAAATCGATGCGCAAATGGGCCTTGGGCAGCATGGCCTCGGCCTATGTACGCCTGAAGTTCTCCGACTCGCACCCGCTGGCTAATCATCAGCAGGAATCGCAATTGATCGAGGCCTGGTTCAACAAACTCGCCGATCAAGTGGTCAGCGACTGGGACAACCTGCCCCTGGATAAAACCAACAACCACTCCTACTGGGCCGCTTGGTCGGTGATGGCCACGTCCATCGCCACCAACCGTCGCGACCTGTTTGATTGGGCGGTGAAGGAATACAAGGTCGGCGCCAATCAGGTGGACGCCCAAGGGTTCTTGCCCAACGAACTGAAGCGCCAGCAACGCGCCTTGGCGTACCACAACTACGCGCTGCCGCCGCTGTCGATGATCGCCAGCTTTGCGCTGGTCAACGGTGTGGACCTGCGCCAGGAAAATAACGGCGCGCTCAAACGCCTGGGCGACAAGGTGCTGGCCGGGGTTAAAGACCCGGACATCTTCGAGCAGAAGAACGGCAAAGAGCAGGACATGAAGGACCTCAAGGAGGACATGAAATTTGCCTGGCTTGAACCCTTCTGCACCCTCTACACCTGCGCGCCGGAGGTGATCGAGCGCAAGCACGGCATGCAGCCGTTCAAGACTTTCCGCCTCGGCGGTGACCTGACCAAGGTCTACGACCCGACGCACGAAAAAGGCAACAAAGGCAGCTGATACACAGCTCCCACACCTGGACTCGGTCCAAATGTGGGAGCTGGCTTGCCTGCGATGACGGTATGACATTCAGCATTGATGTCGACTGACACACCGTCATCGCAGGCAAGCCAGCTCCCACACTGAACGCGTACACCCTCCCAGATTCGTGGGGGGTTTGGGGGGGCCGTTGGCCCTTGACTGTTGGTTAAACATGGAGAGATCGGGATGGTTTTCTCGTCCAATGTGTTCCTGTTTCTGTTCTTGCCGATCTTTCTCGGCTTGTACTACTTGAGCGGGCAACGCTATCGCAATCTGCTGCTGCTGATTGCCAGCTACGTGTTCTACGCCTGGTGGCGAGTGGACTTCCTGGCGCTGTTCGCCGCCGTGACGCTGTGGAATTACTGGATCGGCCTCAAGGTCGGTGCCGCCGGCGTGCGCACCAAACCGGCGCAGCGCTGGCTGTTGCTCGGCGTGGCTGTCGACCTGTGCATCCTCGGCTACTTCAAGTACGCCAACTTCGGCGTCGACAGCATCAATGTGATGATGAAGTCGGCGGGCCTGGAGCCGTTTATCCTCACCCACGTGCTGTTGCCGATTGGCATCTCGTTCTACATCTTCGAGTCCATCAGCTACATCATCGACGTGTACCGTGGCGATACCCCGGCAACCCGCAACCTGATCGACTTCGCGGCGTTCGTGGCGATCTTCCCGCACCTGATTGCAGGTCCCGTGTTGCGCTTCCGTGACCTGGCCGACCAGTTCAACAACCGCACCCACACCCTCGACAAGTTCTCCGAGGGCTGCACGCGGTTCATGCAAGGTTTCATCAAGAAAGTCTTCATCGCCGACACCCTGGCGGTGGTGGCCGACCATTGCTTCGCCCTGCAAAACCCGACCACGGGCGATGCCTGGCTCGGCGCGCTGGCTTACACCGCGCAGCTGTACTTCGACTTCTCCGGCTACAGCGACATGGCCATCGGCCTGGGCTTGATGATGGGTTTCCGCTTCATGGAAAACTTCAAGCAGCCGTACATCAGCCAGTCGATCACCGAGTTCTGGCGGCGCTGGCACATCAGCCTGTCCACTTGGCTGCGTGACTACCTGTACATCACCCTGGGCGGCAACCGTAAAGGCACGCTGATCACCTATCGCAACCTGTTCCTGACCATGCTGCTCGGTGGCCTGTGGCATGGCGCAAACATCACCTACATCGTGTGGGGCGCGTGGCACGGTATGTGGTTGGCGATTGAAAAAGCCATCGGCCTGAATACCGCGCCACGCAGTTTCAATCTGCTGCGCTGGGCCTTCACCTTCCTGCTGGTGGTGATGGGCTGGGTGATCTTCCGCGCCGAAAACCTGCACGTCGCCGGGCGTATGTACGGCGCGATGTTCAGCTTTGGTGAGTGGTCGTTGTCAGAACTCAACCGCGCCAGCCTCACTGGCCTGCAAGTGGCAACCCTGGTGGTGGCCTACGCAACACTGGCGTTCTTTGGCCTGCGCGATTTCTACAACAATCGCCCTGCCGAAAAAGCCAAACCCGCCGACCCGAGCCTGATCAAGGCAGTACCGGGCGACAACCCAGGCAGCATCCACCAGCCCGGTTTCAGCGTGGGCCAGGACGCCACCGTGCAACCGGCCTACTGGACCGCTGACTGGCCACGCTACGCCATGCGCGCCACCGTGCTGCTGCTGTTCGTGGCCTCGATTCTGAAACTGTCGGCGCAGAGTTTCTCGCCGTTCCTTTACTTCCAATTTTGAGGGAGCCGACCATGACCCGTTCATTTCGCGTCCTCTATATCACGCTGTTCCTGCTGGTGCTGCTGGCCTTGGGCGCCTGGTCGCTGCGCAGCTTCTTCGGCTTCAGCACCAACGCCGACGCCACCGTGCTCAACGGCCGCTGGACCAAGGCCGTCGAGACCCACTACGACGATGAGTTCCCGATCAAGCGCCTGGGCACCAACCTCTGGGCGGCGCTGGACTACAAGCTGTTCAATGAAGGCCGCCCCGGCGTGGTGCTGGGCCGCGACCACTGGTTGTACAGCGACGAGGAATTCAACCCCATCGTCAACGAAGACCAGAACCTGCAAGGCAACTACGCGCTGGTCGAAGGCGTGCGCCAAAAACTCAAGGCCCAGGGCATCCAACTGGTGATGGCGATCGTGCCGGCCAAGGTGCGCTTGTACCCGGAACACCTGGGTAAAGTGAAACCGGCGAGCATCCACGCCAACCTGTACGAGGACTTCCACGCCCGTGTGGCGGCCGACAAGATCATCGCCCCTGACCTGCTTGGCCCGCTGCAACAGGCCAAGCTGGGCGGCACGCAAGTGTTCCTGCGCACCGATACCCACTGGACCCCGGACGGTGCGGAAATCGCTGCCAAACAATTGGCCAAGACCATTGCCGACAAGACGCCGTTGAGCGGCGAGCCACAGCGCTTTGTCACCGAAGCCGAAAAAACCGAACCGCACAAAGGTGACCTGCGCCTGTTCCTGCCGCTGGACCCGCTGTTCGAAAACCTGATGCCGCCTAAAGAGCCGCTGCAAAAACGCGTCACGCACCTGGCGGAAAACAAAGGCGACGACGCCCTGTTTGCCGACAGTGAAACGCCAGTGGCTCTGGTGGGCACCAGCTACAGCGCCAACCCCAACTGGAACTTCGTCGGCGCCCTCAAGCAAGCCTTGCACAGCGACGTCATCAACTACTCCGAAGACGGCCACGGCCCGATCCTGCCGATGCTCAGCTACCTGAAAAGCGATGACTTCAAGAACAGCCCGCCCCAAGTGCTGATCTGGGAGTTTCCGGAACGTTATCTGCCCGTCAACAACGAAATCGGTGATGCCGACCCGCAGTGGGTTGCGCAGCTTAAACAAGCCGGTTCGCGCCAACAGAACATGGCAATCAACACCTTCAAAAAATCCGAGACGCCCGACCGGGCGCAAAACTGAAAGAGAGGTAACTCACATGACTTTCACTACTACTCCTCGTCGTCTCGCTAAAACCCTGGCTATCGCAGCCGGCATGAGCTTCGTATCGATGTCTGCCTTCGCCGGGGGCGACGCCGCCCTGTACGGCCCGACGGCACCAAAAGGCTCCAGCTTCGTGCGGGTCTACAACGCATCGAACCAGGAAGTCAGCGCTACTGTCGGCGCGACCAATTTGAGCGATGTGGCACCGCTGGCCAGCAGTGACTTCAGCTTCATGCCCGGCGGCGACTACAGCGCCAAGGTCGGCAGCCAGACCGTGCCGGTCAAACTTGCCGCTGACCACTACTACACCCTGGTTAACAGCGTCAGCGGCCAGCCACAGCTGATCGAAGAGCCGCCGTTCAAGAACAAGCAGAAATCCCTGGTGCGTGTGCAGAACCTCAGCGACAAGGCCCTGACCCTGAAAACCGCCGACGGCAAGACCGACGTGGTCAAGTCGGTGGCTGCCAAGGGCCGTGGCGAGCGCGAAATCAACCCGGTGAAAGTCAGCCTGGCGTTGTATGACGGTGACAAGAAAGTCGGCGATGTGAAGCCGGTGGCTTTGGAACGCGGTGAAGCGGCGGTGCTGTACGTGACCGGTTCCGGCTCGAGCATTTCGCCAGTGTGGGTCAAGCGCCCCGTGTCGACCCGCTGATGATTTCCCTGAGTTGACACGGCCCCTTGTGGGAGCTGGCTTGCCTGCGATGGCGGTCTTGAAGGCGCCATCGCAGGCAAGCCAGCTCCCACACTGTGCGCGTTTCGACTCAGGACCGAGACAAAAACAAGAGTGAAACGACAAACCTTCGTAGCTCTGACCCAAATCGATTCAAGGAGAAACACCCATGATCCCAGTAATCCTTTCCGGTGGTAGCGGCTCACGTCTTTGGCCGCTTTCCCGCAAACAGTTCCCCAAGCAATTCCTGGCCTTGACCGGCGAACACACACTGTTCCAGCAAACCCTGGAGCGCCTGGTGTTCGAAGGCATGGACGCCCCGATCGTGGTCTGCAACAAGGACCACCGCTTCATCGTCAACGAGCAACTGAGCACGCGTAAGCTCGAATGCCAACGCATCCTGATGGAGCCGTTCGGCCGCAACACCGCGCCGGCCGTGGCCCTGACTGCGATGATGCTGGTCAACGAAGGCCGCGACGAGCTGATGCTGGTGCTGCCCGCCGACCACGTGATCGACGACCAGAAAGCCCTGCAACGCGCCCTGGCCCTGGCCACCGTGGCGGCCGAGCGTGGCGAGATGGTGCTGTTCGGCGTGCCGGCAACCCGCCCGGAAACCGGTTACGGCTACATCAAGTCCAGCAACGATTCGCTGCTGCCCGAAGGCGTCAGCCGCGTGCAACAGTTCGTGGAAAAACCCGATGAAAAACGCGCCGTCGAGTTCGTCAAAAGCGGCGGCTACTTCTGGAACAGCGGCATGTTCCTGTTCCGCGCCAGCCGTTTTCTTGAAGAGCTGAAAAAACACGACCCGGACATCTACGACACCTGCGTGCTGACCCTGGAGCGCAGCGAACAGGATGCCGACACCGTGACCTTCGACGAATCTACCTTCGCCTGCTGCCCGGACAATTCCATCGACTACGCGGTGATGGAAAAAACCCAACGCGCCTGCGTGGTGCCGTTGAGTGCCGGCTGGAGCGACGTGGGTTGCTGGGCCTCGTTGTGGGCGGTCAATGACAAAGACGTCAATGGCAACGTCAGCAAAGGCGACGTGGTGATCCAGGACAGCCGCAACTGCATGATCCACGGCAACGGCAAGCTGGTGTCGGTGATCGGCCTGGACAATATCGTGGTGGTGGAAACCAAGGACGCGATGATGATTGCCCACAAGGACAAGGTCCAGGGCGTCAAGCAAATGGTCTCCACCCTCAACGACCAGGGCCGCAGCGAAACCCAGAACCACTGCGAAGTCTACCGCCCGTGGGGTTCCTACGACTCGGTGGACATGGGTGGGCGCTTCCAGGTCAAGCACATCTCGGTCAAGCCGGGCGCGTGCCTGTCGCTGCAGATGCACCACCACCGCGCCGAACACTGGATCGTGGTCAGCGGCACGGCCGAAGTCACCTGTGACGACAACGTGTTCCTGCTCTGCGAGAACCAGTCCACCTACATCCCGATCGCCTCGGTGCACCGCCTGCGTAACCCGGGCAAGATCCCGTTGGAGATCATCGAAGTGCAATCGGGCAGCTACCTGGGCGAAGACGATATCGAGCGCTTTGAAGATATCTACGGTCGCTCGACGCCGGTTGAACGTGGCGTTTCGGTGAAAACTATCGCGCAGTAACACGGTCGTACAAGAAGCCCTCATCCAGCCCGTTGCGTCCCCTATCCGCAGTGGGCTGGGTGGGGGCTTTTTCTTGGGTTTTGCAGTGACCGTAAGGGCCTCATCGCAGGCAAGCCAGCTCCCACAGTTGGACCGGGTATGCTCTTGGAATGCAGTCGAATGTGGGAGCTGGCTTGCCTGCGATGGCGTCCGAAAGCATCCCGCCAGCATTGACCCTTGCCCCCATCCTGCCTATCCTCGCGCCTGTCACGACTCATTCGTGATGAGGTTTGACGGCCTCGCGAACTCATAGGATCCCATTTTCATCAGGAGATCCACCATGTCCAAACAAACCACCCGCCCCACCCCCTTCGGCCCCAGCGACCGCAGTGAAGAACCTCTTTTTTGCGTACAACCCGGCATTCCCATCGAACATGCACTGGAACATGCCAGCTATGTTTTAGGCACCGCGCGCGTGCTCACCTTGGCAGCTCAAGACTTGTGCACCGAACACCAGAGCTACCTGAACTGGGCCAGCCTGCAATTAGCCGAAACCGGTTTGGCATTGGTTGAGGCTTCCATCGAAGGCTTGCAGGCGGATTCTTCTGCTCAGTAAGCAATTCATCGGGAGCAAGCCCCCTCCCGCCGTTGGCCGTATTTCAAAGCAGGGACGCGGTTAAATGCGGGAGGGGCCGTAGAGGCTACGCAGTGAATGGCGTTTGCCCGTGGGTAATGATTCGACTCACCGGCTCACCTTCGACGCTGTACTTCAAGGGCAGGGCGTATGTCGTCTCCACATAAAAAATATGTGGGTTATCGGTTTTCATGACCGCCAGCCCCGAGGTATTGACCTCGTAGTAATGCGTCATCTTGTCCAATTGGTTGCCATGTCGCCGGCGCCCAAAAATAGTCGTGGAGATCTCTTTGGTTGCCGCATCATCAGGCGCCAGATCCGTAAAGTAATGCCTGCCTTTCCCACGCGGTAACGGCTTGCCATCCACGTTAAGCACCGAGGACTGCAAATGCCAATCGCTGTTGATTGCGGCATGAGACTTTGCCCCGGTGTAATGGTAGAAACGGTTCTCGCCTTTGACGGGCGGATCCATCAGCGCCTTTTCACCCTGGAAAACTTCAGGCAACTTGGGTCGTTTAAAGGCCGGTTGACTGCCGGCCCCCCCCACGCCTGCGGCTGAACCAGAGCTGCCTTGCCCGGCAGGACGTTTTTGCGGCGCAGGCCTGATCCCATTCATGCGTTGCAGTGTTTCGGGCTTGACGCCTCCCAGCAGGCTGTTCAGTCGCCATTCGCCGGTGCCTGTTGGCTGGAGGAACATCACCGTTTTCTGGGTGACAGGATCAATAACCCGAACCTGGCCGCCCGCAACTTTATAGTTCCGGCTGATTTCAAATACTCGGCTGGTGGCTGTGCCATCGGTGAAACGAACATAGTGCTGATCACCGACTTGGTAAGTGCCATCCCCTTTTATATTCCGGCCCTCAAGCAGGCTATCAGGCAGTGAGTGAGCACTGTAGTCGGGCAGTTGGCGACCGGTACCGGCGATGTCGGATACCGTGTTCGCTACCTTCCCAGACACGCCAACATTGACAGACTGCTCCTGCAATATTTGCTTCAGCTCCCTGAAACTACTTTTCAACACTGTCTTCCCGCCCCTTGCCAGCCCCACTGCCAGGTCTCCCAGACCATCGGTGGGGTTCAAGCCACTGGCAACTGAGCGCAAAACCGTATCGGACACCTTGAACGCCCGTGTTCCGAGCTTTTCACCCAACTTGCCCAACGCCTTGCTCGCCTGCACCAGCCCTTTGCCGAATGGCAGGATGAAACCAAAGATATCCAGCGCAAAGTCCTTGATGGCCGCGCCGGTATTGCCCTTGACTGCGTTTTCGATGGCATTTTTAAACGGAATCAGTCCGGTCACAAAATCATGCGCGGCCTTGATGCCGGCCTCTTCCTTTTCCACCTCGGTCACGCCTTTGGCGCCTGCCTTTATGGCATCGCGATCATGTAACAGGTGGTCGGCGATCACCTTGGCGATCGCGTCGAACCGAGCATTCACGGAAACCGCGGAACTGGCGTCCTGCCCTTGCCTGGGCTCAGGCAAATAAGGCGCGTTGAGCTGCTGAGTCAACAGCCCCGTCGAAACCTTGCCGGCCTGTGGCGGGGGGCCGTTTTCATAGGCCTCATAATCGACCGGAACACTGACCCCTTTAGCCTGAGTCGTGGCGTAGGTTTGAGCGTTGGCCACTCGTGGAGGGGGGTTAGGCAGATACCGGGGCAGGTCGTCGCGACGGCGGATGACGCCTTGCAGGGGGAACACTTCGTAGTACACATGGCGCAGGTTTTTAACGTCCCGGTCACTGCCGTTTTTGTCGACTTTGGTCAGCACCCGCATCAACAGTCCGTAACGCGCCTTGGCCGCTTGTGCCTGTTCCGGGCTCTCCGTCTCCTCAGCCTGCGCAACACCGGCTTTGCGTAGAGAAAAAAACTCGACCTTACCCGACGCGATGGTGTGTCTGTCTTGCGCAGACAGCTGCAATAGTTGGTGTCTGGAGGTGGTTGTCACGCCCTCCTTCAAGTTGTTGAAGTAGCTATCGAACTGGCTGTCGAATGCCTGGTTGACATCAGGAAGCGGCTTGACCCGGGTGAAACGGTTACCTAACTGAAAATCGTACCGCTGCCCTCTTGGGATACGGTCCATCTTTCCTGACATGTAGATATCCAGTAACGAGTGGTACTGGCTTTCACTGGCATCGATGTTGGCAATGCTGATATTACGCACATCAAATGAGTGATCGGCCCCATAGGCCTCTTTCAGGTTTTCAACTGCGATGTTCTCGCGGGTGGGCATGGCGGCGCTTATCTGCTCATGGGCTTTTTTCAATGAGGAGAGTTCCTCATTGAAGGCGTCGCGTAACCCGACCACGTCTTGCGACGTATAGTCTTCATCGTCCTTACCTGCCATTTCATCCTGGGCAACGCCCCACTGAATCAACGCATTGGACTGTGCCTTGGCCTCGACAACCCCCTCGGCCTCCGAGACAGGACTGTGATTGGCCAGCCTCATGAACGTTTGAAAATCGGTGTATGTCGCAATGCCCGGCGTCCAAAACTCTTGCGCCTGCACAACCGCCGACAGCTTGGCAAAGGCCGCAGACTTAACCACCAGGTTGCTGGGCATATCTTCGGCAATGAAGGCAGGGTCAGCGCCTGCAAGCAATAAGCGCGCGGCGGCCGGTGCCAGCTCGACAGGCACCTTGCCCTGGTCCACCAGATGTTTCTCCAGGCGCGAGACGACCACCGAAGGATGGACATCTCGATTGGCTGGCTGGTAAAGGTCATACCCGGCCACGACGCCACGCTTGCTGCCGGCCTGCGGATCCAGCTCCAGCACCATTGCCGCCAACGCCCAACTTGCATCTTTGCTGGTCAGTGACGCGTCACTGTTGAGGGCCATTTCCAGCGTTTGGCCCAAGTTTCTGATCTGAGCACTGCCCAGCATGCTTTCAAGCAGCTGCGCGGCGCTCATGCCTTGAAGCGAAACCCCATGCTTCTCATAAAAAGCAGCGAAGATGCCTTTGCCAGGCGACAGCGTGGCCATTTCGGCGGCGGCCATTTCGCTTAGCCGGGTGCGCTGACCACTGTCCAATGTGGCGGGCTGGGATAACAGCCCCCAGTAATTGCCGTGCTCAACCGGCTCAGGCAACGGCTCCTTGCACACGGCGATGAGGTTGGCCAGTTGCCCAAGATCCTTGGGGACCAGCCATTGATTTTCCCGCAGGAACCACGCCAGCGGCACATCCTCGCCCGGCGCGATTTTATAGGCGCGCCCAAAAGTAGAAACGTGATGAGCGGAAAATTTCTTCACTTCGAGCAACGCTGCAACATCCAGACTCGGATCCTCGGCGATGGCCGCCTGGATCTCTTCCAACGCCACCGTCAGGCAATAATTGGTATGAATATTCCCTGCCAATTCTTGGCGCTGACTGAGCGTCAGCGCCGAAGGCTTAGAGGTGTCGCGGGCCGGAGGGTTTTCCAGTGTGGCTCTGCGCAACCGAGGCACCCTGGGCGTTTGGGGAGCCGAAGGCGCTTGCAACGGTTCATTGCCCACCGCCGCAGGAGGTGGTTCAACCGGCAATGAAGAGGGTGGCGTTATAGCCAAAAACGGTTGCTGATTGCCTGGACTGAGGGGGCGGTAAATCATCGACTCTTTCTCACATAAAAGGACTTGAAGTAGGACCTGTCGAGGCGCTCTGTTCCGACAGGCTTCGGTACTTCCTGAGTGTCGATTCGTATAAAAACCGCTAAAAAAACTTGTTTGATCATGTGTTCAATGCAGCGCACAGACCCTGTCTCTGCCCGTAGATAGTCAACCCGGCCCAGCCACAGGTACGATGGTCTATCCCTTCGCGAGGTCATCACCATGTTCTTCGGCGTTCTACTGATCATCACCTGGCTGATCCTGCTGCTGCGCTACCCCGCCAAAGCCTTGCCGGTATCGCTGGCCGCCGCCGTCGGCCTGGGTTTTGTCGCCATCTGGGTGGTGTGGCTGGACAGCCGCGAAGCGTCGCAACTGGCACGCCTGGAACTGCGCATCAGCTACGCGCCACAGGAATGCCCAGCCGACCGACCGTTGAAACTGGTGCTGATCAACGGCAACGACGTGCCGCTCACTGAATTGCGCTGGCGCCTCGCAGCGTATGCACCGGGGGACACGGTGAACCTGGCCGATAACGTTTATGCTGCGCCGCGCTACCGCGGCCCTGGCGAATTACAGGCCGGCGCCACCTGGGACGACTGTTTACCCACGCCGCCGCTGCGCCCCGGCTACCGCCCGCAAACCCTGGAATTTCGCGCCGAGCACCTGCAAGGCAGTTTCTCGGACTGACAAAGGATTGATCCATGCCCAACGTACTCATCACCGGTTGCTCCAGTGGCATTGGCCGCGCCTTGGCTGACGCCTTTAAATCCGCCGGCTTCGACGTGTGGGCCAGCGCCCGCCGCGAAGCGGACGTCGCCGCCCTCGCTGCTGCCGGCTTCAATGCCGTGCTACTGGACGTCAACGACAGTGCGGCGCTGCAGCGCCTGGCCGAACAGCTCGGCGAACTGGACGTGTTGATCAACAATGCCGGCTACGGCGCCATGGGGCCGCTGCTCGACGGCGGCACCAAAGCCATGCAGCGCCAGTTCGAGACCAATGTGTTTTCCATCGTCGGCGTCACCCAGGCACTCTTTCCCGCGCTGCGGCGCAGCAAAGGGCTGGTGGTGAATATCGGCAGCGTTTCGGGTGTGCTGGTCACGCCGTTTGCCGGTGCGTACTGCGCCTCGAAAGCGGCGGTGCATGCCTTGAGCGATGCATTGCGTATGGAACTGGCGCCGTTTGGCGTGCGCGTGCTGGAAGTACAGCCGGGAGCAATCAATACAAGCTTCGCGAAAAACGCCGGCGCCCAGGCTGAGCTGCTGATCAACGAACAATCGCCCTGGTGGCCGTTGCGTGAAGGTATTCGTGCGCGCTCCCAGGCTTCGCAGGGCAACCCGACTTCGGCCGAGCAGTTTGCAGCTCAAGTGCTTAAGGCTGTGCAACACCCAACACCGCCACGGATGTTGCGTGCGGGCAATGGCAGCCGAGCGTTGCCGTTGATGGCGGCGCTGTTGCCAAAAGGGTTGCTGGAGAAAGTCCTGAAGAAGCGGTTCGGACTCTCTGGCTCACTCTAGCCCTTCATAAAATCAATAAACGCCCGCACCTTCAGCGGCAAATGCCGTGTATCCGGGTACATCGCGTAAATCCCTTGCGGCGCGAAGCGATGGTCCGCCAGTAAGCGCACCAACCGCCCCGCGTCCAGATCACCCTGCACCAGCCATTGCGGCAGCACCGCCACACCATGCCCACGCACGGCAAAAGCCTGGAGCACAGACGCACTGTCGGCCACCAGCGCCGCAGGGCCGGAACGGTATTGATGCTCGCCGCCGGCCGGGTCGGTCAGGCTCAGCTCCGTCAAACGGCCATGGCCTAACTTGGGCACGCGCTCCAACGCATCCAGGGTTTGCACCAGGGCAAACTCAGGCGCGGCGACAGCAAACACCTCAAAGGTCGACAGCTGCACCGCCCGGTGATTGGAGTCGAGCAGTCGCCCCAACCGAATCGCCACGTCAAAGCGTTCGGAGATCAAATCGGCATGGGTGGAGGATGTGGATAAGTGAATGTTCAAGTCCGGGTGCAGGCGCCGAAAAGCCTCCACCGCAGGAGCAACGACTGCCAACGCGTATTCCACCGTGGTGGTGATGCGTAAGGTGCCTTTGAGCTGGGCATGTTCGGAGCGGGCTTCTTCCACCGCCAACCGAGCTTCTTCCAGCATGCGCGTGCAACGCAGGTAAAAGCGCTCACCGGCATCCGTCAGTGCCAACTGGCGGGTGCTGCGAGTTAACAGGGTCACGCCCAGTTCTGCCTCAAGGCGCTTGAGGTTGAAGCTGACCACGGCGCGGGTCTGGCCCAGCCGATCGGCGGCGGCGGTGAGCGAGCCGGCCTCGACCACGGCTTTGAAGGTGTCGAATCGGTCCAGGCTGACCATTGGCCTCGCGCTCCTTTGTCAAAATATTTTTGACAAACTAACAGTCAAATCACCGTATCCCAAACGCTGCTTGCGACCTACCCTGCCCGCTTCACTCGCAGGATCGCGTTTATGACCTACCGCTCGAAAGTCGCCTGGATCTTTTTACTCGGCTTTGCCCTGGACCTGGTGAACATGTTTGTCGCCACCGTTGCCTACCCGGACATCGCCCGCGAACTGCACGCCTCGGTCACGCAATTGGCGTGGATCAGCAACGCCTACGTACTCGGGCTGACCGTGATCATTCCGTTGAGTGTGTGGCTGGCGGCGATCATGGGCGAACGAACGCTGATCGCGGCGAGCCTGCTGTTGTTCGCGGGCGCCTCGGTGATGGTTGGCCAGGCGGGTTCCATCGAAACGCTGATTGGCTGGCGGGCGCTGCAAGGTTTGGGCGGTGGCTTGCTGATCCCCGTGGGCCAAGCCATGGCTTACCGGCACTATCCAGCGGCAGAACGCAGCCAATTGACAGCCAGCGTGATGTCGGTGGCGCTGCTGGTACCGGCATTGTCGCCGGCTTTGGGCGGGCTGATCGTCGACAGTGTGTCATGGCGCTGGATCTTCTACGCCAACCTGCCGCTGGCGTTGCTCACGTTGCTGCTGGCACTGCTGTGGATAAAACCTGATGCACCTGTAACAGTGCGCCCGGCCCTGGATGTGGGCAGTATTTTCAAACAGATCCGCAGCCCGATGCTGCGCGTGGCGATGTTGGTCTATCTGTTCATCCCCGGCATATTTATCGGCACCAGCCTGATCGCTATTCTCTACCTGCGCGGCCTGGGCTACGACGCGACACACACCGGCGCGCTGATGTTGCCGTGGGCGCTGGCGTCGGCACTGGCGATTTTCCTGAGCAAAAAACGCTTCAACCGCTACGGCCCAAAACCCTTGCTGCTGGCGGGCATGGCCCTGCAATGCATCGGCATCCTGCTGCTGACAAAACCCGAACCGGCCGTAATTATTCTAGCCTACGCGTTGATGGGCCTGGGCGGCAGCCTGTGCAGCAGCACGGCGCAGACCTTGGCGTTTCTCGACATACCCGCCGAGCGCATGGGCCACGCCAGTGCGCTGTGGAACATCAATCGACAAGTCAGCTTCTGCCTCGGCGCTGCCGCCCTCAGTGCGTTGTTGTCGGCCTTGGATTCCTTCGTCATAACCTTCACGATAGCCGCAGCCCTGACACTGCTGCCCCTTTTTGCCGTGTTGCGCCTGGATACATCCAGAGTCCGCACGCTGCTTCACCCTGCCAGCGAGCCCAGCCATGATTGATTACAACGATTTTTTTGAAGAAGTGATCCAGACCCACGTCGAGATCGAGCAATGGTTTGCCGGGGTTGCGCCTGAAGGCACCCTGGAAACCTTGCTTGCGCGCTTTTCACCCGATTTCAGCATGGTCGCACCCGCCACCGGCACGAGAGTGAATACAGCCGGGGTTAAAGCGTTGTTCACGCGCCTGGGCGGTATGCGCCCGGGGTTGAAGATCACCTTGAGCGAAATGGCCGGGATCGACCGGCACGCGCGCGGTGCCACGGTGACTTACCGCGAACACCAGATTGATGACAGCGGCACCCAGACTGACCGCCGCGCCACCGTGGTATTCGAAAAACAGGCCAGCGGCGCGCTGCTGTGGCGCCATCTGCATGAAACCTTCATCAAGGCATAACACAGCCAAAACTGTGGGAGCTGGCTTGCCTGCGATGGCGGTGGGTCAGCTGAAAACAGGTCAACTGACAGTGCGCTATCGCAGGCAAGCCAGCTCCCACAGTTTAATGTTGCGTTGGGTTGACGATCACCGTGCAGGTGATCCCCGCCGCCAGCAGCACGCCGTCGGGCACTTCATCAATGTGTATCCGCACCGGCACCCGCTGGGCCAGGCGCACCCAGTTGAAGGTCGGGTTCACATCGGCGATCAGCTCACGGCTCTCGGGGTTGTCGCGGTCATAGATACCCCGCGAGATGCTTTCCACGTGGCCCTTGAGCGTCTCGCCGCTCATCAGTTGCATATCGGCTTTGTCGCCCACCTTCACATGGGGCAGCTTGGTCTCTTCGAAGAAGCCGTAGACCCAGAACGAGTTCATGTCCACCACGGCCATTTTTGCCTCGCCAATGCGCGCGTAGTCGCCGCGATGCACATTGAGGTTGGTGACATAACCGTCCACTGCCGCCACCACCTGCGTACGTTTCAAGTTAAGTTCAGCGGCTTCCAGTTGCGCCAACGCATGCTGGTAATCGGCCAACGCCGAGTCGGCGATGTTGCTGGCGTCGTCGCGGTTTTCCCTGGAGATCACCAGCGCGTCGAGGTCGGCACGGCGGTGGGCGTTGACCTTGCGCATCTCCCAGGTAGCTTTGCGCGAAGCCACCAGCGACTGCGCCTGTTTGACGGCAATGCGGTAGTGCTCGGGGTCGATCTGCATCAGCAGGTCGCCCTTCTTCACCAACTGGTTGTCACGCACCGGTACATCCACCACTTCGCCCGTAACGTCGGCCGCCACATTGATGATGTCGGCGCGCACGCGGCCATCGCGGGTCCACGGCGTTTGCATGTAGTGCACCCACAACGTGCGGCCAATCCAGATCGCCAATGCCAATACCAGCAAGGTCGCGAGCAGGCTGAAAAACTTTTTCATCGGGGCATTCTCAACGGTAGACGGTCAGCGCGAGCGCGCCGAACAAGCAAACGAACAGGCTCAGGCGCAGCAGCGCCGGGTGCCAGAAAAAACGGTAGAGGTCGAACCCGGCCAGGAAGCGGTCCAACGCCCAGGCCAACCCTGCGGCGATAAAAAACAACAGGGTCATGGTCGGCATGTACAGGCCATGGAAGGCGATTTCACGGGGCATGCGGGGCTCCTTTGAGAGCAGCCAATGGCGATTGCGGGTCTAGCAGCGAGGTGCGGATAAAGTGCAGGTAGCTTTTCACCCGGCGCAGCGCCGAGGTATCAAAATGCGGGGCGAAGGGTTCGTCGGTGGCCTGCACACGGCTGATCGCATGGTCGACAGCCACCAGTCCACGCTCCAGATTGTTCGCGCTCGGTTGCAAAAACAGCCGCACCAGCGAGCGCCCCATCACGCGGATCGCCTGGCGCCACGGCTGGGATTGGGCATACGCCGGGTGCACCGGCAAAATCGCCTGTTCCTTGCGCAGTTCGATGATCGCATGGCCGACTTCCAGCACCACGAACATCCAGCGCAACAAATCACGCTGCACCTGCGGCTGGCCAACGGCGAGGCCGTAGGCTTGGTGCAGCAAATCGCGGGTGCGGCTTTCAAAACTCGAGGCCAGGCCCTTGAGCTTGCCGCTGATCGCATACACCACCTGCTCGCGCAGGTCCTGCTCCAAACGGCGCCACAACCAACGGCTGTTGGGCGGCAGAATGATCGCCCCCGCCGCCGCGCACACCAGCATGCCGATGATCATGGCGATGTAGTCGTTGATAAAGGTGTAGGGGTTGTAGACCGTGAGGTTGTCCGGCACCGAACCGGTGCTGAAAAAGATCAACAGGCCCACGCCTACCCCGGCGTATTGCGGGCGTGAGGCCAGGAACGAGCCGAAGATGATCACCGGCGCGAGCATCAGGCACAGCAGCGGGAAGCCGTCGATCCAGGGGAACACGAAGAACATTTCGACAAAGCCAACCAGTGCGCCGATCAAGGTGCCGCAGGCCATTTGAAAGGCCATGCGCTTGGGGTTGGGCGTGGCGGCGGACAGGCCGACGGTGGCGGCGGCAATCAGCGTCATGGTTGCGCCGCTGGGCCAGGCGGTGGCCACCCAGTAGCTGCCGAGCACAATAAGGATGAACGACGCACGAATACCCGAAGCCGCGCAGGCCAGCCAGTTGGTCTTGGGGATAAAGGTCTCGTTCCACTGCTCGCGCTCATGGCTGTGGTCGGCCAGGGAAGCGTGGGTCAGCGCGTAGTTGTGCAAGTCATCGACAAAGCGATAAAGCAGCTCGTAGGCGGTATGAAAATCCAGCTGCTCAGCTTCGCTTGGGTTGGCTTCCTGAAAGCTTGCACGCAGGGCACGCACCGTGGCGGGAAGCTCGTCTTTGTAGGCGCTGAGTTGGTTGACCAGCCGTGCGGCGTCGGGGCTGGTGAGCGCCCGACCGGAGAAGCCGTCGAGCACTTCGGCAAGGCCTTGCAGGCCGGGCTTGATCGCAGCCACCACATGATCAGCCGCGTGCGCACGTAACCGTTCGAGCAACTGGTGCAGGGCGTTGAAGCGCGTGGTGATGCTCATGAATTCGCTGTTGAGGCGGCTGAGCCGACCATTGCGCCGACGCATGTGCGGGTCTTCAAACACGGTGACGCTGCGCAGCCCTTCCAGGCCCACGGCTTCGGCGATAAAACGCACGTTGCTGGCCTCGAAACCTTCGCGCTGGCTGCGCCCACGCAGGCCGTCGGTGACGAACAGCGCGAACACGCCAAAGCGCTGATACAAGGCGTTGCGCATCGCCGCGCTGGAGGTTTGCGGCAGGATCGCGGCGCTGACCACTGTGGAGCATAAAATCCCCAGGGAAATTTCCAGCACGCGCCATACCGCCGCCATAAACGCGCCGTCCGGGTTTGCCAGCGCCGGCAAACCAACCATCGCCGCCGTATAGCCGGCCAGTACAAACCCGTAGGCGCGAAAGTTGCGATTACGCGTGGCGCCAGCGGTGCAGATGCCCACCCAGATCGCCAACGCGCCCAGGAACAATTCGGTGTTCTGCGCAAACAAGGCAATCAACAAGACCATCACCGCCGAGCCCGCCAAGGTGCCGAGGAAGCGATAGAAACTCTTGGCAAACACCTGGCCGCTCTGCGGTTGCATCACGATAAATACGGTGATCATCGCCGTGCGCGGTTGCGGCAACTCCAGGCGCATGGCCAGCCACAACGTCAGGAACGCAGCGATCAGCACCTTGAAGATATACACCCAGGTCACGCCGTCGCTGCGTGCCCAGTCGAAAAAACCACGGCGCCACTCAAGGGAGTGCAACCAGCGCAGCGGGGCAGGCAAGGGAGTCATTACAGTCTACTCAGTGATCAAACACGGCGAGCGCCGCCGGGGTTTTGCTCGGCAGTGTCTTGGCGTCCGGTGGTACGTCGTTACCGGCGCCGAGCCCGCCACCCAGGGCCGTGACCAGTTCGGCATGCGCACTCAGGCGCGCGGCCTGCACCTGTTGTTCGATCTGTTGCTGGCGAAACAACAAGGTCTGAGCGTTGAGCACATTGAGGTAATCGGTGAGGCCGCGCTGGTAGGCGATCATGGCGATGTCGTAGGTTTTCTGCGCCGAGGCCACCGACTGCGCGGCAAAGGTAGCTTGCTTGTCCATGGATTCGCGGCGGATCAACTGGTCGCTGATGCCCTTGAGCGCGTTGACCAGCGTCTGGTTGTACTTGGCCACGGCGATGTCATAACCGGCGCTGGCTTCGCCCAACTGCCCACGCAAACGACCGCCGTCGAAGATCGGCAGGCTGATCGCCGGGCCGACGGTGTAGTTGAATTTCTGCCCGCTGAGAAACCCCAGCATCGTGCCGCCGGTGGCCATATAGCCGAGGCTGCCGACCAGATCGACGTTGGGGTAGAAACCGGCGTGCGCCACATCAATACCGCGCGCCTGGGCGGCGACCTGCCAGCGACTGGCGACCACATCCGGGCGTTGACCGAGCAATTGCGCGGGCAGGCTTGAGGGCAGCTTCAGCGGCGCGGCCAAGGACAAACTCGGGCGTTGCAGTTGCGCGCCCTCGCCCGGCCCTTTGCCGGCCAATGCCGCGAGCTGGTTGCGGCTCAGGGCGATTTCTTCGTCGAGTGCGTCGAGCTGGCGATGGGTTTCGGGCAAGGGCGTTTCGGCCTGGCTCACATCGAAATGCGTGCCGATGCCGGCATTCAGGCGCTTATTGGCCAGGTCGAGGATCTGCTGTTGCTGGGCCAGGGTGGCGGCGACGATATCGCGGTTGGCGAAGTGCAACGACAGCTGGATATAGGCGCGCACCACATTGTTCTGCAATTCGAGCTGGGCCTGACGCGCTTCGGCAGCGCTCATATGCGCCAGGTCGACGGCGCGTTCGCTGGCATTGCTTTCGCGGCCCCACAGGTCGAGGGCGTAGCTCAAGCCCAGGGACGCGGTGTTGTCCCAGGTATTGGCACCGCTCAATTCGCCCGGCCCGTAGAACTGATCTTTCGGCCAATTGTGGCGTTTGAGCGTGGTGTCACTGTTGATCTGCAACGACTCAGCCGACTCGGCGATCCCGGCCATGGCCCGCGCTTCCCGCACCCGCGCGGCGGCCATGGCCATGTTCGGGCTGTTTTGCGTGGCGAGGTCGACCCAGCGGTTGAGTTGCATGTCGCCATAGGCTTGCCACCATTGTGTGGTGGGCCAGTGGGCGTCCTGCGCGGCGCTCTGGATGGCGGCGTCGGTGGCCAGGGTATTGGCGTTGAAGGCTTGGCCTTGGGGGGCGATTCCTCCGGTTCCGATGCAGCCGCTGATTGCTAACGATAAGGCCAAAACACTGAGAGCCTTCAGCTCTCTGCTGATGCGACGCGGCACGGCGAACGAATTCCTGAGGTGGTGAGGCGGGGAAGGTGGCGCAATTCTAGGGGGCGCCATGGGGAACGATAAGCTGGCATTCCTGTGAATCTTTGTTACCGTTCAGGCGATAATCCGTTGGTAGGGATCACTGGACGGCGTAACTTTCTGTCACAATTTGCTATCTCCCTTGAGAACACTCCATGGACACTTTGCAAAATATGCGCGCCTTCAGTTGCGTGGCCGAGGCCGGCAGCTTCACCGCCGCCGCCGTGCAACTGGACACCACCACCGCCAACGTTTCGCGCGCGGTCTCCAACCTTGAGGCCCATCTGCAAACCCGCTTGCTCAACCGCACCACTCGCCGCATCGCGCTGACCGAGGCCGGCAAGCGCTATTTGCTGCGTTGTGAGCAGATCCTGGCTTATGTCGAGGAAGCCGAGGCCGAAGCCAGCGACGCCCACGCACGCCCCGCCGGGCAGCTGAAAGTGCATACCATGACCGGCATCGGCCAGCATTTCGTGATTGACGCAATTGCCCGTTACCGTCGCACCCACCCCGACGTGACCTTCGACCTGACCCTGGCCAACCGCGTGCCGGACCTGCTCGACGAGGGTTACGACGTGTCCATCGTGCTGGCCAGCGAGCTGCCGGATTCGGGTTTTGTGTCCCAGCGCCTGGGCATCACCTACAGCATCGCGTGTGCCTCGCCGGATTACGTCAAGGCCAAAGGTTGCGCACAGCGGCCCCAGGATTTGCTCAACCACGCCTGCCTGCGCCTGGTCAGCCCGGTGATCCAGCTGGACAAATGGACCTTCAACGGCCCCGAAGGCCAGGAAAGCGTGGCGATCAACACTTCGCCGTTCCTGGTCAACTCGGCTGATGCGATGAAAACCGCGATCACCAGCGGCATGGGCGTCGGCCTGCTGCCGGTGTATGCGGCTATTGAGGGTTTGCGTAACGGCACGCTGGTGCGGGTGATGCCCAACTACCGCTCGCAGGAGCTGAACCTGTATGCCATCTACCCCTCGCGCCAGTACCTGGATGCGAAGATCAAGACCTGGGTGGAATACCTGAGAGGGTCGTTGCCGGAGATTCTGGCGGCGCATCAGGCGGAGTTGGTGGCGTATGAGTTGAGTGGCAGCCTGGGCGGCACACGCCTGGCGAACTGACGTTGGAATACGGCCCCACAAACACCATCCATTTACTGTGGGAGCTGGCTTGCCTGCGATAGCATCGCCTCGGTACTGCTGATACACCGAGGCGCCAGCATCGCAGGCAATCCAGCTCCCACATTTTGAGCGGAGTTCTGCAATGAAAAAGACTGTCCTCGCCTTCAGCCGTGTCACCCCGCAAATGATCGAACGCCTGCAACAGGACTTCGAGGTCATCGCGCCAAACCCCAAGCTGGGTGACATCAATGCTCAATTCAATGAAGCCCTGCCCCACGCCCATGGCCTGATTGGCGTAGGCCGCAAGCTGGGGCGTGCGCAGCTGGAAGGCGCGAGCAAGCTGGAAGTGGTGTCCAGCGTGTCGGTGGGTTACGACAACTACGACGTGCCGTACTTCAACGAGCGCGGGATCATGCTCACCAACACCCCGGACGTACTCACCGAAAGCACCGCCGACCTGGCCTTCGCCCTGCTGATGAGCAGCGCGCGCCGCGTGGCCGAACTGGATGCCTGGACCAAGGCCGGCCAGTGGAAAGCCAGCGTTGGCGCGCCGCTGTTTGGCTGCGATGTACACGGCAAGACCCTCGGCATAGTGGGCATGGGCAATATCGGCGCAGCCGTGGCCCGGCGTGGGCGCCTGGGCTTCAATATGCCGATTCTGTACAGCGGCAACAGCCGCAAGACCCAGCTGGAGCAGGAGCTGGGCGCGCAGTTGCGCAGCCTGGACCAGTTGCTGGCCGAGGCGGATTTTGTCTGCCTGGTGGTGCCGTTGAGCGACAAGACCCGCCACTTGATCAGCACCCGCGAATTGGGGCTGATGAAGTCCAGTGCGATCCTGATCAATATTTCCCGTGGGCCGGTGGTGGATGAACCGGCGCTGATTGAGGCGCTGCAAACCCAGAAAATCCGTGGCGCCGGGCTGGATGTGTATGAGCAAGAGCCGCTGGCCGAATCGCCGCTGTTCCAACTGAGCAATGCGGTGACCCTGCCGCATATCGGCTCGGCTACGCATGAAACTCGTGAAGCCATGGCCAATCGCGCCCTGGACAACCTGCGCAGCGCCTTGCTGGGGCAACGTCCGCAGGATCTGGTGAACCCGCAGGTCTGGAAGGGCTGACGCCGATCTCATATGGGATGGGTTTTGTGTGGGAGCTGGCTTGCCTGCGATGGCATCACCTCAGTGCAACTGGTAGACCGAGGTGCCTGCATCGCAGGCAAGCCAGCTCCCACACAAGCCCAGCCCGACACAAAATCCGGTTAAAGCCTGGCTCCCCCGAGTCGATAACCTTCCATAGATCGTCATCCCTGATCCACAGAAGGTTTTTATGTCCACCACCAAAGCCCGCGCAGATTCACTCTCGCTTCTGCTCTTTACCTTGCGCAGCGGCAAGCTGATGGCCATCAACCTGCTCAAAGTCAGTGAAATCATCCCCTGCCCACCGCTGACCAAGCTGCCGGAGTCGCACCCGCACGTCAAAGGCATCGCCACCCTGCGCGGTGCCTCGCTGTCGGTGATCGACCTGAGCCGCGCCCTCGGTGAGATGCCGCTGCAAGACCCGAACGGCGGCTGCCTGATCGTCACCGATGTCAGCCGTTCCAAGCAGGGCCTGCATGTGCAGGCGGTGAGCAAGATTGTGCATTGCCTGACCACCGACATCCGCCCGCCGCCCTATGGCTCCGGCGGCAATCGCTCGTTTATCACCGGCGTGACTCAGGTCGAAGGCGGCCTGGTGCAGGTGCTGGATATCGAAAAGGTCATCCACGGCATTGCCCCGGCCCCCGTTGAAGCGGCGCCGACCGACTTGACCATGGAAGAAGCCGAAGTGCTCGGCAATGCGCGAATCCTGGTGGTGGACGACAGCCAGGTGGCTCTGCAGCAATCGGTACACACCCTGCGCAACCTCGGCCTGACGTGCCACACCGCGCGCAGTGCCAAGGAAGCCATTGATGTGCTGCTGGAGCTGCAAGGCACGGTCGAGCAGATCAACGTGGTGGTGTCGGACATCGAGATGTCCGAAATGGACGGTTACGCCCTCACCCGCACACTGCGCGAAACCCCGGACTTCCAGGAGCTTTACGTGCTGCTGCACACCTCCCTGGACAGCGCGATGAACAGCGAGAAGGCCCGCCTGGCCGGTGCCGATGCGGTGCTCACCAAGTTCTCGTCGCCCGAGCTGACCAAATGCCTGGTGGTTGCCGCGCAAACTGTGGCGCAAAAAGGCCTGTAAGCGGTGGCGGAGTATTTCCAACTGCTGCGCCGCGACCTTACTACCAGCCTGCCAGCACCGCAGTGGCCGGCCAATACCCGGCTGGATCATTACCGCGATGAGCTGGCCCCGGCCATCCACGCCGTATTGCGCATGACCCAGGAACAGGGCGGCGGCCGTGTCCCCAGCCTGGCAGAATGGCGCCGGCAGTTCGTCACCGACGCCGAGTTCGACCCCACGCTATGCCTGGTGGCCAGTAACGCAGACGGCATTCTTGGCGTGGCTCAGTGCTGGACCAGCGCGTTTATCAAGAACCTCTCGATCCATCCGTGCGCCCAAGGCCAGGGGCTGGGGCGTGCCTTGTTGCTGCATACCTTCCATGTGTTCAAGCAACGCGGCGAGCCCTGTGTGGACCTGAAGGTGCTGGAAACCAACCAACGCGCCCGACAGTTGTATGAAAGTGCCGGCATGGTGTTTGTGCTGCGCGACCAGGTACCCGAGGACTGACCGGCACTGGCGCATAACTTGCTTCCACTGAGCCTGAACAGTGAATAGAGGCAAAAACCCGTCACCGTTCAAGAGTGCCCTCTGACCTTGCCTGGTGACAGATCCTCCATGAATACTCACTTTTCCTGCGTGGGTTGCGGCAAATGCTGCAGCGACCATCACGTTCCCTTGACCCTCGAAGAAGCCCGCAGTTGGGCGGCTGACGGTGGTAACGTCATCGTGCTGGTGGAGGGCTTTCTTGGCACCGGCCTGGGCTTGCCGGTGCAACAACGCGAGCATGCCGAACGCCGTTCAGTGGTAGTGCCGAGCGGCAATACCGAGGCGTTTGTGGCAATCACCTTTGCCGCCTACAACGCCGGGCGTTGCCGCAATCTTGACGAAGACAACCGTTGTGGCATCTATGAGCGTCGCCCACTGGTGTGTCGCATCTACCCGATGGAAATCAACCCGCATATCCCATTGAACCCCGCCGCCAAGGATTGCCCGCCAGAATCCTGGGAACAGGGGCCGGCGCTGATCGTCGGCGGTGAGTTGATGGATGCAGAACTGGCTGAGCTGATCCGCCGCTCACGCCAGGCCGACCGTGACGATGTGCAAACCAAGGAGGCCGTGTGCGCCTTGCTGGGTATTCGTACCACGGCGCTCAAGGGCGATGGGTTTACCGCGTATTTGCCGGATATGGCTGCCTTTGCGCAGGCGATTGAGTTGGCGATTGAGCAACCATCGGTGGCTAATGAGTGGGTGTTTCACGTCTCCGGCATGGACATCGCCGAGCAGGTGCTGGATGCGGGGGCGCAGATTGCCACTGAGGTGCCGGCCAACTATGCGTTTATCTCGTTGAGGGCGGCTTAGGCTCGATGCGGCCAGTGTGGATGTGGGAGCTGGCTTGCCTGCGATGCGGGCAACTCGGCACACCAGGTACACCGAAGTGATGCCATCGCAGGCAAGCCAGCTCCCACAGTTGAACGGGTATGGCTGCCTGTTGGCCATGGCTTGCAAAACACGGGGCCTGCTCACGTGCCGCAATTAATTGGCCATCATTGAGTGGAGGGCGGCTCATCCAAGTGATAAGGCGCCAGAATCCGCTGGTATTCACCGTTGTGCATCAGTTGCTCAAGCGCGTGATTGAGGTCGTTGCGCAAAGTGGAGTCAAACTTGCGCACAGCAATGGCAATGCCGTTGCCTAAGAGTTCACCGGACAAGGGCGGCCCCATGAAGTCGAAATCCTGGCCAACCGGGGTGTCGAGCAGTGCACTGCGAATTTCCACAGTGCCTTGCAGCGTCGCATCAATCTTGCCGGCTACCAGACTGCGGGCCAGTTCGTCATTGAGCCAGAAACTTTTGATGATGACGCCCGCCGGTGCCCACTGCGACCGCGCAAAGGCTTCGCGATTGCTGCCCAGCAGCACACCGACACGCTTACCCTTGAGCGAGCGTGTGTCGGGTAACAGGCCGGACGCCTTACGGGCCACCAAACGCGTGGTAAAAGGGTAGAGATTATCGGTGAACCCCACCCACCGCCGCCGCCCCGAGGTGGCGGCAATGCCCATGATCGCATCGAACTGCCGGGCTTCGAGGGCCGGGAAGTCTTCGACAAACACCTGGTCGACCCAGGTGCAGCGCACATTCAACTGTGTACACAAGGCGTTGCCCAAGTCGATGTTCAAGCCCACCAATTGACCTTGCGGGCTACGACTCTGAAAGGGCGGAAACTGCGCGGCAACAGCGAAGCGGATTTCGCGCCGGGGTTGATCATCGTCGGCCACGGCGTCGATCGACAGCAAAAGGGCAAGTGCTGCACACACGGGTATCAGAGCCACGGGAAACATCCTTTTCCAGAAAGACCAGCCTTGGCCACCCGCCCGATCTGAACGGTCGGGATGGAATCAAGGCTGTGCAAGCTTTCTAGAAACGGTCGCGGGTCTTCAATCGGAAATGTCAGCAGGTGTTGTAGTCCGCACCTGATAAAACGCTGGTCGTTCTATTCTCAGCGTTTACCCATCGAGCGGCGAGTGCCCGGCGGCGCCATGCCTGGCGACTTGGTGTGGCCGTTCTTGGCGCCATTCTTGTACCAAGGCTGGGCGGCGTTTTTGGCCCCAGCCAGTTCACCCGGCTTGAACGGAAACTTGAACGCCGGGATCTCGGCTTTTTCAACGCTTTGAGCGTCGGCCGGATCGACGAGGTCGGCCGCGTCAACAGGGGGTTGTGTCGGGGAAGTCATGGAAGCTCCGGGGCGTGCAGAAAATGAGGCGGTGGCCGGCTTGCGGGCCACGCTGGCGCGCAGTATACCTGCGCGCCTTGGATCTTTAACCACCGCCGGTACGAATGGTCGGACTTTACTGACAGCGCTGTCAGTTAGCAGTCACCGTGCTGACCGGGTTGGCGGGCTATAAAGAACGATCACTCTCCCAACCCTTTGCCCCGGCGCCCCACCCCATGCACATTCAACGAAAAACCGCCCTGATCGTGGCTGCCCTGGTGGTCGTGGCAGTTGCAGCCTGGGCCTTCAACCGACCGGCGAAAACCAAACTGGCGGTGTCCACCGCTATCCCGGTGCGAGTGGTGAGCGTCACACAGCAGGACATTCCTCGATTTGTCAGCGGTATCGGCTCGGTGCTGTCGCTGCACAGCGTGGTGATCCGCCCGCAAATCGACGGCATCCTCACCAAGCTGCTGGTCAAGGAGGGCCAATTGGTCAAGGCCGGTGACCTGCTGGCGACCATCGATGACCGCTCGATCCGCGCGAGCCTTGATCAGGCCAAGGCGCAGTTGGGCGAAAGCCAGGCGCAGTTGCAAGTGGCGTTGGTAAACCTCAAGCGCTACAAAGAGCTGAGCGTCGACGACGGCGTATCCAAGCAGACCTATGACCAGCAGCAAGCCCTGGTCAACCAGCTCAAGGCCACGGCGCAAGGTAATCAGGCCGCCATTGATTCGGCCCTGGTACAGCTGTCCTACACCCAGATTCGCTCGCCGGTGACTGGCCGTGTCGGCATTCGCACCGTGGATGAAGGCAACTTCCTGCGCATGAGTGATACCCAAGGCTTGTTCTCGGTGACGCAAATCGATCCGATCGCCGTGGAGTTCTCGTTGCCGCAACAAATGTTGCCGACCCTGCAAGGCTTGATCGCCGCGCCCACCCAAGCCAGCGTCGATGCCTACATGGGCGCCGACACCGACGGCCAGACCGGCGACCTGCTCGGCGAAGGGCACCTGAGCCTGATCGACAACCAGATCAGCTCCACCACCGGCACCCTGCGCGCCAAGGCTGAATTCAACAACGCTTCGCAGCGTCTGTGGCCGGGGCAACTGGTGACTATCAAGATCCAGACCGCCCTGGACAAGAACGCGCTGGTGGTACCACCGACCGTGGTGCAACGTGGGCTCGACGCGCATTTTGTGTACCGCGTCAACGGTGACAAGGTTGAGGTTGTGCCGGTGCAGGTGGCGTATCAGGACAGCGACGTGACCATCATCAAGGGCGTGCAAGCCGGTGATGTGCTGGTCAGCGACGGCCAGTCGCGGCTCAAGGCCGGTGCGCAAATCGAGGTGCTCAAAGAGCCACCACAAGTGATCCAGACCGCCCAGACCAAGGTGCAACCATGAGCGGCAGCCGTTCCCCGTCCGCCTGGTGCGTCGACCATCCGGTTGCCACCCTGTTGCTGACCTTTGCGCTGGTGTTGCTGGGGCTGATTGCCTTCCCGCGCCTGGCTGTGGCGCCGCTGCCGGAAGCGGAGTTCCCGACCATCCAGGTCACCGCCACCTTGCCCGGCGCCAGCCCGGACACCATGGCCTCATCCGTGGCCACGCCCTTGGAGGTGCAATTCAGCGCCATCCCTGGCATGACCCAGATGACCTCCAGCAGCGCCTTGGGTTCAAGCCTGCTGACCCTGCAATTCACCCTGAACAAAAGCATCGACACCGCCGCGCAGGAAGTGCAGGCGGCGATCAACACCGCCTCCGGCAAGCTGCCCAGCGACATGCCGAGCCTGCCGACCTGGAAGAAGGTCAACCCGGCCGACAGCCCGGTGCTGATCCTCAGCGTCAGCTCCGACAGCATGCCCAGCACCGAGCTGAGCGACTATGTAGAAACCTTGCTGGCGCGGCAGATCAGCCAGATTGACGGCGTTGGCCAGATCAATATCACCGGGCAGCAACGCCCGGCGATTCGCGTACAGGCTTCACCGGACAAACTCGCGGCCATCGGCCTGACCCTCGCCGATGTGCGCCTGGCCATCCAGCAGTCCAGCCTGAACCTGGCCAAAGGTGCGATTTACGGCAAGAACAGCGTGTCGACGCTATCGACCAACGACCAGCTGTTTCACCCCGAGGAATACGGCCAACTGATCGTTTCCTACAAGAACGGCGCGCCGGTGCAGCTGCGTGATGTCGCCAAAGTCATCAACGGTTCGGAAAACGCCTACGTGCAGGCCTGGTCCGGTGACACGCCCGGGGTCAACCTGGTGATTTCGCGCCAGCCCGGCGCCAACATTGTCGAGACCGTGGACCGCATTCAAGCCGAACTGCCGCGCCTGGAAGGCATGCTGCCCGCCTCGGTGCAGGTCAGCGTGTTGACCGACCGCACCAAGACCATCCGCGCGTCCTTGCATGAAGTGGAAGTGACCCTGCTGATCGCCATCCTGCTGGTGGTGGCGGTGATGGCGCTGTTCCTGCGCCAATTGTCGGCGACGCTGATTGTGTCCAGCGTACTCGGCGTGTCGCTGATCGCCAGTTTCGCGCTGATGTATGTGCTGGGCTTCAGCTTGAATAACCTGACGCTGGTGGCGATCGTGATCGCCGTGGGCTTTGTGGTCGACGATGCCATCGTGGTGGTGGAGAACATTCACCGTCACCTGGAGGCGGGCCTGGATAAACGCGAGGCGGCAATCAAGGGCTCGGGCGAGATCGGCTTTACCGTGGTGTCCATCAGCTTCTCGCTGGTGGCGGCGTTTATTCCGCTGCTGTTCATGGGCGGTGTGGTCGGGCGGCTGTTCAAGGAGTTTGCGCTGACGGCCACCTCGACCATCCTGATTTCGGTGGTGGTTTCGCTGACTTTGGCGCCGACCCTGGCCGCGCTGTTCATGCGCGCGCCGACTCATCATGCCCATGACAAACCGGGCTTCAGCGAGCGCCTGCTCGCTGGCTACGCGCGCAACCTGCGCCGTGCGCTGGCGCATCAACGCAGCATGGCAGCGATCTTTATGCTGACCCTGGCGTTGGCCGTGGTCGGCTACGTGTTTATCCCCAAGGGTTTCTTCCCGGTGCAGGACACCGGCTTTGTACTCGGCACCAGCGAAGCGGCGGCCGACGTGTCGTACCCGGACATGGTCGCCAGGCACAAGGCGCTGGCCGAGATCGTCAAGGACGACCCGGCAGTGGCCGCGTTTTCCCACTCGGTGGGCGTGACCGGCAGCAACCAGACCATCGCCAACGGCCGTTTCTGGATCGCCTTGAAGGACCGCGGTGATCGCGATGTATCCGCCAGCCAGTTCATTGACCGCATCCGCCCCAAACTGGCCAAGGTGCCGGGCATCGTCTTGTACCTGCGCGCCGGCCAGGACATCAACTTGAGTTCCGGCCCAAGCCGCGCCCAGTATCAATATGTGCTCAAGAGCAACGACGGCGCGACGCTCAATACCTGGACCCAACGCCTGACCGAAAAACTGCGCGCCAACCCGGCCTTTCGCGACCTGTCCAACGACTTGCAACTGGGCGGCAGCATCACTCACATCAGCATCGACCGCCAGGCGGCGGCGCGCTTTGGCCTCACCGCTACCGATGTCGACCAGGCGCTGTATGACGCGTTCGGCCAGCGCCAGATCAACGAGTTCCAGACCGAGATCAACCAGTACCAGGTGGTGCTGGAACTCGACACTCAACAGCGCGGCAAGGCCGAAAGCCTGAACTACTTTTACCTGCGCTCACCGTTGACCAACGAGATGGTGCCGCTGTCGGCACTGGCCAAGGTCGACCCGCCCAGCGTGGGGCCGTTGTCCATCAGCCATGACGGCATGTTCCCGGCGGCCAACCTGTCATTCAACCTGGCACCCGGCGTGGCATTGGGTGATGCAGTGATCATGCTCAACCAGGCCAAAAACGAAATCGGCATGCCGACCACCCTGATCGGCACCTTCCAGGGTGCGGCCCAGGCGTTCCAAAGCTCTTTGGCCAGCCAACCGTGGCTGATCCTGGCGGCGCTGGTGGCGGTCTATATTATTTTGGGCGTGCTGTATGAGAGCTTCGTGCACCCGCTGACGATCATCTCCACCTTGCCCTCGGCGGGCTTGGGCGCGTTGATCATGCTGTGGTTGCTGGGCCAGGACTTTTCGATCATGGCCTTGATCGGGCTGGTGCTGCTGATCGGTATCGTCAAGAAAAACGGCATCCTGATGATCGACTTTGCCCTGGAGGCCCAGCGCGTGCGCGGGCTGCCACCTGAGGAGGCGATTTATGAAGCCTGCGTCACCCGGTTCCGGCCGATCATCATGACCACCCTCGCCGCCCTGCTCGGCGCCGTGCCGTTGATGCTGGGCTCCGGGCCAGGCGCCGAACTGCGCCAGCCGCTGGGGATCGCGGTGGTCGGCGGCCTGTTGGTGAGCCAGGCGCTGACGCTGTTCACCACACCGATCATATACTTGTACCTTGAGAAGTTTTTCCACAGGCCCAAACCAGCGCCGGCGCTGGCGACCACACACTAAAGGCGGGGTCATGCGCGTCCTGATTATTGAAGATGAAGAAAAAACCGCAGACTACTTGCACCGTGGTCTGACCGAACAAGGCTACACCGTGGATGTGGCGCGCGAAGGCGTCGAGGGTTTGCACCTGGCGCTGGAAAACGACTACGCGGTGATCGTGCTTGACGTGATGCTGCCCGGCCTCGACGGCTTTGGGGTGTTGCGCGCACTGCGGGCACGCAAGCAGACGCCGGTGATCATGCTCACTGCTCGCGAGCGTGTGGAAGACCGCATCCGTGGCTTGCGTGAAGGCGCCGATGATTATTTGGGCAAACCGTTTTCGTTCCTCGAACTGGTGGCGCGCCTGCAAGCGCTGACCCGCCGCAGTGGCGGGCATGAGCCGGTGCAAGTCACCGTGGCCGACCTGTGGATCGACCTGATCAGCCGCAAGGCCAGCCGCAACGGCCTGCGCCTGGACCTGACCGCCAAAGAGTTCTCGCTGCTCAGCGTATTGGCACGGCGCCAGGGTGAAATCCTGTCCAAGACCGCGATTGCGGAAATGGTCTGGGACATCAATTTCGACAGCGACGCCAATGTGGTGGAAGTGGCGATCAAGCGCCTGCGCGCCAAGCTCGACGGGCCGTTCGAACACAAGTTGCTGCACACCATTCGTGGCATGGGTTATGTGCTGGAGAGCAGAAGTGTCGGCTAACTCCATCGCCCTGCGCCTGAGCGGCATGTTCACGCTGGTGGCGCTGCTGATTTTCGTGTTGATCGGCGGCGCGCTGTACCAGCAAGTGGATCGCGGCCTGGGCTTGTTGCCGGGCGCCGAACTGGATGCGCGCTACAGCGTGCTGGAATCCTCGGTAAACCGCTTCGGCACACCGGACCACTGGGCAAAAATCACCGCCAAGTTGAAGTTGCTCGGCGAAGAAGACCCGCGCATTCGCTTCTGGGTGGTGAGCAGCGACCCGAGCTACGAATACGGCAACCCCGACGCGCAGATCCGCGCATTCGCCCAAGGGCCGACCGGCAAACGCGACTTGCGCCTGCCTGGGCATGAATACCCGTTCAAGGTGTTGCTCAGCCAGTTCGCGGCCAAGGATCAACGCCCACCGCTGCGCTTTATGATCGCCATCGACACCGAGAACTTCCGCGCCACTCAGCACCATCTGTTGATGGCCTTGATCGGCCTGGCCTGTGTCGGTGTGGCGCTGGCGGCACTGTTGGGCTTTTGGGTCTCGCGTATCGGCCTCAAGCCGCTGGGCAAACTTTCGGATGAAGCGCAAAAACTCGCACCGCCCAAACTCTCCGGGCGCCTGCAGTTGTCGCCCTTGCCGCCGGAGCTGAGCCAGTTCGTCAACTCGTTCAACTCCACCCTGGATCGGGTGGAACAGGCGTATTCGCGCCTGGAGTCGTTCAATGCAGATGTGGCCCACGAACTGCGCTCGCCGCTGACCAACCTGATCGGCCAGACCCAAGTGGCGCTCACCCGTGGTCGTTCGGCCGAGCATTACTTCGAGGTGCTGCAATCGAACCTCGAAGAGCTGGAACGCCTGCGTTCGATTATTAATGACATGCTGTTCCTGGCCAGCGCCGACCAGGGCAGCAAGGCCACCAAACTGATCGAAAGCTCCCTGGCCGATGAAGTCGCCACCACCCTCGACTACCTGGACTTCATCCTCGAGGACGCCCAAGTCAAAGTGCGCGTACACGGAGATGCCTTGGTGCACATCGAAAAAGCCCACCTGCGCCGCGCGCTGATCAACCTGCTGAGCAATGCGGTACAGCACACTGCGCCGGGGCAGATCATCGAAGTGAGCATTGAGGTGCAGGAGCAGTGGGTGGCGATCGGGGTGACCAACCCCGGCGATGAGATCGCCCGTGAGCATTTGCCGCGCTTGTTTGAACGCTTCTACCGGGTGGACGCGTCGCGCAGTAACAGCGGCGCAAATCATGGGCTGGGGCTGGCGATCGTCAAGGCGATTGCATTGATGCACGGCGGTGATGTGTTTGTGCGCAGTGAGGGCGGTGGCAATACTTTTGGCATTACCTTGCCGGTCTGACTCACCAGAACACATCGATCCAGTGTGGGCCAGCTCCCACACAAGCCAGATCCCACAAAGCCAGCTTCCCCACTGGATCTCAAAGGTCTGACTGTTGCGGTTTGGGCAACAGTCATTATCTTGTTACACTCTATATCGCACCGCTCACCTGCGTTACTTTGACGCACCGATGAGCGCGACGGCAAGGCAGCTTCCCGCTCACCCGAATTTCCCTCGACTTATTTCCAGGGCTCTACACTGGGAATCTGTTTAAAGCCGCTGACTTCAGCGGCTTTTTTTTGCCGTAAAAAAAGGCCAGGCACACCCCCACGACATTGGCCGTTTTCGATTGACCAAAGGAGCTAAACCGGTGAAGAACTCGCTGACGTTCACCCCGTTATTCCTCGCGATTGCAGCAACGATCGTCCCCCTTGCCCACGCGGCAGACTCGACCCCCGCTGACGGTTTCGTCGAAGGCTCAAGCCTGAAGATCAACACCCGCAACTACTACATGAACCGCGACCGCCGCGACACTCACACCGATGACAGCAAAGAATGGGGCCAGGGTTTCATCGGCACATTCGAATCCGGCTACACCCAAGGCACCGTCGGCTTTGGCCTGGACCTCAATGCCATGCTCGGCCTCAAGCTCGACGGCGGCGGTGGCACTGACGGTTCCAGCATCCTGCCGTACGGCAGCGGCAACGGCAAAGCGCCTGGCTCGTTCTCCACCGCGGGCGGCACTTTGAAAATGCGTGCCTTCGACACCGAACTCAAAGCCGGCGACCTGTTCCTCAACAACCCGGTGATCGCTGGCGGCATGACCCGCATGTTGCCGCAGACGTTCCGGGGTGTGAGCCTGGCCAACCACAGCTTCGATGGCTGGATGTTCGAAGGTGGCCAGGCCAGCTTTACCAAACTCTACAACCAGAGCGGCCACCGACGCATCGGCACCAGCTACGGCACCCTGCCCGCCAACGCCGACAGCCAGCACCTGAACTGGGCCGGTGTGTCCTTCAGCGGCGTCCCGGGCCTGACCAGCAACCTGTACGCCTCCGAACTCAAGGATGTATGGCACCAGTACTACTACGACCTGGACTACACCTACGCGCTGAACGATCTTGTCAGCCTCAACCCAGGCCTGCACTACTACCACACCCAGGACACCGGCCAGTCGTTGCTGGGCAGCATCGACAACAACACTTACAGCCTGCATTTCACCGTAGGTGTTGGTCACCACAGCGTCACCGCCGCGTACCAGCGGGTCAACGGCAACACGCCGTTCGACTACATCACCCAGGGCGACAGCGTGTACCTGGACAATTCCCAGCAATACTCGGACTTCAACGGCCCCAACGAGCGCTCGTGGAAGCTCAAGTACGCCTACGACTTTGCAGGCCTCGGCATGCCTGGGCTGACGTCCGCCGTGTCGTATATCAGCGGCAAGACCGACCTGACCAAGGTCGACCCCAACAGCCGCGGCTACAGCGCCTGGTACAGCGCCAACGGCAAAGACGCCAAGCACTGGGAACGCGACATCGACGTGAAGTACGTGGTGCAAGGCGGCAAAGCCAAGGACCTGGCCGTGCGCCTGCAATGGGCAACCAACCGCGGTGGCAATGGCTACTCGGCGGTGGACCGGGATGTGGATGAATACCGCGTGATTGTGGATTACCCGATCAACGTGTTTTAGGCATAAATCTGCCAGACGATGAATAGCTGATGTGGGAGCTGGCTTGTGTGGGAGCTGGCTTGCCTGCGATAGCATCGCTGCGGTGTTATAGATGTACCGAGGTGTCTGCATCGCAGGCAAGCCAGCTCCCACCAAACCTGCGATTGCCTACTACGCTATTGGCATCCTCGAAGCAGAAGTACGCCCGATGAGCCCAAGTCTCTACCGACCCACCCCTCGCCCGGAACGCTTGCTGATCCTGGGCAGTTGCCTCACGGTCTTTGTGATCGTGGCGATCGTCACCGCGCTGCTGATTCGCGAACATGCCAACACCTTGCAGACCGCCAAGCGCACCGCCAATAACATCACCCAACTGATCGACGCCGATGTGCTGCGTAACGTCGAACTCTATGACATGGCCCTCAAGGGCCTGATCGCCGCCACCGAACGCAGTGACCTGCAGGGTGTGTCCGCCAGTATCCGCCATCTGGTGCTGTTCGATCGCTCTGCCGCTGCACCCTTCAAGGGCGACATTCTGTTGCTGGACCCCAGTGGTGAAGTGATCGCCGACTCCTCACTGCTCACCCCCAAGACCGGTAACTTCGCTGATCGCGACTATTTTCAGGCACACCGCAGAAACCCTGAGCTGGGGCTGTATATCAGCCGCCCATTCCTGGCCCGTTGCGTGTGTGATGACCAGTGGCGCATCGCATTCAGCCGCCGCGTGTCATCGCCGGACGGGCGCTTCCTGGGCGTGGCGGTGGCCTCGATGCGCCTGTCGTACTTCCAACAGTTGTTCAGCGGCCTGAACATCGGAAGCAACGGCACCATCAACCTGATCAACCACCAAGGCATCCTGCTGGCGCAACAACCGCTGCTGGAAGTGGACATGATCGACAAGGACTTGAGCCAGCGGCCCAATGTCGCGCGCATGCTGCGTGAACGCGACGGCAGCTTTCGGGGCGTCTCCAGCGTCGACAACCAGCCACGGCTCTATAGTTTCTCGAATGTGGGCAGCTTGCCCTTAATTGTCGCAGTGGCGTTGTCCAGCGATGAAATCTTTGCCCCATGGCGGCGTGCCGCGTGGCTGGTCAGCATGGCCACGGGCGTGTTGTGCATCGGCCTGTTGTGGCTGACCTGGATGCTGAGCAAGGAGCTGCGTCGCCGTCATCGTGCCGAACAAGTGCTGTCAGAACTGGCAGCCACCGACGCCCTCACCGGCCTTGCCAACCGCCGTACCCTGGACCAGCGCCTGCGCCTGGAATGGGACCGCGCACAACGCTCAACCGAGCCGCTGAGCCTGCTGATGATCGACGTGGATCACTTCAAGGCCTTCAACGACCTGCATGGCCATCACGGCGGCGATGAAGCATTGCGCGCGGTTGCCCAAGTGATCGAAGACAACATCCGCCGCCCGGCTGACCTGGCAGCGCGCTACGGTGGCGAAGAGTTTGCAGTGGTGCTGCCACATACCGACGCCAAGGGTGCCTGGTTGATTGCCGAACATATCCGCAGCAGCGTCGAGCATTTGCCACGGGTGGCCGGTGCCGACGGGCCTATTACAGTGAGTATCGGCATGAGCACCTGGCAAAAGCGCAGCCGCATGGCACTTGAGGACTTGCTGCTCAATGCTGATCAGGCGCTGTATGAGGCCAAGCACACCGGGCGCAACCGCATTGTGGAGGCTGCGGCCCGCTAGGTGATCGTTCCCACGCTCCGCGTGGGAATGCCTCTTCTGACGCTCTGCGTCAGGCTTCGGGACGCGGAGCGTCCAGGGCTGCATTCCCACGCGGAGCGTGGGAACGATCGGCATAAAAAAAAGGCCACCCGAAGGTGGCCTTTCAAAACTAAAGAAAGAGAGTTGTTACTTACACCGCCGCAACGGGACGCATGTAAGAGATCGGTGCGGTGCTGGCATCTTCGAAGGTCACTACTTCCCAAGCGTCTGTCTGCTCAATCAACTTGCGCAGCAGCTGGTTGTTAAGGGCGTGGCCCGACTTGAAGCCTTTGAACTCGCCTATCAGGCTATTGCCCAGCAGGTAGAGGTCACCGATTGCATCGAGGATCTTGTGCTTCACGAATTCGTCTTCATAGCGAAGGCCGTCTTCGTTCAGTACACCATCCGCGTCGACCACAATGGCGTTTTCAACGCTGCCGCCGAGTGCGAGGTTGTGCTTGCGCAGGTACTCGATGTCACTCATGAAACCAAAGGTACGGGCGCGGCTGACTTCTTTTACGAACGAAGTGCTGGAAAAATCCACGCTTGCACTTTGGGTGCGGTCACGGAATACCGGGTGATCGAAATCGATCTCAAAGCTCACTTTAAAGCCTTCGAACGGGACGAAGGTGGCGCGCTTGTCGCCGTCTTCTACTGTCACTTCCCGCAGAATGCGAATGAACTTCTTGGCTGCGTCCTGTTCTTCCAGGCCGGCAGATTGAATCAAGAATACGAAGGGTCCAGCGCTGCCATCCATGATGGGGACTTCGGACGCGGAGAGCTCGACGTAGGCGTTATCGATGCCCAGGCCAGCCATGGCCGAGAGCAAGTGCTCCACCGTGTCCACTTTGACGTCACCGTTGACCAACGTGGTCGACATCGTGGTTTCGCCAACATTTTCCGCGCGAGCAGGAATCTGCACCACAGGGTCCAGGTCGGCACGAACAAACACGATGCCGGTGTCGACAGGTGCGGGCTTGAGGGTCAGGTATACCTTCTCCCCGGAGTGCAGACCTACACCTGTGGCACGGATAATATTCTTCAGGGTGCGTTGTTTAATCATGGCTTGGACCGCTTCAGCGCAAATTGCGAACTGGTATCAACAAAGGCTGGCGATAATAACAGACCAGACCTTTGCTGAACACCAATCACCTTCATAGCCCTGATACATTCCATTAATCGGCCTGACGACGCAAGAATGCCGGGATGTCCAGGTAGTCCAGGTCATCTTGCGGATTCGGGCTACGGGACGCCGCAGCACCGGCCTGAGCCTGGTTGCGCATCACGGTCGGACGGTCCAGGTCACGATAGTTCACAGACGGCAGTTCCTGGCGCGCAGGCGCTGGAGCGGCAGCTTGCTGGCTGGCGTGGCTGTTGTGGCTGTTGTGGCCGGTGTGAACGGTATTGTCGATGACCTTTACAGGCTTCTCGATTTTTGCGCCCAGGCCGGTGGCAACCACGGTCACGTGCAGTTCGTCGCGCATGTCCGGGTCGATAACGGTACCGACTTTGACCATCGCGTGCTCGGAAGCGAAGGCTTCGATGATGCTACCCACGTCGGAGTACTCACCCAGGGACAGGTCAGGGCCGGCGGTGATGTTCACCAGGATGCCGCGTGCACCTTGCAGGTTCACGTCTTCGAGCAACGGGTTGCGGATCGCCGCTTCAGTGGCTTCACGTGCACGGTTCGGACCGCTGGCGCAGCCAGTGCCCATCATCGCCATGCCCATTTCGCTCATCACGGTACGCACGTCGGCAAAGTCGACGTTGATCATGCCTGGACGCTTGATGATGTCGGAGATACCGCGAACGGCACCGGCCAGTACATCGTCAGCCTTGGCGAATGCGGACAGCAGGCTTGCGTCCTTGCCCAGGATGGTCAGCAGTTTCTCGTTGGGAATGGTGATCAACGAGTCGACGCTTTCAGACAGCAGACGGATACCTTCGTCGGCGATCTGCATGCGCTTGCGACCTTCGAACGGGAACGGACGCGTCACGACAGCAACGGTCAGAATCCCCATTTCCTTGGCCACTTCGGCAATGATCGGAGCAGCACCGGTACCGGTACCGCCGCCCATGCCGGTGGTGATGAACACCATGTTGGTGCCTTGCAGCACTTCCGCAATACGCTCGCGGTCTTCCAGCGCGGCTTGACGGCCGACTTCCGGGTTGGCGCCAGCGCCGAGGCCCTTGGTCACGGCTGTGCCCAATTGCAGGATGGTCCGCGCGCCGATGCTTTTCAGCGCTTGGGCATCAGTGTTGGCGCAGATGAATTCAACGCCTTCAATGTTGCTCTTGACCATGTGATTGACAGCGTTGCCGCCGCCACCGCCAACACCGATTACTTTGATAACCGGGCTTGCGGGGATGTTGTCTACGAGTTCGAACATGTTCCCTCTCCTTTCGTTTTCTCTAGTTTTTTCGCCTACTACTTACTGCGGTGTTGCGGTAAATCTTTAGAAATTGCCTTTTACCCAAGCCTGCAACCGCTCGAACAACGGCGCTTTGGCTTCATCGTCGCCGCCACGGTAGCTGTCACGGATGCTCGGGCCCGACAGGGAAATGCCGTCGGTCTGCTTTTGCAGCCCGTACAACAGCAAGCCCACGCCGGTGGAATAAATCGGGTTGCGCACCACGTCGCCCAGGCCTTTGACGCCATGGGGCACGCCCAGGCGCACTGGCATATGGAAGATTTCCTCGGCCAGTTCGACCGCGCCTTCCATCTTCGAGGTGCCACCGGTCAGCACGATGCCGGCCGGGATCAAATCTTCGTAGCCGCTGCGGCGCAGTTCAGCCTGGATCAGGGTGAACAGCTCGTCGTAGCGTGGTTCGACCACTTCGGCCAGGGCCTGGCGCGACAGTTCGCGCGGTGGACGGTCGCCCACGCTCGGCACCTTGATGGTTTCACCGGCACCGGCCAGTTTGGCCAGGGCGCAGGCGTAGCGGATCTTGATTTCTTCGGCGTACTGGGTCGGTGTACGCAGCGCCATGGCGATGTCGTTGGTGACCTGGTCGCCCGCAATCGGGATCACGGCGGTGTGACGGATCGCACCTTCGGTGAAGATCGCGATGTCGGTGGTGCCACCGCCGATGTCGACCAGGCACACGCCCAGCTCTTTTTCGTCGTCGGTGAGTACTGAGTAGGCCGAGGCCAACTGCTCAAGAATGATGTCGTCGATTTCCAGGCCGCAGCGGCGCACGCATTTTTCAATGTTCTGTGCGGCGTTGACGGCACAGGTCACCACGTGAACCTTGGCTTCCAGGCGCACGCCCGACATGCCCAGCGGCTCACGCACGCCTTCCTGGTTATCGATCACGTAGTCCTGCGGCAAGGTGTGCAGCACGCGCTGGTCAGCCGGGATCGCCACGGCCTGGGCGGCGTCGAGTACGCGTTCAAGGTCGGCCGAGCTGACTTCACGATCACGGATCGCCACGATGCCGTGGGAGTTCAGGCTACGGATATGGTTGCCGGCCACGCCGACGAACGCCGAGTGAATCCGGCAACCGGCCATCAGCTGCGCTTCTTCAATGGCGCGCTGGATCGACTGCACGGTGGACTCGATGTTCACCACCACGCCCTTCTTCAGGCCCCGGGACGGATGCGTGCCGATACCGACGATTTCGATCACACCGTCTTCCCCGACCTCGCCGACCAGCGCCACCACCTTGGAGGTGCCGATATCGAGACCGACGATCATTTTTCCGCTTTGCACGTTTGCCATGGGTCCTGCCTCTTCTTAATTCTTCGCGACAGCGGGTTTGGCTGTCGTCGGCGCAGCTGGTTCACGCCAGCCGACGGCCAGGCCGTTGGCGTAACGCAGGTCGACGCTCGCAATGTTCGTAATCTGTTCTTTCAAGGTCTTGTCATAGATGGCAATAAAGCGGCGCATCTTTTCCACCAAGCGGTCGCGTCCCAGCAACAACTCGATGCCCGGGCCGGAACTGCCTGCCCCGGTGGTCAAAAACCAGCTGCCCCGCTCACGCAATTCCAGGCGTGCGATGGAGAAACCCAGTGGCCGCAGCATCTGGCTCAGCGCCTGGTACTGCTGCATCACTTGCTGCTGCGCCCGCTGTGGCCCGAACAACTGCGGCAGGTGCTCATAGTTGGCCACCTCACGCGGCGCGAACGCCTGGCCCTGGTTGTTCAACAGTGCGCCATCGCCCCAACGGGCCACGGGCAGTTGTTCTTCCAGACGAATCGTCACCTGGTCCGGCCATACACGGCGGACTTCGGCGTGAGCGATCCACGGCATCTGTTCCAGTTCTGCGCGCATACCGGCCAGGTCGATGGTAAAGAAGCTCGCCGCCAGGTACGGGCCGATGCGCTGCTGTACCGCTTGCTGGCTGATGTAGCTCAAGTCGCCCTGTACGCTGATCTTGGTGATCGGCCGGTCGGCATACGGCAACAGGCGTTGTGCGCCCTCGTAAGTACCGAAGCCCAACGCCACCAGCAACACCGGCCAGAACAGCGCTTTAAGAAAACCAAAGTTGGCTTTCGGCAGGCGCGCCGACATCGGCTCTTTAGCCACCATTCGGCTGGCACCTCGAGGCACCGGCTTGCGGCTGGGCACTGGAGGTTGCTGATGACGAAGCGATGCGCCGTTCATGGGGTTAGCCTCTTGGCTCAATGCTTGCGGCCAGAATCGCCAGCACCAACTGCTGGAAATCCAGACCGGCAGCACGGGCTGCCATAGGTACCAGGCTGTGGTCGGTCATGCCGGGAGCGGTGTTGACTTCAAGGAACCAGAAATTCCCTTGGTCATCCTGCATCACGTCTGCCCGCGCCCAACCGGCGATACCCAGTGCCTCACAGGCTTTCGCCGTGAGGTCCATCAATTCCTGTTCCTTGGTTGCGTCGAGGCCACACGGGATCCGGTACTGAGTATCGGAAGCCACGTACTTGGCGTCGTAGTCGTAAAAGGTGTGGGGCGTGCCCAATGCGATAGGCGGCAATACCTGGCCACGCAGGGTGGCGATGGTGTACTCGGGACCCTGGATCCACTGTTCCACCAACACTTGCGAATCGTAGGTACTTGCCGCTTTCCATGCGTCGATCAATTCGGCGGCCGAGTTCACTTTGGCCATGCCGATACTGGAGCCTTCATGGGCAGGTTTGACGATCAAAGGCAGGCCCAGTTCCTTGGCTGCAGAAATACAATCGTCTTCGCTGCACAGCACGCTGTGACGTGGGGTTGGAATACCCAGGCTGTGCCACACCTGCTTGGTGCGCAACTTGTCCATGGCCAGTGCCGAAGCGAGGATTCCGCTGCCGGTGTAAGGGATGCCAGCGCACTCGAGCAAGCCTTGCATGCTGCCGTCTTCACCGCCACGGCCGTGCAGAATGATGAAGGCACGGTCGATCTTCTCGGCCTGCAAGCGGGCAAGGAAATCATCGCCCACATCGATACCGAATGCGTTTACGCCGGCGCTTTGCAGCGCTTCCAGTACGGCATTGCCGGACTTGAGCGAGACTTCGCGCTCAGCGCTCTTGCCGCCGAACAATACCGCTACGCGGCCGAAGTCGGCAGGCGTTATGGTCGAGAACAGAGTGTCGTAATGCGTGATCATTTCGACTTCCCCTTTGCAGCCGCAAACAGCGGGCTGGCGAGCAGCTTGGGCGCAAGGCCACCGATATCACCGGCGCCCTGGCACAGCAGGATGTCACCGGCACGCAGCAGCGGCTTGACGATCGGCGCCAGGTCCACACCGCGCTCGATGTAGATCGGGTCCAACTGGCCACGCTGACGGATGCTGTTGCACAGCTTGCGGCTGTCGGCGCCCGGAATCGGCTCTTCACCGGCCGGGTAGACTTCCATCAGCAGCAGCACGTTGGCATCGGCCAATACATTCACAAAGTCGTCATACAGGTCGCGGGTGCGGCTGTAGCGATGCGGCTGGTAAACCATCACCAGACGGCGCTCCGGCCAGCCACCGCGCACGGCTTTAATAACGGCTGCAACTTCAGTTGGGTGGTGACCGTAGTCGTCCACCAGCATCACGTCGCCGCCTTCTACCGGCAGTTGACCGTAGACCTGGAAGCGCCGGCCGACACCGGCAAAACGCGACAGGCCTTCGACGATGGCTTCATCGCTGACGCCTTCATCGGAAGCAATGCAAATGGTCGCCAGCGAATTCAATACGTTGTGGTTGCCCGGCATGTTCACCGATACGTCCAACGGCTCGCGGTCAGGGCGCAGCACGGTGAAGAAGGTTTGCATGCCTTCCTGGCGCACATTGATCGCGCGCACGTCGGCGTCTTCGCTGAAGCCGTAGGTCACGGTTGGGCGTTTGACCGATGGCAGGATCTCACGCACCACCGGATCGTCCAGGCACACCACGGCCAAACCGTAGAACGGCAGGTTGTGCAGGAACTCGACGAAGGTTTTCTTCAACTTGTTGAAGTCACCGTCGTAGGTGGCCATGTGGTCTTCGTCGATGTTGGTCACCACAGCGACCAGCGGCTGCAGGTGCAGGAAGCTCGCATCACTTTCATCGGCTTCGGCGATCAGGTAACGGCTGGTGCCGAGCTGGGCATTGGTGCCGGCTGCATTCAGGCGACCACCAATCACGAAGGTCGGGTCCAGGCCACCGGCGGCGAACACCGAGGCGATCAGGCTGGTGGTGGTGGTTTTGCCGTGCGTACCGGCCACGGCGATACCGTGGCGATAGCGCATCAGCTCGGCCAGCATCTCGGCGCGCGGCACCACTGGAATACGGCGCTCAAGGGCGGTGGCCACTTCCGGGTTGGAGGTGTTCACGGCGCTGGACACTACCAGCACGTCAGCCTCGGCGGCGTTCTCGGCGCGGTGGCCGATAAAGATCTGTGCGCCGAAGGTTTTCAGGCGATCGGTCACCGGCGACTCTTTCAAGTCCGAGCCGGATACCTGATAACCCAGGTTCAGCAGCACTTCGGCAATCCCGCACATGCCCACGCCGCCGATGCCGACGAAGTGGATACGACGGATGCGGCGCATTTCGGGCTGCGGCATGGCTTTCTGATTCTCAACCATGGGCCACCTCCAGGCAGATATCGACCACGGTGCGGGTTGCGTCAGGTTTAGCCAGGCGGCTTGCGGTGCTCGCCATGCTGTTGAGTCGTTCCGGTTGCATCAAAACCTCGGTCAGGCGTGCGGCCAAATCGGCGGCGCCAGTCGTTCTTTGCGGCAGCAGGAAGGCAGCGCCCTCCCCGGCCAAATATTCGGCGTTGCGGGTCTGGTGATCGTCGATGGCGTGGGGCAAAGGCACCAGCAAGGACGGCAGACCGGCGGCGGCCAATTCACTGACGGTCAGCGCACCAGCGCGACAGACCACCAGGTCGGCCCAGCCATAGGCATGGGCCATGTCTTTGATGAAAGGCTGTACATTCGCCTCGACACCGGCCTCGCGATAGCGGGCAGCGGTGATTTCATCGTGGTTTTTACCGGCCTGGTGGAACACTTCGGGACGCAGGTCCACGGGCAGCAGCGCCAAGGCTTCGGGCAGCAATTTGTTCAACGGCTCCGCGCCCAGGCTTCCGCCCAGGATCAGCAAGTGTGGCTTACGGCCCTCCAGCGCCTGACGGGCAATGGCCATGAACAGTTCGGTGCGCACCGGGTTGCCGGTGGTACGCAACTTGTCCGAGGCGCCAAAAGTCTTCGGGAACGCCTCGCACACTCGGCTGGCCAAAGGCACCAACAGGCGGTTGGCAGTGCCGGCAACGGCGTTCTGTTCGTGCACGATCACCGGTACGCCGGCGAGCTTGGCGGCAACACCACCAGGGCCAGTCACATAACCACCAAAGCCCAGCACGCACACCGGCTTCAACTCACGAATCACTTTGCGCGCCTGCCACACCGCCTTGAGCAACACGAACGGCGCCTTGAGCAGGGACAACTTGCCCTTGCCACGCAAGCCGGTGACGTTGATCAAGTGCAGCGGCAAGCCGGCATTCGGGACCAATTCGTTTTCGATGCCACGTGGCGTACCGAGCCAATGCACGGTGTAGCCACGGTTCTGGAATTCGCGCGCGCAAGCCAGGGCCGGGAACACATGGCCCCCGGTGCCGCCTGCCATGATCAGCACATTAGCGCCCATGGTCCGGCTCCTCGGCAAAATCGCTCTCGCTGAATTCCATCTCTTCGCTGCCCAGGTGGGTGCGACTCTCCCACTCGATGCGCAGCAGCAAGCCCAGGCACACGCAGCAGATAACCAACGAGCTGCCGCCGTAGCTGAGAAACGGCAGGGTCAAACCCTTGGTCGGCAAGCGACCGATGTTTACCCCGATGTTGATCAGCACCTGACCAATCCACAAAAACGCCAAGCCGTAGGCGACATAAGCTGCGAAAAACTGCTTGGCTTTCTCGGCCCAAAGACCGATGTAAAGCGCCCGTACGCAGACGAACATGAACAGTGCAACGGTGCACAGGGAACCCACGGCACCGAGTTCTTCGGCCAGCACGGAGAACACGAAGTCGGTATGCGCTTCCGGCAGGTAAAACTGCTTCTGCACGCTATTGCCCAGCCCAACACCCAGCCATCCGCCGCGACCAAAGGCGATCAGCGCCTGGGTCAACTGGTAGCCGGAGCCGAACTGATCGGACCAGGGGTCGGTAAAGGTAATCAGGCGCGCCATACGGTACGGTTGTGCTTCCACCAGCAGGTAAACCGCGACCACCGCCAGCACCACCATCATGGCGAACCGGAACAAGCCCACACCGCCGAGAAACAGCATCGCCGCCGCCGCGCCCATCATTACGACGGTGGCACCGAAGTCGGGCTCCATCAGCAACAGGCCAGCCATGGGCAGCAGCACGATGAACGGCTTGAAGAAGCCCATCCAGCTTTCGCGTACTTCTTTCTGGCGACGGACCAGGTAACCGGCGAGGTAGATCACCACGAACACCTTGGCGATTTCCGACGGCTGCACGTTAAACGCGCCGAAGCCGATCCAGCGCATCGAACCGTTCACCTCACGGCCGATGCCGGGCAGGATCACCATGATCAACAAACCAAACGCGCCGATCAGCATCAGCCAACCCAGGCGCTGCCAGGTAGCGATAGGGATCATCATGGTGACGATGCAGGCGCCGAGACCGATCACCAGGTACACCAGGTGACGGATCATCATGTACAGGGTGTTGCCCGACTGCACTGCGGCCACTTCCGAGGACGCCGAAGTGATCATGACCAACCCCAGGCCCAGCAGCGCCAGGCAGCCGGCGAGCATTGGGAAGTCGAGGTCGATACCGCGACCTGTGATGATCGGCGACGGGTACGGCTTGATAATATTTCTGAAATTCATGCCAAGGCCTCCACGGCGCGAGCGAACAGCTGGCCGCGCTCTTCGTAGTTCTTGAACATGTCGAAACTGGCGCACGCCGGCGACAGCAACACCGCATCCCCCGGCTGGGCCAGGGCCTTGCATTGAGCAATCGCATCGTCCAGCGAGGTGGCGCGTACCTGCGGTACTGCGTCGCCCAACGCGGCGGCGATCAAGTCCGCGTCACGGCCGATCAGCACCACGGCGCGGCAATGTGCAGCCACCGGGCCTTTAAGGTCTTTGAAGTCGGCACCCTTGCCGTCGCCACCGGCGATCAGCACAAGCTTGCCGTCGATATCAGCGCCGAGCCCTTCGATGGCAGCCAGTGCGGCACCCACGTTGGTGGCCTTGGAATCGTTGTAGTAGCTCACGCCATTGAGGTCGCGTACCCACTGGCAGCGATGCTCGAGGCCGCCGAAGGTGCGCAGGCTCGACAGCATCGCATCAAATGGCAGGCCGACGGCGTGACCCAACGCCAGGGCCGCCAATGCATTGGATTGGTTGTGCGCGCCACGGATTTTCAATTCACGTACCGGCATCAGGTTCTGGAATTCGAAGGCCAGGTATTTCTCGCCGTTCTCTTCGCGAATGCCGAAGGCTTTGAAATCCGGCTTGCCCAGGCCAAAGGTCCAGCAGGGCATACCTTCGCCCATCAGCGGACGGCTCAGGGCATCCTGGCGGTTGACCACAAATTGCCTGGCACCACGGAAAATCCGGTGCTTGGCCAGGTGGTACGCCGGCAGGCCGCTGTAGCGGTCCATGTGGTCTTCACTCACGTTCAACACGGTGGCGACTTCAGCCCCCAGATCGTGGGTGGTTTCGAGCTGGAAGCTCGACAGTTCCATCACGTACAACTCGATGTCGTCGCTGAGCAGGTCCAGCGCTGGCGTGCCGAGGTTACCGCCCACGGCCACGCGCTTGCCGGCCGCAGCCGCCATCTCGCCGACCAGGGTGGTCACGGTGCTTTTCGCGTTGGAGCCGCTGATGGCCACGATCGGTGCCTTCGCATAGCGCGCAAACAGGTCGATGTCGCCGGACAGCTTCACGCCACGCGCCGCTGCCGCTTGCAGGGCCGGTGTCGCCAAGGCCAGGCCGGGGCTCACGTAGAGCTCATCGGCACGGCACAGAAACTCGACATCCAGCTCGCCACAACGCACTTCCACGTGCGGGTAGTCACGGCGCAGCGTGACCAGCTCCGGTGGATTTTCCCGCGTATCGGCCACGGCAAACGACGTGCCCCGGTTCGCCAGGAAGCGAACCAGGGACATGCCGCTCTTGCCGAGGCCGACAACGATGCGGAAGTGGTCTGAAGCGATCAGGGACACTCGTTTCTACCTCAGTTTCAGGGTGGCAAGGCCGACCAGTACCAGAATCACGGTAATGATCCAGAAACGGACAATCACACGCGGCTCTGGCCAGCCCTTGAGTTCAAAGTGGTGGTGAATCGGCGCCATACGGAACACGCGGCGCCCGGTCAATTTGAAGGAGGCCACCTGGATGACCACCGACAGGGTTTCCATCACGAACACACCGCCCATGATGAACAACACGATTTCCTGGCGGACGATCACCGCGATGGTGCCCAAGGCTGCGCCCAGCGCCAGCGCGCCGACGTCGCCCATAAAGACTTGTGCGGGGTAGGTGTTGAACCACAGGAAGCCCAGGCCGGCACCGATCAGCGCGCCGCAGAACACGATCAACTCACCTGCGCCCGGCACATAAGGGATCAGCAGGTATTCAGCGAACTTCACGTTACCCGACAGGTAGCAGAAGATACCGAGCGCACCGCCGACCATCACGGTCGGCATGATTGCCAGGCCGTCGAGGCCATCAGTCAGGTTCACCGCGTTGCTGGAGCCGACGATCACAAAGTAGGTCAGCACCACAAAGCCAACGCCCAGTGGAATGCTGGCGTCCTTGAGCATCGGAATGATCAAGGTGGTTTCGACGGCGCTTGGCGCGGTCATGTACAGGAAGATCGCAGCGCCAAGGCCAAACACCGACTGCCAGAAGTACTTCCAGCGGCTGGGCAAACCCTTGGAGTTTTTCTCGATCACTTTGCGGTAGTCATCGACCCAACCGATCGCGCCGAACAACAGGGTCACCAGCAGCACCGTCCACACGTAGCGGTTATGCAGGTCGGCCCACAGCAAGGTGCTGATACCGATGGAAGACAGGATCAGCGCACCGCCCATGGTCGGGGTGCCGGATTTGGACAGGTGCGACTGCGGGCCGTCATTACGAACCGATTGACCAATTTGCAGGTTCTGCAGGGTGCGGATCATCCACGGCCCCAGGAACAGCGACAAAGACAGCGCAGTCAGCACACCCAGGATCCCGCGCAGGGTCAGGTACTGAAAGACCGCGAAGCCTTTGTGGAACTGTTGCAGATACTCAGCCAGCAGCAGCAGCATTAATGTTTCTCCGTACTTGAGCCACACAAGGCCGCGACGACGTTTTCCATCACCGCGCTGCGCGATCCCTTGATCAAAATGGTTGTGTGTTTGTCTTGTTCAGCCGCCACCAGCGCCTGGATCAGCTCGGCCTGGGTAGCGAAATGCCGCGCACCGAGGCCGAAGGCGTCAACGGCGTGGGCCATGTTCGGGCCAACGGCGTAAAGCGCGTCGACTTTACCGCTCGCGTAGGCGCCGACTTCACGGTGGGACTGCTCGGCCCAGTCGCCCAATTCGGCGATATCGCCCAGCACCAGCACCTTGCGCCCGGCGAAGCTTTTAAGCAGGTCAATAGCGGCGCAGACGGAGGACTGGTTGGCGTTGTAGGTGTCATCAATCACACGCATGCCATTGGTCGCCAGTTGTGCCACGGTGCGGCCTTTGACCGGCTGCACCGCGCCCAGGCCGGTGGCGATACCGAACAGCGATACGCCCAGTGCGGAGGCGGCAGCGGCGGCGGCCAAGGCATTGGCGACGTTATGGTTGCCCAGCAGGTTCAGTTGCACGTGCTCGCTGCCTTGCGGTGTGTGCAAGGTGAAGGACGGGCAACCACGGGCGTCGACGGTGATGTCGGCTGCGTGGAAATCAGCCGCCGCGTTGAGCACGGCAAACGTCAGCACCTTGCGACCGGCGGCGCGCACACGCCAGGTCTCGAAGGCCTTGTCGTCGAGGTTCAATACTGCGGTGCCCGAGGCATCGAGGCCTTCGAGGATTTCGCCCTTGGCTTCGACGATTTTTTCCGGGCCACCGAACTCGCCCACGTGGGCGGTGCCGGCATTGTTGATAATTGCCACGTGAGGCTTGGTCAGCGCCACGGTGTAAGCAATTTCGCCGACGCGCGAAGCGCCCAGCTCGATTACCGCCGCCGTGTGTTCCGGGGCCAGTTCGAGCAGGGTCAATGGAGCGCCGAAATCATTGTTCAGGTTGCCACGGGTGGCGAGCACCGGCCCGCGCGTGCGCAGCACGCCGGCAAGCAGTTCCTTGACCGTGGTTTTGCCGCTGGAGCCAGTGATGGCGGCAACGGGCTTATCAAATGCGGCGCGGTTCAGCGCGCCCAACAGCCCGAGGGCCAGGCGGGTATCGGCGACCAGCAATTGCGGCAGCGTCGAGTCCGTGACTTCACGCTGCACCAAGGCACCCACGGCACCTTTGGCGGCTACTTCGTTCAGGTAGTCGTGCCCATCGAAACGCGGGCCGGCCAGTGCAATAAACAGCTGCCCCGGCTTGATGTTGCGACTGTCGATACTGACGCCGTCGAAGCTGCAATCGCTCGACACTACGCGGGCCGACAAGGCCTGGGTCAGTTCGCTGAACTTCATCGCTTTAAGCATGGGCGACCTCCCAGGCAGTCAGGGCGTGATCAGCCTCGACCAGATCGGAGAAGGCATGGCGTTCGCCGTTGATTTCCTGGTAGTCCTCGTGACCTTTACCAGCCAGTACCACCACGTCCTCAGCACTGGCGCTGGCGATCAGCTGGGCAATGGCGGCACCGCGACCGGCAACGAAGGTGGCCTTGGTGGCGTCTTTAAAGCCGACACGGATGTCGTCGAAAATCTGGTTCGGGTCTTCGCTGCGTGGGTTGTCGTCGGTCACGAGCACGCCATCGGCCAGGCGCTCGACGATTTCAGCCATCAGCGGGCGCTTGCCGCGATCACGGTCACCGCCGCAGCCGAACAGGCAGAGCAATTTGCCCTTGGCGTGTGGGCGCAGGGCTTCGAGGACTTTTTCCAGCGCGTCCGGGGTGTGGGCGTAATCGACCACCACCAGTGGCTGAGAGCCGCCACCCAAACGCTGCATACGGCCGGCCGGGCCTTCGAGCTTGGGCAGCACGCGCAGGATTTCGTCCAGGGCGTAATCCAGGCCAAGCAATGCGCCAACAGCCGCGAGCACGTTGCTCAGGTTGAAACGCCCGAGCAAGGTGCTGCGCAAGTGGTGTTCGCCCTGGGGCGTGACCAGCGTGGCGAGCACGCCTTCGTCATTAAATTGGGCTTCACGGCAATACAGATACGCGCTGGAGTCTTCCAGGCTGTAGGTGATCAGGCGTGCTTCGCTGTCTTCGGCAGCCAGTTGGCGGCCGAATGCGTCATCCAGGTTTACCACCCGGCACTTCAGGTCATTCCAGGCGAACAGCTTGGCCTTGGCGGCGGCGTACGCCTCCATGGTGCCGTGGTAGTCGAGGTGGTCGCGAGACAGGTTGGTCATCACCGCCACGTCAAACGCCAAGGCAGTCACACGGCCCTGGTCCAGACCGTGGGATGACACTTCCATGGCAACCGCCTTGGCACCGGCCTTTTTCAGGTCGGCCAGGGTCGCTTGCACGGCGATCGGGTTCGGCGTGGTGTGCAGGCCGCTTTGCAGCGCACCGTAAAAACCCGTGCCCAGGGTGCCGACAATGCCGCAATGCTGGCCCAGCAGGTCGAGTGCCTGCGCAACCAATTGGGTCACGCTGGTCTTGCCATTGGTACCAGTCACACCGATCAGGTTCAACTGACGGCTCGGGTCACCATAAAAACGCCCGGCGATGTCCGACAGTTGCGCGGCCAGGCCCTTGACCGGAATCAAGGGCACGTCGGTGATCGGCAGCACGGTGGCGCCTTCCACTTCATAAGCCACGGCGGCCGCGCCTCGTTGCAGGGCATCGGCGATATGTGCACGGCCATCGAGCTTGCCGCCGGGCACCGCCAGGAACAGATCACCGGCGCGTACATTACGGCTGTCCAGGCTCAATTCACGAATCAGCAGATCGCGTCCGGCGTGGGCAAAAATCTTGTTCAGGCTAAGAGACATCAGCCGCGCCCTCCATTGGCTTTGACAGCTGCGGCCGGTGGTCCTGCGTTCGCTTGTTGAGTCGGCGGCAGGTTGTCCGGCGTAATATTCATCAGGCGCAGGGTGCCGGACATCACTTTGCTGAATACCGGAGCCGACACTAGGCCACCGAAGTAGCCGGCCTTGCTCGGTTCATCAATCACTACGACGATGGCGTAGCGCGGATCGCTCATCGGACCGAAGCCGGCGAACAGCGAGCGGTAAGAGTTTTCGGCGTAGCCCTTGGTGCCGACCGAGGTTTTACGTGCAGTACCGGACTTGCCGGCCACGTGATAAGCCGGCACCTGTGCCCGGAACACACCGCGCGGGGCTTCGATCACTTGTTGCAGCATGCCTTGTATGGTCTTGGCGACTTTTTCCGGGATTACCTGGGTGGCTTTCGGCGCTTCGTCGACGTGAATCAAGCTCAGTGGAACCATACGGCCATTATTGGCCAATACAGAGAACGCATGGGCCAGCTGGATCGCGGTTACCGACAGGCCGTAGCCGTAGGAGAGCGTGGCAGTCTCGGCTTTTTTCCAGTCGCGGTAGTTCGGCAGGTTGCCCACGCGCTCGCCTGGGAAATCCAGGCCGGTGGGTTGGCCCAAGCCGATTTTTTGCGCCAGGTGATAGATGGTTTCGCCGCCGATATCGAAGGCGACCTTACTCATGCCGACGTTACTGGAGTTGATCAGGATACCTGTCAAATCCAACACTGGCCCTTCGCTGCGGGACACGTCACGAATGGTGTATTTGCCCAACTGCAAGGTGCCTGGGTAAACCTCGACCTTGTCGCTCGGCTTCCAGCGCCCGGTTTCCAGGGCGGCACTCATGGAAATGGCTTTCATGGTCGAACCCGGCTCGAACACGTCGATCATGGCGCGGTTACGCATCATCGCCGGTTGCAGGTTTCGACGGTTGTTCGGGTTGTAGGTCGGCTGGTTGACCATGGCGAGGATCTCGCCGGTCTTGACGTCCATGATCACCAGGCTACCGGCCTTGGCGCCGTTCTCGATGATCGCGTTACGCAGCTCGCGGTTGGCCAGGTACTGCAGACGCAGGTCAATCGACAACGCCAAGGGCTTACCGGCCTTGGCGTTTTTGGTCACCTGGACATCTTTAATCAGTCTGCCGCGTCGATCCTTGATGACCTGCCGTTTGCCGGGCACGCCGGCCAGCCATTCGTCGTAGGCCAGCTCCACACCTTCACGGCCGTGGTCATCAATGTCGGTAAAGCCAACCATATGCGCGGTGGTTTCACCCGCCGGGTAGAAACGACGAAACTCCTCGATGCCATAGACACCGGGGACTTTAAGGTCGAGCACTTGCTGGCCCTGCTCAGGCGTCAGCCCACGCACCAGATAGATGAATTCCTTGTTGGCCTGGGCTTCCAGACGCTCGCTCAAGGCTTTAGGGTCCTGGCCCAGCGCGGCAGCCAGCTCAGGCCATTTGTCCTTGGCGGTTTGCAGTTCCTTGGCATTGGCCCACAGGGTGGTCACCGGCGTACTCACGGCCAGAGGCTCGCCATTACGGTCGGTGATCAGGCCGCGGTGCGCAGGAATCGGGATATGCCGCAGGCTACGGGCATTACCCTCGCCGATCAGGAAGTCGCGGTCGATCACTTGCAGGTCGATAATCCGCCATGCAATCGCGCCGGCCATCAAAGCCAAGATGCCGAGCATCAGGCGAAAGCGCCACGGGTAAAGTGCACCTTCAAGTTTCATCATGGCGCCACCATCCGCACTTCGGCCGCACCAGGAATGTGCATTTTCAGCTGTTCGGTGGCCAGCACTTCAATACGGCTATGGGCCGTCCAGGTGCTTTGTTCAAGGATCAACCGGCCCCATTCCGCCTGCGCTTTGTCACGCACGCTCAATTCCCCGTACAGGGTGTTAAGCAATTGACGGTTGTAGTGGGCGCTGTAAGACACCGCAATTGCGGACACCAGCACGCCGACAAACAACAGCAACATAAAGAAGCTGCCGCCCGGGAGGGGCTTGGCGAAAAGCTTGCTCACCGCAGCTTCTCCGCGACGCGCATAACGGCGCTACGGGAACGTGGGTTGGCCTTGAGTTCGGCTTCGGAGGCGAACTGCGCTTTGCCATGGATTTTGATTTTCGGCACAAAGGCTTCGAAACGCACCGGCAGGTTGCGCGGCAGGTTATCGGACTCGCCCTTGACCAGACGACGCATGAACAGTTTGACGATGCGGTCTTCCAGGGAGTGGAAGCTGATCACCACCAGGCGACCACCCACTTCCAAGGCGTCCAGTGCGGCTTCGAGGCCGGCTTCCAGATCGCCCAGTTCGTTATTGACGTGAATGCGCAGACCCTGGAACGCACGGGTTGCCGGGTTCTTGCCCTTTTCCCACGCAGGGTTTGCGACCTTGAGCACTTCAGCCAGGTCGGCGGTGCGCTCGAACGGCTGGATTTCACGGCGCTCAACCACGGCACGGGCCATGCGGCCGGCGAAGCGTTCTTCACCGTATTCCTTGAACACGCGGGTAATTTCTTCATGGGGCGCAGTGGCGATGAACTGCGCAGCGCTGATACCACGAGTCGGGTCCATGCGCATGTCGAGCGGGCCGTCGTTCATGAAACTGAAGCCGCGCTCGGGGTCGTCAAGCTGTGGCGAAGATACGCCCAAGTCGAGCAAAACCCCGGCTACCTTACCTGCCATGCCGCGCTCGGCGACTTCGGCACCCAGCTCGGCAAAGCTGCGCTGCACAACGACAAAGCGGCCGTCTTCGGCCGCTAGCGCTTGCCCGGTGGCAATCGCTTGAGGGTCTTTGTCGAACCCGAGGAGTTTACCGTCGGAGCCGAGCTGGCTGAGTATCAACCGGCTGTGCCCGCCCCTGCCGAAGGTGCCATCCACATAGCAGCCATCCGCGCGTACGGCGAGAGCCTCAACGGCTTCGTCAAGCAGTACGGTGATGTGGTTAAAGCCGCTATCAATAGTCACAGGATCAAATCACGCAGTTCATCAGGCATAGCGCCCGGTTGTTGAATAGCAGCCAGGTCTGCTGCAGAAACAGCATCCCAGGCATCTTCGTCCCACAATTGGAACTTGTTCAGCTGGCCCACCAGCATTGCGCGCTTATCCAGCTTGGCGTACTCGCGCAAGCGCGGCGGCACCAGGAAACGACCACTGCCATCGAGTTCAAGGTCGACGGCATTACCGATCAGCAGACGCTGCAGGCGGCGGTTTTCTTCACGCAATGAAGGCAGAGCGCGCAACTTGGTTTCGATCAACTCCCACTCATCGAGGGGGTAAACACACAAACAAGGGTCAACGGCGTCAATCGTGATGATTAACTGGCCTGAACTTCGCGAAATGAGCTCGTCACGATACCGGCTCGGCATGGCGAGACGGCCTTTTGCATCGAGACTGATAGCGTTAGCTCCGCGAAACACAGATGCGTTTCTCCAAATTTTAGCGTTTTACGTTCAAAAAACCCACTTTGTGCCACTTTCCGCCACTTGCGCACACTATAGGAATGCGCCCACCACACCGTCAAGGCGCGGATTCAAGGAAAAGCCTTACAGAACGGAGATTTAGGAACGTAAAAGGAGGAGAAACGCGAGTTTGGCGATGTTTTTGACTCAGCAACCGCAAATAGCTCATGGAGCTACGGCTTAAAGTTAAAGTAATTTATTAAGAGTAAGATTTTTTTGGTATTACGAAGATGCATCTGCCAATGATTTGGCAGGGAGGGATTCTTGCGTTACTACCGGTTTTCTGCCCGAGATTCGGGCAGAAGGAAAAAAGGTGGAGAGTCGATCTGTAAGCCGGGTTCTGTCTTGAACAGTCATTCGTCTACGATGGCCATCACTGGACATCTTTAGCAACCTACCCGGTCCCAGCGCGGGCCACGCCTTGGGACCCTATTTGGTCTTGCTCCAAGTGGGGTTTACCTAGCCACGAACTGTTGCCAGTCGTGCGGTGCGCTCTTACCGCACCTTTTCACCCTTACCGGCACCGAAGTGCTTAGGCGGTTATTTTCTGTGGCACTTTCCGTAGGCTCACGCCTCCCAGGCATTACCTGGCACTTCGCCCTATGGAGCCCGGACTTTCCTCCCCCCCCTAATTTTCATAGAGGGCAGCGACTGTCCAATCGACTCTCCGCCGCGCAGGTTAACGGCACGACGGCTTGAGGACAAGTATTAAAAGTGCAGCAATGCCATCACGTTCGGACGGGATACCGGCGTAACCCCGGAACTATTCGGCTTTCTGCTTATCCAGCGCGACTTGATACAGCACGTTCTTACGCAAGCCGGTAATTTCAGCCGCCAGGGCTGCCGCACGCTTCAGGGGCATTTCCTTAAGCAGCAGATCCAGGATGCGCATAGCCTCGCTGCCCACCGCGTCTTCATTTTCCGGTGCGGTCCAGCCGGCCACCAGCACCACGCACTCACCGCGCTGCTGGTTGCTGTCGCCCTCAACGAACGCACGCAGCTCTTCCAACGGCAAGCCTTTGAGGGTCTCGAAGGTTTTGGTCAGCTCCCGAGCCAACAGCGCCAGGCGTTCGCCGCCGAACACCAGCTCCATGTCCTGCAAGCACTCGAGAATGCGGTGCGGCGCCTCGTAAAAGATCAACGTACGCGGCTCTTCCTTTAACGCTTGCAGTCGCGCACGGCGCCCAACCGCCTTGGCGGGCAGGAAACCTTCGAAGATAAAACGGTCCGACGGCAACCCGGCGGCCGATAATGCCGCAATCAGCGCGCACGCTCCCGGAACTGGCACTACATTGATACCAGCGGCACGCGCCTGGCGAACCAGGTGATAGCCAGGGTCGGAAATCAACGGAGTGCCGGCATCCGAGATCAACGCCACATCGTCACCCGCCAGCAAGCGCGTGATAAAACGGCTGCCTTCTTCTCGCTCGTTATGCTCATGGCACGCGGCTAATGGCGTGCTGATGCCAAAATGCTGCATCAAACGCTGGGAGTGCCGCGTGTCTTCCGCCGCGATCAATTTTACGTCACGCAACACTTTCAGCGCCCGAGCACTGATGTCGTCCAGGTTGCCAATGGGCGTCGCCACGACAAAAAGCGAGCCTGCAGTGGAATTCAAAGGACCTGGAGCAGTCAAAACGCACACCTCGATGGTAAGGAAAAGTCGCATTGTAGCGCGTAGGCGCCTCGATAATATGCCCTCGAGGTCGGCCATCGATGCCGGCTCGCAACATTTACACGACCTAAATCGATGGTTTCACGCCAGTAACATCGCGCCTGGGCCAGTGCTTGGGTACAATTCCACGCTAATTTGATCGGTATCAGGAACACTTACATGATCGCTTGCCTGCGGCTGCTCTCCGCCCTCTGCCTCGCTGCCTTACTGGCCGCGTGCGCCAGCTCGCCCTCGTCCAGCCTTGGCGACCTCCCCCGGACCCCGGATGCCAGTATCGAGCAACTGCTCGAACAGGCCACCAAGGCCAGTACGCCAGAAAAGGCCGCGATGCTGCGCCTGAGTGCGGCAGACCTGGCCTACCACCAGAACAACCCTGGCCGCTCGTCGCAGATTCTTGCGCAGGTGCCCCTGGATGTCCTGAAGCCGGCCGCACAAGTCTTTGCCAGCACCCTGGCCGCGGAACTGGCCATGGCGCGCAACCAACCCAAAGCGGCTCTGGCCGCCCTGAACCACCCCAGCCTGCAAAGCCTGAAGGAGCTGCCGACTGACCAGCAGATCCGTACCGGCACCGTGCATGCTCGCGCCTATGAAGCCGATGGCCAGACTATGGCTGCCGCGCGTGAGCGGGTGGCCATGGCCCCGTTGCTGACGGGTGATGCCGCCAAGAGCAACCACGAAGCCATCTGGGCGCTGGTCGCCGCGCTGCCTGCAGAGCAACTGCAAGCCAGCGGCAACCCGACCCTCGACGGCTGGATCACCCTGGCCCAGGCAATCAAAGGCGCCGGCACCCTGGAACAACAGCAAGCCGCCATTGATACCTGGCGCGCGCAGAACCCAGGCCACCCGGCGGCAGTCAACCTGCCGACCCCGCTGACCAAGCTCAAGGAGCTGGCCAGCCAGCCGCTGACCAAAATCGCGTTGCTGCTGCCGCAGGAAGGCCCTTTGGCGGCGGTCGGCAAGGCGCTGCGCGAAGGCTTCATGGCGGCGCACTTCCAGGCTGAACAAGCCGGGCAGAAGCCGCCGGTGATCGAGTTCTATGACAGCTCGCGCCTGACCTCCCTCGACGACTTCTACGCCAAGGCCCAGGCTGCCGGCGTGCAACTGGTAGTCGGCCCGCTGGAGAAACCACTGGTCAAGCAGCTCGCCTCCCGCGGGCAATTGCCGATCACCACCCTGGGCCTGAACTACAGCGAACTTAACGAAAACCCGCCGCAACTGTTCCAGTTCGGCCTGGCCGCTGAAGACGAAGCCCGCGAAGTCTCGCGTCGCGCCCGTGCCGACGGCCTGCACCGCGCCGCCGCCATGGTGCCGCGTGGCGAATGGGGTGAGCGCGTCTATAAAGCCTTCCGTCAGGACTGGGAAGCCAACGGCGGCACCGTGGTTGGCGTTGAGTACGTCGATCAGCCGGTGGCCCTCGCCCAGCAGATTGCTGACCTGTTCCAACTGCGTAAAAGCGAAGGCCGCGCCAAGAGCCTGCAAAGCACCGTCGGCACCGACGTCGCCGCGCAACCTTCGCGCCGCCAGGACATCGAGTTCATCTTCCTGGCTGTGACGCCGCAACTGGCCCAGCAGATCAAACCGACACTTAACTTCCAGTACGCCGGTGATGTACCTGTGTATGCGACGTCCCACGTGTTCAGCGCCAGCGGCGACAAAAACCAGTACCTGGACATGACCAACGTGATGTTCTGCGAAACCCCGTGGCTGCTCAACACCACCGACCCGCTGCGCAACCAGGTTGCCGCGCAATGGCCACAGGCCAATGGCAGCCTTGGCCGCCTGTATGCGATGGGCGTGGACGCCTACCGCCTGGCACCGCGCCTGGGCCAACTCAAGGCATTGCCGGACACTCGCGTTGACGGCCTGTCGGGCAACCTGGGTATCGGCGCCTACCAGCGTGTTGACCGCCAGATGCCATGGGCGAAGTTCGTCGGCGGCGAGATTCAACGCCTGCCGGACACCCCGCGCTGATGCTCGAGCGGTCCAGCGCACAAAGCGGCAAGGACGCCGAACTGCAAGCTCTGAACTATCTGCAACAACAGGGTCTGCGCCTTCTGGCGCAGAACTGGTTATGTAAACGCGGTGAGCTTGATCTGGTCATGCTTGACGGCGATACAGTAGTATTCGTCGAAGTCCGCTACAGAAAACACGCACAATGGGGTGGCGCGCTCGCCAGTATCGATGGGCGCAAGCGTCAGAAGCTGATACTCGCCGCGCAGTTTTTCCTGCAAAAAGAGCATCGCTGGGCTGACAGCCCCTGCCGTTTCGATGTGGTTGCCATGGAAAGCACACCGGCAGGCCCAGCTGATTTGAACTGGCTCAAGAATGCCTTCGACAGCTGATTGCCCGGATATCTTCACCACACACTTTTGCTCTTTGCTTTGCGGGCTGCACATTTCTGTGCCAAACAGCCGCGCTACTTAAGGTCACACAGATGGACATGCAATCCCGAATTCGCCAGCTTTTCCAGGCCAGCATCGACACCAAGCAACAGGCGATGGACGTACTTGCACCGCACATCGAGCAAGCCAGTCAGGTCATGGTCAATGCCTTGCTCAACGAGGGCAAAATGCTTTCGTGCGGCAACGGCGGTTCGGCCGGTGATGCCCAGCACTTTTCCTCCGAGCTGCTCAACCGCTTCGAGCGCGAGCGTCCGAGCCTGCCGGCCATCGCGCTGACCACCGACTCGTCGACGATCACTTCGATCGCCAACGACTACAGCTACAACGAAATCTTCTCCAAGCAGATACGCGCCCTGGGCCAACCCGGCGATGTGTTGCTGGCTATTTCTACCAGCGGCAACTCGGCGAACATTATTCAAGCGATCCAGGCCGCACATGACCGCGAAATGATTGTCGTAGCCTTGACCGGGCGCGACGGCGGCGGCATGGCCTCACTGTTATTGCCTGAGGACGTGGAGATCCGTGTCCCGGCCAACGTCACTGCACGCATTCAAGAAGTCCACCTGCTGGCGATCCACTGCCTGTGCGATCTGATCGACAGCCAACTGTTCGGGAGTGAAGAATGACCGTTAACCGCCTCAGCCTTTTGGCCATTACGCTGTGCCTCGCCATCAGCGGCTGCAGCACGGCAATCACTGCGACACGCGACACACCCATTCAGGATGACCGGGGCACACGCACTTTTGGCAGCACCATCGACGATTCGCTGATAGAAACCAAGGTCAAGGTCAACGTCGCCAAGGCCGCTACCGACCTGGGCAACGGCGCCTCGCGCATTGTGGTCACCAGCTTCAACGGCGTGGTACTGCTGGCCGGGCAGACGCCGCGTGCCGACCTCAAGGCCCAGGCCGAACAAGCCGCCTCGACGGTCCAGCGGGTCAAGAAGGTCCACAACGAGCTGCAGGTCATGGACCCGATCACCCTGCTGGCCATCAGCAACGATGCGCTGCTGACCACCAAGATCAAGGCGCAGATGCTCACCGACAGCGGTGTACCCGGCTCGCGCATCAAGATCGTCACCGATAATGGCATCGTCTACATGATGGGCCTGCTGACCCAGGCAGAAGCCACCCGTGCCGCCAACCTGGTACAGGGCGTGTCCGGCGTGCAGAAGATCGTGAAAGTGTTCGAATACATCGACTGATGTAATCGCCAGCCACAAAAAAGGGCGCCGTGCATTGACTGCACGGCGCCCTTTTTATTGCCCAGGGTTTACTGGTATTGCTGGTACGGGTTGCCCTGGAACTGGTTGTTCTGCTGCGGCGCCTGTTGTTGCTGCTGTTGACCAGGCTGGCCGTATTGCTGGCCGGGGATCGGGCCGAGGTTAACTTCTACACGACGGTTCTGGGCACGGCCATTCACATCGGCGTTGCTGGCAATCGGGTTATCCGGGCCGGCACCGCGGGCGCTCAGGTTGGTCGGGCTGACGCCTTGAGAGGTCAGGTAGTTGGCCACGCTCTGGGCACGACGCTGGGACAGGTCCATGTTCAACTGGCGGCTGCCCGTGCTGTCGGTGTAGCCGACAATCTGGATGGTGTTCTGGTTGAACTGCTTGAGGGAGTTGGCCAGGTTGTTGAGCGGCTGGTAAAAACTGCTGGCGATGGCGTCGGAGTTGGTCGCGAAGGTAATGTTACCCGGCATGATCAACTTGATCTGGTCGCCCTGGCGCTGCACTTCAACACCGGTGTTGGCCATGCTTTCGCGCAGTTTCTTTTCCTGCTGGTCGGCGTAGTAGCCATAACCGGCGGCGCCCAGGCCTGCAATAGCACCACCGATCAGTGCGCCCTTGCCACGGTTGTTATGGTCGATGGCAGCACCCGCCAGCGCACCGGCCAGAGCACCCAGGCCGCCGTATTTGGCGGTTTTGCTGATACCCCCTTCGGAACCGTTGCTGGCCTGTCCCTGGCTGCCGCCATAAGGATTAGGTGAAGCGCAGCCGGACAACAGGGCTACGGCGGTAGCGACAACAAGCAGACGACGCGGAGTGAACATGAAGGGAGCTCCTACTTTTGCATTCTGTGGTGCAGAGGACATTGGCAATCGACCTGTGCGGAGTTTGGAACGCGACAAACGGTAAAAATTCCGTGGCCACGTCCCGAGCCAGAACAAAATACTGGCCCCTATCACCGCCAGGGAAACCGTAGCAGACGCAGGCTGAACGCGACCTGCGTTTTTTGCTACTGCGGTGCTTGAGAGAGAACAGCGCCCGCCCAGGAATTATTTCCAGGCGTACCCTCAAGCCCGCACAAACGGGTTCTCGCGCATCTCATCACCCAAACAGGTGTCCGGCCCATGCCCTGTCACCACGGTCGCGCCCTCATCCAGGGTGTACAACCGCTGCTTGATCGAGCGCACGATAGTCGCCTGGTCGCCACCCCACAGGTCGGTACGCCCCACGCCGCGCTTGAACAAGGTATCGCCGGCGATCAGCAGCTTGGCATCGGCAAACCAGAAGCTCATCGAACCCGGTGTGTGCCCCGGCGTATGCAGCGCCACCCCACAACCACACGCCAACTCCTCGTCGTCCTCCAGCCAGCGGTCCGGCGACGGCACCGGCGTGTAGGGCACACGAAACATCTGGCATTGCATTTCCAGGTTATCCCAAAGAAATTGGTCTTCTTTGTGCAAATGCAGCGTGGCGCCGGTCTTCTCTTTCAACTGGCCGGACGCCAGGAAGTGATCCAAGTGGGCGTGGGTGTGGATAATGCTCACCACCTTGAGGCCCAGCGCATCAAGGCGCGCAAGGATCAGCTCGTGATTGCCGCCCGGGTCGACCACAATGGCTTTTTTGCTGATCGGATCGCCAATGATGGTGCAGTTGCACTGCAAAGGGCCGACGGGGAAGGTTTCGCGGATCAGCACGGGTTTTTCGATATTCATGGGCGTTCCTGCAAGCTCTATGGCACATTCCAGGCGCAGTATGGTGGAGCTTGCTGCGGATTCGAAGGGCATCAGCTGCTAAGCTACTCCAGCGCCATGGAACCCGCACCGCAGCGTCGCATTTGGAGCAAGACGTATGGCCAATCCTCGGATCATCTGCGAACACTGCGATTGCGTGTACGAAAAGGTCACGCTCGCCAAACATCAAAAAGCCCTGTGCACCCGTTGCGCGGGCGTGTTGCAGCGCTACAACGGTTTGTCGGTGCAACAGCGCCTCGCGCTCACCGTTACCGCAGCCGTGTTGTGGACCTTTGCCAATTTCTATCCGGTGATGAGCATCAGCCTCAAAGGCTTGAAAAACAGCGCGACCCTGTGGGACTCGGTGGTCGCGCTGAGCCTGGGGCCGATCACTTTTATTGCGCTGGTCGCGGCGATCTCGATCATCATCGCGCCGGTGTTTCAGTTGCTCTTGCTGATGTGGGTGCTGAGTTTCGCCCTGGCCGGCAAGCGCTCGCCAGCGTTCAAACTGTGCATGCGCTGGCTGGAAGCGCTGAGGCCGTGGAGCATGCTCGAAGTCTGCCTGCTGGGCGCCATGGTTGCGGTGTTCAAGCTGGCCGGCATGCTCGACGTGATCCCCGGCACCGGCCTGTTCGCCCTCGCCGCCCTCGCCTTGCTGCTGATCCGCATCGCCGGGCGTGACGTACGCGACTTGTGGGACGCCGTATGAACTCACCACCGACCGCCCGTGAACTCAACCTGTGCCTGTGCCACACCTGCGGCCAGCCGTGCGACATGCGCGACGAACCCAGCGAGTGCGAGCGCTGCGGCGCGCCGCTGCATCGGCGCAAACTCCACTCGCTGACCCGCACCTGGGCCTACATGCTCACGGCACTGGCGTTTTATATCCCGGCGAATTTATTGCCGGTGATGAACACCACCCTGCTTGGTTCCGGCGCGGACAGCACCATCATGAGCGGCGTGCTGGAGTTCTGGCAGCATGGTGCCTGGGACATTGCCCTGATCATTTTCATTGCCAGCATTGCGGTGCCGGGTATCAAGTTTCTCTCGCTGACCCTGCTGCTGGTCACCGTGCAGCGCAACAGCCTGTGGGCGCGCAAGGAGCGCTCGAAGCTGTTTCGGTTTGTCGAGCTGATCGGCTACTGGTCCATGCTCGATGTGATTGTGGTCGCGCTGGTGGCCGCGCTGGTCAAGTTCCAGGCGCTGGGCACCATCGAGCCGCGCCTGGGCATTTTGTTTTTTGGTCTGGTGGTGGTGTTCACCATGCTCGCGGCGATGAGTTTCGACCCGCGCCTGATCTGGGAAAACCCACACAACGAGGAGATCTCGGATGAGTTCACGCAACACTGACACCCCCGCCGGCTCACCGGCGATCAAGACGCGGCGCTTCAGCGTTTCGCTGGTGTGGATCGTGCCGATCGTGGCGGTGCTGGTGGGCATCTCGCTGGTGGTACACAGCGTGCTGCAACAGGGGCCTATCATCGTCCTCAACTTCAAGACCGGCAACGGCCTGGTCGCCAATAAAACCGAAGTCAAATACCGCAACGTGGTGATCGGCCAAGTCTCGGATGTGGCCTTGAGCGATGACCAGAAAAGCGTCAACGCCACCATCAAGTTGGCCAAGCAGGCGGAAAGCTTCACCCGTGAAGACTCCAAGTTCTGGGTGGTGCGCCCGCGCATCGGTGCCGGTGGCGTGTCGGGCATCGATACCCTGCTGTCCGGTGACTATATCGGTGCCGATATCGGCCAATCCGATACCCGCGCCAAACAGTTCAAGGGCCTGGAAAACCCGCCGCCCATCACCTATGGCGAGCCGGGCAAACGCTTCACGTTGCATACCCAGGGCCTGGGCTCCCTGGATATCGGCTCGCCGGTGTACTACCGCAAGATCCCGGTGGGCCAGGTAGTGGCCTACGAGCTGGATGACGATGGCAAGGGCGTGAAGATCGAGGTTTTCGTGCATGCGCCCAATGATGTGTACGTCACCGAAAACACGCGGTTCTGGAATGCCAGCGGCATTGACCTGAGCGTCGGCGCCAATGGTTTCGCGCTGAAAACCGAGTCCTTGTCATCGATGTTGGCCGGCGGCATCGCATTCCAGGCACCGCCCTACAGCCCCAACGACAAACCGGCCAGCGAAGATCACACCTATGAACTGTTCGACGACCAGCAAAGCGCCCTCGCCCCGCCCAACGGTCAAGGGCAATACATGGCGCTGCGTTTTGATCAGGCATTGCGTGGGCTCAAGGTCGGCGCGCCGGTGGAATTTCTTGGGGTCGAGTTCGGCAAAGTGGTGTCGATCAACCTGGACTTCGATGCCAAAAAACGCAGTTTCCCGATCAACGTCGGCATCGTTATTTACCCGCAATTGCTCGGTGAAGCCAACACCAAGCTGCTCAAGGCCACCAACCATGACCCTAACGATGAAGCAGGCGGCGTGCGCCTGATCGGCACCTTTATCGAAAACGGCCTGCGCGCTCAGGCCCGCAGCGGCAACCTGCTGACCGGCCAGCTGTACATCGCCCTGGATTTTTTCCCGAAAGCCGACAAAGTCACGTTTGACCCGAACCTGCGCCCGGTCAACATTCCGACCATCCCCGGCAATCTGGAACAGTTGCAGGAGAAACTCGAAGGCATCGTCAACAAGGTCAACCAACTGCCGATGGAGCGCATCGCCGGCAACCTCGACGGCAGCCTGGTTGAGCTGCGCAAAAGCCTTGCCCAGTTCAACGCCAAGACCCTGCCTGGCGTGCAGAGCACCCTGGGCGACGTGAGCAAGACCTTGCAGTCGGCCAACTCAACCCTGGCCGAAGACTCGCCGCAACGTGAACAACTGACCCAGACCCTGGATGAACTGGCGCGTATGTCGCGCTCCTTGCGCGAACTGTCGGACTACCTGGGCCGGCATCCGGAATCGCTGATTCGCGGTCGCCCTGACAACGCCGCGCCAACAGACCTGCAAGGGCCGCCGCGCAAATGACCATTGGAGCCGCCATGACCTTTCCCTTGAAACTTACCCTGGTCGCCGCGCTGGTGCTGCTCGCGGCCTGTCGCAGTGAGCCGATTGCGTTCCACACTCTCACCCCGGTGCACTGGAATAACAGCACTCAGGCACAGGCCAGCGATATCCGCATTGAAAGCATCAGCGTGCCGCCCCAGGTCGACCGCGCACAAATCGTGATTCGCCAGGGCGACAGTGGCGTGGCGATCCTTGAAACCCAATGGTGGGCCGCAACCCTGGCCGATGAGCTGAAAAGCGCGCTGGTGGATCAACTGGCCAACAGTCACGCCCGGCAGCCCCTGTCGTTGCGCGTTGAAGTGCAGCGATTCGACTCGGTGCCGGGCCAATACGCACTGCTCGATGTGCGCTGGCGCCTGCGGTCCACAAGCGGAGGAGATGCCGCACCGCTGACTTGCCGTACCACCTTGCAGACACCCGCAGGCCCGAGCATTGACGACCTGGTGGTGGCGCATCAGAACAACCTCAAGCGTTTTGCCGCGTTGGTCAGCAAAACCGCCGACACGTCGCTGAAAGCGTGCCCGACTGCGCCGTAGCGAGACAGTCAGACCAGTGTGGGAGCTGGCTTGCCTGCGATAGCATCACCTAAGTTTGACTGATAGACCGAGGTGCCTGCATCGCAGGCAAGCCAGCTCCCACATAAGCCAGCTCCCACACACACCAGCTTCTACAGGAAAGCTGGCCCATTATCAGGCCAGCAGCCCCATCGACTTGGCACGGGCCACCGCTTGAGTCCGGCGCTCTACACCCAGTTTGCTGTTGATATGGCTGGCGTGGGTTTTCACCGTGTGCAGGGAGATAAACAACTGATTGCTGATTTCCTGGTTCGAACACCCCTGGGCGATCAGTTGCAGCACCGCCAGTTCGCGGACGCTGAGGGTTTCCTGGCCGGACGGTACTTGGGCGTCAGCAACAACCGGCAACAGCACCAACAAACTCTGGTTCAGCAAGCCATGAGCCTCCCGGCCAAGCTGCTCACGCATCCAGTCCGGATAACTCTCCAGCAGCCGCTGAAAGGGTTGCAACGCCCCACCGGCGCCCGCCTCAAGGGCGCGGGCCAATACTTGCCGGGCCTGGTCTTGCTGCCCACACTCCAGCAGCAACTGCACCTGCTGGGTCAGGGCCATTAGGGCAATCATTTGCCGCCCACTGTTATGCGCTTGCTGAGCCAGCTCCTCGAGGCGTTGCAACGCGGCGGCCGGCTGATGACGGGTGGCGTCCAGCGCAGCCTGTTGCAGCTCGATATGTTGTGGCAAGTGCGGGTGAAATTCCGGCGCTGCTGCTGCGTGTTCACCGTTGTAGGTTTGCCCCAGCCGGGTCAACCAGGCATCTGCCAAGTCAGTGCGGCCTTGAGCCAGCCACAGCTCGCATTTGATCAGGGTGATCATCGCCAGGTAGTAGATCGGCGGCACATCCCAGATGTGCATCAAGCGCTCAGCTTCGGCAAGCTCGGCAAACGCTGTGGGAAAGTCCCCACGGCGCCCTTCAAAGCTGGCAATTACACAATGCCCGATCAGCACGCTGATATCCCGGCAGGCGCGGGCTTCGTTCAGACCCGCGCGTAAACGGACAAGGCCGGCCTCGGGCTGATAGCGCACCAGCAGCAGATAGCCCTCGTACAGCGACAACCGCGCGCGCACCGCGTACAGCCGCTGCGGCGCCAAGCCATGCAGACGTTGCAGCCCCTGGCGCACTTCGTCCAGGGAACGCAGGATTTCGCCCCGCGCCTGCAACACCCGCGCGCGATCGTAATGGGCCAACGCCTCGAACAGCGGGTTACCGACGCGCTGCGCCAGCTCCAGGGATTCGCGATTCAGGCCACGGGCACGCCACAGGTCGGCATCGACGATTGCCAGGTTTGAGAGGGTCGACAGGCACATCAGGCGCTGGCCGTAACGTTTTTGCGGCAAGCTTTCCAACGCCTCGCTGCAGTAGCGCAGGGTCGACTCACGATCGCCTCGGCCTCGAGCGATAATCCCGCTCAGCGCCAGCCACTGTGCCAGCATCGACTTTTGCGCAGTGGCCGACGGTGCCGGCAGGAAGCGGCTGAGGTAGCCGGACAGTTCTTCGGCCGCATCCAGTTGGCAGGCCAGCCCCAATGCCCAACTGTAGAGCACGATCAAACGCGGCGTGCTGATCAGCAGGCTGTCGGGCAAGTCCATCTTCCAGCGCAGCAGCATGCCGACGTTCTGTTCGGCCAGCAGTTGCTCCTCCGACAGGTTCTGCACCAGGTTCGCCGCCACATCCAGGTGGCCGGCGCGCAACGCCTGTTCCACCGCTTCATCGATCAAGCCCTGGGTGTTGAACCAGCGGCAGGCACGCAGGTGCAGGCTGGCAATCGGCACGGTGGCACTGCTCGCACGGCGGGTACGCAGCAGGTCGGAAAACAGATGGTGGTAGCGATACCAGTGGCCCTGCTCATCGAGCGGCACCAGAAACACTTGGTGGGCCTGTAAATAACCGAGGATGTGCGCGCTGTCGTGGGCTTCGCGCACGGCGTCGCACAGCTCACTGCAAAAACGATCCTGAGGCGCAGTGTCGTAGAGGAAGGCTTGAACTTCTGCTGGCAGGCAATCAATGACTTCTTCGAGCAAGTAGTCGCGGATCAGCCCTTCGCCACCGTGCAAATGTTGTGGCAACGCGGCCTCATTGCCGGCTTCGGAAAGGGCCAGCAACCAGAAGCGCAGGCCAGCCACCCAGCCCTCGCTGCGACGAATCAGGTTGTCGAGGGCTTCGCCGCGCAACGAGCTGCTGTGCCTATCGAGTACGGCCAGCGATTCGTCGTGGGTCAGGCGCAGGTCTTGTTCGTGCAGCTCCAGCAGGTGGCGCGAGAGTCGCAGCCGCGCCAGGTGCCAGTCCGGGCGCTGGCGGCTGGTGACCAAAACCAGCAGCCCATCGGGTAAATGATTGAGGAAAAATTGCAGGCAGCGATCCAGCACCGGGCCTTGGGCCAGATGGTAGTCATCCAGCACCAGCAGCAAGGGCGCATGTGTGGACAGGTGCAACGTCAGCTCGTCGAGCAAGCCGTCGAGCCATTCTTCAAAGGCAAAGGGTTGGTGACGCTGACGCATTTTCAGCAGGCCCAGGGATTGGGCGCCGAGTTGCGGGAAGTATTGCTGCAAGCCGTCGAGCAAGCGCTCAAGGAAGCGGCCGGGGTCGTTATCCCGTGGGCTCAGGCCCAGCCACAGGCTTTGCCAATGCGCCGGCAGACTCTGACAAAACTCCACCGCCAACGAACTCTTGCCGAACCCGGCCGGGGCGCTCACCAGCAACAGTCGTCCCGCAAGGCCAGCACTCAGGCGTTCGCACAGGCGAGGGCGCAGCACGTAGCCGTCAGGCAGCGGTGGCCTGTAGAAACGCGCTTCCAGGGTCGGAATCACCGCGCTCGCAGGCCCTTGGATTCGGGACAGATCAGTCATCGCCGGGCTCTTGTAGAAGGCTGTTGTCGGCATTGCAGATGTCCGCAGACTAGCGGTAAAAGCGGCGGGTTTGTAGATCTTTGCGGCATTTGCCTGAAAAAGAACTGCGACAAAAAATATCCCCACATAAAAAAGCCCCGAACCAGTCGGGGCTTCACGCTGAGGGTGCGGCCTCAGTTAAAGCAACTTAGCGAACCCCATCCTGGCGCAAGGCCGCCGGGGAGAAGTCTGCGGTGGAAGCGGTGAAACCGAAGTCATAGGCCTGCTTCTCTTCGTTCTTCATGCCCAGGGCCAGGTAGCGGCCGGACTGCAGGTCGTAGAGGGTTTCGATGGCGTACCACGGCACTTGCTTGTCGTAGTAGTTCTCGGCATGGGCTTCGGCGACGCGCCACAGTTGGCCACGACCGTCATAGTGGTCGATGACCGCCGCTTGCCAGGTGTCTTCGTCGATGAAGAAATCACGCTTGGCATAGATGTGGCGCTGGCCTTCCTTCAAGGTCGCAACCACGTGCCAGACGCGGCGCAGCTCGTAGCGAGCCAGGTCCTGGTTGATGTGGCCGGCCTTGATGATGTCGGCGTACTTGAGCTTCGGATCGTCGATCTTGTAGCTGTTGGAGGCAATGTAGATTTCTTTCTTGCCTTCGAGCTTCCAGTCGTAGCGATCCGGGGCACCGTTGTACATGTCGAGGTTGTCGGAGGTACGCAGGCCATCGGCGGCGGTACCTGGCCCGTCATAGGAGACTTGCGGCGCCCGGCGCACACGGCGCTGGCCGGCGTTGTAGACCCACGCCGAACGCGGCTCTTTCACCTGGTCCAGGGTTTCGTGCACCAGCAGCACGCCACCGGCCAGACGCGCCGGTGCAGTCACTTGCTGCTTGAAGTAGAACAGCACGTTGCCCGGGTTTTTCGGGTCGTAGTCCTTCATTTTGTCGCGGAACACGAACTGATCGCGGAAGTACACCAGGCTGAACGAGCCATTGGTTTGCGGCGTGGCCTGGGTTACCAGGCGGGTCACGCTGCCACCGCGATAGCGGGTGATGTGGTTCCAGATGACTTCCACGCCGCTTTTGGGAATCGGGAACGGAATCGCGGTTTCGAAGTTTTCCAGGCCGTTGCCGCCGGACACCAGGTTGGTGCTGGTGGCGTTCTTCTTGATCGAGGCAAACACATCGGCCGGCACGGTAGCGCCGCGATGGGTCGGGTAGACCGGCATCTTGAAAGTGTCCGGGTAGCGCTTGAACATCGCGTACTGCCCCGGCGCCAACTTGTCTTTGTACTGCTCGACGTTCTGCGCGGTGATGGTGAACTGCGGCTGTTCGCTGGCATACGGGTTGGCCAGGAAGCCACGGGCATCCACGGCGCCGGCGTTGGTAGGCAGCGGCGACCATTTAGGAATGGTGCCGGCCGCGTTACCGGCCATTTCAGCGCCCATCGGCGTCAGGGTCGTGCCCAACTTGGCGGCTTCATCCGCCGAGACTGCCGCCATGACGTTGCTCGCCAGGATCGACAGCCCAAGCACACCCACGTGCAACAGACTTTTAGTTATTTTCATGTTCTGGTTCTTCCTGAAAACAGACTGCTTAAAGAGGTTGTGCTTAGAAGTTCACGCCGGCGCTCAGCGCGATGAAGTCACGGTCATCCACGGTGGTGAACTTGCCACCAAAGAAGTTGGTGTAGTTGAGGCTGACGGTGTAGGTGTTCTGGTACTCGGCATCCACACCCAGGCTGACGGCCTTGCGACCTTCTTCAAAGTTGCCGCCAGGGCCAGGCGAATAACCTTTGACGTCATGGGACCAGGCCACGTTGGGCTTGAGGTTCACACCGGCAAACACATCCGGGTATTCCCAAATGGCCCGGGCGCGATAACCCCAGGACGTGGCGGTGGTGTAGCCGTCGTTGTTGCAATTGGTGTTCAGGCCGGACGCATTGGGCAGGCCTGCGCCGTTGGCTGTCGAATTGTTAAGCGCATTGCAGAAGCCGCCGGGTAGCGTGCCAGGGCCGAAGACCGGATCACGGCCATAACGTGCCTGGTTTTTGCTCTCCAGGCCGCCCACATGGGTCACGCCGATTTCGCCCACGGTTGTCAGGCGAGAAGCGCCCATGACCTGGTCGAAGAAGTGCGTGAAGGTGGTCTGGAACTGGGTCACTTCCTTACGGTTGTAGCCGTGCAGGTCCTGGCCCGGTGTGCCCTTGAGCACCGATGCATTGCCAAAGCCCGGAATCGGCGTGACGCCCGCGTACAGGATATCGGTGGTGCTCAGTTGCACCGGCGCGTTTGGCCGGTAGCTCAATTCACCACTCCAGGCGGTGCCGGTAGGCAGCGTGGTGGAGAAGCTCAAGCCGTAGAGGCGGATATCTTCCGGGTACTCAACAAAGTACTGGGAGCTGCCTGCCACGATCAACGGACGCAAAGCCGCCAGCGGCCCCAGCGGACGGGTGTAGGCCGAGTTTGGCGCGCCGGTGGCGCTGAAGATCGGCGCACGGCTGTGATAGTTCATGAAGTACGCACCGAACTCCGTGTCCAGCGGCTCGAAGTTGTAGTGCATGGCCACGCCGAACTGGCCGCTGTCGCGTGCATCACGGTCACCGCCGCGACGTACCAGCACACCTTCGTTGTTCACGTCCACGCCCAGGGCGTTAAGGGTGGGCAAGGCCGCGCCAGGGATGGTGGAGCGCTTGTTCAGCACCCGCAGGTTATTGCTGCAACCATCCGAGATGACGTCCGGCTGGGAGAAGAATGTGCCGCAGTTATCGGTGACGGTCTGGTCCCACTCCAGCTGATAAAACGCTTCGGCCGAGAGGTTATCGGTCAGCGTCTGCGAGACGTAGAACATGTTGACCGGAATCAAGCCTTCCTTGATCTCGGCGCCCGGACGACGGAACGCGGACACGTCGATCGGGTTAATGGAGTTGATACCGCCACCAATGAAGGTGCTTTCACCCCAGCTCACTACCTGCTTGCCAAACCGCACGTTACCCGGCTGATCGGCGATGGTGTAGTTGTGGTAGATGAAGGCATCGAGGATCTGCCCACCGGAAGACTTGGCGCCCTCTTTGCGGTTGTTGTTGCTGACGTTCTTGAAGTCCAGGTCTTCGTTTTGCAGCGCGAAGTCATACCAGTACTTGCCACGCACAAAGATGCCGGTGTCGCCATATTTCAACTCAAGGTCATGGATACCCTTGAAGATCTTCGAGAAGGAATCGCCCTTGTCGAAGTTCAAGTGGCCGTCATCGGAGGTCTGCGACAACCCCCTGCCACCGTTGTTGGCACCGATCAGGTCTTTATTGCGACCGGCAGTCGACCAGCTCGCCCCCACCGACAGGGATGAGTCGAAGCTGCCTTCGATTTCACCGATGTTGAAACTGACGCCGAATGCGGGCCCGGCGAGCGTAGAAGCGAGACTGACGGCCAGGGGCAGTCTTGCCCGGCGCCAGAACTGGTTTACTGAGGTCATCGACGCTACTCCATGTGCATTATTGTTATGGCAGTGAGTTCTTTCTTCTGGATGCATGTAACGGCCGGAATACAACGATTCCAATGCCGAACGGCAACCGGGCCCCCATGGCCCGCAGCGCAACATCCGTGAAAAACTCTGAGTGGGACTATAGCCAGCAGGGGGTAGCGCTTGATCCCTCTAAAGTGTGATTTGCATCACCAACCTGTCTGCCACAACCCTTTCGCCACGCCGACGAAGGCCGGCGCGGGAAGGATGGCTGAAAATTCTGAAATCACAAGTGAAGCCGCGAGTTAGAGCATTGCCGCGCCCGAACGGGCGCGGCGAAGGGGGTCAGAGCGTGGACAGGAACGTACTGTTGTTGGCCTGCCACTCGATGATGTCAACGCGGATACGTTTTTTGTCGAGTTTGCCGACACTGGTCTTGGGAATTTCAGTAACAACGGCGATCTGGCTTGGAATCGCCCACTTGCTCAAGTGCCCCAACTCCACGAACGGCTTGAGGTGCTCCTTAAGCTCTCGGGCACCTATCACATGGCCATCACGCACCACCAGCAACGCAAACGGGCGCTCGCCCCATTGCGGGTCGGCGATGCCCACCACCGCTACTTCGCGTACCGCCGAGTGACGGCTGACCAGATCTTCGAGGGCCAATGACGAAATCCACTCGCCGCCGGTCTTGATCACGTCCTTGATGCGGTCGCGAATATCGATCACGCCAAACGCGTCCAGGGTGGCCACGTCACCGGTGTGCATCCAGCCGCCTTCCCACAGTTCGGCGCCCTTTTGCGGCTCATTGAAATAACCTTCACTGAGCCACGGCGCACGCAGCACCAGTTCACCCTGGGACTCGCCGTCGGCGGGCAAAAAGTTGCCGTCGCCGTCGATAATTGCCGCTTCCACCAACGGCCCGGGCACGCCGGCCTTGATGCGGTAGGTGGTGCGCTCGTCTTCGGTGCCGGCCATCAACTCTTCGTTGAGATGGGCGCAGGACACCAGCGGCCCGGTTTCGGACATGCCATACGCGGCCGTCAGCTGAATGCCCCGCGCCTTGGACGCTTCATACAACGTGCGGTTGAGCGCGCTGCCGCCGATGACGATTTTCCAGCCGCCAAAATCCACGTTTTGGGCGGCCTTGGCGTTGAGCACCATTTGCAGGATGGTCGGCACACAGTGGGAGAAGGTGACCTTTTCTTTGCGCCACAGCTCCACCAGGTATTCCGGGTCGTAACGGCCGGGGTAGACCTGCTTCAAACCGAGCATGGTTGCCACATACGGCAAGCCCCAGGCGTGGACGTGGAACATCGGTGTGATCGGCATGTACACGTCGTTGGTGCCCAGCAGGCGCACGCTGTCGACACTGCCCATGATGGTCGCCACGCCCATGGTGTGCAGCACCAACTGGCGATGGGTGAAGTACACACCCTTGGGGTTGCCGGTGGTGCCGGTGGTGTAGAAGGTGGTGGCGACGGAGTTTTCGTCGAAGTCCTGGAAGTCGTACTTGGGGCTGGCGGCCGCCAGCAGGGTTTCGTACTCGCCGACCAGGTTCGGCAACTCGGCAGTCTTGGCGTCAGCGTCGGTGAGCAGCAAGGTCTTGTCGACGGTGGTCAAGTGCCCGGCAATCGCCTGGTAGAGCCCCACGAACTCGCTGTTGACCAGCACAAAGCGGTCCTCGGCGTGATTCATGGTGTAGAGAATCTGTTCCGGCGACAGGCGCACGTTGATGGTGTGGATCACCGCGCCGATCATCGGGATGGCGAACATGCACTCCAGGTAACGGTGGCTGTCCCAGTCCATCACTGCCACGGTGTCACCGGCCTTGACCCCGGCTTGGGTCAGCACATTGGCCAGGCGCGCGACCCGCTCGATCAGGGTTGGATAGGTGTAACGCAGCTTGTCGCGGTAGATGATTTCCCGGGTCTTCTCGTAACGCGCCCCGGACATCAACAGGCGTTTGATCAACAACGGGTATTGGTAAGCGCCTTCGGCGGGCGGGATAACACGGGTCTGCAACATACGAATCCCTTATCTGACTGCACGGTCTTGGCTAAGACCTGCACTGTAGAGCGCTAATGTTTCAGCCAAATCAGCCAAAGGAATGATTTGCAGCGGCCAATGAATGCTAGCTTTGCGCCACTACTGGAGCCTTATAGCGATTCCCTGTGGGAGCTGGCTTGCCTGCGATAGCGTCGCCTCGGTGCAACTGATACACCGAGGCGCCTGCATCGCGGGCAAGCCCGGCTCCCACAGTGGCCGTGTGTTACCCGTGTGGGTTTATTTCATGCTGGTAAACGCCAACTTCACACCAATGGCAATCAGCACCGCGCCCATGGTCCGGTCGAACCAATGCCCCATCCGCGCAAACCCGGCGCGCACGCGCTGCTGGCTGAACAGCATGGCCACCAGGCAGAACCACAACGCCGTCGCCACTGCCAGGTACACGCCATAACCGGCCTGGATCGCCAGTGGCGTGTGCGGGTTGATCACCACCGTGAACAGCGACAGGAAGAACAGCGTGGCCTTCGGGTTCAAACCATTGGTGACAAACCCTGCGGTAAACGCCCCGCGTGGGGTGCGCTCGCCGACTTCACGGTGCAACTCGCCCTCGGCGGGCGGCTTGGCCGGCTGCGCGCGCAAAGCCTTGAAGCCGATGTACAGCAGGTACGCAGCGGCGGCCCACTTCAGCGCGTTGAACAGCACAATGGACTGCGACACGATCAAGCCGATGCCGAGCAGCGAGTACCCCACGTGCAGGAAAATCGCCGAACCCACGCCCAATGCGGTCCAGGTGCCGGCGCGACGGCCATGGGTAACACTTTCACGCACCACCACGGCGAAATCCGGGCCGGGGCTGGCCACTGCCAACAAGTGAATCAGGGCTACGGTCAAAAACTCGGCGACGTACATGCTCACTCCATTAAGTAACTGATTATTTCATCTGATAGGCTCGGCAGATTACGCCTTCGAACCTCGTCGCAAAAGGTACAGTTGAGAATGAACAATCGCCGCGCCGTCTTCCTTGATCACCCGTCCCTGGACCTGGGCGACCTCGACCTCAGCGAGCTGCGTAACAGCTTCAGTGATTTGCAGCTGTTCACCGACACCACGCCACAGAATGTGCTTGAACGCGTGCAAGGCGCCCAGGTGGTGATCAGTAACAAGATTGCCCTTAACGCGCAAACCCTGGCGGCCTGCCCTGAGCTCAAGCTGATCCTGGTGTCGGCCACCGGCACCAACAACATCGACCTCGACGCCGCCCGCGCACACGGCATTACCGTGAGTAATTGCCACGGCTACGGCACGCCATCGGTGGCGCAACACACGATCATGCTGCTGCTCAACCTGGCGACGCGTCTGAAGGACTATCAACAGGATGTAACGGCAGGCAAATGGCAACAGGCCAAGCAGTTCTGCCTGCTGGACTACCCGATTGTCGAGCTGGAAGGCAAAACCCTCGGCCTGCTCGGCCATGGTGAACTGGGCGGCGCGGTGGCACGCCTGGCCGAAGCTTTTGGCATGCGCGTGGTGCTCGGCGCCATTCCCGGGCGCCCTGCCCGCGCCGACCGCGTGCCGCTGGATGAGCTGCTCGCACAGGTCGACGCGCTGACCTTGCACTGCCCGCTCAATGAACACACTCGCGACTTTATCGGCACCCGTGAACTGGCACTGCTCAAGCCGGGCGCGTTTATCGTCAACACCGCGCGTGGTGGTTTGATCAACGAACAGGCGCTGGCAGATGCCTTGCGCAGCGGCCATTTGGGCGGCGCGGCCACCGACGTGCTGAGCGTGGAACCACCCGTGAATGGCAACCCGTTGCTGGCCGGCGACATTCCCCGCTTGATCGTCACCCCGCACAACGCCTGGGGCAGTCGCGAAGCGCGCCAGCGTATCGTCGGCCAACTGGCTGAAAACGCCCGAGGCTTTTTCAGCGGTGCCCCGCTGCGCGTCGTCAGTTGATAAACTGCGCCCCTTTTCAAGGAGCAGACTATGGATCCGCGCAGTGAAGTACTGCTTCGTCAGGCCGAACTTTTTCAAGGCAACCTGCTGCTGGTAGGTTTGCCCGCTGACGACTTGCTCGGCCGACTGCCCAATGCCCACGGCTGGAGCTGGCATGCCGGCGATCAGGCCGCACTGGATGCGCGCTTTCCCGAGCGCAGCCAGTTCGGCGTGAACGTGCCCGAACGCGGGTTTGATGCGGCAGTGATTTTCCTTCCAAAATCCAAAGACCTCACCGACTACCTGCTCAACGCCGTGGCCGCACGCTTGCCCGGCGCCGAGCTGTTTTTGGTCGGGGAGAAAAAGGGCGGCATCGAAAGTGCCGCCAAGCAGATGATTCCGTACGGCAAGCCGCGCAAGCTCGACAACGCGCGGCATTGCCAGCTGTGGCAAGTCACCGTGGCCAACGCCCCGCAAGCGGTCGAGCTGGAAAGCCTGGCGCAAGTCTTCGAGGTGCCGCTGGCCGAAGGGCCGCTGAAGGTGGTGAGCCTGCCCGGCGTGTTCAGCCATGGTCGGCTGGATCGCGGCACCGAGCTGCTGCTGGAGCACCTGGATAAGCTACCGAGCGGGCATCTGCTCGACTTTGGTTGCGGCGCCGGCGTGCTCGGGGCGGCGGTCAAGCGCCGTTACCCGCATAACAGCGTGACGATGCTCGATGTGGACGCCTTCGCCGCCGCCAGCAGCCGCCTGACTCTGGCGGCCAACGGTCTGGAAGCCGAGGTGTTGACCGGTGACGGTATCGACGCCGCGCCGATGGGTTTGAACGCGATTTTAAGCAACCCGCCGTTCCATGTCGGTGTACATACGGATTATTTCGCTACGGAAAACTTGCTACGAAAAGCGGCGAAACACCTGGCAAAAGGTGGCGAACTTCGCTTGGTCGCCAACAGTTTCCTCAAGTATCAACCGCTGATCGAAGAGCACTTGGGCGTGTGTGCGATCAAGGCCGAGGGCAATGGTTTTCGCATTTACCGTGCCAAACGCGGCTGAGGGCGATTTGAAAAAGAACGCTTGCCGAATGGGTTTTGCCTAGGCAGAATCCGCTCCGTCCTAGGGGAGTAGTCTCCCACGAGCGCCATGCTCGTCCGGCATACGTCAACATACTTGGTCAACAGACCATGGCGTATGCGACCCAGGAGTCCGCACAGACGGACCGGGGTTTGACAAGACCTATGACACGCACACCTTACCCGGGGCGGGAAGGCTGTACGTGTCATAGCCGTGTCGGCCCGCCCCTGGAAACCTACCTGATGCTGGATTCATTACTCGTTCCTACCGCAATCGTTGCCTTGGCCGAAATCGGCGACAAGACGCAACTGCTCGCGCTCATCCTTGCCGCACGCTTTCGCAAACCCTGGCCGATCATCGCCGGCATTGTCGCCGCGACCCTGGCCAACCATGCGGCCGCCGGCGCCGTGGGGGCCTGGTTCGGCAGTTTCTTCTCGGATGCGGTGTTGCACTGGATCCTCGCAGCGAGCTTCTGTGCCACCGCGCTGTGGACTTTGGTGCCGGACAAACTCGACGATGACGAAGCCAGTACCACGCGCAAGTTCGGGCCGTTCCTGACCACGCTGATTGCGTTCTTCCTCGCCGAAATCGGTGACAAGACCCAGATCGCCACGGTGATGCTGGCGGCGCAGTACCCGGAGTTGTGGCTGGTGATTATCGGCACCACGCTGGGCATGCTGATTGCCAACGTGCCGGTGGTATTGGCGGGGAATTTTGCGGCGGAAAAACTGCCGCTGACTTTGATTCGTCGACTGGCGGCTACGGCGTTTTTCGTCCTGGCGGTGGTGGCGGTGTACAAGGCCATGCAAAGCAGCGGCTGGATCTAAACTCGATGTAAACCTGTGGGAGCTGGCTTGCCTGCGATGGCATCACCTCGGTACACCTTACAAACCGAGTCGCCTGCATCGCGGGCAAGCCCGGCTCCCACACTGGACCGCGTTAACTCAGGACTTTTTGGCCTGCTGGTACAGCGGCATCACCTTCGGAATCGCCGCCTGCAACGAGGCGATTCGGCTGTCGGAGGCCGGGTGAGTGCTCATGAACTCCGGTGTCCCGCCCTGGGAAGCCTTGGCCATCTTGTTCCACAAGGTGATCGCGGCATTCGGGTTGTAGCCGGCGCGGGCCGAAAGCTCCAGGCCGATCAGGTCGGCTTCATTCTCGTTGCCGCGACTGTTGGGCAACGTCAGGCCGTATTTAACGGCAGCATCACCAATCGCCATACTGTCTTGGCCCAACCCCAACAAGGCTGAGGCGCCCTGCTTGGCCATTTCGATACCGTACGCTTTGGACATGGCCTCACGACTGTGCTCGCGCAAGGCGTGGGCGATTTCATGCCCCATCACCGCCGCCAACTCGTCATCGGTCAATTTGAGGTCGTCGATCAGCGCGCTGTATACGAATATCTTGCCGCCTGGCCCGCAGTTAGCGTTGATCTCGTCGCTTTTGATCAGGTTCACTTCCCATTGCCACTGCGCCGCGTCCGGGCGGAACGCCGGTACTTGCACGATCAAACGCTTGGCAATCGCCTGCACGCGCTTGGCGTTGGCACTCGTCTTGTCGACGACACCTTTGCTGCTCGCCTCGCCCAAGGTCTTTTGATAGGACTGGGCATACATCTGGTCGACTTCCTGACTCGACAACAGGCTGTACATATATTGCTTGCGCTCAACGCCAACGGCACCGCCACTGGTGGTGTTGACCACCTGGCAACCGGCCAGCAGCATCGCTGCACTGAGTACACTTACCACCAATGACTTTTTCATGACGCTCTCCCTGAAATCCTGGCGCGTATCCTAGGCGGTCATGTGTATCTGCGCCAGATACACACGACGTGTAACCACTAACTTTCAGATACATCCCACACACCCACAGCGGCGGCGAACTGCCCGTTTGCGACATCTCGCACTATTTCGCCCGCCAAGCCTTAAGCCTCCAGTGCCCATGGCCGATACAAAAAGGCAGCCCACCTGCCCTGCGCCTGGAGCCTCCATGAAATTCAAGTCGATTCAGTTTTCTGTCGCCGCATTGACCGGGGCCATCGTGCTGAGTGTGGTCGCAGTGCTGGTGCTCTATGCAGTGTTTGCCGGTGCCCGCACCCAGGAGCTGGTGCAGGAGCGCACCCAGGCGCAATTTGAGCAGATCATCGAGCAGCGCCTCACCGCTTTGGCGCAAACCCAGGCCACGCTGATTCAGCGCGAACTGGAGGCACCACTGGTGACCGCCAAAGGCCTGGCCACCGCCAATGCCCTGCTGGCGATGAAAGACGCCAAGGGCGAACCCGCGCTGCAGGTCGGCCGCGAGCAATTGATCAACCTGCTGCATGAAACCGTGGCGCGCAACCCGAAAATCCTCGGCGCCTACATCGGCTGGGAACCCAATGCCATCGACCATAACGACGCCGCCTACGTAAACACCCCAATTGTCGGCATGGCCGCCGACGGCCGTTTCCTGCCGTGGTGGTACCGCAACGCCGATGGCAGCCTGGGCCTGGATAAGCTCGCTGACGTCAACGATCAGAAGATCCTGTCAACCGGCGTGCGCGCCAGTGAGTACTACCTGTGCTCCAAAGAGAGCAAGAAGCCCTGCGCCATCGACCCGGCGCCTTATAAAGTCGGGAATGCGATGGTGATGCTCGCCTCGTTTATCGAACCGATCATGGTCGACGGCACGTTCCAGGGCATCGTCGGCGCCGACCTGTCGGTGAACTTCATCCAGGACATGCTCACCCGCGCCGACCAGAACCTGTACAACGGCGCCGGCGAACTGGCGCTGATCTCCAGCAACGGTCGCCTGGTGGCCTATACCAAGGACGCCAGCAAGCTTGGCGAAAAAGCCAGCGACCTGCTCGACAGCAACGAGCTGGCCAACCTCGGCCAGTTGAAAGTCGGCGAAGTGCGCTACGACATCGACAAGGAGCACGGGCATATCGAGCTGTTCCTGCCCTTCAACATCGGCCAGGCCGAAGCGCGCTGGACCTTGATGCTGCAACTGCCGCTGAGTGCGGTAATGGCCGACTCGCAGAAGCTGCAAGGCGACCTGCAAGCCCAGCGCAAGACCGACACCTTCGGCATGGCCATGGTCGGCCTGTTGATCGCCGGTATCGGTTTGCTGGTGATCTGGCTGGTGGGCCATGGCATCGCCCGCCCGCTCAAGCAAATGGTGGCCATGCTCAACGATATCGCCCAGGGCGAAGGTGACCTTACCCGCCGCCTCACCAGTGATCGCGCCGATGAGCTGGGCGCGATTGCCAACGGCTTTAATACCTTCCTGATCAAGTTGCAGGGCATGATCACTCAGGTCGTGAGTTCGGTGCAGAAGGTCAGCGACTCGTCAGAACACACCGCCGACATCGCGATTCGCACCAACCAGGGCGTGCATAAACAGATGGTCGAGATCGACCAGGTGGCCACCGCTGTGCACGAAATGACCGCCACTGCGCAAGACGTGGCACGCAACGCCACCCAGGCCGCGCAAGCCGCCAGCCATGCCGACCAGGCCGCAAGCCAAGGCATGCGTATTGTGCGCGACACGTCCACTTCCATCGGCGCGCTGGCTGAAGAAATCGGCAAGGCGGTCGGTGTGGTGCAAACCCTGGCCAAGGACAGCGAAAATATCAACGCGATCCTCACGGCGATTCGCGGGATTGCCGAGCAGACCAACCTGCTGGCGCTCAACGCCGCCATCGAAGCGGCCCGCGCCGGTGAGCAAGGGCGTGGTTTTGCGGTGGTGGCCGATGAGGTGCGCAACCTGGCGCAGAAAACCCAAAAAGCCACTGAAGAAATCCAGACCATGATCCAACAGCTGCAACAAGGCACGCGGGATGTGGTGCGGGTGATGGAAGACAGCCAGCACCGTACCGACGAAAGCGTGCAGCACGCGGCGAAGGCGGCCGAAGCGCTGGAGACCATTACCCAGGCGGTGTCGGTGATCAACGACATGAACACGCAAATCGCCAGCGCGGCCGAAGAGCAGAGCGCCGTGGCCGAGGACATCAATCGCAATGTGATCAATATTGGCCAGGTGGCCAATGAGGTGGCGGGTGGTGCGGATGAGTCCAGCGCAGCGAGTGCGGATTTGACCAAGTTGGCGGAGCAGCAGCGGCGGTTGATCAATCAGTTCAAGGTCTGAGGCCGCTATCGCAGCGATGCGGCGACCCGACAAGCCAGCTCCCACATTTGGATTTGTGAATACACTCAACATGTGGGAGCTGGCTTGCCTGCGATGAGTCCAGCAAAGCCAACCTCAACCTGGGGTCAGACACTCCGGCCCATTCAACTTCGGATCATTGACCATATTGGCCAACACCCGCTCGCGCAACGCGGCAGGCTCGCTGGCCAACAAGCCCTGCAACACGTGCAGCGGCGTCTCAGGATTCAACCACGCCTCTTGCCCTGCCGCATCCAGAATCAACGGCCGCCGCTGACTCTGTGCGGCCTGGGTCACCACCGCCGTACTCAGCCACACCTGCTCCTGCACCGGATAAGCCTCCCAGATCGCCGCAAAAAACAGTGTCGAGCCTTCACCCGGCGTCAGCCAATACGGGCGTTTACGCTGGGTGCCGCGCCATTCGTAGAAACCGTTGGCCGGCAGCAAACAGCGGCGCTGACGCAAGGCTTCGCGAAACATCGGTTGTTCGGCCAGGGTTTCGGCGCGCGCGTGGGCTGGCGTGCGCGAAAGGTCGGTGAGCCACGGTGGCGTGAGGCCCCAGCGCGCACGGGCCAGGGTGCGCTGGCCTTCGCTCAGGCGCTGGATCAGCACCGAATCATTCGGGGAGATGTTCCACTGGGCCTGCTGGTCGGCCGGGAAGCCCGGCAAGGCAGCAAAGGAAGGGTTCCAGCGAAACAGGGCATAACGTCCACACATGGGGCAACACGACTCTTGGGGTAAACCGACCGACAGCCTAACAGACCAACACGTCGGGGAAGCTGTCGGGTTCATCGCCGGGCATGGGTTGCGCGCCGTTATAGGCCGTAATCAATTCGCGGGCGTAGGCGGCCTGGTCGTTGTCGACTTCCAGGCCCAACAGGCCGAAGATCGGCAACTCGCCGGTCCCACCGAGCAAATGGCGCCCCACCAGGTGCGCCTCGATGCCTTCACTGGCAAGCATCTGTTGCAGCAGCTCGCCCTCCATCAGGTTTTCCGGTTCGTAGATTCGCTGCATGGGGTGTACCTGTTACTCGTTTTCGCTGCGCACGTTCAGCATCCATTCGTCATCATGCACCTGTAGCTCGAAAGTAATGGGCCGGCAGCACACCGGGCAATCCTCTATATATTGCTGATCGCCTCCCGACAGGTCCAGCAACGCCGTGACCACCTCTCCACAATAAGGACATTCGTACGACTCCTCTTCCATCGCGGTCTCCCAGGTGACTTGTGCGTATAATCGCCGGTCTATTTACAGGGCTATTCACGGCAGAGCCAATATTGCGGCCGCACCCTGATATTTCCTTTACTTACCCTAGCCGTTTCTAACAAGAGAGCATGATGGGCGAATTCGATACCATCCGACCTTACAACGACAGCGAAGTCCCGGCCGTGCTGGCGCGCCTGTTCAGTGACAAGGCCTTTCTGGACATCCTGACTCACTTTCGCTTCCCGCGCTTTGCCGGCGCCCTGGGCTGGCTGCTCAAGCCGATGATCGCCCGCAAACTGCGCCGTGAATTTGCCGGCGTCACCACCGTGGCCACGCTGCAGGACAAAGTCGAGTACTACGTCGATCACACCATAGATCGGGCGACCGACGGCGTGACTTATACCGGCGTCGAGCAGCTCAAGTCCGGCACCGCCTATCTGTTTCTGGCCAACCACCGCGATATCGTGATGGACCCGGCCTTCGTCAACTATGCCGTGTACCACGCCGGCCTGCCGACGCCACGCATCGCCATCGGCGACAACCTGCTGCAAAAGCCGTTTGTCAGCGACCTGATGCGCCTGAACAAGAGCTTTATCGTGCACCGCTCGATCACTGGGCGAAAGGAGAAGATGGCGGCGTATAACCTGCTGTCGGCCTATATCAACCATTCGATCCGCAACGACTGCCAGTCGATCTGGATCGCCCAGGCCGAAGGGCGGGCCAAGGACGGGGATGATCGCACCGAGTCGGCGATCCTCAAGATGTTCCACGTCAGCCGCAAGGACGAGCCGTTTGCAGAGGTGATCCAGTCGCTGAACCTGACGCCGGTGTCGATCAGCTATGAATACGACCCATGCGACAGCGCCAAGGCCCGCGAGCTGTACATCCGCGCCACCACCGGCACCTACAGCAAGGCGCCAGGTGAAGACGATGTGAGCATTGCGCTGGGCATTACCGGCTACAAGGGCCGCGTGCACGTGAACTTCGCACCGCCGATCACCGAACGCTTTGAAGACACCAAACTGTTGGCCGTAGAAATGGACCGCCAGATTCTCGGCGGTTATCGCCTGTTCCCGGTGCATTACCTGGCGTATGCGCAGTGGAGCGACGCCGACCCGCAATTGCAGGTGCCGGCGGCAGCCGAGGTGTTCCCGGCCGATGAGCTGGCCAAGGCCAAAGCGGAGTGGGAGCGGCGCTTGAATGAATGCCCGGTGGAACACCGGCCGTACTTGGTGACGCAGTATGCGACGCCGGTGAGGAATCAATACCGGGTCAAGGCCGGGATTCCTCTGTAAATACCAAACCAAAATGTGGGAGCGGGCTTGCCCGCGATGGCGGCGTGTCAGAACCGAATCTATCGACTGGCACACTGCTATCGCGGGCAAGCCAGCTCCCACATTGGTCTTTCGGTGGTTTTAGAGGTGGGTGCTGAGCCAGGACACGGCCAGCGCCAGGCCGAGGCAGGCAAACCCGACGCGGTAAGCCAGGCGATGCGACCGTTCGGTACGCACATCCAGAAACAACATCGGTTGGTCGATCGCGCGGTCTTCGCTTTGGGCGGTCAGGTCGGCCAGCGCTCGCTGCTCGCGCAGGCGGGTAATGAACAGCAGCGCTGCACCCGGGCAGGCCACCAATAAAGCCACAGCATTGATCAGCAGTGCGGGCAGCGCCATCGCAAACCTCGGTAGACGAGTGTCTTGGTATCAATTCAGATACAAACCTGAATGATATTGGCCTCCTGCCGCTGAAACGTTCCGTCCCCCATGTACGGTTAATGTATCCAGTAATTTACAGCGTCACCTGAACGTCACCTTAACAAGCCACTCTGTTGCCCTTCGAACGCTTGGGAGCTTGTCATGCTGCACGCACAAAATCAGGATCGGCTGTACCTGATGGCCCAGAACGATGAACAGGAAGCGCTGGTCGGCGGCCTCGCATTCAACGTCCAGGACCGCCACTGGCTGGTGTATTGCGCGCTCGGCGGGCACCAGCATGCCGACCTGCCGGAGCTGGACCTGCTCACTGGCGTGAGTGTGCTGGACTTTTATGTCGAAACGGCTGCATGAAGGCTACAGGCATAAAAAAACCGGGCTCATTGCTGAGCCCGGCGATGGGGGCGTTGCGCGCCCGCCTGACGGTTACTGCGCGTTGAGAAGCGAACCGATGCTCGGGTCTTTGAACAAGCGCGTCAGGGCATCACTCAACACGTCGCTGACCAGCTTGGTGTTGGTTTCCTGGTTCGGCGACATACCGAAGCGCTGGTTCAGGGACGCGCCGTAGCGGCCACTGTAGCGGCGTGTGCCGGCGCTGACGTCGGACTTGAAGGTCGCGCCGATGGAGGCTTCCGTCACATACAGGCCTTCTTTGGGCGACTGGTACTTCAGCTCAGCCAGGGTGATGGTCAACTGCGGCGCGCCCGGCGAGTTGGCCGGGGTGAAGCCCAGCAGGCGCACGGCGGCTTCAGCCTGGGCTTGCAGCTTGGGCAGCACGTCCTGGCCTTGTACCGAAATCAGCGCGGTCTCAGGGTACAGACCACCACGGGAACCCAGGGTTGGCGAAGGACGACCATCTACCACGCGCACCGATACCGGCTGGCCGTGGCCGACAGGCGCCAGTTGCGCCGTGACTTTAGGTTGCGGGCTGAGTTGTTGCGGGCTGTTGGCGCAGCCAACCAGGGTCAAACTGGTCACAGTGATCAAACCGAACAACAGGCGTTGCAACATACTCATTTCTCCAGGACTAGGTGCAAACAGGCCGCCAGTATAACGGCGCATGTGGGCCACTCACCAGCCATCCTGAACGGCAGCTGAAGGCGGGCTGAAATTACAATTTCGCATAATTTCGTCACTCCACTGTCATGGCACACTGGCAACCTTCAAGCATGTAACGTAACAGGTACAAAGCCATGCGCCTTCTTAAATCATTGTTCATGTCCCACCCCCGCCATCGCCACTACGCACGGCTCGATGCCAATGGCCATTGCGTGGCGTTCAAGCAGTGCAGCCTGCCACCCGTGGGCGAGGGCTGGGTGGAAGTCACGGAGACACATCTGGGCTGGATGCACCGCCCACTGCCAATGAACGCCCGAATCAGCCCACGGGTTGCCCACACGCACTCGCGGCACGCACTGGCTTCCTGAACGCCCTAATAAAAGTCACAAAACACGCCCATTTCCCTGGCGTTCTTCGCTACAATCTCCCCCCGATTATAAGGACGTCTCCTGATCGGGCCTCGCAGCATCGTTAATGCCTCGGTATTAACCCCCCAATCGCCCACAGAGAGCCGCCCACACAGATCGAGTGAAGCTGGCGCGCTTGCTGTTTTCTTTGCAAACCACCCCTCTTTACCGAATCTGCCAGAGCTGCCATTGCGCTCGGCCACTTGAGTTGTTTGCCCGTCTTGCCGCGTGTCGGCAGGGGTTTACGGGCCAGGTGCCAGGCTGGGGCAGCCCTTTTTTGAGGTTCACGTCTTCAAAAGAGCGTGAAAAAAACGGGTTTTCACAACTTCACAAGAGTGTGGCGAGCAAATGAATAGTTTGGCGTTTGTACAAGCACCATCAGCGTCTGGAACAGCCCAACCACACAGGACCGAGTACTCCTCAAACACCGGAGCTTGAGCCTGTCCGCTACGGATTGATTGCACAAATCGCACGCTTTGACCATAAGTCGAATTGCCACAGGCGCCCATGAATGCGTTCATAGGCAGATTAGCCTGGCAGGAAGCGTGTGCTGAAGTTGCAAAGAATTGCGAAACGGACATGGCGATCCTGGCCATGGGTAACCTGGGGCAACACGTGAACCGCCCCGTCACTCCTGGCAGCCATGCCGTCAATTTGGTGCTGCAGATTTTGGAGACGCGTTAAATGGCGCATAACGAAGCAGTCGACGTAGTACTGGTAGGGGCCGGCATCATGAGTGCCACCCTGGCCGTATTGCTCAAAGAGCTCGACCCCGGCCTCAAGCTGGAAGTCGTTGAGCTGATGGATTCGGGTGCCGCGGAGAGTTCCAACCCGTGGAACAACGCCGGCACCGGCCACGCCGGGCTGTGTGAGCTGAACTACACGCCGCAGGCTGGCGACGGCTCCATCGACATCAAGAAAGCCGTGCACATCAACACCCAGTTCGAGGTGTCGAAGCAGTTCTGGGCGTACCTGACCAAAAAGGGCACCTTTGGCTCGTCCAAGTCCTTTATCAGCCCGGTGCCGCACCTGAGCTTCGTGCAAGGCGACAAAGGCGTGTCTTTCCTCAAGAAACGCTTTGAAACCCTCAGCCAGCACCATGCGTTCTCGGAGATGCATTACACCGAAGACCGCAATGAGATGGCCGAGTGGATGCCGCTGATGATGCCGGGCCGCCCGCTCGACGAAAAAATCGCGGCCACCCGCGTGATGAACGGCACCGACGTCAATTTCGGCGCCCTGACCAACCAACTGCTGTCGCACCTGACCAGCGCACCGGATGCCCAGGTCAAGTACAGCAAGCGCGTTACCGGCCTCAAGCGCAATGGCGCGGGCTGGACCGTGAGCATCAAGGACGTCAACAGCGGCAACACCCGCGAAGTCGACGCCAAGTTCGTGTTCCTCGGCGCCGGTGGCGCGGCCCTGCCGCTGCTGCAAGCTTCGGGCATCGAAGAAAGCAAAGGCTTCGGCGGCTTCCCGGTCAGTGGCCAGTGGCTGCGTTGCGACAACCCGGAAGTGGTCAAGCACCACCAGGCCAAGGTCTACAGCCAGGCCGCCGTGGGCTCGCCGCCGATGTCCGTGCCGCACCTGGACACCCGCGTGGTCGATGGCCAGAAATCCCTGCTGTTCGGGCCATACGCCGGCTTCACCACCAAGTTCCTCAAGCACGGCTCGTTCCTCGACCTGCCGCTGTCGGTTCGCGCCGGCAATATCGGCCCGATGCTGGCGGTCGCTCGCGACAACATGGACCTGACCAAATACCTGGTCAGCGAAGTGATGCAGTCCATGGAGCAGCGCCTGGAATCACTGCGCCGCTTCTACCCGCAAGCCAAAGCCGAAGACTGGCGCCTGGAAGTGGCCGGCCAACGGGTGCAGATCATCAAGAAAGACCCGAAAAAAGGCGGCGTGCTGCAATTTGGCACCGAGCTGGTCGCGGCCAAAGACGGCTCGCTGGCGGCCCTGCTGGGCGCGTCCCCAGGCGCTTCGGTGACGGTTTCGATCATGCTGGAACTGATCGAGCGCTGCTTCCCGGCCAAGGCTGCTGGTGAGTGGGCGGCCAAGCTGCACGAGATCTTCCCGGCGAGGGAAAAAGTGCTGGAGACGGACGCTGAGCTGTATCGCAAGATCAATGCGCAGAACAACATCAGCCTGGAGCTGGTTGCGCAAAGCAACGAGGCTGAAAGCTTCGCTTGAGGTCTTGACGCGGAGCGTCAGTGGAGGCATTCCCACGCGGAGCGTGGGAACGATCAAACGCCCTTCGGGGCGTTTTTTTGTGGCCGGGATAATCAGCCGCGAGCGTTTTCGATCAGCTCGATGTACTCAGGCGCGTTGCGCTGGTCCTTGATCAGCTCGACGAAGGTCTTGCCGTGCTCGTCCTTACCATCCAGGTCCAGGCCAGCTTCCTTGAAAAAGCCCAGGAAGCGCTCGAAGTCGTCGATACGCAGGCCACGGTAGGCCTTGATCAGCTTGTGCAGGGACGGTGAAGTCGCGTCGACTGGCTCAAAATCCAGGAACAACTTGATCTGGTCGTCGCCGATCTCGTCACCAATCACCTGTTTCTTATCTTTACGCATTACCGACTCCAGCCTGCAGACATTTACACGGGATTGGGAGTCTACCTGCCAGACACCACCTTCGAAAACAACCAAACACTCATGTGGGAGCCGGCTTGCCTGCGATAGCGGTGCATCAGTGACAGTTGGGCCAACTGACCCGCCGCCATCGCAGGCAAGCCAGCTCCCACATTGACTGCATTCGGCTTAATTACTTTGCGCGTACGGCCCCTGTGTGCAGATCCGCCCAGATATGCCCATTGGCATAACTGAGGAACTGCACATACACCGTGTCATTGCGCAGCAGGTCGACAATCACTCGATATTGCGCCATTGGGTAAGACAGGGTCAGGGTTTTGCTGGCGTCATCGAACATCGGCTTTTTCAGGCTTTTGCTTTCGGCATCAAAATTGAGCACCACCTGACTGATCGTCGCGCCCTTGTTCAGGGATTTCCCCTTGAGGCGGATCATCACCGGCGAGGTCACCGGAATTGGCTGTTGCGTCGACTGCCGCTGGCTACCCACCACCACCGCATATTCAGTAACTTGCAGCAGTTGCTGCTGGTCGGGCGTTTGCGCACGCAGGGTCAGGTCATCGGGCGGCAGGAACTGGCTGTGCATCGGCGCGGGCGCGGCAGCCAGTGGCAAACTGAGAGTCAACGCCAGGGCGGCGCAGGTGCGTGTCAACAGGCTCATGGGCCGCTCCGTAGAAGAAGGCCGAGCACTGTAGCTCAATCGAACTGGGCGAGCATCCAGCGTTGATACTCGGCCACACCGGAATCGCCTTCGCGGGGCGCCCAGCCGGGTGACTCGCCCTCGCCTATCGGGCGATACGGCCCGGCCTTGCATTCAAACATCACACTGTCAGGCTCCAGAACCACCAGGCCATGAAACACACCTGGCGGCAGATCGACGCCTGCACACTCACCGCCCGCCTGCAGAATGCGCTTGGCAATCACCTCGCCGGTATCGCTGAACACCAGTAAGCCGAGGCTGCCCTTGAGCACCAACAGGGTTTCCGCCTTGTCGGCACGCAGGTGCCGATGCGGCGGCACATAGGTGTCGGGTTGCAGGCCAACGGCCAGGCGATGGCAGGGCTCTTCCATCTGATGGAAGTTGTGATGGTGCCGGCCGCGAGGGCTGGCGGCGGCTTTCTCGGCCAATTGCGCGAACAGCGTCTGATCAAGAAAGCGCACCATGGTTTACATCCCTTTAACCGCGTAGATGCCATTGGCGTTACGCCAGTAGCCTTTGTAGTCCATGCCGTAGCCGAAGATGTAACGATCGATGCACGGCAGGCCGACGTAATCGGCTTTGAGGTCCGGACGGGCTTTGCGGTCGTGGTCTTTGTCGATCAGTACGGCGGTGTGCACTTTGCGCGCGCCGGCATGTTTGCAGAAGTCGATGATCGCGCCCAGGGTGTGACCTTCATCGAGGATGTCGTCGATGATCAGCACGTCGCGGTCGATGAACGACACTTCCGGCTTGGCTTTCCAGAACAGGTCGCCGCCGCTGGTCTCGTTGCGATAACGGGTGGCGTGCAGGTAGGAGGCTTCCAGCGGGAATTGCAGATGAGTCAGCAATTTGCCGGCGAAAATCAGGCCGCCGTTCATCACGCAGAAGACCACCGGGTTGGTGTCGGCCATTTCGCGGCTGATGTGTGCGCCGACCTTGGCGATCGCTTCTTCGACTTGCGCTTCGGTGTACAGGCAGTCAGCCTCGCGCATGATTTGACGGATATGCTCGAGATCAGCGGACATGGCGCTCTCCAAGGGGGTGCTGTGGCAAGAAAAGCGGGCAAAGGTACGCATGTGAGGCGCAACGATCAAGCCTTAATGGACTAACGTACTAGATGTCTATAGGACAACACCCTCGGATAGATTAATCTAGGCCGGTTTTTTTGCCCGCCGCCGGAGCCTTTCCCATGCCCACTCGCGAGATCCGCCACCCGCTGATCCGACACAAACTCGGCCTTATGCGCCGTGCCGACATTAGCACGAAGAATTTCCGTGAGCTTGCTCAGGAAGTCGGAGCGCTGCTGACTTATGAAGCGACCAAGGATTTGCCGCTGGAAACCTACGAGATCCCCGGTTGGGCCGGTCCCGTACAAGTGGAGAAAATCGCCGGTAAGAAAATCACCGTAGTGCCTATCCTGCGCGCCGGTATCGGCATGCTCGAAGGCGTGCTCAGCCTGATCCCGGGCGCCAAAGTCAGCGCCGTGGGCGTGGCTCGCAATGAAGAAACCTTGCAGGCGCACACCTACCTGGAAAAACTCGTCCCGGAAATCAACGAACGCCTGGCAATGATCATCGACCCGATGCTCGCCACCGGCAGTTCCATGGTTGCCACCATCGACCTGCTGAAAAAGGCCGGTTGCAAGGACATCCGCGCCATGGTGCTGGTGGCTGCCCCCGAAGGCATCGCTGCCGTCGAAAAGGCTCACCCGGACGTGCAGATCTACACCGCCTCCATCGACGAGCGCTTGAACGAACACGGCTACATCATCCCAGGCCTGGGCGATGCCGGTGACAAGATCTTCGGCACCAAGCAGAAGGACGCGTGAGCATGCAGGATGAATTCAACGACCCGCTTTGGCGCCAGATCCTGTCTGGCGCACAAATGCTGTTTGTAGCATTTGGCGCGCTGGTGTTGATGCCACTGATCACAGGTCTTGATCCAAACGTCGCACTGTTCACCGCAGGCCTGGGCACGCTGCTGTTCCAGGTGGTGACAGGGCGGCAGGTGCCGGTATTCCTGGCATCGAGCTTTGCGTTTATCACCCCGATCATTCTCGCCAAAGGCCAGTTCGGCCTCGCGGCGACCATGGGCGGGGTGATGGCGGCCGGTTTCGTTTATACCTTCCTGGGCCTGGCTGTTAAGGTCAAAGGCACGGGCTTCATCGACCGCCTGCTGCCGCCGGTGGTGATTGGCCCGGTGATCATTTCCATCGGTCTGGCCATGGCGCCGATTGCCGCCAATATGGCAATGGGCAAAGCCGGCGATGGCAGCGAGCTGATCCATTACCAGACGGCGATGCTGATTTCGATGCCGGCGCTGCTGACCACCTTGATCGTCGCGGTATTCGGCAAAGGCATTTTCCGCCTGGTGCCGATTATCTCCGGCGTGCTGGTCGGCTTTGCCATGTCGTTCTACTTTGGTGTGGTCGACACCGCGAAAATCGCCGCCGCGCCGTGGTTCGCCCTGCCCCACTTCACCGCGCCGGAGTTCAACTGGCAGGCCATCCTGTTTATCGTCCCGGTGGCCCTGGCCCCGGCGATCGAGCATATCGGCGGTGTGATTGCGGGAGGCAGCGTGACCGGTCGCGATTACCTGAAGAAGCCCGGCCTGCACCGCACCCTGCTGGGTGACGGGATTGCCACCACCGCTGCCGGCCTGTTCGGCGGCCCGCCAAACACCACCTACGCTGAAGTGACTGGCGCGGTGATGCTGACCAAGAACTACAACCCGAAAATCATGACCTGGGCGGCCGTGTTTGCCATCAGCCTGGCGTTTATCGGCAAGTTCGGCGCGTTGCTGCAAAGCATCCCGGTACCGGTGATGGGCGGGATTCTGTGCCTGCTGTTCGGCTCGATTGCGGCGGTTGGCATGAACACGTTGATCCGCCACAAGATCGACCTGGGTGAGGCGCGCAATCTGGTGATTGTGTCGGTGACTTTGGTGTTCGGGATTGGCGGCGTGCTGGTCGGCACCGGCACTGGCCCGGATGATTTCGGCCTCAAGGGCATCGCCCTGTGTGCGGTGGTAGCGATTGGTTTGAACCTGCTGCTGCCGGGCAATGATGGCTGGAAGAACAAGAAGCCGGATGAGCCGTTGATCTAACTGGCTCAACGCAAAAAAAATGTGGGAGCTGGCTTGCCAGCTCCCACATTTTTTGCTCTTCAGTGTGGCTTAAAGCTCGCCGAGGCCATCGATCAGCGCCTGGTTCTGCTCCGGCGTACCGATGCTGATCCGCAGGAACTGGGCAATCCGCTCCTGCTTGAAGTGCCGCACGATCACGCCTTGCTCACGCAGCTTTGCGGCCAAACCCGCGGCGTCGTGCCGTGGGTGACGGGCAAAGATGAAGTTGGCCGCTGAAGGCAACACTTCAAAGCCCTTGCCTTGCAACTGCGCGACCACCGTGTTGCGGCTGTCGATCACCCGCTTGCACGTTTTCTCGAAGTACTCACGGTCCTCAAAAGCCGCCGCCGCGCCGACAATCGCCAGGCGATCCAGCGGGTAGGAGTTGAAGCTGTTCTTGACCCGCTCCAGCGCCTCGATCAGGTCCGGGTGGCCCACGGCCAGGCCTACACGCAAACCGGCCAGTGAGCGCGATTTGGACAGGGTCTGGGTCACCAGCAGGTTCGGGTAGCGATCCACCAGGCTGATGGCGGTTTCGCCGCCGAAGTCGATATAGGCTTCATCGACCACCACCACCGAATCCGGGCTGGCCTTGAGGATCTGCTCCACTGCATCCAGCGCCAGCACGCAGCCGGTCGGCGCGTTCGGATTGGGGAAGATGATTCCGCCATTGGGCTTGGCGTAGTCGGCCACGCGGATCTGGAATTGCTCGTCCAGCGGCACCGGGGCGGACTTGATGCCATACAGGCCGCAGTACACCGGGTAGAAGCTGTAGCTGATGTCCGGGAACAGCAGCGGCAAGTCGTGCTGGAACAGGCCGTGGAAGATGTGCGCCAGCACTTCGTCGGAACCGTTGCCGAGGAACACTTTGCCGGCGTCAACGCCGTAGTACTTGGCCACGGCCTGCTTGAGCAGGTCGCTGTTGGGGTCCGGGTACAGGCGCAAATTGTCGTTCAACTCGGCCTGCATCGCGGCCAGCGCCTTGGGCGAAGGGCCGTAGGGGTTTTCATTGGTGTTGAGCTTGACCAGCTTGGTCAGCTTCGGTTGTTCGCCGGGTACGTAAGGCACGAGGTCCTTGACGAAGGGGCTCCAGAATTTGCTCATGCCTCATTTCCCCTCTTCAAGGATGCGATATTCGGCGCTACACGCGTGAGCGCTCAGCGATTCACCACGGGCCAGCACCGAGGCAGTCTTGCCCAGTTCGGAGGCGCCTTGTGGCGAGCAGAAGATAATCGACGAGCGCTTCTGGAAGTCATACACCCCCAGCGGCGACGAGAACCGCGCGGTGCCGGATGTCGGCAGCACGTGGTTGGGGCCGGCGCAGTAGTCGCCCAGGGCTTCGCTGGTGTGACGGCCCATGAAGATCGCACCGGCGTGGCGGATCAACGGCAGCCAGGCCTGTGGGTCGGCTACGGACAACTCCAAGTGCTCTGGCGCAATGCGGTTGGCCACTTCGATGGCCTGTTCCATGTCACGCACCAGAATCAGCGCACCACGGCCATTGATCGACTTCTCGATGATCTCGGCGCGCTCCATGGTCGGCAGCAGCTTATTGATACTGGCGGCGACCTTGTCGAGGAACTCGGCGTCCGGGCTGACCAGAATCGCCTGGGCGTCTTCGTCGTGCTCGGCCTGGGAAAACAGGTCCATGGCGATCCAGTCCGGGTCGGTCTGGCCATCACACACCACGAGAATTTCCGAAGGGCCGGCGATCATGTCGATACCGACCTGGCCAAACACGTGGCGCTTGGCGGTGGCGACATAGATGTTGCCGGGGCCAACCACCTTGTCGACCTTCGGCACGCTTTCGGTGCCGTAGGCCAGGGCTGCAACGGCTTGCGCACCACCAATGGTGAACACGCGGTCGACGCCGGCGATGCAGGCAGCGGCCAGCACCAGCTCGTTGATTTCACCACGCGGGGTCGGCACCACCATGACCACTTCGGTCACGCCCGCCACTTTGGCCGGAATCGCGTTCATGAGTACCGATGACGGGTACGAGGCCTTACCGCCGGGCACGTACAGACCGGCGCGGTCCAGCGGCGTGACTTTTTGGCCCAGCACGGTGCCGTCGGCTTCGGTGTAGCTCCAGGAATCCTGTTTCTGTTTTTCGTGGTAGCTGCGCACCCGCGCCGCCGCCACTTCCAGGGCTTCGCGCTGGGGTGCAGTGATGCGTGTCAGCGCCAGCTCCAGGCGTTCACGGGGCAGGATCAGGTCGGCCATGGACTTCACGTCCAGGCCATCGAACTGACGGGTGAAATCCACCAGCGCCGCATCACCGCGCTCGCGCACGGCCTTGATAATGTCGAGCACTCGCTGGTTGACCGAGTCGTCAGACACGCTTTCCCAGCTCAGCAGATGATCCAGATGATGGGCGAAATCCGGGTCGGCAGCGTTGAGTCGGGCAATTGCAGTGGACGTGGTCATAGCGAGGGCCTCAATAGAATTGGCAAAAACTCAGGCGCCCTAAACTAGCAGTCATTTCCGCTTGGGCACCTGAGAATTCTGGCTATGAGGCGGATAGACGGGCGCGGCCTAAGGCCGCGCGGGTGAGTCAACCGCGGTGTCGAGACTCCACTGCCTTGCGCAGGGTGTCGATCAACGCCTGGATACGGGCATGTTGCATCTTCATCGAAGCTTTGTTGACGATCAGGCGGGAGCTGATGTCGGCAATGAAGTCCTGGGGTTCGAGACCGTTGGCGCGCAGGGTGTTGCCGGTGTCGACCACGTCGATGATCTTGTCAGCCAGGCCGATCAGCGGCGCCAGCTCCATCGAGCCGTAGAGCTTGATGATGTCGACCTGACGGCCTTGCTCGGCGTAGTAGCGCTTGGCGACGTTGACGAACTTGGTGGCCACACGCAGGCGGCCTTTAGGCTCGACGTCACCGACACGGCCGGCGGTCATCAGCTTGCACAGGGCAATACGCAGGTCCAACGGCTCGTACAGGCCCTGACCACCGTATTCCATCAGCACGTCTTTACCGGCCACACCGAGGTCGGCGGCGCCATGTTCAACGTAGGTCGGCACGTCGGTAGCCCGCACGATCAACAGGCGAACGTCGTCCTGGGTCGTGGGGATGATCAGCTTGCGGCTCTTGTCCGGATTCTCGGTTGGCACGATGCCCGCTTCAGCCAGAAGCGGCAAAGTGTCGTCAAGGATGCGGCCCTTGGACAGTGCGATGGTCAACATGGGAAACGTCAGTCCTTCATCAGGCTATTGCTGTCCGGTCGCAAACGGCGCCAGACACAGATCGAGGCCATTACAGCCTCGATTTGAAACAAATTCAGCTAACAGCAAACACAGACCTGTGGCGAGGGAGCTTGCTCCCGTTGGGTCGCGAAGCGGCCCCCAAGAACGGGACTGCTGCGCAGTCCAGCGGGAGCAAGCTCCCTCGCCACAGGTGACGGTGTTTACAGTTCCAGGAGCTAGCCCGGTACGCGGCGGATTTTAGCGCCGAGCATCTGCAGCTTTTCTTCGATGCACTCGTAACCACGGTCGATGTGGTAGATGCGGTCGATCAAGGTGTCGCCGTCGGCGCACAACGCCGAAATCACCAGGCTGGCCGAGGCACGCAGGTCGGTCGCCATCACTGGCGCGCCCTTGAGCTTGTCGATGCCGGTAACGATGGCGGTGTTGCCTTCGACCTGGATCTTGGCGCCCATGCGGTGCAGTTCATACACGTGCATGAAGCGGTTTTCGAAGATGGTCTCGATCACGGCGCCTGTGCCTTCGGCAATCGCGTTCAAGGAAATGAACTGCGCCTGCATGTCGGTCGGGAACGCCGGGTAAGGAGCCGTACGCACGTTTACGGCTTTTGGCCGCTTGCCGTGCATGTTCAGCTCGATCCAGTCTTCACCGGTAGTGATTTCAGCACCGGCTTCCTTGAGTTTTTCCAGCACGGCTTCCAGGATGGTCGGATCGGTGTCCTTGACCTTGACGCGGCCACCGGTAACGGCAGCGGCAACCAGGTAGGTGCCGGTCTCGATACGGTCCGGCATCACTTTGTAGGTGGCCGAGTGCAGACGCTTCACACCGTCGATAGTGATGGTGTCGGTGCCGGCGCCGGTGATGTTGGCACCCATGGCGATCAGGAAGTTGGCCAGGTCGACTACTTCAGGCTCGCGCGCTGCGTTTTGCAGCACACTGCGACCGTTCGCCAGGGCGGCAGCCATCATGATGTTCTCGGTACCGGTGACGCTGACGGTATCAAAGAAGAAGTTGGCACCGCGCAAACCGCCTTCCGGCGCCTTGGCCTTGATGTAGCCACCTTCTACGTCAATGACCGCGCCCATGGCTTCAAGGCCACGGATGTGCAGGTCGACAGGACGCGAACCAATCGCGCAACCGCCAGGCAGTGCTACTTCAGCTTCGCCAAAACGGGCAACCATCGGGCCCAGCACCAGGATCGAGGCACGCATGGTTTTCACCAGTTCGTACGGCGCGATCAGGGTCTTGATGGTGCGCGGGTCGATTTCGACAGACAGCTTCTCGTCGATCACCGGCTCAATACCCATGCGACCGAACAGCTCGATCATGGTGGTAATGTCGTGCAGGTGCGGCAGGTTGGCCACAGTTACCGGGCCATCGCACAGCAGGGTCGCTGCCAGGATCGGCAAGGCGGAGTTTTTTGCACCGGAAATGCGGATCTCGCCATCGAGGCGGGCACCACCGGTAATAATCAATTTATCCATAAGAATCTCGACGCCTTGGGGGCTCAGGTACGCTCGGCCCAGGCCGCGCGGCTGAAAAATTTCATAGTAACCGCGTGGATGCTGCCATCGGTGATCCACGGGTTCAAATGGGCATAGATCTGCTGTTGACGCTTGACCGGGCTCAATTTCGCCAGTTCATCGCTAATCACGTTCAGCTGGAAATTGCAGCCTTCGCCTTCAACTTCTACGATCGTTTCCGGCAGCTTTCCTTCAAGGAAGCTTTTAACTTCTAGGGCCTGCATGCTCAACCTCTATCGGCGCCCAGTGCGCACGGGTCGCACATCATACAAAAAAGCCCCGCGCCTGCGAACCCCGCATAGCAGGACTCTGACGGGGGGCTTCTTTAATAATGTGTATTAAGGATGCGCCAACAGTTCGGTAATACCGGAAACCTGAGCGATTTCACGCATGTCTTCGGGCATTGAGCGGATGCTGACCGGCTTCTTGGCGGCTTGCGCATCACGCATGAAGCACAGCAACAACGACAAGCCGACGCTGCTGGACTTGGTCACCGCCGAGCAATCAAGCACCAACGCAGGTGCGTTACTGCTGTTGATCAGCGCCTGCCCCTGCTTGCGCAGGTCAGGCCCGGTGCGGTAATCCAGCACGCCACTGAGGAACAACTCGCCGGCGTCACCCAGACGAACAGCCGACTCGGTCATTGCGCAGGCTTCCCGGCTTGTTTGTCGGTTTCTTCCTTGGCTTTGGCGACTTCACCGGCCCAACCATTGATGGTTTTGTCCAGGTTATTGCCATTACGCTGCATCGCATCAGCGAACTGATCGCGGAACAGCTTGCCGATGTTGATGCCGTTGATGATCACGTTGCGCAGTTTCCACTCGCCGTTGACCTTCTCCAGCGTGTACTGCACAGGGTAGATTGCGCCGTTGTTGCCTTTGACGCTCATGTTAACGCTGGTGCGATCACCCGACTCATCCCCAGCTGGGGCGACGGTAATACCTTGGTTGTTGTACTCCAGCAGGGCGTTGCCGTAGAACTGGAACAGGCCCTTCTTGAAGTTTTCCTGGAATGTTTGCATTTGCGCAGGGGTAGCCTTGCGCGAATACTTGACCGTCATGATGCTGCGGGAAATGCCTTCGGCATCGACCACCGGGCCCACAATGGTATTCAGTGCTTCGTAAAACCTGGTCGGGTCTTGCTTGTACTGCTCTTTGTTGGCAGTCAGGTCAGCCAACATCTTGTTGGTGGTGTCCTGCACCAGATCGTGCGCAGAACCGCCGGCAGCGGCATTAGCCATCAGCGGCAGCGCTGCCAGCAGCACCAGCAGGCCACGTCGCAAGGTAGAGATCATGAACAGGTTCCTCATTTGGCGTCTTTATTGACCGTATTGAGCAGGAATTTACCGATCAAGTCTTCAAGCACCAGCGACGACTGTGTGTCGTGGATTGTCGAACCATCCTTGAGCAGGGCTGTTTCCCCACCCACGCTGATGCCGATGTACTTCTCGCCCAGCAGCCCAGCAGTGAGGATAGATGCAGTGGAGTCAGTCGGCAGATTATCTACCTTCTTGTCGACTTGCATGGTCACCCGGCCAGTGAAGCTGTCGCGATCCAGATCGATTGCCGTGACCTTGCCGATGGTTACACCGGCCATGGTCACTTTAGCTCTGACCGTCAAACCAGCAATATTGTCGAAGTACGCGTAAAGCTTATAAGTATCGGCGGTGGGGCTGGCCGAAAGGCCGCTGACTCGCAGGGCGAGCAACAGTAAAGCCAGGATGCCAGCCAGCAAGAAAAGGCCGACACCGATTTCCACAGTGCGGTTTTGCATCAGAAATCTCCAAACATCAAGGCGGTCAAAATGAAGTCAAGGCCCAGTACCGCCAGCGAGGCGTACACAACGGTCTTGGTGGTGGCGCGACTGATCCCTTCTGAAGTGGGCTCACAGTCATAGCCTTGGAATACGGCGATCCAGGTCACTACAAAGGCGAAAACGATGCTTTTGATGATGCCATTGAGCACGTCGCCGCTGAAGGTCACGCTGTTTTGCATGTTGCCCCAGTAGGAGCCGTCATAGACGCCCAACCAGTCAACCGCCACCCACGAACCACCCCAGATGCCCACCACGCTGAAAATCATCGCCAGCAGCGGCAGGGATATGAAGCCGGCCCACAGGCGCGGGGCAACAATATATTTGAGCGGGTCCACGCCGATCATTTCCAGGCTGGACAACTGCTCGGTGGACTTCATGTTGCCGATTTCGGCGGTCAATGCAGAACCCGCACGGCCAGCGAACAGCAAAGCGGTGACCACCGGCCCCAGCTCACGCAGCAGCGTCAGGGCAACCATCTGCCCGACTGCCTGCTCCGAACCGTAGCTGGAGAGGATATTGAACCCCTGCAACGCCAGCACCATACCGATGAATATCCCGGACACCACGATGATGACCAGGGACATCACGCCCACCGAATGCAGCTGTCTCAACAACAGGCCAAAACCGCCGCCAATGCCGCCACGCCCGAGCAGCGCGTGAAACAGAAAAATTGTCGAACGCCCCAGGACCTCGACCAAGTCGATGCCGGAACGGCCGAAAAGGCGAACCTTCTCGAGTAAAGATGTCTTGCGCATCAGCGCTTCCCCAGAAGATCTGAGCGGTAGTCCGCTGCCGGAAAATGAAAAGGCACCGGGCCATCGGGATCGCCGGTCATGAATTGGCGAATGCGCGGGTTATCAGCGTTCATCAGTTCTTCAGGCGTACCCTGCCCCAGCACCTGGCCATCGCCGACCACATAAAGGTAGTCAGCAATGCTCGCGGTTTCGGCCAGGTCGTGGGAAACCACGATGCTGGTGATCCCCAACGCATCGTTGAGCAGCCGGATCAGGCGCACCAGCACGCCCATGGCGATCGGGTCCTGGCCTACGAACGGCTCGTCATACATAAGGATCTGCGGATCGAGAGCAATAGCCCGCGCCAGCGCAACTCGGCGCTTCATGCCACCGGACAACTCGTCGGGCATAAGGTCGATGGCACCGCGCAAGCCCACGGCTTGCAGTTTGAGCAGCACAATGTCACGAATCATTTCATCGGACAGCTGGGTATGCACCCGCAGCGGAAACGCTACGTTTTCGAAAACGTCGAGGTCGGTAAACAGGGCACCGCTCTGGAACAGCACGCCCATATGCTTGCGCGCATCGAACAGATCGCTGCGCGACAGGGTCGGCAGGTTCTGGCCGTTGACCCACACTTCGCCGGCGCTGGGCCGCAATTGCATGCCCATCAGGCGCAACAAAGTGGTCTTGCCGCAACCGGAAGGCCCCATGATGCCCGTGACTTTGCCGCGGGGAATGCGAATATCGACGTTATTGAAGATGCTGCGCGAACCGCGCTTGAAGGTAAGGCCCTTCAGCTCGACCGCGTAGGCGTTATCGGCACTCATCTAATCTCCTTGGGATGCAGCCTTTCACTCAGACACCATGCTTGCGACTTTCGTTTGCAACAGATGCACAAAAGTTAGCGGCATGGGGTGGGCCGACCGAACTGGCGGCGAACTATATCACTGCTGGTACAGAGCCCCCAAGGCCGGAACAGCGCTTGTTCAGATTCGGGACAGGGAAAACACGTGGCTGAGCATAAATCCCAGGCACCTGCAGAATAACTAGCGTGAGGGATTTGATCATTACCGCTATAATCGCCGACTTTTCGTCAGGCTATACGATTTCAGACATGAGCCAATCCAGCGACCTTATTCAATCCGCACAACGCACCATCCGCCTCGAGCTTGAAGCCGTAGAAGGTTTACTGGCCCATATCGACGCAGATTTCGTACGCGCCTGCGAGATGATTCTGGCCAGCACGGGCCGCGTTGTGGTGGTCGGCATGGGCAAATCCGGCCACGTCGGCAACAAGATCGCCGCCACCCTGGCCAGCACCGGGACCACGGCGTTTTTCGTGCACCCGGCCGAAGCCAGCCACGGTGACATGGGCATGATCACCAAGGATGACATTATCCTGGCGCTGTCGAACTCGGGCACCACCAACGAAATCGTGACCTTGCTGCCCTTGATCAAGCGCCTGGGCATCAAGATGATCAGCCTCACCGGCAACCCGGAATCCACGCTGGCCAAGGCTGCCGAAGTCAATTTGAACGTGCACGTGGCCCACGAAGCCTGCCCGCTTAACCTGGCACCGACCTCCTCCACCACCGCCGCCCTGGTCATGGGCGACGCCCTGGCCGTGGCGTTGCTGGAAGCTCGTGGCTTTACCGCTGAAGACTTCGCGTTTTCGCACCCGGGCGGCGCGCTGGGTCGTCGCCTGCTGCTCAAAGTGGAAAACGTCATGCACTCGGGGGATGAGCTGCCCCACGTGCAACGCGGCACCTTGCTCAAAGACGCGCTGATGGAAATGACCCGCAAGGGCCTGGGCATGACCGTAATCCTGGAAGCCGACGGGCGTCTGGCCGGAGTCTTCACCGACGGCGACCTGCGCCGCACCCTGGACCGCACCATCGATATCCACACCGCGACCATTGATGCGGTGATGACGCCCCACGGCAAGACCGCCCGCCCCGAGATGCTTGCAGCCGAAGCGCTGAAGATCATGGAAGACCATAAGATTGGCGCGCTGGTGGTGGTCAATAGTGACGACCGCCCGATCGGCGCCCTGAACATGCACGACTTGCTGCGTGCGGGAGTGATGTAAATGACCAGCGACCTGATGCAACGCGGCAAACACATCAAACTGGCGATTTTCGACGTGGACGGCGTGCTGACCGACGGCCGCCTGTACTTTCTCGAAGATGGCAGCGAATTCAAGACCTTTAACACCCTCGACGGCCAGGGCATCAAAATGTTGATGGCCGCCGGTGTGCAAACGGCAATTATCAGTGGTCGAAAGACACCGGTTGTGGAACGCCGCGCACAAAACCTGGGGATTCCTCACCTGTATCAAGGCCGTGAGGATAAACTGGTGGTTCTGGACGAGCTTCTTGGCCAACTCAACCTAAGCTATGAGCAGGTTGCGTACCTGGGTGATGATCTGCCTGACCTGCCGGTCATTCGCCGAGTGGGCCTGGGCATGGCCGTCGCCAATGCAGCGGCATTTGTTCGTGAACACGCCCATGGCATTACTGTCGCACGTGGCGGTGAAGGCGCTGCCCGCGAGTTCTGCGAATTGATCCTGCGTGCCCAAGGCAGTCTTGAAGCGGCCCACGCCGCCTACTTATAGAGCGTTTTATGCTGAGCAAAAAGATTCGCAACTTCCTGTTATTCGGGGTCATCGCCGCGCTGTTCCTGGCGGTGGGCTACTGGAATATCAGCCCGGAGCGCTTTCTCGACAAGCCTGTAGCACAGGTTGACGAGGGGCTGATCGACAATTTCGCCACCAATGCCTATACGGTGCAGTTCATGCCTGACGGCAAGGTCCAATACGAGATGACCTCCGATAAGGTGGAGCACGTCAAAGCCTCCGACGTCAGCTTGCTGACCAACCCGGACCTGAACCTGTTCCGCGGCACCGACTTTCCGTGGCACGTCACCAGCAAACGTGGCGAGGTCAATGCGGACGGCACCCAGGTTGAGTTGATCGACTCGGTACGCGTTGCGCGCACCGATGAACACAAGCGTGACACCATCATCACCAGCAGTCGCATGACCGTTTTCCCACAACAGCAATATGCGCAGACCGAGCAAGACGTTAGAATTGACGGCGCTGGCGGTGTATCGACTGGCAAGGGAATGAAAGCGTATTTGAAAGAAAGCAGGATACACCTGCTATCGAACGTAAGAGGACAGTATGAGGCTCGTTAAAACCCTCCCTATTTTGCTCGGTCTGGGCGCAGCACTGGGAAGCGTGAGCGCCTGGGCTCTGCCGAACGATAGCCAGCAACCGATCCATATCTCGGCTGACGATGCGCAGTTGGATGATAAACAAGGCGTCGCGACCTACACCGGTGGCGTGATCATCACCCAGGGCTCGATGAAGATTACCGGCAACACGGTAACGCTGACTCGCACCCCGGCTGGCGACATCGACGTAGTGACTTCGGTGGGCAACCTGGCTTACTTCGAACAGAAGCAGGCGGCTGCCGACCCAGCACCGATGAAAGGCTACGGCAAGACCATCCAGTATCACGCCCAGCAGAACCGCATTATCCTGATTGACCAGGCACGGGTTGTCAGTACTGACGGCAATACCACCGAAGGTGAAAAAATCACCTACGACACCGTCAAGCAGATCGCTACCGCCGGTCGCGCCAATGGCACAAAAATCGGCACACCGAAGCCGCGCATCGACATGGTTATCCAGCCGAAGCAGAAAGACGCTGCCGCCCCTGCGCCAAAACCCGCTGCGAAGAAGACGAACTGATGGCAACCCTGAAAGCCCAGCATCTGGCCAAAGCTTATAAAAGCCGTCAGGTCGTACGCGACGTCAGCCTGTCGATCGACAGCGGCCAGATCGTCGGCTTGCTCGGCCCCAACGGCGCCGGCAAGACCACCTGCTTCTATATGATTGTTGGCTTGGTCCAGGCGGATCAGGGCCGTGTATTGATTGACGACCTGGACGTAAGCCACCAGCCCATGCACGGTCGTGCACGCGCAGGTATCGGCTATCTTCCCCAGGAAGCATCGATCTTCCGCAAACTGTCGGTGTCCGACAACATCATGGCGATCCTCGAGACCCGCAAGGAACTCGACCGTGACGGCCGTCGCAAAGAGCTGGAAAGCCTGTTGCAGGAGTTCCATATCAACCACATCCGCGACAACCTCGGCATGAGCTTGTCCGGTGGCGAGCGTCGCCGTGTGGAAATCGCCCGTGCCCTGGCCACCGCGCCGAAGTTCATCCTGCTGGACGAACCTTTCGCCGGTGTTGACCCGATCTCGGTTGGCGATATCAAGCAGATCATCCATCACCTCAAGGCCAAGGGTATCGGTGTACTGATCACCGACCACAACGTGCGTGAGACCCTCGATATCTGCGAAACCGCCTATATCGTTAACGATGGGCAACTGATTGCAGAAGGTGACTCCGCCACTATCCTGGCCAATGAACTGGTGAAGGAAGTGTACCTGGGTCACGAGTTCCGCCTGTAAACACGGTGGTATCAGGCCATTGCCCGGGGCGCGTGCAAGTCAATAAAAACCTCAGTTTTTTTATTGTTACCGCGCTCTAGGCAAAGCCCCTGATATCAGGCATATAATTTGCTTATGTTTGGCGCTCACGCGCCCTGTCGTGGATGGCGCATTGCGCCGGCGAATAAGGTGTTAAGCCCCTGCCATGAAACCATCGCTAGTCCTGAGAATGGGCCAGCAGCTGACGATGACACCGCAGCTGCAACAGGCCATCCGCCTGCTCCAATTGTCGACCCTGGACCTGCAACAGGAAATCCAGGAGGCCCTGGAGTCCAATCCGATGCTCGAACGCCAGGAAGAAGGCGACGACTTCGACAATGCAGACCCGCTGGCCGACAACATCGAGCAAAAACCCAACCCCGACGTGCAGGAACCGTCCTATCAGGAAACCGCCCCTACGGTGGACAACCTTGAGGAAGGTGAATGGAACGAACGCATTCCCAACGAGCTTCCCGTGGACACCGCCTGGGAAGACGTCTACCAAACCAGCGCCAGCAGCCTGCCCAGCAATGACGACGACGAGTGGGACTTCACCACTCGCACGTCCGCCGGTGAGAGCCTGCAGAGCCACTTGCTGTGGCAACTGAACCTGGCGCCGATGTCCGATACCGATCGCCTGATCGCCGTAACCCTGATCGACTGCATCAACAATCAGGGCTACCTGGACGAAACGCTCGACGAGATTCTTGAAGCCTTCGACCCGGAACTGGACATCGAACTTGACGAAATCGAAGCCGTCCTGCATCGCATCCAACAGTTCGAGCCTGCCGGCATTGGCGCTCGCACCTTAAGCGAATGCCTGTTGCTGCAACTGCGCCAACTGCCGGCCAAGACCCCTTGGCTCGCCGAAGCCCAGCGCCTGGTCACCGACTACATCGACCTGCTGGGCAGCCGCGACTACAGCCAGTTGATGCGCCGCATGAAGCTCAAGGAAGACGACCTGCGGCAAGTCATCGAGCTGGTACAGAGCCTCAACCCGCGCCCCGGCTCGCAGATCGAGTCCAGCGAAGCCGAATATGTCGTGCCCGACGTGATCGTGCGCAAAGACAACGAACGCTGGCTGGTGGAGTTGAACCAGGAATCGGTGCCACGCCTGCGGGTCAACCCGCAATACGCAGGCTTTGTACGGCGCGCCGACACCAGCGCCGACAACACCTTCATGCGCAACCAGTTGCAGGAAGCGCGCTGGTTCATCAAGAGCCTGCAAAGCCGTAACGAAACCCTGATGAAAGTGGCCACCCAGATCGTCGAGCACCAGCGCGGCTTCCTGGAATATGGCGATGAGGCGATGAAGCCACTGGTTCTGCACGACATTGCCGAAGCGGTAGGTATGCATGAATCGACGATTTCACGGGTAACCACGCAGAAATTCATGCATACCCCACGGGGTATTTATGAGCTGAAATACTTTTTCTCCAGCCACGTCAGCACCTCCGAAGGCGGTGAATGCTCGTCCACGGCGATCCGCGCGATCATCAAAAAACTGGTTGCGGCGGAAAATCAGAAAAAGCCATTGAGTGACAGTAAGATCGCTGGTTTACTGGAGGCACAAGGCATTCAGGTCGCCCGTCGAACCGTCGCCAAGTACCGCGAGTCCCTCGGGATCGCGCCTTCCAGCGAGCGTAAGCGTTTGATGTGACGGGCGGGCCATAGCGTTCCAGTGGTGGGTATTCCTACCCACCGCTTTATGCACTGGCAACGAAGGAGAAGCTGTATGCAAGTCAACATCAGTGGACACCATGTAGAAGTCACCCCTCCATTGCGCGAATACGTCGAGCAGAAGCTGAAACGGCTTGAGGGTCATTTCGACAAAATCACCAATGTGCAAGTCATCATGAAGGTCGACAAGCTTCAGCAGAAAATTGAGGCGACTCTCCAGATACCCGGTGGCGAAGTAGTCGCCAATGCCGAGCATGAAGACATGTATGCATCAATTGATGCCTTGACTGACAAGCTTGACCGCCAACTTAAAAAGCATAAGGAAAAGCAGCAGAGCCTTCTTCAAGGCACAGGCCGCTAACACTCCCCACCCATGATCCGACTTGAAACTATCCTGACCCCCGGCCGTTCCCTTGTGAACGTGCCGGGCGGCAGCAAAAAGAAAGCCCTCGAACAAATTGCCAACCTGATCGCGCGCGAAGTGCCGGATCTGGAGATGCAGGATGTATTCGACGCGCTGATCGCCCGTGAAAAACTCGGCTCAACCGGTTTTGGCAACGGCATCGCCATTCCTCATTGCCGCCTCAAAGGCTGCGAGACACCCGTCAGCGCCTTGCTCCACCTCGAAGCCCCCATCGATTTCGACGCCATCGACGGCGCCCCGGTTGACCTGCTGTTCGTTCTGCTGGTCCCGCAAGCCGCCACCGATGCGCACCTGGAACTGCTTCGGCAGATAGCCAGCATGCTCGACCGCAAAGAAGTACGCGACAGACTGCGCAGTGCCAGCAGCAACGAGGCGCTTTATCAGGTTGTACTCGATGAGCAAAGCGGGCAGTAACCATGCGTTTGATCATCGTCAGCGGCCGCTCCGGCTCGGGTAAAAGCACCGCCCTCAATGTTCTTGAGGACAACGGTTTCTACTGCATCGACAACCTGCCGGCGGGCCTGCTGCCGGAATTGGCCGAACGCGCCCTGATCCACACTGAACTGCCGCAGCCACTGGTGGCCGTCTCGATTGACGCCCGCAACCTGCCCAGCCATCTCGAGCGCTTCCCGCAACTGCTCGAGGAAGTACGCGCCAAGCATATTCATTGCGATGTGCTGTACCTGGATGCCGACGAGGAAACGCTGCTCAAGCGTTTCTCCGAAACCCGTCGACGTCACCCCCTCAGCAGTCCGCATCGCTCCCTGGCAGAAGCCATAGAGGATGAGACCACGCTGCTGGGGCCGATCATTGACCTCGCGGATCTCAAGATCAACACCACGGACCTCAACCTGTATCAGTTGCGCGATGCCATCAAGCTGCGCCTGCTGAACCAGCCGGAACCAGGCACGGCCTTTCTGGTTGAGTCGTTCGGGTTCAAGCGCGGGATGCCGGTGGATGCCGACCTGGTGTTCGACGTGCGCTGCCTGCCCAACCCCTACTGGAAGCCGGAGCTGCGTGACCAGTCTGGTTTGGACCAGCCAGTAGCCGAGTACCTGGCTGCGCAACCGGATGTCGAGGAGATGTTCCAGGATATCTCCAGCTACCTGCTCAAATGGTTACCGCGCTTTGCTGCAAGTAATCGGGCTTATGTCACCATTGCCATCGGCTGCACCGGCGGCCACCACCGTTCCGTCTACCTGACCGAACGCCTGGGCCAGGTGCTGCAACAAACCCTCAAGAACGTCCAGGTTCGCCACCGCGACCTTAGCTGAAAGGAACACCCCCGCGATGCCCGCTCTGGAAATTGAAATCATCAACAAGTTGGGCCTGCACGCCCGCGCCTCGGCCAAATTTGTCGGCGTTGCCGGGCAGTTCCCTTGCCAGATCCGCGCCGGGCGCACGCCGGAATCGATGGTCGACGGCAAAAGCATCATGGCCATGATGATGCTGGCTGCGGGCAAGGGCACCAAGATTCACTTGAAGACGGAAGGCGAACAAGAGCAGGAAGCGATGGACGCCCTGGTTAAGTTGATCAATAACTACTTTGACGAGGGTGAGTAAACCCACCCTTTGAGACAGGTGTGAGGCTGCAATGGCCTCACCCTAATGCGGTATCCATCACCATCATCAAACAAAACCCGACGCACAACCCCAGGCTGGCAAGCTTTTCGTGACCGTTGCGGCGCGATTCCGGGATCACTTCGTGAGTCACCACCAGCAACATAGCCCCCGCCGCCAGCGCAAGCCCCAATGGCAACAGAACCTCAGCCAGGCTCACCAACCACGCACACAGCACGGCAAACACCGGCTCGACCAAGCCTGACGCGGCGCCGATCAAGAACGCCTTGACCCGCGACATGCCCGCGCCTGCCAACACCAGTGCAATCACCAAACCTTCCGGCACATCCTGCAAGGCAATGCCCATGGCCAGGCTGTCGGCGTCCGGCATGCCACCACCGGCAGAAACGCCCACTGCCATACCTTCCGGAATGTTGTGAGCAATGATGGCGAACACAAACAACCAGATACGCGGCGCAATCACGGGTTTATCCGACGTACCCACCAGCATTTCCGGGCTCGCACCGGAAACCTTGCGGTCTACCAGATACAGCCCGCACGCCCCCAGCATGATGCCGAAGCTGATCAAACCACTGGCACCCCAAGGCGAGAGCCCCAGGCCTTCGGCAGCCGCAATGCCCGGTACGATCAGCGAGAAAGCCGTCGCCGCCAACATTACCCCGGCACCAAAGCCCAGCAAGGTATCGCTCAGCGCTACCGGCATGCGGCGTATGACCAGCACGGGCACCGCGCCCAGTGCCGTGCCGAGCGCGCAGATAGCGCCGCCCTGCAAGGCGCGCAGGATACGCGGCTCAAGGTTTAGCCAGGCCAGCCCATGGGCCACCAACAATGCAGTCCCTGCCAACAGCAACAGCGAGCCAAACGCATAACGAAACATTCGCCCGCTGCTGATCGCCAGTGTTTCAGTGCCCATAGTCGGCCTTAGATCTTGTTATAGGTTAAATATCAGGCCAGGGCGGCCTGGTAGCGTGCGGCGACTTCCGGCCAGTTGATCACGCTATAAAAGGCGTTGATGTATTCCGGGCGACGGTTCTGATACAGCAGGTAATAGGCGTGCTCCCACACGTCCAGGCCCAGGATTGGCGTGTTGCCGCTCATCAACGGGCTGTCCTGATTGCCACTGCTTTCCACCACCAGCGTCTTTTGCGGGGTGACACTCAGCCATGCCCAGCCGCTGCCGAAGCGGGTCAAGGCGGCCTTGGTGAAGGCCTCTTTGAAACTGTCGAAGCCGCCCAAATGCTCGTCGATGGCTTTGCCCAGCGCGCCGTCAGGTTTACCGCCGCCCTTTGGCGACATCACCGCCCAGAACAACGAGTGGTTGGCGTGACCACCCCCTTGGTTGATCACGGCAGCACGCAGTTTTTCCGGCAGTTGCTGCACGCTGGACACCAACTTCTCTACCGGCCAACCCGCAAACTCCGTGCCTTCGACCGCTGCATTGAGGTTGTTGATGTAGGTTTGGTGATGCTTGGTGTAGTGAATTTCCATGGTTTGCGCATCAATATGCGGCTCCAGGGCGTCGTAGGCGTAAGGCAGGGCAGGCAAGGTGTAGGTCATATCAATGTGCTCCGTAGTGTGGAGTGATCGGTTGCGCCGCAGTACCGCCCAGCAGGCGATGGGTACGCGGGTATTCGCCGTGATCGCTGATGAAATTCAACAGTTCGACGTAGGTCTTGCTGCTCTGGCGCAACGCCGCCTCGCGCAATTGCGGGTTCAGACGCGGGTCCTGCATGGTCTGCAACAGCCGTTGGTGAATGGCGCACAGGTATTCCGCGCTTTCCTCCGGCTGGTTCAGGCGCAGGTGCAGGTCCGCCAGGTTGTGGTGGGAAATGACGCAAGCCGCCACTGCTTCGTCGGCATCCGCCCAACGCTCGAACAACACTTGCGCCAGGGCCAGGGCTTGCAAATAGGCCTCACGAGCGTCGACCAGCTCGCCCGCCATAAAACAGCGATTGGCCCGTTCGATCGTGCGTTTCCAGTGCTCCATGGTGCGCCTCCAAAGCAGGGTCGGTGATTACACGCCGCCGGCCGTGAGCTTTTCCGGGTCCAGCAGGATCTCCAGTTGGCTACGTGACAAGTCGGTGTGCTCAAGAGCGACATCGATCACCGGGCGGCCTTGCTGATAGGCCTTCTTGGCGATTTCAGCGGCCTTTTGGTAACCAATGATCGGGTTGAGTGCGGTGACCAGGATCGGGTTGCGCGACAGCGCTTCCTTAAGCTTGGCTTCGTTGACCTTGAAGCTGGCGATGGCTTTGTCGGCCAGCAGGAGGCTGGCATTGGCCAGCAATTCGAGGCTGCTAAGCAGGTTCTGGGCGATGATCGGCAGCATCACGTTCAGCTCGAAGTTGCCGGACTGACCCGCCACAGTGATCACCGTGTCATTGCCGATGACCTGGGCGGCAACCATGGCGGTGGCCTCCGGAATCACTGGATTGACCTTGCCCGGCATGATCGAGGAGCCTGGCTGCAAGCCTTCCAATTCGATTTCACCCAAGCCTGCGAGCGGGCCGGAGTTCATCCAGCGCAGGTCGTTGGCGATTTTCATCAGCGATACCGCAGTGGCTTTCAACTGGCCGGAAACGGCAACGGCGGTGTCCTGGGAGCCGATCAGCGCGAACAGGTTCTTGCCGGGGGTGAATTTCACCCCGCTAAGGATGCTCAGTTGCTGACTGAAACGCGCAGCAAATTCGGGGTGCGCATTGATCCCGGTACCAACCGCCGTGCCACCCTGTGCCAGCGCCTGCAAGCTCGGCAGCAAATCCTGCAAATGGCCGATATTGGCCTTGAGCTGTTGCGCCCAACCATTAAGCACCTGGCTCATGCGCACCGGCATGGCGTCCATCAGGTGCGTTCGGCCGGTCTTGATGAACGGGTGGACCTCTTCGCCCTTTTGCTCGATGACTTGCACCAAGTGCAGCAAGGCCGGCAGCGTTTGCTCATGCAGCACCAAGGCTGCGCTGACGTGGATGGTGGTTGGGATAATGTCGTTGCTGCTTTGGCCACAGTTCACATGATCATTGGGGTTAACCGCTTCACCCAGCAAACGGCTGGCCAAGGTCGCAATCACTTCGTTGGCATTCATGTTCGAGCTGGTGCCGGAGCCTGTCTGGAAAATATCCACCGGGAAGTGCGGCATGAAGTTGCCTTCGAGCAGGCCCTGGGCCGCGTCAACGATGGCCTTGCCCTGCCCTTCGCTGATTTGCTTGAGGTCGACATTGACCTTGGCGGCGGCGGCCTTGGCCAGGATCAGGGCGCGAATGAATTGCGCCGGCATGCGTTGATGACTGATCGGAAAATTGTTCACCGCGCGCTGGGTCTGCGCGCCATACAAAGCCTCGGCAGGCACTTGCAGCTCGCCCATGCTGTCGCGTTCGATACGGGTGTTACTCATCGTTTGATCCTTGCACCAGGTCAGAAACAGAAAGGGAAGGCAGCAATTCGCAGGTCGCCAATTGCCAGGCAAAGGTCTGCCAGCGCTTGAGGCGGCAGGCACAGTGGGAAAGTTTTTCCAGGTCGCGAAGTGGGCGCCAGGCCTGGTCCAGGCACATGGATCGCCAGTGCCAGGGCAAGGCGATGTCGCCCGCGGTGTCGATCAAAAGGCGGAATGACGTTTCGGCGATCGTCCACGGATGGGTCGCGGTGCAGCACGCCAGGTATCGCCCTTCGTTGAGGTAATGTTCGATCAGTCGCGGTTCATTGGGATCAAGGCCGCAGCGAATCTGACGACTCATCCAACGCCAACTTTCCAGGTACGGATCCTCATGCAGGACAGAACTCATGATCCACGCTCATTCGGTAATGATATTTATTATTAAATGATATTGAGAATCAAAACAAGAGCAGCAAATTGCAGCCATTAAAAAAGGCACGCCATCTTGAGGATGGCGTGCCTTTTTGATGAAGCGTCGCGCCGTTAACTGCCGGCGACGGTCATCCGCTCAATCAGCACCGAACCGGTGCGAATGTTGCTGCGCAGCTCCAGGTCATTACCCACTGCGACGATCTGCTTGAACATATCGCGCATGTTGCCGGCAATAGTCACTTCCTGGACGGCGAATTGAATCTCGCCTTTTTCTCCCCAGAACCCCGCCGCACCGCGTGAATAATCACCGGTCACCATGTTCAGGCCACTGCCCATCAGCTCGGTGACCAGCAGGCCTCGGCCCATACGACGCAACAGCGCTGCCTGGTCTTCATCGCCATGGGTGACGAACAGGTTGTGCACGCCACCGGCGTTCGCCGTGCTTGGCAGGCCCAGCTTGCGACCGGCGTAAGTGCCCAGCACGTAGGACACCAACTCGCCCTTTTCGACAAACGGTTTGGCATAGGTGGCCAGGCCATCACCATCGAATGAGGAACTGCCCATGGCACGCATCAGGTGCGGGCGCTCATCAATCGTCAGCCATTCAGGAAACAGTTTCTGGCCAATCGCGCCTTCAAGGAACGAAGATTTTCGGTACAGGTTGCCGCCGGAAATCGCGCCCAGGAAACTGCCGAACAAACCGCCAGCCAGCTCGGCCGAAAACAGCACCGGCACCTCGCACGTTGGTACCGGGCGTGCACCCAGGCGGCTCGCTGCACGTTGCGCCGCGCGCTGACCGATGCTGACTGGATCGGCGAGCAATTCGCCCTGGCGGCTCACGTCGTACCAGTAATCGCGCTGCATCTGGCCATTGGCTTCGGCGATCATCACGCAGCTCAAGCTATGGCGAGTGGAGGCATAACCACCGATAAAACCATGGCTGTTACCGTAGACACGGCAGCCTTGATGAGTGCTCAACGTGGTGCCATCAGCGTTCTTGATGCGGGCATCGGCATCAAACGCCGCTGCTTCGCAGATCAGTGCCTTTTCGATCGCTTGCTCGGGCGTGATGTCCCAGGCGTGAAACAGATCGAAATCCTTCAAGTCCTTGGCCATCAGCGCTTTGTCGGCCAGGCCCGAGCTTTCATCCTCGGAGGTGTGCTTGGCAATCGCCAGCGCCGCCGCCACGGTTTCACGAATTGCTTCCGGCCCACTGGCGGAAGTACTGGCCGAGCCTTTGCGCTGCCCGGCATACAACGTGATACCAAAACCCTGGTCGCGATTGAATTCAACAGTTTCTACTTCACGCTGGCGCACCGACGTCGACAGCCCCTGCTCCAGCGACACGGCTACTTCACAGGCGCTGGCCCCCTGGCGCTTGGCCTCGGCAAGGATCTGCTCGACTTGTTCCTGCAGTGCCGGTAACGCTTGCGGACCGACGCTTTGGGCTGCACTCATGGTTTTCTCCACTCAAATTCTGCTTTCGGTTAAGGCCATCGAGCGACCGGGCCGGACAAGCGGCCCCCGACTGGTTATCATGGCGGCGTTTCTTTGCGGACTGCCACCATGGTTGATTCTTACGACGACTCCCTCGATGGGGAGAAAAGCAAAACCCAGGTCAAACGCGAGCTGCATGCGCTGGTTGACCTCGGCGAGCGCCTTACAACGCTCAAGAAAGACTTGATTGCCAAATTGCCACTGACCGACGAAATGCGCCGGGCGCTTGCGGATGCTCCCAAGCACACCGCGAATATCGCGCGTAAACGGCACATCATGTTTATCGGCAAGCTGATGCGCGATCAGGACACTGATGCCATTCTGGCCTTGCTCGATCAAACCGATGCCTCCACTCGCCAGTACAACGAACGCTTCCATAACCTGGAGCGCTGGCGTGACCGCCTGATCTCGGGCGATGACGCGGTGCTGGAGAAATTCGTGCTGGACTACCCGGACGCGGACCGCCAGCAACTGCGCTCCCTGATCCGTCAGGCCCAGCACGAGCAGGCGCATAACAAGGCGCCGGCCACCAGCCGTAAAATCTTCAAATACATCCGTGAGCTGGACGAGACTCAACGCGGCCTGCGTTGACCCTCTTCCCCGGGTGGCGGTCTTCGCCACCCGAAGCTCCGGCCATTACGACCCCGTGCCACCCACGGTGATCGCATCGATTTTCAAGGTTGGCTGACCGACGCCGACTGGCACCGACTGCCCATCCTTACCGCAGGTGCCCACGCCGCTGTCCAGCGACAGGTCATTACCGACCATCGACACCTTGCTCATGGCTTCCGGCCCATTGCCAATCAACGTCGCCCCTTTGACCGGCGCGGTAATCTTGCCGTCTTCGATCAGGTACGCTTCGCTGGTGGAGAACACAAACTTGCCGCTGGTGATATCGACCTGGCCGCCGCCGAGGTTGGCGCAGTAGATCCCGCGTTTTACCGAGGCGATGATTTCCGCGGGGTCGCTTTCGCCACCGAGCATGTAGGTGTTGGTCATGCGCGGCATCGGCAGGTGCGCGTAAGACTCGCGACGGCCGTTACCGGTACGCGCCACACCCATGAGGCGGGCGTTGAGCTTGTCCTGCATATAGCCCTTGAGCACGCCGTTTTCAATCAGCGTGGTGCATTCGGTCGGCGTGCCTTCGTCGTCGACACTCAACGAGCCACGCCGGCCAGCCAGGGTGCCGTCATCGACAATGGTGCAGAGTTTGGATGCAACCATTTCGCCCATGCGCCCGCTGTAGGCCGAACTGCCTTTGCGGTTGAAGTCGCCTTCCAGGCCGTGGCCCACGGCTTCGTGCAACAGCACGCCAGACCAGCCCGAGCCCAACACCACCGGCAAGGTACCGGCCGGCGCCGGAATGGCTTCCAGGTTGACCAGCGCCTGACGCAGCGCTTCACGGGCGTAACCCATGGCGCGGTCTTCAGCGAGGAAATAACGGTAGTCGGTACGCCCGCCACCGCCGTGACCACCGCGCTCGCGGCGGCCGTTCTGCTCAACAATGACACTCACGTTGAAACGCACCAGCGGCCGCACGTCCGCCGCCAGCCCGCCGTCCGTGGACGCCACCAGAATGCGCTCCCACACGCCAGCCATGCTCACCGTTACTTGCTGAATACGCGGGTCGAGCGCACGAGTGGCCGCATCGATACGCTTGAGCAAATCGACCTTTTCCGCGCGGCTGATCACCTCCAGCGGGTTATCCGGCGCGTACAGCTGGGCCACGTCCTGAGTGCTGAAAGCCTGCACAGTGCCGTTCTGGCCGGCGCGGGAAATCGAGCGTGCCGCGCGCGCCGCCAGGCCGAGGGCTTCAAGGGTGATGGCGTTGCTGTAGGCAAAACCAGTCTTTTCACCGGATTGCGCGCGCACGCCTACGCCTTGGTCAAGGTTGAAACTGCCTTCCTTGACGATGCCGTCTTCGAGGGCCCACGACTCGGAAATCTGGCCCTGGAAATACAGGTCGGCCGCGTCGATGCCCGGCCCGGCCAGATCACCGAGCACGGTTTGCAAACTGTCGATGGTCACGCCACCGGGTGCCAGGAGGTGTTCACTGACTGAGGACAACAACTCGCTCATAGGTTTGGCCTTAAATTCATCGTTCTGAAGCAGGCCGCTGCGCGCCCTGCGAGAAAAAGCGCCGATGATTGACCACCGGCATGCGCGCCCGTATCGACGCTTGTTCACTGCTATCGCGTTCGGCCAACAACACCGCTTCGCCTTGATCCTGTTGTGTCAGCACACGCCCCCAAGGGTCGACAATGGCTGCGTGGCCAAAGGTTTCCCGTGGCCCCGGGTGCGCACCGCCTTGAGCGGCGGCCAATAAATAGCACTGGGTTTCGATGGCTCGCGCCCGAATCAGTACATCCCAATGTGCCGCGCCGGTCACCGCCGTAAAGGCCGAAGGCGCAGTAATCAACTCCGCCCCCGCCGCACGCAGCTCGCTGTACAGCTCGGGAAACCGCAAGTCGTAGCACACCGTCAGGCCCAAGCGCCCCACCGGCGTGTCCGCCACCACCACATTACTGCCGAAAGCATAGTCGTCGGATTCACGATAACGGCCCCTGGCATCTGCAACATCGACATCAAACAGGTGCAGTTTGTCGTAACGGGCAACGATTTCGCCCTGATCATCGATCAATAGCGAGCAAGCGTTGGACTTGGCGTGCGGTTGATCCTTGGGCGGCAACGGCAAAGTGCCGGCCACTATCCATAAGGTGAGGTCGCGGGCGGTCTGTTTCAACCAGGGCAGGATCGGGCCTTCGCCCAAGGCTTCGGCGCGACCGATATCGGCCACGTCGCGGCGACCCATGGCAGCGAAGTTCTCCGGCAGTACCGCAAGCTTCGCACCGCCTGCTGCCGCCTGCTCCAGCAAGCGCCGGGCCTGGGCCAGGTTGGCCAGCACATCGCTCTGGCTGACCATTTGAATTACCGCAAAGGGCATGGGCCGACACTCCATAATAGGCATGCGGCCATGCTACTCCACAGGCTCTCAGTTTGGCTTTTCAAATGGCTTGTCGAAGGTGATTTTTGGATCCTTCCACGGGCCTTGAACCTTGTATTGCACGCTGGCGAAGCGCGAAACACGGTCACCGATCAGCTTGTCGATCAGGAACAACGCGCCGCCAATGGCGGGCGCGCCGACAATCAGCGCGGCAATCGGCAGGTTGTTGGTCACCGGCAACGTGACCAGCAGCTTGGCGTCGACACGGTCAGCCACCAGGTCCAGGGTGCCATTGAGCTCGAGGTTGGTGGACGGGCCGGTCATGGTGATGGGTTCACGGGTGACGAACACCCCATCACTGGCGGCCAGCAAGCCTTTGACCCGGTCATAACTCAAGCCCTTGCCGAGCAGGTCCGAGAAGTCCAGGCGCAAACGGCGACCGATCGAATTGAAGTTGAGCAAACCAAACACCCGCAAGGCCTGGGCGCCACCTTCCACTTCGACAAACTGGCCTTTACGGAATGACGCATCCAGGCTACCGGAGAAACGCTTGGGGCCAACCCAGGCCGGCGAACCCGGCCAACGGCCATCCACATCCAGGTGGAAGTCTTCGCTGGTCACGGTCGGCGCAAAACCCCAGCCCTTGAGCACGTCGGCAATGTTCTTGCCGTCCAGGCGGCCCTTGTACCAGCTGCTGCTGGCGCCGGGCGCGCCTTCCCAACCGCCGGCACCATTAAGCTGCATGCCCTTGAGGCCGAGGTTGAGGTTGTTGAAGGCCAGGCCTTTGGCAGTCGGGCGGATCTTCAGCGACCAGGCGCCCACCAGGTCGGGGCCCTGGAACAGCTGGTTGATGGCGATATCCAGCGCGGGGATGTCCTTGGGGTCGATATCCGCCAACGGGTCCGGTGCGTTTTCGTCGGCCTGCGCGGTCGGGTCCACCGCCGGCAGCTTCACGTATTGCAGGTTGATCGCAATCGGCGCGCCCTTGGCGTCCGGCAGGTTGACCGTGCCCTTGGCCTGCTGGCTGTCGAGCTGCAAACCCCAGGCGGCAGGCTTGCGGTCCAGCTGAAGGTTGGCCTGATCAAGCTGGGTGCCAAAACCGATCAGTTTGCCCACTTTGAAATCGGCACCACTGAGCAACTGTTTGGCGCTGCCGCCTGGGTCGTTACCGGCGTAACGGTTGGCGAGTTTTTTCCATGGGTCAATATCCAGTTCCGACAGCACACCGCGAATACGCAAGCCTTTGGCTGCGGGCAACACAGCATTGCCGGCGCCAAGGAACAACTCCCCGCGCCCGTCATTGAATTTGTCCGGCGGCGAGGCAAAGGTAAAGCTCGCCAATTCGCCGTAGTCGAACCAGTAACGACGCTCGGCACCTTGCAACGTCATGCGGAACACACTGTCACGGCCTTGGCTGGCAGGCATGCCGAAGGGCGCCGGAAGGTCTACCGCCACGCCTTTCATAGTGGAACTGACCATCAGTTGGCTGTCGGCGCCGTCCAGTGTGAGTTGCAGCTGGTACGGAATATCACCGGACACTGGCAACGGCTGGCTGATTTTTAACCAATCGGTCAGGCGCTTGACCGTGACCTGGCCCTTGGCGGTGACGCGGGTACTGATGTTGCCTGGCTTGCCATCGGCAACAATTTGCGCGGTGATCGGTCGATCGAATGCCTGGGCCGAGATGTTCTGGCCACTCAAGCCCTTGCTGCTGTCGAAGCGGAAATCGCCCTTGAGCTGTGTCAGGTCCAAGGTCGGCTCCGCCAATTGCAGACGGGCTTTGTCGGTCTTGAAGTCCACCACGATCTTCGGCTCGGCGCCTTTGACCAGCGCAATGTCCAGGTCCAGATTGCCTTGCAGGTCGCCGTCGCCCTTCCAGCCGGCAAAGGTTGAACCCGTGCCTATCGGCGCGTCCTGAAGGATCTTCAAACCATCACCCAGGCCGCCCGCAAACCCACCGGTGATCAGCAGGTGGCTGTCTTTACCGGCCGGTGCGTGGGGAATATTGACGTAGACGTCCTTGACCTTGGTATCGAGCAATTGGCCCTTGCTGGCCAGGATGCGCACGCCGCTCTCCTCGACAAACACTTCGCCATTGACCTTGCTCACATGCGGCCAACCCGGCTGGAAGGCCAGTTCGGCGTCATGCACCTTGAAGAACAAGCTGATGTTGCGCGCAGCGGGCAGCGCGTCATGGTTGAGCGAACCTTGGTACTGGAAGAACCCTTGGTCCACGGCGCCTTTAAGAATTGCGGTGCGCAGCCATTCATCCAGGGACGGGCTCAACACGGCCGGCAAATACTTGGGCGTGAAACGACCATCGCCATCGACCATACCGACCCGCAGGTCCATGTAGTCTTCCTGGGCATGGTCGAAGTGCAGGCGAATCAGGAAGTCGGCAGCCACTTTGCCCTCCTCGCCCAGCACCTTGATGTAAGGGGCAATCAGGGTGAAGCCTTCTTTATCCAGCTTCCATGTCAGGCGCGCGTTGGCCTGGATGTACTGCCAGGGCTTGGCGAAGATCGGGTACAGGTGCAGGGAAAAATCCTTGCTGTCCATACGCAACTCACCTTGGCCCAAATCGCCACTGATACTCCCGGATACGTTCCGTGCGGCTGGCGCACCGAAGTACGCGTCAAAACCGATGCGTTCAAGGTTGGCGGCGAAGCTGAGTTTTTTATCGGTGGCGTCCTGCGGACGGAAATCCACCAACACATTGCGCAACACGCCCGTGGCCTTGAGGTGTTCGATGGTTTTGGCAAAACCTTCCGGCAATGGCGCCAAGGCATTCAACAGCGGGGTAACAGGGGTCAGGTCAAGGCGGTCAGCCTGAAGCTTCCAGGTTTCCTGGTCTTTGTCGGTGGCCACGCTTTGTTGCAGTTGCAGGTGTGATTCCCAGCGGGTATCGCCGATGTTCATCGCCAGTGAATCGAACAACACCTTAAGGCCACTGTCACTGCGTTGCAGGTAGGCGGTCAGGGCGAGGTTTTCGATATGCACAGGTTTGCGGTCGGCGTAACTGCCCTTTACTTGCGGTGAGTTGAGGCGCACCACGGCACTTTGGACGGTGCCTTTGCCCCAATTGAGCCAGAACTCGCCACCGGCTTTGAACTGAGTGAGCTTCCATTGCTGGGTCAGCCTGGCGGGAATCCATTTGGCCCAGTCACTTTGAGGCAGGCTCAGGTAGGCTTCGACTTCGCCCTCTTTCCATGCGCTTGCGCGAATACGGCTACGAAGGCTCAGCGCCAAAGGCTGGCCGTCCGGCAGGGTGAGGCGTGCATCCAGGCGTTGGCGGGTGTTGCCGGTATGCAGGCTCAGGCCCACATAGGTCAGGGTCAACGGCGCTTGCTCGAACGGCTGCAATGTCACCTGGCTGTCGAGCAACGACACGCGCTTGACCATCTGCATGCGCGTGAGCAACTGCTGCGGGTCCAACGGCTGGTCATCCTGCACCGGCAAACCTTGCAGCGCCCAGTGGCCGTCCTGGTCTTCCTTGACACTCAACTGCAGGCCGCTGACTTCCAGGTGGGCGATACGCACTTCGCGCGCCATCAGGCTGGCCCAGATATCCGGCACCACTTCAACCTGATCCAGGCGCAAGGCGCTGTTGCCTTCGCCGACCATCACGTCGTGGGCCAGCAATATCGGCGCGAAACCACTCCAGCGCCCTTCGAGGCTGCCGATGTGCAGGGGCATCTCCACCGCAGCCTGCGCCTTGGCTTCAACTTCGGCGCGGTACTCCGCCACCAGTGGGACCAACTCACGACCCAGGCTCACGTACACCGCCGCCAGTACCAGCAGCAAGGCGCACAGGCCCAGGCCCCAACGGGTCAAGGCGGCAAAAAAGCGTGTCAGACGCTCCATGTCAGGCGACCCTCAAGGCAGTTAGCGGACGGCAGATCAATGCCTGCCGGTCTCGAATAAAGAAAGCGATTGGGGATCAGAGCAGCACCACGTCGTATTGTTCCTGGGAATACATGGTTTCGACCTGGAAACGAATGGTGCGCCCGATAAAACCCTCAAGCTCAGCAACGTTACCGGACTCTTCATCCAGCAATCGGTCGACCACTTTCTGGTTGGCAAGCACTCTATAGCCTTCCGCCTGGTAGGCACGTGCCTCCCGTAAGATTTCGCGGAAAATCTCGTAGCAAACCGTTTCCGGGGTCTTCAACTTTCCACGCCCCTGGCAACTGCTGCACGGCTCGCACAGCACTTGCTCAAGGCTTTCGCGGGTGCGCTTGCGGGTCATCTGCACAAGACCAAGCTCGGTGATCCCGATAATGTTGGTCTTGGCGTGGTCACGCTCCAGTTGCTTCTCCAGGGTGCGCAGCACTTGGCGCTGGTGCTCTTCGTCTTCCATGTCGATGAAGTCGATAATGATGATGCCGCCCAGGTTGCGCAGGCGCAGTTGACGGGCAATCGCGGTGGCCGCTTCGAGGTTGGTCTTGAAGATGGTTTCTTCGAGGTTGCGATGGCCCACGAACGCGCCGGTGTTGACATCGATGGTGGTCATGGCTTCGGCCGGATCGACCACCAGATAGCCGCCGGACTTGAGCGGCACTTTGCGCTCCAGGGCTTTCTGGATTTCATCTTCGACGCCATACAGGTCGAAGATCGGCCGCTCGCCAGGATAATGCTCCAGGCGGTCGGCAATTTCCGGCATCAGCTCGGCCACGAATTGCGTAGTGCGCTGGAAGGTTTCCCGCGAGTCGATGCGAATTTTCTCGATCTTTGGGCTGACCAGGTCACGCAAAGTACGCAACGCTAGACCGAGGTCTTCATAGATGACGCTCGGCGCACCAATGGTTTTGATCTGTGCGCCGATCTGATCCCACAGCCTGCGCAGGTAGCGGATGTCCATAAGGATTTCGTCAGCACCGGCGCCTTCAGCGGCGGTGCGCAGGATAAACCCGCCGGCTTCCTTGATGCCTTCGGCCGCTACGCAGTCGCTGACCACCTTTTTCAGGCGCTCGCGCTCGGCTTCGTCTTCAATCTTGAGGGAAATACCCACATGCGCGGTACGCGGCATGTACACCAGATAGCGCGAGGGGATCGACAGTTGCGTCGTCAGCCGCGCGCCTTTTGAACCGATCGGATCCTTGGTGACTTGCACCACCAGGCTCTGCCCTTCGTGCACCAGGGCGCTGATGCTTTCTACCGCCGGGCCTTCACGCAGGGAAATTTCCGAGGCGTGGATAAACGCGGCACGGTCCAGGCCGATGTCGACGAAAGCCGCCTGCATGCCCGGTAATACGCGCACCACCTTGCCTTTATAGATATTGCCGACAATACCGCGCTTCTGGGTGCGCTCGACGTGCACTTCCTGCAGAACACCGTTTTCTACCACCGCCACGCGCGATTCCATCGGCGTGATATTGATCAGAATCTCTTCACTCATGGCTGGGTCTCGTTCAGGCGTTTTCACAATAGTGACCGATCGCTTAAGGCTTGGCGCGCAAATAAAGGCGTTCAGCGCGCGGTAAGGTTTTGCCAACAGGGTATGCCGAATTGGCCGAGCAGTTGCGCGGTTTCGCACACCGGCAGGCCGACCACAGCGGAATAGCTGCCATTGAGCCCGGCGACAAACACCGAACCCAGCCCCTGGATAGCATAGCCGCCGGCCTTGTCCGCAGGTTCGCCACTGTGCCAGTAGGATGTAGCTTCCTGGACAGAAATAGCGCGAAAACGTACACGACTGCTTACACAACGCGTTTCGCAACGATGGCCGTCGGTGAGGGCAATGGCAGTGAGCACTTCATGTTCACGACCTGAAAGCGCCATCAGCATCGCCAAGGCATCGGCTTGGTCCACGGGCTTGCCAAGGATCTGGCCATCCACGATCACCGCCGTGTCCGCACCCAGCACACAGGCCTGCACACTTTGTTCAAGCGCAGCAAAACCCGCCTCGGCCTTGCCGCGCGCAAGGCGCTCGACGTAGGCAACGGCGGGTTCATTAGTAAGAGGGGTTTCATCAATGGCGGCGCTGACCACGGTGAAAGGCACACCGATCTGGGTCAACAGTTCACGCCGCCTCGGTGAGCCCGAGGCCAGGTAAAGCGAATTCATTGCAGACTCTCCCTGTAGAGTTTGATAACCAGGCAGAGCCTCGCAATCCATTCAATTGATTTTATAGCGACGACGTAACCCACGCAGGCCGAAACTGACCCAAGGCCACAGCAGCGCACTGACCAACGCTGGCAACACCAGCGCCAAGGTCGGTTGGCGGTTGCCGGTCAAGGCACTGAGCCACAGTTGCACCAACTGCGCCAGGCCGAAGATCACCAGGATCACCAGGCACTGTTGCCACATCGGGAACATGCGCAAACGCTGCTGCAACGACAGCACCAGGAAAGTAATCAGCGTGAGGATCAATGCGTTCTGACCCAGCAAAGTGCCATAGAGCACGTCTTCCGCCAAGCCCAGGCACATCGCCGTGACCATCCCGACTTTATGCGGCAGGGTCAGCGACCAGAACGCGAGCAACAACGCGAGCCAGAGCGGTCGCAGGATCTCCATGAATTGCGGCAGCGGCGAGACGCTGAGCAATAAGCCGATGGCGAAGGTCAGCCAGACGATCCAACCATTGCGTGAATGAGTACCGGCCATTATTCCTCCCTCTGCCGCGTGGTTGCCGGGGCAGCGGCCGCTGGTCGAGCGGCTGGTGTGGCGGCAGGCGTCGACGCAGGCGGTTTGGTTGCGGCGGGTTTCGCCGGGCGGGCGTTGTGGGTGGCAGGTTTAACGGGCGTCGCCACCGGTGCTGCCGGAGTTGCCACCGGTGCAGGCGGCCCAACAAATGCGGGCTTGGGCACCGTTGCGGGAACGATCGGCGTTATACCGTTCTGCTTGTCTTCCGCTTCCTGGGCCTGGGCGGCGTCGTTGGCGCGCTCTTCCGGAGTGCGATTGTCGCTGAATACCAGCAACAGATAGCGGCTGCGGTTCAAGGCAGCGGTTGGCACGGCACGCACGATAGCGAAAGGCTGGCCGGAATCGTGGATCACTTCCTTGACCGTCGCCACCGGGTAACCCGCCGGGAAGCGCTGACCCAAACCGGAGCTGACCAGCAGGTCGCCTTCCTTGATATCGGCGGTGTCGGCAACGTGACGCAACTCCAGACGCTCCGGGTTGCCGGTGCCGCTGGCAATCGCCCGCAGGCCGTTACGGTTGACCTGTACCGGAATGCTGTGGGTGGTGTCCGTCAGCAACAATACCCGTGAGGTGTAGGGCATAAGCTCCACCACCTGGCCCATCAGGCCACGGGCATCAAGCACCGGCTGGCCCAGCACGACACCGTCGCGCTCACCCTTGTTGATGATGATGCGGTGGGTAAAGGGATTTGGGTCCATGCCGATCAACTCGGCCACTTCGACCTTCTCGTTGACCAGTGCCGAAGAATTGAGCAACTCGCGCAGCCGAACGTTCTGCTCGGTGAGGGCCGCGAGCTTTTGCATGCGCCCCTGCAGCAGCAGGTTTTCAGTCTTGAGTTTTTCGTTCTCGGCGACCAGCTCGGTGCGGCTGCCGAATTGGCTGGCCACGCCTTGGTAGAGACGTTGCGGCAGGTCGGTGATCCAGTAAGTCTGCATCAACACCAGCGACATCTGGCTGCGCACGGGCTTGAGCAGTGCAAAGCGGGCATCGACCACCATCAGCGCGACCGAAAGCACGACCAGCACCAATAAGCGCACGCCCAATGAGGGGCCTTTGGCGAAAAGCGGTTTAATAAGCCGCTCCTCCCAGGCAAATGTTCTCTTTATTCATACGGCATCAAACCGGCCTGGATGCAGATTGAAGAAGATAAACGCCAACAGGCAGCACTGCAAAGTGCTGCCTGCGGGCGAAGCATGGTGCAACCAACGATCTTATTCGCTGGAGAGCAGGTCCATGGTGTGTTTATCCATCATTTCCAGTGCACGACCACCGCCACGGGCAACGCAGGTCAGCGGGTCTTCGGCGACGATCACCGGCAGGCCGGTTTCCTGGGCCAGCAGCTTGTCGAGGTCGCGCAGCAAGGCGCCACCACCGGTCAGCACCAGGCCACGCTCGGCGATATCGGAAGCCAGTTCCGGCGGCGATTGCTCCAGGGCGCTTTTCACAGCCTGAACGATGGTGGCCAGGGACTCTTGCAGAGCTTCCAGCACTTCATTGGAGTTCAGGGTGAAGGCACGTGGAACGCCTTCGGCCAGGTTGCGACCACGAACGTCGACTTCGCGAACTTCGCCGCCCGGGTAAGCGGTGCCGATTTCCTGCTTGATGCGCTCAGCAGTGGACTCACCGATCAGGCTGCCGTAGTTACGGCGTACATACGTGATGATCGCTTCGTCGAAACGGTCGCCGCCTACACGCACGGATTCGGCATACACCACACCGTTCAGGGAAATCAGGGCGATCTCGGTAGTACCACCACCGATATCCACCACCATCGAACCGCGCGCTTCCTCAACCGGCAGGCCGGCGCCGATTGCGGCAGCCATAGGCTCTTCGATCAGGAACACTTCACGGGCACCGGCACCAAGGGCCGATTCACGGATGGCACGACGCTCCACCTGGGTGGACTTGCACGGAACGCAGATCAGCACACGTGGGCTGGGCTGCAGAAAACTGTTTTCGTGAACTTTGTTGATGAAGTACTGCAGCATCTTTTCGCAGACGCTGAAGTCGGCGATCACGCCGTCTTTCATCGGACGAATGGCAGCAATATTGCCTGGTGTACGGCCGAGCATGCGCTTGGCCTCGGTGCCAACGGCAACGACACTTTTCTGATTACCATGGGTCCGAATGGCCACAACCGATGGCTCATTCAGAACGATACCGCGCTCGCGCACGTAAATAAGGGTGTTGGCAGTGCCCAGGTCAATGGAAAGATCGCTGGAAAACATGCCACGCAGTTTCTTGAACATGGGGAAAGGACCCTAGGCAACGCGTGGGTAAAAAAGTGCGGCAAACTCTAACAACGACAGGGATTTTGGGCAAGGCGCCAATGTGCTAAATTGGCCGACTTTCTGTGCACCAACCCCCACAATCGCGGCCTTATGACCGTAGAAATGCGGTAGTGTTCCGACAATCTAACACACGGATGCCCTCCGTTCTGTTTTCCACTGGAGAAACCCATGGCGCTTGAACGCTCCGACGTGGAAAAAATCGCGCATCTGGCCTCGCTTGGCCTTAATGACGCCGATCTTCCACAGACCACCGCAGCCCTGAACAGCATTCTCGGGCTGGTCGACCAAATGCAGGCCGTAAATACCGACGGCATCGAGCCCCTGGCTCACCCGCTGGAAGCCAGCCAGCGCCTGCGTGCAGACGTTGTGACCGAGCGAAATAATCGCGAGGCCTACCAGTCCATCGCGCCAGCGGTCGAAAACGGCCTGTACCTGGTTCCGAAAGTCATCGACTAAAGGGAAAGAGCCTTTCATGCATCACATGACTCTGGCCGAGATCGCCCGCGGTCTCGCCGACAAAAAGTTTTCTTCCGAAGAGCTGACCCAGACCCTGCTGGCGCGAATTGCCGCGTTGGATCCCAAGGTCAACAGCTTTATCAGCCTCACCGAGGAACTGGCCCTGAGCCAGGCCAAGGCCGCCGACGCACGTCGCGCCAACGGTGAAAACGGCGCACTGCTGGGCGCCCCGATCGCCCACAAAGACCTGTTCTGCACCCAGGGCATTCGCACCAGCTGCGGCTCGAAGATGCTCGACAACTTCAAGGCACCCTACGACGCCACCGTAGTGTCCAAGCTGGCAGCCGCCGGGGCCGTGACCCTGGGCAAGACCAACATGGACGAATTCGCCATGGGTTCGGCCAACGAGTCGAGCTACTACGGTGCGGTAAAAAACCCGTGGAACCTGGAGCACGTGCCCGGCGGTTCCTCCGGCGGCTCGGCTGCTGCTGTTGCCGCGCGTTTCCTGCCGGCGGCCACGGCCACCGACACCGGCGGCTCGATCCGCCAGCCCGCCGCTTTCACCAACCTCACTGGTTTGAAGCCGACCTACGGTCGCGTTTCCCGTTGGGGCATGATTGCCTATGCCTCCAGTCTCGATCAGGGCGGCCCGCTGGCACGCACGGCTGAAGACTGCGCAATATTGTTACAAGGTATGGCCGGGTTCGATAAACAGGACTCCACCAGCATCGATGAGCCGGTGCCGGACTACAGCGCCAGCCTTAATACCTCGCTTAAAGGCCTGCGTATCGGCGTGCCGAAAGAGTATTTCAGCGCCGGTCTCGACCCGCGTATCGCCGAACTGGTGCACAACAGCATTAAAGAGCTGGAAAAGCTCGGTGCCGTGATCAAGGAAATCAGCCTGCCGAACAACCAGCACGCGATTCCTGCGTACTACGTGATCGCGCCGGCAGAAGCCTCCTCGAACCTGTCGCGTTTCGACGGCGTGCGCTTCGGCTACCGCTGCGAAAACCCGAAAGACCTTACCGACCTGTACAAACGCTCCCGTGGCGAAGGCTTCGGCGCCGAAGTACAACGCCGGATCATGGTCGGTGCCTACGCACTTTCCGCCGGTTACTACGACGCGTACTACCTCAAGGCGCAAAAGATCCGTCGCCTGATCAAGAACGACTTCATGGCCGCCTTTGAAGAAGTCGACGTGATCCTCGGCCCGACCACGCCGAACCCGGCCTGGAAGATCGGCGCCAAGACCGGCGACCCGATCGCCGAGTACCTGGAAGACCTCTACACCATCACCGCCAACCTCGCGGGCTTGCCGGGCTTGTCCATGCCCGCAGGTTTCGTCGATGGCCTGCCGGTCGGCGTGCAATTGCTCGCCCCGTATTTCCAGGAAGGCCGCCTGCTCAATGTGGCGCACCAGTACCAGTTGAACACCGACTGGCACACTCGCACCCCTACCGGCTTCTGAGGAGAACACTATGCAATGGGAAGTTGTGATCGGGCTGGAGATTCATACCCAGCTCGCCACCCAATCGAAGATTTTCTCCGGTAGCGCCACCACGTTCGGCGCAGAACCCAACACCCAGGCCAGCCTGGTAGACCTGGGCATGCCCGGCGTACTGCCAGTGCTGAACGAGGAAGCGGTGCGCATGGCGGTTATGTTCGGCCTGGCGATTGACGCCGAGATCGGCCAGCACAACGTGTTCGCGCGCAAGAACTACTTCTACCCGGACCTGCCCAAGGGCTACCAGATCAGCCAGATGGAATTGCCGATCGTCGGCAAGGGCTACTTGGATATCCCGCTGGAAGACGGCACCATCAAGCGTGTCGGCGTGACCCGTGCGCACCTGGAAGAAGATGCCGGCAAGAGCCTGCATGAAGAATTCAACGGCGCTACCGGTATCGACTTGAACCGCGCCGGTACGCCGCTGCTGGAGATCGTTTCCGAGCCGGACATGCGCAGCGCCAAGGAAGCCGTGGCCTACGTCAAGACCATCCACGCGCTGGTGCGCTACTTGGGCATCTGCGACGGCAACATGGCCGAAGGTTCGCTGCGTTGCGACTGCAACGTGTCGGTGCGGCCAAAAGGCCAGGCCGAGTACGGCACACGCTGCGAGATCAAGAACGTCAACTCGTTCCGCTTCATCGAGAAGGCGATCAACACCGAAGTGCGTCGCCAGATCGAGCTGATCGAAGACGGCGGCAAGGTGATCCAGCAAACGCGCCTGTACGACCCGAACAAAGACGAAACCCGCGCCATGCGCAGCAAAGAGGAAGCCAACGACTACCGTTACTTCCCCGACCCGGACCTGTTGCCGGTGATCATTGAGGACTCGTTCCTTAATGACGTGCGTGCCACCCTGCCGGAACTGCCGCCGCAAAAACGCGAGCGTTTCCAGGAACAGTTCGGCCTGTCGGTCTACGATGCCAGCGTATTGGCCTCCAGCCGTGAGCAAGCCAACTACTTCGAAAAAGTCGTGAGCATTGCCGGTGACGCCAAGCTGGCGGCCAACTGGGTGATGGTTGAGCTGGGCAGCCTGTTGAACAAACAGGGCCTGGAGATCGACGAAGCCCCGGTGACCGCCGAGCAGTTGGGCGGCATGCTGCTGCGCATCAAAGACAACACTATCTCCGGCAAAATCGCCAAGACCGTGTTTGAAGCGATGGCCGCAGGCGAAGGCAGCGCCGACGACATCATCGAGAAGCGTGGCCTCAAGCAAGTCACCGACAGCGGCGCTATTTCGGCCGTGCTCGATGAGATGCTCGCCGCCAATGCCGAGCAAGTTGAACAATACCGTGCGGCAGACGAAGCCAAGCGCAGCAAGATGTTCGGCTTCTTTGTCGGCCAGGCGATGAAAGCCTCCAAAGGCAAAGCCAACCCGCAACAGGTGAACGAACTGCTCAAAAGCAAGCTCGAAGGCTGACACTTGATCGTTCCCACGCTCCGCGTGGGAACGCCTCACTGGACGCTCCGCGTCCGCTTTTGTGACGCGGAGCGTCACGGGCTGCATTCCCACGCAGAGCGTGGGAACGATCAATTGGGGGTTTGTTGAACATGAAGCGTCTACTCGGCCTCCTGGCCCTGTTCTCTCTGTTGGCCGGTTGCGCCAGCGGCCTCATCGACCCCAACGGCTACGACGAAACCGGCACCGCCTCCTATTACGGCGCCAAGCACCATGGCAATAGAACCGCCAGCGGTGAACCCTTCAACCAGAATGCCCTGACCGCCGCCCATCGGCGCCTGCCCTTCGGCACGCGGGTCAAGGTGACCAATCTCGACAACAACAGATCCGTCGTGCTGCGCATCAATGATCGCGGCCCGCACACCCGTGGCCGTCTGATCGATGTTTCCCGCAAAGCGGCTGAGCAACTCGGTATGCTGGGCAGCGGCACCGCACGGGTTCGCGTGCAAGCGCTGAGCAACTGACAGGAGCCTTGGCCATTTCCGTACTCACCGCCCTCTCGCCCTTCAGCCTGCTCGAATTGGTCAGCGGCCTGCTGCTGCTGATTCTCGGCGCCGAAATCCTGGTGCGCGCCGCCGTGCGCCTGGCGGCCAGCCTCAAGGTGCGGCCGCTGATCATCGGCTTGAGCATCGTTGCCTTCGGCAGCAGCGCGCCGCAAATGACCGTCAGCCTGCAAGCCACACTGGCCGGCAATACCGATATCGCCGTGGGCAGCGTGATCGGCAGCAGCATATTCAACATCCTCGTCACCCTGGGCCTGTCTGCGCTGATCATCCCGCTGCGGGTGTCGCGACAACTGGTGCGCCTGGACATCCCGGTGATGATTTGCGCCGCGCTGCTGGTGTTTACCCTGTCGGCCAATGAAACGTTGACGCCCGTTGACGGGCTGGTACTGCTCGCAGCGCTGGTGGCCTACCTGGGTGTGCTGCATTACCAGACCCGCCATTCCCGGCGCCCGCGCACGCTGGACACCGTGGCCAGAGCGCCGTGGTTGAGCAGCGTGTTGCTGATGCTCGGCGGGCTGCTGATTCTGGTGCTGGCCGGGCATTTGCTGCTGGGCGCGGCGGTGGACGTGGCGAGCGACCTGGGCCTGTCGGAGCGCATCGTCGGCCTGACCTTGATCGGCGTCGGCACTTCGTTGCCGTGCCTGGCCACTTCGCTGATTGCCGCCGTGCGCGGCGAGCGCGAGATTGCCGTGGGCAATGTGATCGGCAGCAGCCTGTTCAACCTGCTCGGTGTGCTGGGGTTTACCGCGTTGGTAGCGCCGTCACCGCTGTCGGTATCGCCCAACGCCCTCGATTTCGACTTGCCGGTAATGCTCGGCGTGGTGGCGCTGTGCCTGCCGGTGTTCTACACCGGTTACCGAGTCACCCGCGCCGAAGGCCTGGTCTTTCTGGGCCTGTACCTGGTGTACGCATTGCATGTGGTCTCGTTCACGTTCGGCATGCCCTTGGCTACCCGTCTTGAAAAACTGATGCTGTATTACGTCCTGCCGGCGCTGGTGGCGTTTCTGGTACTCAGCACGCTGCGAGCCTGGCGCCGCCAACACAAGAGGGAAGCGCAATGACCGATCAGAGAAAGCCCGGGGTTGAGATGCGTCGCCAGGTGATGGGCGACGTGTTCGTCGATCGCGCCCTGGGCAACGCCACCGAGTTCACCCAGCCACTGCAGGATTTTGTCAACGAACATGCCTGGGGCAGCGTGTGGAATCGCGAAGGCTTGCCCTTAAAGACCCGCAGCCTGATCACCCTCGCGGCCCTGACCGCACTCAAGTGCCCACAGGAACTCAAGGGCCACGTGCGCGGCGCACTGAACAATGGCTGCACGGTGGAAGAGATTCGCGAAGCGCTGCTGCATTGCGCGGTGTACGCGGGTGTGCCGGCGGCGATTGATGCGTTTCGGGCGGCGCAGGAAGTGATTGAGGCGTATCAGGCAGACCAGTAGTGACTGTTAGATCGCAATCGCAGGCAAGCCAGCTCCCACATTTGAACTGTGAATACATTCAAAATGTGGGAGCTGGCTTGCCTGCGATTGGCCCTCAAGCACACCACAAACCCTAGATCCACCCACCCGCCTGCAACACAAAAATCCCGATATTGGTGGTCACCGCCGCCATCAACGTGGTGATCACAATAATCGCCGCCGCCAACTCATGGTTGCCCTCAGCCGCCCTGGCCATGACAAAACTCGCCGCCGCCGTCGGCGCGCCGAAATACAGAAACAAAATCCCCAATTCCGGCCCACGAAAGCCCAGCAGCCACGCGCCCAACGTCGCGAATAGCGGCAGGCCGATCATCTTCACCAGGCTGGCACTCAAGGCCATGCTCCCGCTTTTGCGCAAGGCCGCCAACGACAAGGTGCCGCCGATGCAGATCAGCGCCAGCGGCAAGGTCATGTCCGCCAGATACTGCCCGGACGACTCCAGCCACCCCGGCAAGCCGATCTTGAAGATCGCGAACGGCGCGGCGACGATCACACTGATGATCAGCGGGTTGGCTATCACGCTTTTGAAAATGCTCCACGGGTCGGACTTGATCACCGGGCTGTACACCGCCAGCACAATGGTCGACAGCGTGTTGTAGAACAGGATCACCAGCGCCGCGAGAATCGCGCCAAGGGAGATGCCGTAGTCGCCGTACATGCTGGCCGCCAGCGCCAGGCCGATCACGCCGTTATTGCCGCGAAACGCGCCCTGGGCATAAATGCCACGGTCTTCACGCGGGCAGCGAAAGATCGCCCAGCCCCAGGCCAGGGCAAAGCTCAGCAGCGTGGCAACGGCAAAGTAGATCAACAAACCGGGTTTGAGCGCCGAATGCAGGTCGGCGTGGAGGATGCCGAGAAACAGCAGCGCCGGCATGGTGACGTTGAACACCAGCGACGATGCAACGTGGATGAAGTTGTCGTTGATCCAGTTGATGCGCTTGAGCAGCACCCCCAAAAACAGCATGGCAAACACCGGCGCGGTGATGGTCAGGGTGGTGAGGAAGATAGCCAGCATGCCGGGGAGAACCTTGGTGGGTGTCGTCAGGTGGCTAATGATAAGCCATGCAGCCCGGTTCGTCTGGGCAACCCCGAGCAAATGTGGGAGCTGGCTTGCCTGCTCCCACAGGTTTCGACTCGGTCTCAGGTAATGGGTGCAGGGTTGAACAGGGTGATGTCGTTATGCAGTTTATGCCGCTGCGCCCACGTCTGTTTCTTGCCGCTGGCCACATCCAGGTAGAAGTGGAACAGCTCCCAGCCCAGCTCCTCGATGGTCGCACGCCCGGTGGCGATACGCCCGGCGTCGATATCGATCAAGTCCGGCCAGCGCTGCGCCAGTTCCGTGCGCGTTGAGACCTTCACCACCGGCGCCATCGCCAGCCCGTAAGGCGTGCCACGCCCGGTGGTGAACACATGCAGGTTCATCCCGGCCGCCAGTTGCAAGGTGCCACAGACAAAGTCGCTGGCCGGCGTGGCGCAAAAGATCAGGCCCTTGCCCTTGAACCGCTCACCCGGGCCAAGCACGCCATTGATCGCGCTGCTGCCGGATTTGACGATGGAGCCCAGGGACTTCTCGACAATGTTCGACAACCCGCCCTTCTTGTTACCCGGCGTGGTGTTGGCGCTGCGATCCGCCTCACCCTTGGCCAGGTAACGGTCGTACCAGTCCATTTCCCTGACAAGTTCCTGGGCAACTTCCTTGCTCTCGGCGCGCGACGTCAGCAGGTAGATGGCGTCGCGCACTTCGGTGACTTCGGAAAACATCACCGTCGCCCCGGCTCGCAACAGCAAATCCGAGGCATAACCCAACGCCGGGTTGGCGGTGATGCCGGAAAACGCATCACTGCCGCCGCATTGCATGCCCAGGATCAGCTCGGACGCCGGCACGGTTTCCCGGCGACGCTGGTCGAGTTTCTTCAAGCGGGTTTCGGCCAGTGCCATGATCTGCTCGATCATTTCGGTAAACCCGTGGCTGGAGTCCTGCAAGCGGTACAGCCAAGGCTCACTGAGGTCGACAGAACTGTCGTTGTCGTGCATCACCTGCCCGGCCTGCAGCTTTTCGCAGCCCAGGCTGATCACCAGCGCTTCGCCGCCCAGGTTCGGGTTGCGTGCCAGGTTGCGCACGGTGCGGATCGGGATGTAGGCATCGGTCGCGGTGATGGCCACGCCACAGCCATAGCTGTGGGTCAGCGCCACCACGTCGTCAACGTGCGGGTACTTGGGCAGCAACTCGTCCTTGATGCGCTTGACCGCATGGTCCAGCACACCAGTGACGCATTGCACCGTGGTGGTGATGCCGAGGATATTGCGCGTGCCCACGGTGCCGTCGGCGTTGCGGTAGCCCTCAAACGTGAAGCCTTCCAACGGCGCCTGCGTTGCTGGCACCTCGGTCGACAGCGGCAAGCTGTCCAGCGGCGGCGCAGTCGGCATGCGCAATTGGTCTTCCTGTACCCAACTGCCACGCGGAATCGGCGCCAGCGCATAGCCGATGGTCTGGCCGTAGCGAATAATCTCACCGCCTTCGGGGATATCTTCCAGGGTCACCTTGTGGCTCTGTGGAATGAAATCCACGGTGACCAGGCCGTCCGGAAACTCGGTGCCGGCCGGCACGCCCTGGTCGTTCACCACGATCACCACATTGTCGCGCGCGTGCAAACGAATCGAGCGCGGCGAGTCGGCATGTTCAATCAACTGCATTACATCGCCCCTCAGGAGTGTGCTTGGGTAAGGTTAGTCAGTTCCGGCCCTTTGCTTGGCGGCTCTTTGAGCACCACGCGCTTGATCGGGCCGACGATCACCAAGTAGCTGAACACCGCCAACAGCGCGTTGGCGCCGACGAACACCAACGCCCACTTGAACGAGCCGGTGGTGGCGATGATGTAACCAATCACGATCGGCGTGCTGATGGACGCCAGGTTGCCAAACATATTGAACAAGCCGCCACTGAGCCCGGCGATTTGTTTCGGCGAGGTGTCGGACACCACCGCCCAACCCAGTGCGCCAACGCCTTTGCCGAAGAAGGCCAAAGCCATGAAGCCCACCACCATCCATTCAACGTCAACGTAGTTACACGCGATGATGCTGCTGGAGACCAACAAGCCGGCAATGATCGGCGCCTTGCGCGCGAACGTCAGCGAATGGCCTTTGCGCAGCAGGTAGTCGGAAATCACGCCGCCGAGTACGCCACCGATAAAGCCGCAGATGGCTGGCAACGAGGCAATGAACCCCGCCTTGAGAATGGTCATGCCACGCTCCTGCACCAGATACACCGGGAACCAGGTCAGGAAGAAATAGGTGATGCCATTGATGCAGTACTGGCCCAGGTACACGCCGAGCATCATGCGGTTGGTGAGCAGTTGGCGGATGTAATCCCACTTCGGCCCGTCGGTTTTCTGGCCTTTGGTTTTGTCCTGGTCCATGTCGACCATCGCACCGTTGGCCGCGATGTGGTTGAACTCGGCTTCGTTGATCATCGGATGCTGGCGCGGGCTGTGGATAAGTTTCAGCCAGATCAGCGAGAACAGGATGCCGATGCCGCCCATCACGATAAACACGTGCTGCCAGCCGAAGCTGTAGACGATCCAGCCCATCAGCGGTGCAAACAGTACCGTAGCGAAGTACTGCGCCGAGTTGAAAATCGCCGAAGCAGTGCCGCGTTCGGCCGTAGGAAACCACGCCGCCACAATACGGGCGTTTCCGGGAAACGAAGGCGCCTCAGCCAGGCCCACCAAAAAGCGCAGCATAAACAGCGCAACAATCGCGGTGGAAACCCCGAACTCACCCACATAGCCTTGCAGCACGGTGAACAGCGACCAGGTGAAGATGCTCAGCGCGTAGATTTTTTTTGAACCGAACCGGTCCAGCAGCCAGCCACCGGGGATTTGCCCGGCCACGTAGGCCCAACCGAATGCAGAGAAGATATAACCGAGGGTGACCGCGTCGATGCCGAGGTCTTTTTGCAGGCTGGAGCCGGCGATGGCGATAGTGGCTCGGTCGGCGTAGTTGATCGTGGTCACCAGGAACAGCATGAGCAGGATCAAATAGCGGACGTGAGTCGGCTTGGTCGCTTGCATGAAGATGTACTCCCACTAATTATTTTTTTTGCGGGTAATGGTCTTGTTGTATGCGGGACCGGCTTTATGTGGGAGCTGGCTTGCCTGCGATACAGGCACCGCGGTGTGTCAGGTACACCGCAGTGATGCTATCGCAGGCAGGCCAGCTCCCACACAAGCAGGGCTCGCAGGTGTTACGAACCGATGTAGCTGGTTTTCACCACGGTGTAGAACTCTTGCGCATAGCGACCTTGCTCACGCGAACCATAGGATGAACCCTTACGCCCACCGAACGGCACGTGGTAGTCCACACCGGCGGTCGGCAGGTTGACCATCACCATCCCGGCCTGGGAGTGGCGCTTGAAGTGGTTGGCGTACTTGAGCGAGGTGGTGGCGATGCCCGCCGACAGGCCGAACTCGGTGTCATTGGCCATGGCCAGCGCCGCCTCGTAATCCGCAACACGCACCACATTGGCCACCGGGCCGAAGATCTCCTCACGGCTGATACGCATGGCGGCTTCGCTGTCGGCAAACAGCGTCGGCGCCAGGTAGTAACCTTCGGTGTCACAGGTCACCAGGCCGCCACCGCTGACCAGCCGCGCGCCTTCGCTTTGGCCGATGTCGATGTACTTCATGTCCTGGTCCAACTGGGCCTGGGAGACCACCGGGCCAATGTCTGTGCCGCTTTTGAGCGCGTGGCCGACTTTGATCGACTTCATGCGCTCGGCCATGGCCGCGACGAACTGGTCGTGGATACCGGCGGTGACGATCAAGCGGCTGGAGGCCGTGCAACGCTGGCCGGTGGAGTAGAACGCGCTCTGTACCGACAGCTCGACGGCCTGTTTAAGGTCGGCGTCATCGAGGATGATCTGCGGGTTTTTACCGCCCATCTCCAACTGTACTTTGGCCTGGCGCGACACGCAGCTGACCGCGATCTGACGCCCGACGCCAACCGAACCGGTAAAACTGATGCCGTCGACTTTCGGGCTGTTGACCAACACATCGCCGACCACACGGCCGCTGCCCATCACCAGGTTGAACACACCGGCCGGGAAACCGGCGCGGGAGATGATTTCGGCCAAGGCCCAGGCGCAACCCGGCACCAGTTCAGCCGGTTTGATCACTACGCAGTTGCCGTAGGCCAGGGCCGGAGCGATTTTCCACGCAGGGATGGCAATCGGGAAGTTCCACGGCGTGATCAGGCCGACCACACCGAGGGCTTCGCGAGTGACTTCCACATTCACGCCTGGGCGCACCGATGGCACGTAATCGCCAGACAAGCGCAGGCATTCGCCCGCGAAGAATTTGAAGATGTTACCGGCGCGGGTCACTTCGCCGATGGCTTCGGGCAGGGTCTTGCCCTCTTCCCGAGCCAGCAAGGTGCCAAGTTCTTCGCGGCGGGCGAGAATTTCGCTGCCGACTTTATCCAGTGCATCGTGGCGTGCCTGGATGCCGGACGTCGACCAGGCCGGGAACGCGGCGCGGGCGGCATCAATGGCGGCGTTGACTTGGGCTACATCGGCCTTGGCGTATTCGCCAATGACATCGGACAACTCCGACGGATTGATGTTATTGCAGTAGTCGGCACCGGCCACCCACTCGCCATTGATGTAGTTTTCAAAACGTTTGGCTTGGGACACAAATCTTCTCCTGACGCAAAAGGCCGCTGATTACTCAGCGGCCTTGTTGATAAGTTACTGCGGACCTTGCTTGTCGATCAGCGCGGCCAGGGCTTCGTATTCTTCCGGCAGCAGGTCGGTCAGCGGCGTGCGCACCGGGCCTGCGTCGTAACCAGCAATTTTGGCGCCCGCCTTGACGATGCTCACCGCGTAACCGGCTTTACGGTTGCGGATATCGAGGTAAGGCAGGAAGAAGTTGTCGATGATTTTGGCAACAGTGGCGTGATCGTCCTGGGCAATCGCGTGGTAGAAGTCCATCGCGGTTTTCGGGATGAAGTTGAACACCGCCGAGGAGTACACCGGCACGCCCAGGGCCTTGTAGGCAGCGGCGTAAACCTCGGCAGTCGGCAGGCCGCCGAGGTAGCTGAAACGGTCGCCGAGACGGCGGCGAATCGACACCATCAGCTCAATATCACCCAGGCCATCTTTATAGCCGATCAGGTTCGGGCAGCGCTCGGCCAGGCGTTCGAGCAAGGGTGCAGTCAGGCGGCAAACATTGCGGTTGTAGACCACTACGCCGATTTTGACCGACTTGCACACGGCCTCAACGTGGGCGGCGACGCCGTCCTGGCTGGCTTCGGTCAGGTAGTGCGGCAACAGCAGCAAGCCTTTGGCGCCAAGACGCTCGGCTTCCTGCGCATATTCGATGGCCTGACGGGTCGAACCGCCGACACCGGCCAGGATCGGCACGCTGGTGGCGCAGGTATCAACGGCGGTCTTCACCACTTGGGAATATTCGCTGGCGGCCAGGGAGAAAAACTCACCGGTGCCGCCGGCGGCGAACAAGGCGGTGGCGCCATAAGGGGCCAGCCATTCCAGACGCTTGATGTAGCCCGCCTGGTGGAAGTCACCCTGGGCATTGAAATCGGTTACCGGAAAAGACAGCAGACCGTGGGAGAGGATGGACTTCAGTTCTTGTGGATTCATTATTCGAACACCCTGGATGAAGACTTTCTGTCGAAAGGTTGTTGTTGGTTTTGATGATGTCGTACGTCATCGTACAACTATAAAATAATTCGTCAACTGCAATTCATCGGGCTTCATCCGCAGGCACGTGTTTAAACGCAGCTTCTTGACGTAGGAAATTATTCCTCTATGCTCTGAATAACTGTATGCATATACAGTTATTACGGAAGATTCCTACGACATAGCAAGGAGCTAACATGTCAGGTCTTGAACTCGCAGCACCCGAAAAAACACCGCCCACCCTACGTTTTGAAGGCGGTGAACACACTGTCATCGGCGATGACACGCTGCTGCGTTTCGTCAAGGACGCCCCGGCGATTCCTGCGCGGCAAGTCGAACTGCACCTGCCCAACGGCCTGGCGCTGACCTACGGCCAAGTGATTGCCCTGGGCGGTGATTTCTATGGCATTCCCGGCCAGGCCATCAGCGATGGCGCCTCCCCGGCCGACCGTGTGCAACGTTTTACCGCCGCTTTCAACACACTGGCGGTGCTACCGGCCTCGCGTGAAGAAGCCGGGAAAATCCTCGCAGTCATGCAAAAGGAGATCAACGCGGTCAACCAGGCCATCCGCGACGGCAAACAACCCCATGAAGCCTATGACGCGCTGGGTGATACGTTGTCCGAAGAATGGAACCGCATTACCGGCGGCGGCAGTGCGGTTTCGGCGCTGATTCCACTGGGGCGTTACTTGAAGCTGGCAGCAGACAACGCCGACCACTTTGGCGAATGGGCGCTGTCGGCGTACCTGGCCGGCCATACGGCGGCACTGCAACAGGCGGTCATCGCGCACCAGACTGGCACCGACCAGGCGCTGGAACTGGCGTATGCAATGAACAGCTTTGCCGATCACTTTTTGACCGATCTGTTTTCTGCCGGCCACCTGCGCGTGCCGCGCAAGCAATTGGCGGCGGTGGTCACGCCAGGAGAGTTGGGCTCACTGATCAGCCGCTTCATGCACGACGAAGACAGCAAGTTCGGGCTCAAGGTACGCAATGCCAAGGGTGATCAATGGCACGCCTATGGGGACAAGCGCTACTTCGATGCGATCGACGCGGACAATCGGGCCATGGTTAAACGTACAGTGCAGGCCTCGGCCGATGAGATCTTCGAGACCTTTATCAGCGGTGTCGCGCCCTCCCCGGCCAGCTTCAAGGCACCGCTGTATGTGCCGGACCTGAATGCTGCGCAGAACCCGGCGAACAACTTTTCGCCGCTGTTCAAGTTGGAGGGTGACAAAGTGCTGCGCCGCAAGGACGTGAATGACCTGAACGACAAGCACTGGACCAATGATTGGTGGGGCTGGAGCACTTACCTGCTGCTCAAGGACTACAAGCCCAACCAGCCGGCCTGACACTGATCGTACCAACCGACCTGCCACTGATCATTCCCACGCTCTGCGTGGGAATACATCCTGTGACGCTCTGCGTCACCTTGCACGGGGCTTGAGATACTCGCGCACATCGGGACGCGGAGCGTCCAGGGCGGCATTCCCACGCAGAGCGTGGGAACGATCAACTCCAGGCCAAGGAGATCAAAATGTGGGAGCTGGCTTGCCTGCGATAGCGGTGCGTGCACACAGTATCAGTTGCCTGAAACTCAGCCATCGCAGGCAAGCCAGCTCCCACACTAGAACGGGTTTGGCGGTTAACCGCGCTGTGCTTGCGCCTCTTCATGGGCATGGCGCAGCCGCTCACGGCTGTTGGTCAAATGCAGGCGCATGGCCGCGCGGGCCGCGTCCGAATTCAGGCGGGTACGCGGAATGATTGTTCCCACGCTCTGCGTGGGAATACATCCTGTGACGCTCTGCGTCACCTTGCACGGGGCTTGAGATACTCGCGCACATCGGGACGCGGAGCGTCCAGGGCGGCATTCCTACGCAGAGCGTGGGAACGATCAACTCCAGGCCAAGGAGATCAAAATGTGGGAGCTGGCTTGCCTGCGATAGCGGTGCGTGCACACAGTATCAGTTGCCTGACACTCAGCCATCGCAGGCAAGCCAGCTCCCACACTAGAACGGGTTTGGCGGTTAACCGCGCTGTGCTTGCGCCTCTTCATGGGCATGGCGCAGCCGCTCACGGCTGTTGGTCAAATGCAGGCGCATGGCCGCGCGGGCCGCATCCGAATCCTGGCGGGCAATCGCCTCATAAATCTCTTCGTGTTCGCGGCCCAGGCGGCCCATGTAGTGCTGCTGGTCATCATGGGCCAGGCGCGCCGAATTCAGCCGGGTACGCGGAATGATGCTGGTGCCCAGGTGGGTCATGATGTCGGTGAAGTAGCGGTTGCCGGTGGACAGCGCAATTTCCAGATGGAACGCAAAGTCTGACGCCACCGCATCCCCTGCGTGGGCCGCGCTTTCATTCAACGCATCAAGGGCCGCGCGCATGGCTGCCAGCTGTTCGTCACTGCGGCGCAACGCGGCAAGGCCAGCCGATTCCACTTCCAGGCTGATACGCAACTCAAGAATCGCCAGCACATCCCGCAGTGTCACCACCGTGGCCGGGTCGATCCGGAAACCGCTCGGGCTTGGCGTGTCCAACACAAAGGTGCCGATACCGTGGCGGGTTTCCACCTGCCCCGCCGCCTGCAAACGTGAGATAGCCTCACGCACCACCGTGCGGCTGACCCCATGGGCTTCCATGATGGCCGACTCGGTGGGCAACTTGTCGCCACGCTTGAGCTGGCCGTCGCGGATCTGCTCGGACAACACCGTGACCAATTCCTGGGCAAGGCTGCGGCGCTTGCGGGGAAGACGAGGGGCGATGTTGGCGTTTTCCATGACGAATGATCTTTCTCGGCGAACTTGAGTCCGCATCATAGCCCATGGCGGTTGTACGATCACCGTTCTGTCACGACTTTCATCCATATCCTTTGCGCAAAAAAATGCCCCGGCACAGGCCGAGGCATTTTTAGACTTCACCCAAGGGTGAACGCCGCTTACTTCACCACTTTCAGGCTTGGCCGACCGCTTGGACGCGGCGGCTCGGAGTCTGGTGGCGGTACATCATCACCGTCCTCGCCTTCGATCGTTTCGTCGTCCTCGAAAGGCGATTCCAGATCAAACACCATGCCCTGGCCATTTTCCCGGGCATAGATCCCGAGGATGGCACCAATCGGCACGAACAGCGTATGCGGCACGCCGCCAAAACGCCCTTCGAAGCTGACGGCTTCATTGTCCATGTGCAAGTGACGCACTGCACTCGGTGATACGTTCAGCACGATCTGCCCGTCACTGGCAAAACCCTGCGGCACGTCAACCTTGGGAAATTCAGAGTTGACCAGCATGTGCGGGGTGCAATCGTTGTCCACAATCCACTCATAGAGCGCGCGGACCAAATAGGGTCGACTGGAGTTCATCAGCGGCTCCTTAAGCCTTAGCGCATGTCGCGTTCGACACCAGACAGACTCGCCTGGAAAGCCTCACGCGCAAACTGGCGCTCCATGTAATCAAGCAACGGCTTGGCCGGCCGTGGCAGTTCAATGCCCAGGATCGGCAAGCGCCAGAGTATGGGTAATAGGCAGCAATCCACCAAGCTTTGTTCCTCACTGAGGAAAAAAGGCTTGTCGGCGAACAGCGGCGAAACGCCGGTCAGGCTCTCGCGCAATTCCTTGCGCGCTTGCACACGAACGGCTTCTTTACTGCGCGTATCCAGGATCACATCCACCAGCCCGCACCAGTCACGCTGGATCCGATGGATCAGCAGGCGGCTGTTGGCACGCGCCACCGGATACACCGGCAGCAAAGGCGGATGCGGGTAACGCTCATCCAGGTATTCCATCACCACGGTTGACTCCCACAACGCCAGGTCACGATCGACCAGGGTGGGCAAGCTGCCGTAAGGGTTCACTTCGATCAGTTTCGGCGGATGACGACCTGCCTCCACACTGATGATCTCGGCGCTGACACCCTTCTCTGCGAGCACGATGCGTACTCGGTGGGAATAGTGGTCGGCGGGGTCGGAGTAACAGGCCAACCGATTGGTCACGCCCATGGCGGTCCTCCTCGCTTGTTGAAATTATGGAAAGCTCAAAAACGAGCGCGCCCAGAGAGCATCCCTGTAGTGCCTGGTTCAACCAGACCGCTACGTATTCAGAGATGCCGCTGGGCGCGCAAGATTAACAGCAATTGCTTACGGTTGGATCAATGCACATCCTTCCAGTATTCGCGTTTAAGCAGATAAGCGAATACGAAGAAGAAGGCCAGGTACAGCAACACATACGTACCGATGCGCTGATGCTGCAATTTGACCGGGTTGGCCGAGTAGGCCAGGAAGGTCACCAGATTCTTGACCTTCTCGTCGAACTGCTCTTCGTTCAGCGTACCGGTCTTGGGCACGATGGTCAGTTGATCGCACGCTTCGTGTGTCAAAGGCGTGCCGGTCAACGGATCATATTGCTTCTTGCCGTCTTCAACGACCTGAACCTGCTTGCATCCTACCACTTGGCGACCCTGCAGGCCGACCAGAACGTTAGGCATACCGACGTTCGGGAAGACTTTGTTGTTCACGCCGTAAGGGCGCGCCGGGTCTTCGTAGAAGGATTTGAGGTAGCCATAGAGCCAATCGGTGCCGCGCACGCGCGCCACCAGGGTCAGGTCGGGCGGCGCAGCGCCGAACCAGGCCTTGGCATCCGCAGGCTGCATGCCGATGTTCATGTGGTCGCCGATCTTGGCGCCGGTGAACACGGCGTGGCTGAGCATCACGTCATGGGGAATGCCAAGGTCATCGGCGACACGCTCGTAACGCTGGAACTTGGCGCTGTGGCAGCCCATGCAGTAGTTGGTGAACGTACGCAGGCCATCTTGCATGGCGGCCTTGTCGGACACGTCGATATCGACTTTTTCCAGCTCCGCGCCGTGCTCGGCAGCGAAGGACAGTAGCGGCAGCGCCGCAAGGATCAAAGCAACGAATAACTTTTTCATCAGCCAGTCACCCTTTCCGGAACCGGTTTGGTCTTCTCGAGCCGGGTGTAGAACGGCATCAGAATGAAGTAGGCGAAGTACAGGAAGGTGCAGACCTGCGACAGCAGCGTGCGCTCAGGGGTCGGCGCCAATACGCCCAACACGCCCAGGATCACGAATGCAATGCAGAACACCCACAGCCAGATCTTGCTCAGCCAGCCTTTGTAGCGCATCGACTTGACCGGGCTGCGGTCGAGCCATGGCAGTACGAACAGCAGCGCAATCGACGCGCCCATGGCCATTACGCCCATGAGCTTGTCGGGGATCGCCCGCAAGATCGCGTAGAACGGCGTGAAGTACCAGACCGGTGCAATGTGCTCAGGCGTCTTGAAGGCGTTGGCCTGTTCGAAGTTAGGCTTCTCCAAGAAATAACCACCCATCTCCGGGAAAAAGAACACGATCGAGCAGAAGATGAACAGGAAGACCACCACACCGACAATGTCTTTGACGGTGTAATACGGATGGAACGGAATGCCATCCAGCGGGATGCCGTTTTCGTCTTTGTGCTTCTTGATGTCCACACCATCGGGGTTGTTCGAACCCACTTCGTGCAGCGCCAGGATGTGCAGCACCACCAGGCCCAGAATCACGATAGGCAATGCAACGACATGCAACGCAAAGAAGCGGTTCAAGGTGATGCCGGAGATCAGGTAGTCACCGCGAATCCACTGGGTCAGGTCGTTGCCGATCACCGGGATCGCACCAAACAGCGAGATGATCACCTGGGCGCCCCAGTACGACATCTGGCCCCACGGCAGCAGGTAACCCATGAAGGCCTCGGCCATCAGCGCCAGGTAGATCAGCATGCCGAAGACCCACACCAGTTCGCGTGGCTTCTGGTACGAGCCGTAGAGCAGGCCGCGGAACATGTGCATATACACGACGATGAAGAACGCTGACGCGCCGGTGGAGTGCAGCAGACGCAGGATCGAGCCGTACTCGACGTCACGCATGATGTACTCGACGGAGGCGAACGCCTCTTCCGCCGACGGCGTGTAGCTCATCGTCAGCCACACACCGGTGACGATCTGGTTGACCAGCACCAGCAAGGCCAGCGAGCCGAAGAAGTAGAAGAAGTTGAAGTTTTTTGGCGCGTAATATTTGCTGAGATGGTCTTCCCACATTTTAGTGGCGGGGAAGCGCGCATCCACCCAATCCATGAACTTGCTCATCAGGCTTTCTCCCCCTCGTCGACGCCAATGACAATGACACTGTCAGTCTCGTAGTGATGTGGCGGCACTGGCAGGTTCAGTGGTGCGGGTTGTGACTTGTAGACGCGACCGGCGAGGTCGTAATGGGAGCCGTGGCAAGGGCAGAAGTAGCCACCGACCCAATCCTTGCCAAGGTCGGCAGGAGCAACTTCCGGGCGGAAGGTAGGCGAGCAACCCAAGTGGGTGCAGATACCGATCAGCAGCAGGATCTCTGGCTTGATCGAACGAATTTCCTTATCGACGTAGGTGGGCTGGTCGGACTTTTCGGATGTCGGGTCAGACAGCTGACCTTCGATTTTCTTCAGATTCCCCAGGATCTCCTCAGTACGACGAACAATGAAAACCGGCTGACCGCGCCACTCAGCAATCATCTGCTGGCCTGGGTCGATCTTGCTGACATTCACCTTCACCGGTGCACCTGCGGCTTTCGCCTTGGCACTGGGAAACCATGACCCCACGAACGGGACCGCAGCCCCCACCGCTCCTGCAGCACCCACCACGGATGTGGCTGCTACCAAGAAGCGACGCCGGCCTGCATTCACGCCGTCATTGCTCATTCAGTCCTCTCCCATCAGCTTTTTGGCCTGTTAAATCAGGCGTCTACTAAGTGTTGAATCTTTACTTATAAAAATTTTGTCGGATGGTAATGAAAAGCCCCACGTATGACAAGGGAATTGCCCTGGGCTCAGCCTCCAGGCCTTGTAGTATAGGGCGTCTACGGATGTGGCAAGTTGTCACGGCGAAATTTATGCATAAATCGCAGGCAATAAAAAACGCCCAGCTCCGTGAGGAGTTGGGCGTTTTTGTGGAACGTAAAGCGAATTAACGCTTCGAGTACTGCGGACGCTTACGCGCTTTACGCAGACCGACTTTCTTACGTTCAACTTCACGAGCATCGCGAGTTACGAAGCCAGCTTTGCGCAGAGCGCCACGCAGGGTTTCGTCGTACTGCATCAGAGCGCGAGTGATACCGTGGCGGATTGCGCCAGCTTGACCACTTACACCGCCACCGATAACGGTGACGTAGATGTCGAACTTTTCAACAGTCTCGGTCAGTTCCAGCGGCTGACGAACTACCATGCGGGCAGTTTCGCGACCGAAGAAGTTTTCCAGAGTGCGGTTGTTGATCGAGATGTTACCAGTACCCGGACGCAGGAAAACGCGAGCGGTAGCGGTTTTGCGACGGCCAGTGCCGTAATTTTGAGTCGCCGACATAATGAACTATTCCGTTAAAACTTCAGTTCTTGGGGCTGCTGAGCAGCATGAGGGTGTACAGCGCCCGCATAGACTTTCAGCTTGCGAAACATATCGCGACCCAGTGGGCCCTTAGGCAGCATACCTTTGACCGCGATTTCGATCGGGGCTTCAGGCTTCTTGGAGATCAGGCCTTCGAAGTTCGAAGACTTGATACCGCCTGGGAAACCGGAGTGACGGTAGTACATTTTGTCTTGCGCTTTGTTGCCGGTAACACGTACCTGCTCGGCGTTGATGATGACAATGTAGTCACCGGTGTCAACGTGAGGGGTGTACTCAGGCTTGTGCTTGCCACGCAGACGGCTGGCGACTTCAGTGGCCAGACGACCCAGGGTCTGACCAGCGGCGTCGACGACAAACCAGTCGCGCTGAACTGTTTCCGGTTTTGCAGTAAAAGTTGTCATTCTTTAATAGCCTCAGGGGCCGCCCTGTAAATTAGACGGCGGATCTTACTGAATAGTGCGTACTTTGACAAGTCAAAGGCAGCCGGATACAGACGCTATCGGGGGCTCGGGTCGGCGCGTCCGTTCAACGGCAAGATTCTTCGGCAGGCGGCGCATCACTTCCACTGCAGAAAGAGGTGGGCAATTATGCAGATTGCGAAAAAAAATTCAACCTGCTTTTATGATTGTTTTCCCCGAAGGAGTACCCGATGGATTATCGACAGCTGGGCCGCACCGATCTGAACGTAAGCGCGATCGCCTTGGGCACCATGACTTGGGGTGAGCAGAACAGCGAGGCAGAGGCCTTCGCACAGATCGAACGGGCCAAGGCCGCAGGGATCAACTTCCTCGACACCGCAGAAATGTACCCGGTGCCGCCCAAGGCCGACACCTATGCCACCACCGAGCGTTATATCGGTAATTACTTCAAGAGCCGCGGCGACCGTGCCGACTGGATCCTCGCCAGCAAGATCGCCGGCCCCGGCAATACCATCGACTACATCCGCGACGGCCACCTGCGCCACAACCGCAAGCACATCGTCGACGCCCTGGATGCCAGCCTCAAGCGCCTGCAAACCGACTGGGTCGACCTCTACCAGTTGCACTGGCCGGAGCGCAGCACCAACTTCTTTGGCCAATTGAGCTACAAGCACAAGGACGAAGACGACCTGACCCCGCTGGAAGAAACCCTCGAGGCGCTGGACGAGCAGGTAAAAGCCGGCAAGATCCGCCACATCGGCCTGTCCAACGAAACCCCGTGGGGCACCATGAAGTTCCTGGCCCTGGCCGAAGCCCGTGGCTGGACCCGCGCCGTGTCGATCCAGAACCCCTACAACCTGCTCAACCGCAGCTTTGAAGTGGGTTTGGCGGAAGTGGCTATTCGCGAGCAATGCGGCTTGCTGGCCTATTCGCCGCTGGCATTCGGCATGCTCAGCGGCAAATACGAAAATGGCGCTCGCCCGGCCAAGGCGCGCCTCACCGAGTACAGCCGTTTCAGCCGCTACTTCAACCCGCAGTCGGAAGCCGCGTGCAGCCGTTATGTGGCCCTGGCGCGGGAACATGGCCTGGACCCGGCGCAGATGGCGCTGGCATTTGTGACGCAACAGCCGTTTGTGACCAGTAATATTATTGGGGCCACGAGCCTGGAGCAGCTGGACAGCAACATTGCCAGTGCTGATTTGAAGCTGTCCAAGGAAGTGCTGGAAGGGATTGAGGCGATTCAGAAGGATCATCCGAACCCAGCGCCTTGATTGAGCCGAAATGATCGTTCCCACGCTCTGCGTGGGAATGCCGCCCTGGACGCTCCGCGTCCGCGCTTGAAGGTATGACGCAGAGCGTCACCGGATGCATTCCCACGCAGAGCGTGGGAACGATCCGATGGGCGTCAAAGCGCCCGCGCAATAATCTCCTTCATGATCTCATTGGTCCCCGCATAAATGCGCTGCACCCGCGCATCCGCCCAAGCCCGCGCAATCGGGTATTCCCACATAAAGCCGTAGCCACCGTGCAATTGCACGCACTCGTCGAGTACCTTGCACTGCAGGTCCGTGGCCCAGTACTTGGCCATCGCGGCGGTGGGCACATCAAGCTTGCCTTCCAGGTGCAGCGCCATGCATTTGTCGACAAACACGCGGCCGATCTGAATCTCGGTGGCCATCTCCGCCAGTTTGAATCGAGTGTTCTGAAAGTCGGCAATCGCCTTGCCGAACGCCTTACGCTCGCGGGTGTAGTCCAGGGTCCACGCCAGCGCGGCTTCGGCGGATGACAGCGCGCCAATCGCTACCGTCAGGCGCTCCTGAGGCAGCTCCTGCATCAGGTAGGCGAAGCCCATGCCTGCCTGGCCCAGCAGGTTACCCTTGGGCACGCGCACGTCCTGAAAGAACAGTTCCGAGGTGTCCTGGGCCTTCATGCCGACCTTCTCCAGGCGCTTGCCCTTGTCGAAGCCCGGCGTATCGGCTTCTACCAGAAACAGGCTGGTGCCCTTCGCGCCGGCCTTGGGGTCGGTCTTGGCCACGACAATGACCAGCTCGGCGAGGTAGCCGTTGGTGATGAAGGTTTTGGAGCCGTTGATCACATACTCGTCGCCGTCCAACACGGCGGTGGTCTTGACGCCCTGCAAGTCAGAGCCGGCGCCCGGTTCGGTCATCGCAATGGCCGTGACCATCTCGCCGGAGATCAATTTGGGCAGGTACTTTTGCTTCAGTGCCTCACTGCCGTAATGCAGGATGTACGGCGCGACGATGTCCGAATGCAGGGAAAAGCCAATGCCGGTAAGGCCCAGGCGGCTGATCTCTTCGATCACCACCGCGCTGTACAAAAAGTCCGCGCCCAGCCCGCCATATTCTTCCGGCAGATGGGAGCACAGCATCCCCGCTTCCCCCGCCTTGCTCCACAGGTTACGGTCGATGTAACCCTGCTTTTCCCACTCTCCATGGAACGGCGCAGCGTGTTTTTCGAGGAAGGTACGCACGCTCTCGCGGAAGAGTTCGTGCTCCGAGCTGAACAAGGTTCTGGGGATCATGGGTCACCTGTGTGGATTGTCGGACAAAGACCAGACCACAGAGCCTATGCCGCGAAGGCGTCACAGGACACTGGACACATGCGACAAAAAATAAGACGATCCAGCCGTCTGGTGACCACTTTCCCCTATAAGAATAAATGAAATTATGTCTAACCAAATCTCCACGCCGTTGCGGCGCGTCAGCATTTTGGCCATTGATCGGGTATTCGCTTCCACCCTCATGCAAGCCAAGGATTTCTTCCACCTCGCCAGCCTGCGTTACGGCAAGCAGCAAGGCCTGGGCCTTACCCCGGCATTCGAGACGCGCCTGGTCAGCCCCGACGGGCAGTCGGTACGCAGCTTCAGCGATGTGATCATGCCGGTGGACGGCGGCCTGGAAAACGCCGACATCATTGTGTTGCCGGCCTTCTGGGATGACTTCGAAGCGCTGTGCACCCGCTACCCGCAAGTGCTGCCCTGGTTGCGCGAGCAACATGCACGTGGCGCGGTGCTGTGCGGCGAAGCCACCGGGGTGTTCTGGCTGGCCGAAGCAGGGCTGCTCGATGGCAAGGAGGCGACCACTTACTGGCGCTTCTTCAACGCCTTCAGCGAGCGTTTCCCCAAGGTACAGCTCAACCAGGACAAGCACCTCACCGACGCCGACAACCTGTACTGCGCCGGCGGCACTACCTCAGCGTGCGACCTTTACATCTACCTGATCGAACGCTTCTGCGGCGCCAACATCGCCCAGGCCGTGGCCCGCGACATCCTTTACGAAGTGCAGCGTAACTACGCGCCAGGGCGCATCGGTTTTGGTGGGCAGAAGCTGCACCAGGACGTGATCATCCTGCAGATCCAGCACTGGCTGGAAGAGCACTTTGCCGACAAGTTCCGCTTCGAAGACGTCGCCCGGGAACACGGCATGAGCATCCGCAACTTCATGCGCCGCTTCCAGACGGCCACGGGTGACAAGCCGCTGCATTACCTGCAAAGGCTGCGCATCGAGACGGCCAAAGGCCTGCTTTCAGGCAGCCGCAAGAGCATCAAGACCATCAGCTACGAGGTGGGTTACGACGATGCGAGCTTCTTCGCGCGGCTGTTCAGGCAGCACACCGAGCTGTCGCCGAACCAGTATCGCCAGCAGTTCCAGCAAGCCGCCTGACCCAAAGTAAACACAAACCCATGTGGGAGCTGGCTTGCCTGCGATGGCGGTGGATCAGTGAGTACATTTGTTCCTGACCCACCGCCATCGCGGGCAAGCCCGGCTCCCACAGGTGATCTCCATTGTTATGGAGAACACCCATAAAAAAGGCCTGCATCACTGCAGGCCGCGTAAGCCAAGGTAACCACAAACCCATGTGGGAGCTGGCTTGCCTGCGATAGCGGTGTATCAGTGAGTACATTTGTTCCTGACCCACCGCCATCGCGGGCAAGCCCGGCTCCCACAGGTGATCTCCACTGTTCTGGAGAACATCCATAAAAAAAGCCTGCATCACTGCAGGCCTTGGTCATTTCATGCACATCGCTTACGGCTTGTGCCCACGCGACAGGAACTCGTGGGACTGCATTTCGAGCAAGCGGCTCAGGGTGCGCTGGAATTCGAAGTTCAAGCGACCGCCCGTGTAGAGGTCCTTGAGCTCGACTTCCGCCGAGATGATCAGCTTCACGTTACGGTCGTAGAACTCATCGACCATGTTGATGAACCGCCGCGCGATGTCATCGGTAGTAACGCTCATTTGCTCCACACCGCTCAAGATCACCGCGTGGAAGATCTTGCCCAGCTCGATGTAGTCGTTCTGGCTACGCGGGCCGTCGCAGAGCTGGCGAAACTCGAACCAGGCCACGTCATCGCAGGTACGCAGGGCGATGATTTCGCGGTTCTCGATCATCAGCTTGTCGTTTTCCACCGCCTGGGTGCATTCCGGCGTCAGCGCGCGGAAGCTCTTTTTCAGGCTTTCATGCGCCACTTCGTTCAGCGGGAAGTGGAACAGCTCGGCCTGCTCAAGGTGACGCAAACGGTAGTCGACGCCGCTGTCGACGTTGACGATTTCGGTGTTCTGCTTGATCAGCGCGATGGCCGGCAGGAAACGTGCGCGTTGCAGGCCGTCCTTGTACAAGCCGTCGGGAACGATGTTCGAGGTGGCGACCAGGGTCACGCCGTTCTTGAACAGCTCTTCCATCAAGGTGCCGAGGATCATGGCATCGGTAATGTCGGAGACGAAGAACTCATCGAAGCAGATCACCCTTGCCTCTTCGGAGAAGCGCTTGGCGATGATGGTCAGCGGGTTTTTCTCGCCCGGCAGGGTCTTCATCTCTTCGTGCACACGCTTCATGAAGCGGTGGAAGTGCGTACGGACCTTTTCCTTGAACGGCAGCGCTTCGAAGAAGGTGTCGACCAGATAAGTCTTGCCGCGGCCCACGCCACCCCAGAAATACAGGCCTTTGACCGGCGTGTGGTCTTTCTTGCCAAACAGCTTGCTGAACATCCCTGGCTTGTTGTGCGAGGCCGCGACCAGGTCGTCGTACAGGCGCTGCAAATGACGCACCGCATTTTCCTGGGCCGCGTCATGGAAGAATTCAGGGCGTTTCAGATCAGCTTGATATCGTTCTAGGGGCGTCATAATTTCGTTAGCAAGGCAACAAAAACGGGCCGTCACTGTAACGACGGCCCTGGATAATGGCAATCAACCCTTGGTCGGGTTAATCCTCGATGGGGGTCAACGCAACGCGCAAGGCGGCGATGGCAGCATCACGCGACGTTTCGTCGGCAAATTCAGCGCTGTCGGCCACGGCAGCACCGTCCAGCCATACGCTGAAGCCTGTGGCCTCAGTGCGTACGTCCAGCGCGTCGCCGCTTTGCAGTTGCTTGGTCACTGCGCCCGCCGCTTTGCCGTCGGCAAAGTTGCGCGACAACAGCAATTGCTCGCCATCGGCCGACAGCAGGCGGAAGCGGAAGCTGCCGTCGTCTTCACGGAAGCTCACGAAGCGCGCAGCCTTCGCGGCTTTCTTCTTGGCCACCACCGGCGCGGCGGCCTGGTTGACGAACGAGCGCAGGCCCACGGCTTCACGCAGCTCGGCAAGGAACGGCGCGGCCACGGCGCGGGCTTTCTTGGCGCCGATCAGCAGCAGGTCTTCCATGTCCGAGGGGCGCGACATCAACTGATGGTAACGCTCACGCGGCTCGCTCAGTTGGCTGTCGAGCAGTTGGAACAGGCGGCTCTTCGCCTCGCCCCAGCCCAGGCCTTGCAGCAGATCGGCGCGGAACTCTTGTTCCTGAGCCTTGCTGGCAAACGCCTGGAACAAGGTGAACAGATGCGAATTGTCCGGGTCCTTGGCTTCGCCGGGCGCACGCGAGTCGGTGACGATCCGCGAGATCGCGTCTTTCATGTCCTTGGCGCTGGTGAACAACGGGATGGTGTTGTCGTAGCTCTTGGACATCTTGCGGCCATCGAGGCCCGGCAAAGTGGCGACGCTTTCTTCGATCAACGCCTCAGGCATGGTGAAGAATTCTTTACCGTTGCCGAACAGGTGGTTGAAGCGCTGTCCGATGTCGCGGGCCATTTCCACGTGCTGGATCTGGTCACGGCCGACCGGCACCTTGTGCGCGTTGAACATCAGGATGTCCGCCGCCATCAGCACCGGGTAGCTGTACAGGCCCATGCTGATGCCCGCGTCCGGGTCTTCGCCGGCTTCAACGTTCTTGTCCACCGAGGCCTTGTAGGCATGGGCGCGGTTGAGCAGGCCCTTGGCGGCAACACAGGTCAGCAGCCAGGTCAGTTCAGGGATTTCCGGGATGTCGGACTGGCGATAGAAGGTCACCCGGTTCACATCCAGGCCACCGGCGAGCCAGGTCGCGGCGATTTCCATGCGCGAGCGCTGGATGCGCTGCGGGTCATCGCACTTGATCAGGGCGTGGTAGTCGGCCAAGAAGTAAAAGGAATCGGCATTCGCGTCCTGGCTGGCGAGGATCGCAGGGCGGATCGCACCGGCGTAGTTGCCCAGGTGCGGCGTGCCGGTGGTAGTGATGCCGGTGAGAATACGGGTACGAGTCGTCATGGGTAATCGCTTATCAGACTGCTATCAATTCGAGAGGCGCGGCAGCACCAGATCCTTGAGGTCGGTGAGCTTGCCATGAAAAAAGTGTCCGCATTCTGCCACTTTCAGCAGCTCATGGGGGCGTTTCAGGGCGGCGGACCAGTCGTACACGGTCTGTGGGTCGACCACTTCGTCGGTTTCCGGCTGGATCAGGGTTAACGGGCAGCCTTGGGGCAGCACGTCGCTATCGCGCAGGCGCATCACGGCAGCGGCGACCATGAACAGGTGCGCGAGTTTTTCGCCCTTGGCTTCCAGGCGGCCGCCGAGACTGGCTGCAACATAACCGCCGAACGAAAACCCGAGCAGGGTGATCGGCAGGTCGGGGTGCTTTTCCCGCAGCCAGGTGGCCGCCGCTTCGGCATCGTCTACTTCACCGGTAGCCATGTCGTGAGTTCCGGCACTCGCGCCGACGCCACGGTAATTGAAACGTAAAGTAATCAAACCAGCATCGCGGGCAGTGCGTTGCAGGGTCGAAACGACTTTATTGAGCATGGTCCCGCCTTGCACCGGGTTAGGGTGGCAGATCAGCGCCAGGCCACGTGGCTCGGGGTGATCCAGGTACAAGGCTTCCAATTGGCCCACCGGGCCAGCGATCAAAACGGGGGTTTCACGCATGAGCAAGGAATGAACTCCGTGACCTCTCAAAGGGTCGACTCGTCTAGCTAAAAGTCTGTGCATGGCATCATTGCGAGCTTAATCGCGGTATACAGCGCAGGTTTGAGCCGTTAACGTAAAGCAAAGCCGTTTATAGAGGAAGGACTCGTGGAACACTCGCTCTTAGTTTGGTTGTTGCCGACTCTTGCCCTGGTTGCCGGTGTCGCCATTGGATTCCTGGTTGCCCGCCTGCTGCCGAATGCCGCGCCTAACCGCACGCAGCGTCAGCTGGATGACATTCAGGAACGTTTTGACAGTTATCAGAACGAGGTTGTTACCCACTTCAACAGCACCGCGACCCTGGTCAAGAAGCTCACCCAGAGCTACCAGGAAGTACAGGATCATCTCGCCGATGGCGCCAACCGCCTCGCCCTCGACGACATCACCCGCCAGCGCCTGCTGGCCGCGTTGCATTCCGATGCACCGCAAGCCCCACGGGAGCGCCTGACGCCACCGCGGGAAAACCAGGAGCCGCCACGGGACTACGCGCCAAAAACGCCGAACGCCCCAGGCATGCTGGATGAGCATTACGGTTTGAAGAAGTAAGTTTTTTCAAACACTAAAAAGCCCGGCTGATCGATGATCAGCCGGGCTTTTTTGTGGGCCTCAATCAAGCAGGCGACACCGGTCAACTGTGGGAGCTGGCTTGCCTGCGATAGCGGTGTATCAGCAAAGCTTCCATTGCCTGACACACCGCCATCGCGGGCAAGCCCGACTCCCACATTGACCGCGTAAGACCTTAAGCCGGTTGTTGCTCCTGCAACAGCCCGCCTTCAATCCGCACATGCCGCCCATGAAAACGCTTGAGGCTGCTGCGATGGCCGACACTGACGATGCTCAGGCCCGGCAGTTCATCGATCAGCGCTTGATACAGGTTCGCTTCATCCTCTTCATCCATCGCCGAGGTGGCTTCGTCCATGTACAGCCACTGCGGCGCGAACAATAAGGCACGCGCAAAGGCCAGACGTTGCTGCTCACCGGGCGAGAGCATGCGTTGCCAATGGTTGGCCTCATCCAGACGGCTGACCAGATGCGGCAAGCGGCAAGTTTCCAGGACCTGTGCATAACGTTCGGCCGGGTAGGTGCTGTCGTCTTGTGGATAACTCAACACGGCCTTCAGGCTGCCAATCGGCAAGTAAGGCTTTTGCGGCAGGAACAGATAACGCGCCGCCGGCAGGCAAATGCTGCCGTGGCCCGCCGGCCACAAGTTGCCCATGGCGCGCAGCAACGTACTTTTACCGCTACCGGAACGCCCACTGAGCATCACACGCTGGCCAGGCTCTACCGTCATGTCGGCGTCGGTGAGCAGGTGGCGGCCGTCGGCCAGGTCCATGCCCAGGTCTTTGACCACCAGTTGCTCGCCTTGCGGGCGCACATCGATGGCCGGAGCACGTTGTTCGTTGTGGCTCATGGCCTCATGGAAACTCAGCAGACGGTCACTGCTGGCACGCCAGCTGGCGAGGTCGGAGTAAGCGGTGATAAACCAGCTGAAGTTGCCCTGCACATTGCCGAACGCCGAGTTGATTTGCATCAGCTCGCCCAGTTCGATCTTGCCGGCGAAATAGCGCGGTGCCGCCACGATAAATGCAAAGACAACCGCGATCTGCTCATAGCCTGCGGTGAAGAATGTCAGGCGCTTGGACACCTTCATGATGTCCCAATAGTTGTGCCAGACCTTGCCGAACCGCGCACTCAAACGTTGATTCTCGTTTGACTCGCCATTGTACAAAGCAATGCTTTCGGCATTTTCCCGCACGCGCACCATGGAGAAACGCAAGTCTGCTTCGAACCGTTGCTGCTGGTTGCTAAGGCCGATCAAACGACGGCCGATCAGGTGCGTCAGCCAACTGCCGACGGCGGCATACAGCAATGCGCACCAGAACATGTAGCCGGGGATGGTGATACCGAAGACTTCGATGCTGCCCGACACGCCCCACAAGATAATCGAGAACGACACCAGACTGACCACATTGCGCAGCAGGCCCAAACCCAGAGCTAATGTGTTCAAGGTAAAGCTATTGAGGTCTTCGGAAATCCGCTGGTCCGGGTTATCGGTGTAGCCGCCCTGCTCCAACTGGTAGTAGTTCTTGTTGTTAAGCCAGCGTGCAAAGTGCTTTTCGGTGAGCCACGCGCGCCAGCGAATGGTCAACATCTGGGTCAGATAGAGGCGGTAGACCGCGCCGAGAATAGCCACTGCAGCGATACCGCAGAAATAGATGATCTGTTGCCAGAAGGCCGCAGTGTCCTTTTTTTCCAGGGCGTTGTAGAAATCCTTGTACCAGTGGTTAAGCCACACGGAAATCGCCACGCTGAACAGCGTCAGACCAATCACCACAGCCAGCAACAACCAGGCCTTGCCCTTCTCTTCACTACGCCAATACGGTGTGATCATCGCCCAGGTTCGGCGCAAGAATTGCCCACGCACCGCGTCGTTGACCGCGGAATACTCAGCGTTCTGATTCATCGTTCAGGCTCTGTAAGAAAATGTGACAGGCGTTTGAACCGATCATAGACGATCGGTTCAGCGCGCTGTGCAGCCTGAAGCAGATTGTTCAGACTTTGTTCAGCGCCGTACAGGACGCTTCTGCAGCTTGCGTTGCAGGGTGCGACGGTGCATGCCCAGGGCACGGGCAGTGGCGGAGATATTGCCTTCGTGTTCGGTGAGCACGCGCTGGATGTGTTCCCACTGCAGGCGGTCCACCGACATCGGGTTTTCCGGCACCAGGGTATCGAGGTCGGCGTGCTCTGAGAGCAACGCAGCCAGCACGTCGTCGGCATCCGCCGGCTTGCACAGGTAGTTGCAGGCGCCGCGCTTGATGGCCTCGACGGCGGTGGCGATGCTGGAGTAACCGGTGAGGATCACCACGCGCATTTCCGGGTCGAGCTCCAGCAGCTTGGGCAGCAGCACCAGGCCGGAGTCGCCATCCATTTTCAGGTCGAGCGCGGCGTAGTCCGGCAGGTCGGCCTGGGCGATGGTCAGGCCTTCTTCAGCCGAACCTGCGGTGCTCACGCGAAAGCCACGACGGCTCATGGCGCGCGCCATCACGCGGGTAAAGGTGGCGTCGTCATCTACCAGCAACAGGTGCGGCAGTTCTTCGCCTTCGACTTGGATCTCGTCACTCATCGATATCTCCTCGTGCGACACGGGGCAGGCGCAGCTCGGTGAGCGTGCCACCTTCCTCATGACTATAGAGCTTCACTGAGCCGCCCGCGCGGGTCACGCTGGCCTTGCTCAAAAACAGGCCGAGGCCGAAGCCTTTGCCCTTGGTGGTAAAGAAGGGTTTGCCGATTTGTTCGGCAATGGCCAGCGGCACGCCCGCGCCGTGGTCACGAATGCTGATGGTGACGTTTTCGGCGTCCCAGTCCAGCTGCACGCCCAAGCCTTCGGGGCAAGCGTCGGCGGCGTTGTTCAGCAGGTTGAGCAAGGCCTGGGTCAGGTCCGGCGGCGGCGCCATGCGCGGCACACTGCCCTGCCCTAATAGATGAAAACGGTAACTGGCTTCGGGGCGCATCAGGTGCCAGCGATTCAGGGCTTCGTCGAGCCACTGGGTCACGTCCTGCATCTCCACCGCCAGGCGGCGATTGGCTTCGGCGGCGCGCACCAGTTGCTGCAAGGTCTGCTTGCATTGTTTGACCTGTTCGCGCAGCACGCCGAGATCTTCTTGCAACACCGGGTCGTGATGGTCCTGGGTCATTTCGTTAAGCAGCACGCTCATGGTCGCCAGTGGTGTGCCCAACTCGTGGGCGGCACCCGCGGCCTGGGTGGCGACGGCCAGCAATTGCTGGTCACGCAGGCCTTCTTCGCGGCGAATGGCGCGCAGTTCTTCCTGACGGCGCAGTTCTTCGGCCATGCGTGCAGCGAAGAACGTGATCACTGCAGCAGACAGCGCGAAGCTCAGCCACATCCCGTAGATCTGCAGGTTTTCGCGGGCGATGGGAAAGGTTTGCAACGGATAGAACTGCGCCAGCAGCAAGGTATAGAGCGTCAGCGCAATACCCGACAGCACTACCGAATAGCGCCATGGCAAGGTCACGGCGGCGATGGTCAGTGGCACCAGGTAGTAAGAAACAAACGGGTTGGTGGAACCACCAGAGAAATAAAGCAACACACTGTGGATAAACAGATCGCAGGCCAACTGGAGTGCGTATTCCAACTCGGTTACAGGCCACGTGGTACGCAGGCGGATGGCCGTGAACGCGCACAGCACAGTGGAAAACGCCAGGGTCACACCCAGTTGCAGCCACGGCAGCGGCAGCAGGTCGAACCAATAGGCAAGCCCGACGGAGCCGGCCTGTGCGGCCAGTACCAGGGTGCGGATGAACGTCAGGCGCCAGAGGTTCTGGCGTGTGGCGGAAGTCAGTTTTACGGCGGCGAGCATGAGCTCTCCCGGTGAGCGCTGCAGGCGGATCGGCACGAGTATAAACGAAGCAGACCCGCTGGCACGGCGCGTGTGGCTCTTTGACGCAGGCCGGCCAAACGACCGTTCGTCGGCGCCATCACAACTTGTAGCGAATGTGTAAACCCGAAGAACCCGATACCACCGTCTACAGTCATACCCGATACGAACACCTTAAGGAGCTTCCATGTCTCGTTTCACTCGCAGTGCAGCTGTTATCACCCTGGGCGTGGCCACCCTTGCCAGCCTCCCCGCTTTGGCAGCCGAAGGGCTGAACTACAACCAGATTTCCCTGCGCGCCGAGGTCAGCCAGGAGGTTGCCCGCGACAAGATGATCGTCACGCTGTACACCGAATCGCAAAATGCCGACCCGGCCAAGCTTGCTGCCGAAATCACCAACACCATGAACAAGGCGTTGGGCCAGGCACGTGAAGTCAAAGCCGTAACCCTGCGCCAAGGCAGCCGCAACAGCTACCCGATCTACGACAGCAAGAACCAGAAGATCACCGGTTGGCGCGAACGCGCCGAACTGCGTCTGGAAAGCGCCGACTTCCCGGCACTGTCCAAACTCACTGGCGAGCTGTTGAACACCCTGAAAATGGAAAACATGGACTTCGCCATCGCCGACACCACGCGCAAGGCCAGCGAAGATGCGTTGCTCAAGGATGCGGTCGCCGCGTTCAAGGCCCGTGCCCAGCTCGCAACTGACGCGTTGGGTGGCAAGGGCTACAAGATCGTCAACCTGAACTTCAACACCAATGGTTACCCGATGCCTTACGCCCGCAATGGCGGGATGATGATGAAGGCGGCCATGGCGGATTCGGCGCCAACGCCAGAAGTAGAAGCCGGCACCAGCCAGGTCAACATGAGCGCTGATGGGGTGATTGAGGTCTTGCACTAAACCCTTTGCGATATTAGAAACGGCGCAGCCTGACAGGCTGCGCTTTTTTTTGACCGCGCTTATGTCGCCCAACAGCCCCACACCAACAGCGCAAAATCACAACTCACATCGCCGCGCTCGAACGCTATACAGCAACATTTCATTAACGACGACCGTAAAATTTCAAGTGGAACGCTTTCCCACTCAAACTGCCATGCAACAGTTGACAGTACCTTCATGTAAAACTTTTCTTCTGCACAGTCGGAATAAGTTTAAGCATCAACTTTACGTGCTCAACCAGGGTGTAAAGTGGAACTCGACGCGTCCAGCCCCCCACTGAGTGATCATCACTGCTGCCTTGACTTAACAAGCAACGTGTTTATTCGACGTTCTCTGTGCGATGCCTGCTATTGCACCGCAGCGTAAACTTGCGGCCGCCTGCTGCCCAGTGAGGATCGACAGTTAAGTTCACAACCCACTCAGTAAATCGAGCCGACCATGCACACAATGGCACCCTCTTCGCTGCACGCTTGCGCTACACCAACTACTCCCTTGGATTCAAACTATCCAGAACAAGCACACATGGGCAATCGCGTCACTCGCGATCTATCCCCTCCGGATAGAAATTCAAGAGGTTTACCGAGGGGCCAGCCGTTTTATAGCGGTGGGTTTCATGGACACTCGCCCTTCGACGATCTTAAACCGGGTAATATCCCGGGAGTCATTTATGGATGGAGCGTCACTCCACCCGCGGCGAACGCCTCCCTGCAAGAACGGGAGGCACGTATGGGTGACTATGCGGATCGCGTAAGGTGGAAGTTAAAGCTTGTGGAACACGGTAGCGAAGGCGAAAGGAATATTAAATTCCAAGATGCCCGTCAATACATGGAACCCGCAGGTTACTTCAGTGGCGGTTTGCTGGCAGCCGGGTATGACCCGCATGAAACAATCACGGTGACGTTCACCGCTTACACCAAGGAGCTTAATGGTGCTTCTCACCTGACCAGCAAAGACGAGCGCACCTACTTTGCATGGGAGATTGCAGCCGGAGCCCTTAAGCACGATAGGCCCGCGGGAGGCGGCGTGATTAATGCCCAAAGCATGCAAATCAGGCCAGAAGACCGAAATAAAATTAACGACTTGGAGTCGATGGGCGCCAAGCTTCAGCATCATTGGAAAAACGAGATAATCAAGCCCATGGCGGATCATTCGGGCGCACTGGCGAAGCGCTCAGGGTTGGCCGATGCCTATGTAGTGCGGGGCACCTTGCACAGTCTGCGCAACGACAAGGAAAGTTATAAGGCGCTCGGGGCTGAGGCACAAGAAGCCATCGACCGAACACTAGACAAAAACGGCAACGTGGTTATTCCAAATATCTACGGCTATCCGCTGGCCGGGTATGCGTTTATCCCTTACAAAAACTACCATGGCGATTATGATCACCGGCCCAATAGAGGCCTGATGATTGACTTGAAGAACGGCAAGGTCAGTAAAATAGACGGAGATAATGAATTTGCCAGTTGGGCAAAAGAAAACCGCAATGAGTTGCTACGGAGTTTCAACTCCAAGGACAGGCAGGGCGGCCAAAATACCCATTGGCCCCCGGCGGGCGATGTACTCGAAAATTTGATTATCGGTAAAGGTGCCACCTACCCGGGGCGTGCCGGTAAAACCAGCGAAAAAGTTGTACCGGTGGAGGAGACCTTTAATTATACCCAGTCGCGAAATTCACACTATTATTTAAAGTTTGGAAGCCTTAACTCCGGTATTGCCCACGCCTATCAGGAGATGAACACCAACAATGCAAAATCGGACGATCAGACGCAGGTGTTTGGTGCCTCGAAGCAATCGTGGAAGGCCGCGAAAGAGGCGTGGGGCAATACCTTCGGTTACGTCCCCGTTGTCGGCAATACGGGCAATATCGTGTTTGGCATTCATGACGCCGCCACGGGTATGACAGCCAGCGATCGCGTTGGCGGCACTGCTGCCGCGGTGATATCTGCCCTGCAACTCGCGCACGAAGTTGCACAAATTGGGACGGATGCAGGGTTGGGTGAAGCCCCCATCGGACCTACTACCGCGGGCAGCGAAGTTTACGGCTGGAAATACAATGAGCAGACCAAGAGTTTTAATTTTGAGCGAAACATAAAAGTGTCGAGCGAAAGCGATATACACCCCGCCACCCACGCCGCGCCAAGCGAACCGAGTACGCCACCGGCCATTGAGACAGAAGGCGTGCCCCCGACAATCGAAGCGCAAAACAGTAAACGTTCGATTCTAAGGTCCATTGAAGACTTACCGACCGGCGAGGCTCTTTTTTCTACGCCTGAAAAAAACGTAATTCTGAGTGGAGAACTCAATAACCTAAACATCCTTGACAAAAAACTCTACACATTTACCGATTTCAACAAAAAAGGCAGTGCAGAACGACTCAACATACTCGTCCATGGGAGCGTCGACCCTGCTACTGGTATCGCGAAAGTTTCATATGCCGGAAAACTCCATACGCAGGAAGAGCTACTTCAGACACTTAAAGACGCAGGTATTCACCCGGAGACGTTTGACAATATACGGCTGCTGACATGTGACTCTGCAAGTGGTGGAGATGCCTCCTTCGCGGCTGAGTTTCAGAGGCTCATACAGCGCCCTGTCAAAGGCTATCGTGGCACGCTCACAGGCAACCTCGTGCCGGAAGAAATAAATGCCGCGATTGAAAAAGTAGAAAAAGAATATTTGAAAGCCCTAAAACAAACTCAGAACTCCCCGCTGACTGATGCCGATAGGGCATTGGCCAGAGACGAAGCTGAAAAATACGTCGCCAAAGAATTGGCGAAAACCATAAACTTCAAACCCGTAAAGAAAAATCCCTATTGGAATCCGTTTTCATGGTGGGCATTTACTTATAAGCCAATGACCTTCCCACAACCATAACAGCGAGAACCTGCCGAAGGGCATCATCTGACCGCTTTAAGTGAACCAGAGTCTCTACCTGATAACCCTGAACGGCGGTAACCTCGGTGACCGTCGTTTCCGTTTGGGCAGCTTTTATATGCCCACCACTTCAGGGGTCTCCATGGAAAGAATCACCTTAAAACCGTTGCTCCTTGCCGCCGGCCTCCTGGCCTTGATGCCGACCGCTCAGGCGGCGACTACCCTGGTCTACTGCTCCGAAGCCAGCCCCGCCGGCTTCGACCCCAGCCAGTACACCAGCGGCACCGATTTCGATGCCTCAGCCGAAACCGTCTTTAACCGCCTGACCCAGTTCAAGCGCGGTGGCACCGAGGTAGGGCCTGGCCTTGCAACAAGCTGGGAGGTCTCCAAAGACGGCCTGACCTACACCTTCCACCTGCGCGATGGCGTCAAATTCCACACCACCGACTACTTCACCCCTACCCGTGACTTCAATGCGGATGATGTGCTGTTCACGTTCAATCGCTTGCTCGATGCCAACAGCCCGTTTCGCAAGGCTTACCCGTCAGAATCGCCTTACTTCACTGACATGGGTTTGAACACCACGATCAAAAACGTCGAGAAACTCGACAACCACACCGTGCAGTTCAACCTGAACAATGTCGATGCCTCGTTCGTACAGAACCTGGCCATGAGCTTCGCTTCGGTGCAATCAGCCGAATACGCCGCCCAACTGTTAGAAGAAGGCAAAGCCGAGCAGATCAATCAGAAGCCGGTGGGCACGGGCCCGTTTGTGTTCAAGCGCTACCAGAAAGATTCGCAGATTCGCTACGTGGCCAATAAGCAGTATTGGAAGCCCGAGGATGTGAAGCTCGACAATCTGGTATTCGCCATCACCCCGGACGCCGCCGCGCGCCTGCAGAAACTCAAGGCCGGTGAATGCCAGGTCAGCGGTTACCCGCGTCCGTCCGACATTGAAATAATGAAACAAGACCCCAACCTGCGCGTGCTGCAACAGGCCGGTTTCAACTTGGGTTTCCTGGCCTACAACGTGACGCATCCGCCGCTGGACCAGCTCAAAGTGCGCCAGGCGCTGGACATGGCCATCGACAAGCCCGCGATCATCAAGGCCGTTTACCAGAGCGCCGGACAATTGGCGCAGAACGCACTGCCACCGGCGCAGTGGTCTTATGACCCCACTATCAAGGACGCGCCCTACGATCCGACCAAGGCCCGGGCGCTACTAAAAGAAGCAGGGGTTGCACCAGGTACCACCATCAATTTGTGGGCCATGACGGTACAGCGTGCTTCAAACCCCAACGCACGCATGTCGGCACAAATGATCCAGCAGGATTGGGCGAAGGTCGGTATCAAGGCCAACATAATCAGCTACGAATGGGGCGAATACATCAAGCGCGCCAAAAATGGCGAGCATGACGCCATGATTTATGGCTGGACCGGCGACAACGGCGACCCGGATAACTGGCTCGGCGTGCTCTACAGTTGTGCCGCCGTCAAGGGCAGTAACTACGCCAAATGGTGTAACCCGGCCTACGACAAGCTGGTGCAACAGGCCAAGGTCAGCAACGACCGCGATCAACGCATCAAGTGGTATCAACAGGCGCAAAAAATACTTAAGGAACAAGTACCTATAACACCTATTGCGAACTCGACGGTTTTCCAGCCACTGCGTAAGGAAGTGCAAAACTTCAAGATCAGCCCGTTTGGGCTTACGCCGTTCTATGGTGTCAGTCTAGATAAGTAACATCATCGCCCCAACCGAGTGCGCCAGACGCCTCGGCTGGGCCTTTTTGGTGCGCACAATGCACCGAAAAAACCCTCTATATATATGCATTTATGTACAAACTTTCATAAATGCGACATTCCTGTACGTTCGTACCACAGTTTGCCTCTCGCAACGGTTCAGCATCTTGCAATGGGTATGGCCCCTGCATAAGTATCCGCAGGCCGACTCACGAGGTCGCCCTCACCACCAAAAATGACAACAAATCATGAGGCCAACATGCTTAAACACGCAGTCCTTCCGCTTTTAGTGAGTGCTGGCCTTATGGCCGCAGCTCCATTCGCCCAAGCGGCGACTAACCTGGTGTTCTGCTCCGAAGGGAGCCCGGCCGGTTTCGACCCAGGCCAGTACACCACCGGAACAGACTTCGATGCCTCGGCCGAAACCATGTTCAACCGTCTGACCCAGTTCGAACGCGGCGGCACTGCTGTGATTCCTGGGCTGGCCACCAGCTGGGACGTTTCCCCGGATGGCCTGACGTACACCTTCCACCTGCGTGATGGCGTGAAGTTCCACACCACCTCGTACTTCAAGCCGACCCGTACCTTCAATGCTGATGACGTGCTGTTCACGTTCAACCGCATGATCAATAAGGACGACCCGTTCCGCAAAGCCTACCCCACCGAGTTCCCGTACTTCACGGACATGGGGATGGACACCAACATCAAGAACATCGAGAAAGTCGATGACCACACCGTCAAGTTCACCCTTGGCACTGTGGACGCCGCTTTCATCCAGAACCTGGCGATGAGCTTCGCGTCGATCCAGTCGGCTGAATACGCCGCCCAACTGTTGAAAGAAGGCAAGGCACAGGACATCAACCAGAAGCCAATCGGCACTGGCCCGTTCGTGTTCAAGAGCTACCAGAAAGACTCCAACATCCGTTACACCGGCAACAAGGATTACTGGAAGCCTGAAGACGTGAAGATCGACAACCTGATCTTCGCCATCACCACTGACCCGTCGGTGCGTATCCAGAAGCTGAAGAAAAACGAATGCCAGGTGACCCTGTTCCCGCGTCCAGCCGACCTCAAGGCGCTGGGTGAAGACAAGGACCTGAAACTGCCGCACCAGGCCGGTTTCAACCTGGGCTACATCGCTTACAACGTTATGCCGGTGCTCAAGGGCCAGACCGCCGCCAACCCACTGTCTGACCTGCGTGTACGTGAAGCGCTGGACATGTCGGTGAACAAGCAGCAGATCATCGACTCCGTGTACCAGGGCGCAGGCCAACTGGCCGTCAACGCCATGCCGCCGACCCAGTGGTCCTACGACACCACCATCAAGGATGCCCCGCATGATGTGACCAAAGCCAAGGCTTTGCTCAAGGAAGCGGGCGTCAAGGAAGGCACCGAAATCACCCTGTGGGCCATGCCGGTTCAACGTCCGTACAACCCGAACGCCAAGCTGATGGCCGAGATGCTGCAGAACGACTGGAAACAGATCGGCCTGAAGGTCAACATTGTCAGCTACGAGTGGGGCGAGTACATCAAGCGTTCCAAAGGCGGCGAGAACCAGGCCATGATCATTGGCTGGAGCGGTGACAATGGTGACCCGGACAACTGGCTGAACGTGCTGTTCGGCTGCGACTCGCTGTCCGGTAACAACTTCTCCAAATGGTGCGACAAGAAATTCGACGGCATCGTCAAAGAAGCCAAAGCCACATCGGATGTCGCCAAACGCACCGAGCTGTACAAGCAGGCGCAACATATCCTCAAAGATGCAGTCCCGATGACACCTATCGCGCACTCGACGGTGTATCAACCCATGCGCAACACCGTGCAGGACTTCAAGATCAGCCCGTTTGGCTTGAACTCCTTCTACGGCGTTAGCGTAAGCGGCAAGTAAGGCTCAGTAGCGGCGACGTTTCATAACGTCGCCGTTATTGCATCCGCCCAGACCGTAGGAAACAGACCACATCCGCAACATTGCCGTCCTACAGCAATGAACTGCGACATGTGCATCCGTTGCCTACAAGGTCAATCCGTTTTGGCGCATTTACTGCAAGCTCCGCGACCCATACCGTCGTAGGACAGCAGAGGCTCCAACCTAGGAAAGGCACTTGCTGTATGTGGGATCAGTGATGTCTCCCAGGCCTGACGCCTGGGTGATTGTTCGCTGGTGACAACAACAAACAAGGATCGGGATCGTCATGCGCCATACCACTGTTCTATCCGCAATTTTTGGCACCAGCCTGCTGGCTGTGGCCACGATGGGCCAAGCCGCCGAAAAGAAGAGCCTGGTGTTCTGCTCTGAAGGCAGCCCGGCCGGGTTCGACACCGCGCAGTACACCACCGCCACCGACAACGACGCGGCGGAGCCCTTGTACAACCGCCTGGTTGAATTCGAAAAAGGCGCGACTGACGTGGTGCCTGGGCTGGCAACCAAGTGGGATATTTCCGAAGACGGCCTGACTTACACCTTTCACCTGCGTGAAGGGGTGAAGTTCCACAGCAACAAGGAATTCAAGCCGACGCGCGACTTCAACGCCGACGACGTGCTGTTCACCTTCAACCGCATGCTCGACCCTGAATACCCGTTTCGCAAGGCCTACCCCACCGAGTTTCCATACTTCAACGGGATGAGCCTGAACAAGAACATCGCCAAGGTCGAGAAGACCGGCCCTTACACCGTGGTGATGACCCTGAACACGGTTGATGCCGCGTTTGTGCAAAACATCGCCATGAGCTTTGCCTCGATCCTGTCGGCCGAGTACGCCGAACAGTTGCTTAAACAAGGTAAACCCAGCGACATCAACCAGAAGCCGATCGGCACAGGCCCGTTCGTATTCCAGCGCTACCAGAAAGACTCGCAGATCCGTTATGTGGGCAACAAGCAGTACTGGGACCCGAGCCGCGTCAAGCTGGACCAACTGATTTTCGCCATCAACACCGACGCCTCGGTGCGGGTGCAGAAGCTCAAGGCTGGCGAGTGCCAGGTGACCCTGCACCCGCGCCCCGCTGACGTCGACGCGCTCAAGGCCGACCCGAACCTGCAACTGTTGACCAAGCCAGGTTTCAACCTCGGCTACATCGCCTACAACGTGCGCCACAAACCTTTCGACCAGCTCGAAGTGCGCCAGGCGCTGGACATGGCGGTGAACAAGCAAAGCATCCTCAATGCCGTGTACCAGGGCGCGGGCCAACTGGCGGTCAACGCCATGCCGCCGACCCAGTGGTCCTACGACGACAGCATCAAGGACGCCGCCTACAACCCGGAAAAAGCCAAGCAACTGCTCAAGGCCGCCGGCGTTAAAGAAGGCACCGAGATCACCCTGTGGGCCATGCCGGTGCAGCGCCCGTACAACCCCAACGCCAAGCTGATGGCCGAAATGCTGCAAAGCGATTGGGCCAAGATCGGCCTCAAGGTCAAGATCGTCAGCTACGAATGGGGCGAGTACATCAAGCGCACCAAAAACGGCGAGCACGATATCAGCCTGATCGGCTGGACCGGCGACAACGGTGACCCGGACAACTGGCTGGGCACCCTCTACAGCTGCGACGCCATCGGCGGGAACAACTACTCCATGTGGTGTGACCCGGCGTACGACAAGCTGATCAAGCAAGCCAAGGTCGTGACCGACCGCGAACAAAGGACTGTTCTGTACAAACAGGCGCAGCAATTGCTTAAACAGCAAGTGCCAATCACGCCAGTCGCCCACTCGACGGTCAACCAGCCGTTAAGCGCCAAAGTCGAAGGTTTCAAAGTCAGCCCCTTCGGCCGCAACGTGTTCTCGGGCGTCAGTTTCAACCCATAAGAAAATAACCGGATGGTGCGGAGCCAAATCGGCTCCGTAGCAAACGTGCCGCCTTTTGTTGGGATTTATCCTACGGCAAACGTTTGCAATAGCTTGAACGAGTTACACACCCAATAGCCGGTTCACCTAAAAAGACCGGCATTAAAAAGAGAACCAAAGGAGCTCCACCCATGAAACTGAGCAGCAAAGCGCTTCTGGCCCTGGCCATCAGCAGCATCACGGCAACCGCCTTCGCTGAAACCCAGAGCCAGGACTTCGTTCCAACCACATTGGCCGGCACCAGTGCCCAAAGCGAGGCCAAAGGCTTTGTCGACGGCGCAAGCCTGGGCGGTACCACCCGTAACTGGTTCTCCAACGAACAGAAGTTCCGTGGCGGCAAGTTCACCTACCAGAAGCACGGCGAAGCGCGCACTGACGCTTACCGTACCAACTGGGTACAGGGCACCATCCTCAACCTGAGCTCGGGCTTTACCCAAGGCACCGTGGGCGTCGCTACCGAAGTCGCGGCCTACAACGCTCTGGTTCTGGACCGCAGCAAGCGCGACATCAAGGGTGGTTCCAACCGTACCCTGGCCGACTCCAACGGTGATGCAGTCGACCAGTGGAGCAAACTGGGCCTGGCCAACGTGAAGTTCCGTGTGTCGAACACCACCTTGACCGCCGGTCGCCAGAACTTCAGCAGCGGCATCGTCGACACCATCGGCAACCGTGCGCTGCCATCGAGCTTCGAAGGTTTCGCCCTGAACAGCGAAGAGTTCAGCAACCTGTCGTTCCAGGGCGCTTACTTCGACCGCGTGTCGCCACGTACCGAACAGAGCCTGTCGAAATTCCGCAGTGAATACGGCAATGGCCAGGAAGCGGATCACGTCTACACCGCCGGCGTGAACTACCAGCCGTTCAAGAGCCTGAAAACCAGCTTCTTTGGCGCTCAAGTCAAAGACTTCTGGAACCAGTACTACTTCGGCGCCACCCACGAACTGGGTGATGCTCAAACCCTGGCCCTGACCACCGGCCTGAACTACTACAAGACCGTCGACGAAGGCAAAAAGTTGATGGGCAAGATCGACAACGACACCTACTCGCTGTCGCTGGGCCTGACTCACCAGGCTCACAGCCTGACCTTCTCGTACCAGGAAGTTAACGGTAACGAGTACTTCGACTACCTGCACGAAACCAACGGCATCTACCTGGCCAACTCCCTGACGTCCGACTTTAACGGCCCGAACGAGAAATCGTTCCAGGTCGCTTACGGCCTCAACATGGCCGAATACGGCGTGCCGGGCCTGAAGTTCAACATCTACTCGGCTCGCGGCTGGGGCATCGACGGCACTCACTACACCGGCGACGGCGGCGTGAAAGGCTTCGCTTACAACGGCATCCAGAATCAGGATGGCGAGAAACACCAGGAATACGGCATCGGTACTTCCTACGCCCTGCAGAGCGGCCCACTCAAGGCCACCACCATCCGTGGTACCTACGTGACTCACCGTGCCAGCGCCAACCAGGCTGACGGCAACATCCGTGAGTTCCGCCTGGTCACCACCATCCCGTTCAACATTCTTTAATTAGCGCCAGGTAGACGGCGGGCTCATCACGAGCCCGCCGTCTACGCTTGTCTGGTTTAATCGATTGCAGAGGGCTCTGAATGAAAATGCTCCCGCTACAAGCTGCCATTGCCGCTGCGCTGTTGAGCGTTGCGATCGGCGTTTCAGCCAAACCGCTGGTGGTCTGCACCGAAGCCAGCCCGGAAGGTTTTGACCCGGTTCTGTACACCACCGCAGTAACCGCTGACGCCGCCGCTGAAACCATGTTCAACCGCCTGGTGGACTTCAAGCCCGGCACCACCGAAGTTGTACCGGCACTGGCCAAGGCCCTGCCCGAGATCAGCGCTGATGGCCTGACCTACACCTTCCACCTGCGTGACGATGTAAAGTTCCACACCACCGACTACTTCAAACCCACGCGCAACATGAACGCCGACGACGTGCTTTGGAGCTTTCAGCGCCAGCTGGACCCGAATCACCCTTGGCACAACAAGTCCCTCGTGGGCTACCCGTACTTTGAAAGCATGGGCTTCAAGGAACTGCTCAAGAGCGTAGAGAAGACCGACGATCACACCGTCGTCTTTACCCTGACCCGTCCTGAAGCACCGTTTTTGGCCGACCTGGCCATGGCGTTTTCCTCGATTCACTCCGCCGAATACGCCGACCAGTTACTCAAGTCCGGCAGGACCGATGACCTGAACGCCAAGCCCATCGGCACCGGCCCGTTCATCTTCACCCGTTACGCCAAAGACGCCCAGGTGCGTTTCAAGGCCAACCCGGACTACTTCCGTGGCAAACCGCCAGCTGACCCGCTGATCCTAGCGATCACCACCGACAACAATGTGCGCCTGCAGAAGCTCAAGGCCAACGAGTGCCAGATCGCGCTGTATCCGAAACCGGATGACGTGCCGAGCATGAAGGCTGACCCGAACCTGAAGGTTGCGGAGCTGGCGGCGATGACCACCGCCTACACTGCGCTGAACACCACTCACAAGTACATGAGCGACGCGCGGGTGCGTCACGCGATCAACATCGCGTTCGACAAAAAAGGCTACAACGAATCCCTGTACGGCAAAGGCAATGCCATTGATGCCACCGGCCCGTACCCGCCAACGCTGCTGGGTTTCAGCGACAAGCTGAAAAACCCAACCCGTGACCTCGACAAGGCCCGCGCCCTGCTCAAGGAAGCCGGCGTACCGGAAGGCACCGAGTTCACTCTGTTCACCCGTAATGGCGGCGGCCCGACCAACCCCAACCCGATGCTCGGCGCCCAGCGCATGCAGGCGGATCTGGCGCAGATCGGCCTGAAAGTGAACATCAAAGTGATGGAATGGGGCGAGATGCTCAAGCGTGCCAAAAACGGCGAGCACGACATGGTTTCCGCCGGTTGGGCAGGGGATAACGGGGACCCGGATAACTTCCTCACGCCAAACCTGAGTTGCGATGCAGCGAAAAACGGCGAAAACTACGCCCGCTGGTGTAACAAAGAGTTTCAAGACTTGATCGACAAAGCGCGCGCCATCGAGGAACCCTCGAAACGGGCCACACTCTACGAACAAGCCATGGATGTCTTCGAAAAAGACCAACCATGGATTCCCATGGCTTACCCGAAAATGTTCACCGCCATGCGCAAAAACGTCGAAGGCTTTACCCAAAGCCCTCTGACCACAAATAACTTCGCCACCACCCAGGTGAAGTAAATAAGAGAAGACGCTCGGCACCGTCGACATTGACGGTGCCGAACCTGCCTAACCGGCTGATTGAGGTACACAACAAGATGTTTAGTTTTATTGCCCGCCGATTGGGGTTATTGATCCCCACGTTTTTCGGCATCACGTTGCTGACGTTTGCGTTGATTCGCATGATTCCCGGCGACCCCGTAGAAGTCATGATGGGCGAACGCCGTGTCGACCCCGAGATGCACGCACAGGCAATGGAACGCCTTGGCCTGAACAAGCCACTCTATGCGCAATACTTTGACTATGTAGGCAAGCTCGCCCACGGCGACCTCGGCGAATCCCTGCGCACGCGCACCAGCGTGTGGACCGAATTCACCGCCCTCTTCCCTGCGACCCTGGAACTGTCCATGGCCGCCCTGTTGTTCGCCGGTATCCTGGGCCTGTTGGCCGGGGTGATCGCGGCCCTTAAACGAGGATCCCTGTTCGACCATGGGGTGATGGGCATCTCCCTTGCGGGATATTCGATGCCGATCTTCTGGTGGGGCCTGATCCTGATCATGTTCTTCTCGGTGAGCCTGGGCTGGACCCCGGTTTCCGGGCGTATCGACCTGCTCTACGACATCGAGCCGCGCACCGGCTTCATGCTGATCGACACCTTGCTGGCTGACGAGCCGGACGCGTTCTGGGATGCCCTGCACCACCTGATCCTGCCGGCCATCGTGCTCGGCACCATCCCGCTGGCGGTGATTGCGCGCATGACCCGTTCGTCGATGCTCGAAGTACTGCGTGAAGACTACATCCGCACCGCCAAGGCCAAAGGCCTGTCGCCGGCGCGCGTGGTATTCGTGCACGGCCTGCGTAACGCGCTGATCCCGGTACTGACCGTGGTCGGCCTGCAAGTCGGCACCCTGCTGGCCGGTGCGGTCCTGACCGAAACCATCTTCTCGTGGCCCGGCATCGGCAAATGGCTGATCGAAGCCATTGGCGCGCGGGACTACCCGGTGGTGCAAAACGGCATCTTGCTGATCGCCTGCCTGGTGATCATGGTGAACTTCGTGGTGGATATCCTCTACGGCTTCGCCAACCCACGCATCCGTCACCAGCGCTGAGATCATGACCATGAGCACACCTACTCAAGCGGTAGCAGTCGATCAAAGCCTGCTGTACCCGTCCCCGTACAAAGAATTCTGGCAAGCCTTTTCCAAAAACAAAGGCGCGGTTGCCGGCCTGCTGTTTATGTTGCTGATCGTGTTCTGCGCGATTTTCGCCCCGTGGGTTGCGCCACATAACCCCAGCGAGCAATACCGCGACTTCCTGCTCACCCCACCGGCCTGGCTGGAAGGTGGGCAAATACAGTTCCTGTTGGGTACTGACGAGCTGGGCCGTGACCTGCTCTCGCGGCTGATCCAGGGTTCGCGCCTGTCGTTGCTGATCGGCTTGTCGTCGGTGGTGATGTCGCTGATCCCGGGCATCCTGCTGGGCCTGTTCGCCGGTTTCTTCCCACGCGTGCTTGGCCCGACCATCATGCGCTTGATGGACATCATGCTGGCCCTGCCATCGCTGCTGCTGGCTGTTGCCATCGTCGCAATCCTCGGCCCTGGCCTGATCAACACCGTCATCGCCATCGCTATCGTGTCGCTGCCGTCTTATGTCCGTCTGACCCGCGCTGCGGTAATGGGCGAACTGAACCGCGACTACGTGACTGCCGCCCGCCTCGCCGGCGCCGGCCTGCCACGCCTGATGTTCATCACCGTGCTGCCCAACTGCATGGCACCGCTGATCGTACAGGCCACCTTGAGCTTCTCCTCGGCGATCCTCGATGCTGCCGCCCTGGGCTTCCTTGGCCTTGGCGTACAACCGCCAACCCCTGAGTGGGGCACCATGCTGGCTTCGGCCCGTGACTACATCGAACGCGCCTGGTGGGTGGTGAGCCTGCCGGGTTTGACCATTTTGCTCAGCGTGCTGGCAATCAACTTGATGGGTGACGGCCTGCGCGATGCGCTGGACCCGAAACTCAAGAACGCCGCCTGAGGAGATTCCCATGTCACTGTTAGAAATCAAGAATCTCAACGTGCGCTTCGGCGACAAGACCGCCGTGCCGGTGGTCGATGGCCTCGACATTTCCGTCGACAAAGGCGAAGTACTGGCGATCGTTGGCGAGTCGGGCTCGGGTAAATCCGTGACCATGATGGCGCTGATGGGCCTGATCGAGCACCCCGGTATCGTTACTGCCGACGCGCTGAACTTTGACGGCAAGGACATGCTCAAGCTGAGCAACCGCCAGCGTCGCCAGATCGTCGGCAAAGACCTGGCGATGGTGTTCCAGGACCCGATGACCGCGCTGAACCCCAGCTACACCGTGGGTTTCCAGATCGAAGAAGTGCTGCGCCTGCACCTGAAAATGTCCGGCAAGCAAGCCCGCAAACGCGCTATCGAACTGCTCGAAAAGGTAGAAATCCCAGGCGCCGCCAGCCGTATGGATGCTTACCCGCACCAACTGTCCGGCGGTATGAGCCAGCGCGTGGCAATCGCCATGGCGATTGCCGGCGAGCCGAAGCTGCTGATCGCCGATGAGCCGACCACGGCATTGGACGTGACCATCCAGGCGCAGATCATGGAACTGCTGCTGGCCCTGCAAAAAGAGCAGAACATGGGCCTGGTGCTGATCACTCACGACCTCGCGGTCGTGGCTGAAACCGCCCAGCGCGTGTGCGTGATGTACGCCGGCCAGGCCGTGGAAGTCGGCCAGGTGCCGCAACTGTTCGACATTCCGGCGCACCCGTACAGCGAGGCACTGCTCAAGGCCATTCCCGAGCACAGCCTGGGCGCCACGCGCCTGGCCACGCTGCCGGGTATCGTGCCTGGTCGTTATGACCGCCCGCAGGGTTGCCTGCTGTCGCCACGTTGCCCGTACGTGCAGGAATCCTGCCGTGCCCAGCGCCCCGGCCTTGACCCGAAAAGCAACAGCCTCGCGCGCTGCTTCTACCCCTTGAACCAGGAGGTGGCGTAATGGCCGTCGTTCTTACCGCCCGCGACCTCACCCGTCACTACGAAGTGTCCCGTGGCCTGTTCAAGGGCCATGCACTGGTGCGCGCGCTTAATGGTGTGTCGTTTGAACTGGAAGCCGGCAAGACCCTCGCCGTGGTAGGCGAGTCGGGTTGCGGTAAATCCACCCTGGCCCGTGCGCTCACGCTGATTGAAGAGCCGTCGTCCGGCTCCTTGAAAATCGCCGGCCAGGAAGTCGCCGGCGCCGACAAGGCCCAGCGCAAGCAATTGCGCAAAGACGTGCAGATGGTGTTCCAGAGCCCGTACGCCTCGTTGAACCCGCGCCAGAAGGTCGGTGACCAGCTCGGCGAGCCGCTGCTGATCAATACCAACCTGTCCGCCGCCGAACGCCGCGAGAAAGTGCAGGCCATGATGAAGCAAGTGGGCCTGCGCCCTGAGCATTATCAGCGCTACCCGCACATGTTCTCCGGTGGCCAGCGCCAGCGCATCGCCCTGGCTCGCGCCATGATGTTGCAGCCTAAAGTGCTGGTGGCGGATGAGCCGACCTCGGCGCTGGACGTGTCGATCCAGGCCCAGGTACTCAACCTGTTCATGGACCTGCAGCAGGAATTCAACACCGCCTACGTGTTCATCTCCCACAACCTGGCGGTGGTGCAACACGTCGCCGACGACGTGATGGTGATGTACCTCGGCCGCCCCGTGGAAGTCGGCCCCAAGGAAGACATCTACGCGCGCCCGCTGCACCCCTACACCCAGGCGCTGCTGTCGGCCACCCCGACCATCCACCCGGACCCGAACAAGCCGAAGATCAAGATCGTCGGCGAACTGCCCAACCCGCTGAACCCGCCGCCTGGCTGCGCTTTCCACAAACGTTGCCCGTATGCCACGGCGCGGTGCAGCAGTGAGGAGCCGCAGTTGCGAGCGTTGGATAACCGTCAGGTGGCTTGCCACTATGCGGAGCAATTCGTGGCCTGACGAGATCGCTGGATCGTTCCCACGCTCTGCGTGGGAACGCCGCCCAGGACGCTCTGCGTCCCGTCGCTCGATTAAGGCGTGACGCAGAGCGTCACAGGATGCATTCCCACGCGGAGCGTGGGAACGATCGACTTAGAGGAGTTCTACCGCCCCACCCGTCGGATTGCGCATCAGTCCGGCAGGCGGGGCTTTTTTTCATCTCGACTCAGGTATCGCTGTCACCTTCAGAGTTGTCATCGTCATCTGGCGGCGCTTGCTGGTCATCATCATCCTTGGAACCGCCCTGGTCCTCATCACCGGCCTCAGACTCGCTCTTGGCCAACTGCAAACCACCCACCTGCGCCGTCTTCGCCGCCACATAGCCTGGGGCCTGGCTCTGCACAGCCGTACTGGCCCACGCCGAAGAAGCGCCCAGCGATAACATCACCAACACTTTCAGCAACAGCACCAAACGTTGAAAGATAGTCATGGTCGATTTCCGTCCAGTCAGTGAAACACGTGCGCCAGCGTTCGACCGGCGCTGTGAATGAAGCTAGTTCCGTTCTCGGGTTTATGCCAATCAGGCCTCACGTATCCTGTCCTCACCGTCATTGTAGGGGTTTTCTTGATATTCCTTGGGCGCTGGCTGAGCCTGGGGCTGCCAGCAGCATCAGCTGGACGGCACGTTGAGTTATACGCAAGGTCGCCTCCGGATCCGTCGGTGAGTGGGTGAAGTATTTGAAAACGCTAGACCGGATGCGGGATTCGCGCCAATGGCCCGGACAGATGAAGATCAAAATGTGGGAGCTGGCTTGCCTGCGATAGCGGTGGGCCAGCCACTGATAGGGTTACTGACAGACCGCCATCGCAGGCAAGCCAGCTCCCACAATGGACCAGCGTCGCGCACACAAAAAAGGGCGAAGCCATGACAGCTTCGCCCTTTGGTGTACCGCACAGACCTTAGTGGTGTTCGCGGGTCGCCCGGAATTTCACATCCGGCCAGCGCTCTTCCATCAGCGCCAGGTTGACCCGCGTCGGTGCCAGGTAGGTCAGGTGACCACCGCCGTCGATCGCCAGGTTTTCCACGGCCTTGTTGGAGAACTCTTCCAACTTCTTCTTATCGCTGCAATCAATCCAGCGCGCCGAATACACCGTGATCGGCTCGTAGGAGCACTCCACCTTGTATTCCTCTTTCAAGCGGCTGGCGACCACATCGAACTGCAGCACACCGACGGCGCCGAGGATGATGTCGTTGCTGCGCTCGGGGAAGAACACTTGGGTGGCACCCTCTTCCGCCAGCTGCTGCAGGCCTTGGCGCAGTTGCTTGGATTTGAGCGGGTCACGCAGGCGTACGCGGCGGAACAGTTCCGGGGCGAAGTGCGGGATGCCGGTGAAGCCCAGGGCTTCGCCTTCGGTGAAGGTGTCGCCGATCTGGATGGTGCCGTGGTTGTGCAGGCCGATAATGTCGCCGGCAAACGCCTCTTCCAGCTGTTCACGCTCGGAGGAGAAGAACGTCAGGGCGTCGCCGATGCGCACGTCCTTGCCGGTGCGCACGTGGCGCATCTTCATGCCTTTTTCGTATTTACCGGAGCAGATGCGCATGAAGGCGATACGGTCGCGGTGTTTGGGGTCCATGTTCGCCTGGATCTTGAACACGAAGCCGGTGAATTTCTCTTCGACCGGTTCCACGGTGCGCTCGTTGGCAACCCGGGCCAGGGGTTTCGGCGCCCAATCCACCACGGCGTCGAGCACGTGGTCGACACCGAAGTTGCCCAGTGCAGTACCGAAGAACACCGGCGTCAGCTGGCCGTCGAGGAATTCCTGCTGGTTGAACTCGTGGCAGGCGCCCTGCACCAGTTCCAGCTGGTCGACAAAACGGTCGTACTCGTCACCCAGGTGGGCGCGGGCTTCGTCCGAGTCGAGCTTCTCGATGATCTTGGTTTCGGTGCGTTCGTGACCGTGGCCGGCGGTGTAGACAATGATGTAGTCGTCGGCCAGGTGATAAACGCCCTTGAAGTCGCGGTAGCAACCAATCGGCCAGGTGATCGGCGCGGCCTTGATCTTCAGGACGGCTTCGATTTCATCCAGCAACTCGATCGGGTCGCGAATGTCGCGGTCGAGTTTGTTGATGAAGCTGACGATGGGCGTGTCACGCAGGCGGCAGACGTCCATCAGCGCGATGGTCCGTGGCTCAACGCCTTTACCGCCGTCGAGGACCATCAAGGCCGAGTCCACCGCGGTGAGGGTGCGGTAGGTGTCTTCGGAGAAGTCTTCGTGGCCGGGGGTGTCGAGCAGGTTGACCATGTGGTCGCGATACGGGAACTGCATGACCGACGTGGTAATGGAAATACCCCGTTGTTTTTCCATTTCCATCCAGTCGGATGTCGCATGGCGGTCGGATTTGCGGGATTTCACCGTGCCGGCCACAGCGATTGCCTTGCCCATCAGCAACAGCTTCTCGGTGATGGTGGTTTTACCGGCATCGGGGTGGGAAATAATGGCGAAAGTGCGGCGTTTCGCGACTTCGGCGGCCTGGTGGGTCATGGGAAATCGCCTGGCAGGTGAGTCAAAAAAGGGCGGCGAGTATAGCGCAAACCCCAGGCGCCGGACCACCGTTCACCCGATTGGGGGTGGCTAAATGCTGCCAAGTATGGAACCTTTTAAAAGGTAGAGACGTCCACTCCCCTGCTACCGCACTCGGAACAGGGGCTGAAAAATCAGCAAGTTAGCCTGACGAGGCTGCGCTCATGGCTCGATCGCATACCGCGTTGCCGGTATCGGCGAGCTGCTTTTCGCGAACACATTCGAAGGCAGCCAGCAATGGCATTGCCGCCGGAGAATGTGTTCGCCGACAAAAGAAAAAAAGGAGTCCGCCTGTGGCTATTCGCTATGGCAAAGGGCTGATAGGAGGTGCGGTTGTCGTCGCACTCCTGGCCCTGCTGGTCCACTGGATCGGCATCAACACGATCGAACTGTACCGCGACGATTTGTTGTTTTACCTGCAAGCACACCTGATCCTCGTTCTAGTCTCCATGCTGGCCGCCCTCGTTGTGGGCATCCCCGCCGGCATCCTGCTCAGCCGACCGAACATGGTCGGGCGCGCAGAACGCTTCATGCAGATCTTCAACATCGGCAACACCGTCCCTCCCCTGGCCGTACTGGCCATCGCCCTCGGCGTCCTCGGCATCGGCAGTGGCCCGGCCATCTTCGCGTTGTTCCTCGCCTCGTTGCTGCCCATCGTGCGCAACACCTACGAAGGCCTCAAAAACGTTCAAGGCTCACTCAAAGAAGCTGCCACCGGCATCGGCATGACGCCGCGCCAGGTGCTGTTTCGCGTGGAGCTGCCTAACGCCGTGCCGATCATCATCGGCGGCGTGCGCGTGGCCCTGGCGATCAACGTCGGCACCGCACCGCTGGCGTTCCTGATTGGTGCCAACAGCCTGGGCAGCCTGATTTTCCCCGGCATCGCCCTGAACAATCAGCCGCAACTGCTGCTCGGCGCCGCGTGCACCGCGCTGCTGGCATTGCTGCTCGACGGTCTGGTGACCATGGCCAGCCGCCTCTGGCTGGAACGCGGAGTGCGTGCGTCTTAAGGCTTGGCAAAGGAAATCACATGAAAAAACTGACTTTGATATTGAGCTGCGTCCTGCTGTTTGCAGGCATTGCGCAAGCCGCCGAAAAACCGGTGATTCGCATCGGCGCCCGGGTGTTCACCGAACAGACCCTGCTCGCCGAAATCACTTCCCAGTACCTGCGCACCAAGGGCTACGACACCCGTGTGACCGGCGGCCTGGGCAGTAACCTGGCGCGCAGTGCCCAGGAAAGCGGGCAGCTTGATTTAATTTGGGAGTACACCGGCGTGTCGCTGGTGGCTTACAACCATATCGACGAGAAGCTCGACAGCGAACAGTCTTACGCTCGGGTGAAAGAACTCGACGCGAAAAAAGGCCTGGTCTGGCTGTCGCCGTCGAAATTCAGCAACACCTACGCCCTGGCATTGCCGGAGAACGTGGCTAAGGAGTTCCCGCAGGTCAATAGCATCAGCGACCTGACCCAAGCCCTGGCGGAAAAAACCAAGGAAAACCGCCTGGTAGCCCTGGACACCGAGTTCGCCAACCGTTCCGACGGCATGGCCGGCATGGTCAAGCTGTATGACATGAACCTCACGCGTAAAAACACTCGGCAGATGGACGCCGGCCTGGTCTACACCGCGCTGCGTAATGGCCAGGTGTTTGCCGGGTTGGTCTACACCACCGACGGTCGCCTGAACGCCTTCAAATTGAAGCTGCTGGAAGACGACAAGCACTACTTCCCGGACTACACCGCAGCGCCCGTGGTGCGTCAGGTTTATCTCGACGCCCACCCGCAATTGGCCGCCGACCTGAAGCCGCTGGCTGCGCTGTTTGACGACGCCACCATGCGCCAGTTGAACGCACGGGTCGACGTCGACCATGAAAGCCCATCCGCCGTGGCCGCAGATTTTCTGCGCCAACATCCCATCAGCCAATAAGAGGAGAAGACATGGAATTCCTGAACGCCTTTTCCCATCTTGATTGGGCACTTGTCCTGCAACTGACCTGGCAGCACATCACCCTGGTCGGCATTGCGGTAATCCTGGCGATTGTCGTCGGCGTGCCCCTCGGCGTGCTGATGACCCGCTTCCCGACCCTGGCCGGCCCGCTGCAAGCCAGCGCCACGGTGCTGTTGACCGTGCCGTCCATCGCGCTGTTCGGCCTGCTGCTGCCGTTCTACTCCAAGTTCGGCCAGGGCCTGGGGCCGATGCCGGCGATTACCGCGGTGTTCCTCTACTCACTGCTGCCGATCATGCGTAACACCTACCTCGCCCTCACGGGCGTGGAGCCGGGCATTCGCGAAGCCGCCAAAGGCATCGGCATGACCTTCGGCCAGCGCCTGCGCATGGTAGAACTGCCGATTGCCGTGCCGGTGATCCTCGCCGGTGTGCGCACCGCCGTGGTGATGAACATTGGTGTAATGACCATCGCCGCTACCATCGGCGCCGGTGGCCTGGGTGTACTTATTCTGGCTTCCATCAGCCGCAGCGACATGTCGATGCTGATCGTGGGCGCCGTGCTGGTCAGTCTCCTGGCCATCTTCGCCGACCTGCTTCTGCAATGGCTGCAACGCTCGCTGACTCCAAAAGGACTGCTCAAATGATCGAACTTCAAAACCTGACCAAGACTTTTCAAAGCAACGGCAAGACTGTCTCCGCCGTGAACGACGTAAGCCTGACCGTCAACGAAGGCGAAATTTGCGTATTCCTCGGCCCGTCGGGCTGCGGCAAGAGCACCACGCTGAAAATGATCAACCGCTTGATCAAGCCCACCTCGGGCAAGATTCTGATCAACGGCGAGGACACCACCGACCTCGACGAAGTGACCCTGCGTCGCAACATCGGCTATGTCATCCAGCAGATCGGCCTGTTCCCGAACATGACCATCGAGGAAAACATCGTGGTCGTGCCCAAGCTGCTCGGCTGGGACAAGCAGAAATGCCACGACCGCGCCCGCGAATTGATGAGCATGATCAAGCTGGAACCCAAGCAGTACCTGCATCGCTACCCGCGTGAACTGTCGGGTGGCCAGCAACAGCGCATTGGCGTGATCCGCGCGCTGGCCGCCGATGCCCCGCTGCTGCTGATGGACGAACCGTTCGGTGCGGTCGACCCGATCAACCGCGAGATGATCCAGAACGAGTTTTTCGAGATGCAACGGGCGCTGAACAAGACCGTGATCATGGTCAGCCACGACATCGATGAAGCCATCAAGCTGGGCGACAAGATTGCGATCTTCCGCGCCGGCAAGCTGCTGCAGATCGACCATCCGGACACACTGCTGGCGCACCCGGCTGACGAGTTCGTGAGTAACTTTGTCGGTCAGGACAGCACCCTCAAGCGCCTGCTCCTGGTGAAAGCCGAAGATGCCGCGGACAACGCCCCGTCAGTAAGCCCGGAAACCCCGGTGGCCGAAGCGCTGGAGTTGATGGACGAGACGGACCGCCGTTATGTGGTGGTCACCTGCGCCGAGAACAAGGCGCTGGGTTATGTTCGACGTCGCGACCTGCACCGTCAGACCGGTACCTGCGGGCAGTACCTGCGAGAGTTCAACGCCACGGCGGCGTACGACGAGCATTTGCGCATCCTGTTGTCGCGTATGTATGAGTTCAACCGTTCGTGGTTGCCGGTGATGGATGCGGAGCGGGTGTTCCTCGGTGAAGTGACGCAAGAGTCGATTGCCGAGTACCTGAGTTCCGGTAAGTCGCGCGGGGGCAAGACCAGTATCGTGTCGCCTGCCGAGACAGCACTGGCCTGATTAACTTCTGTGGCGAGGGAGCTTGCTCCCGTTGGGCTGCGCAGCAGCCCCAGAACAGACGACTCAATAGTTTCAGGTAAACGGGGTTGACTGATTTTGGGGCCGCTTCGCGCCCCAGCGGGAGCAAGCTCCCTCGCAACAAAGCGCTCCAAATTCCCCTCAAATAACACTCCCGGGGGAACATCAATCCGTCACACCTGTCGGTTACATAAGTAGCTGCACCGGGTCCCGCGACGAACGCGTGCAAAAACGCGACATTTTTAGTTGATCTATGGCCCCTCACGTCCTAAAGTTCGCGCCGAACGTCCATGCTGGAAACGATCCATCCGGCTCAAGTACTGACGACGAGACAGCAAGGCCAAGGGACGCGGTTATCCCATGGCCTTTTTGCTTTCGGCGACATGCCTTGGGAAGTAGGCGAACCAAAGTGGGGATACGGAGGACGTTCAGTTGCACCCATTGATTACTACAGTTTGCCCTTAGGAGTTCCCAGCATGTCGATCAACGTCGAAGATTATTTCGCGCGCGCCACTTTTGACAAAATGAAGGCGTTCGCCGACAAGCAAGAAACCCCGTTCGTGGTGATCGACACCGCGATGATCAGCCAGGCCTACGATGACCTGCGCGCCGGTTTCGAATTCGCCAAAGTCTATTACGCGGTCAAGGCCAACCCGGCCGTCGAGATCATCGACCTGTTGAAAGACAAGGGTTCGAGCTTCGACATCGCCTCGATCTACGAGCTGGATAAAGTGATGGACCGTGGCGTCAGCCCGGACCGTATCAGCTACGGCAACACCATCAAGAAATCCAAGGACATCCGCTACTTCTTTGATAAAGGCGTGCGCCTGTTCTCCACCGACTCCGAAGCCGACCTGCGCAACATCGCCAAGGCCGCGCCGGGTTCCAAAGTGTATGTGCGTATCCTCACCGAAGGCTCGACCACGGCTGACTGGCCTTTGTCGCGCAAATTCGGCTGCCAGACCGACATGGCCATGGACCTGCTGATCCTCGCCCGCGACCTGGGCCTGGTGCCTTACGGCATTTCCTTCCACGTCGGCTCGCAACAGCGCGACATCAGCGTATGGGATGCCGCCATCGCCAAGGTCAAAGTGATCTTCGAACGCCTGAAGGAAGAAGACGGCATCCACCTCAAGCTGATCAACATGGGCGGCGGCTTCCCGGCCAACTACATCACCCGTACCAACAGCCTGGAAACCTATGCCGAAGAAATCATCCGCTTCCTCAAGGAAGATTTCGGCGACGACCTGCCGGAAATCATCCTGGAACCGGGCCGTTCGTTGATCGCCAACGCCGGTATCCTGGTCAGCGAAGTGGTACTGGTTGCACGTAAATCGCGCACCGCCGTCGAGCGCTGGGTGTACACGGATGTGGGCAAATTCTCCGGCCTGATCGAAACCATGGACGAAGCCATCAAGTTCCCGATCTGGACCGAGAAGAAAGGCGAGATGGAAGAAGTGGTCATCGCCGGCCCGACCTGCGACAGCGCCGACATCATGTACGAAAACTACAAGTACGGCCTGCCGCTGAACCTGGCGATTGGTGATCGTTTGTACTGGTTGTCGACCGGTGCCTACACCACCAGCTACAGCGCGGTTGAGTTCAACGGCTTCCCGCCGCTGAAGTCTTACTACGTGTAAGAACGCTGCACACAAAAAACCCATGACATGTCATGGGTTTTTTTATGGGGGGCTACGTTTCAGCGATCTTCGCGCACGGGCCATAAACGCAAAATATAGAGTGTTGATTCTTGAATTTCGTAGCGCATTTCGTAATGACCAACCAACAGTCGTCTTACGTCCCGCGGTTCAAATTCTTCAACGCGTTCACCGATGCGCGGGTTACTTAACAAGCTCAAAGGTGCTTGGGAAAGTGACTGCACCGTACGCGCCGCCGCCATGCGATTTACGACGGCCAGGAAGTCGAAAAGTCGAGCCAGATCCGATAAGGCCTTACTGGTCCACTTCAACTCCATCAGCGAGGTACCGGCAGCGGCGAATCAGTGCTTAAACTATCCGCCCAGGCTTGAACCGCTTGCTGATCAATCACCCGACCGGCATCGACATCGGCCATGGCCTCTCGTGTCAGCCGGCTGCGTGCTTCCTCCATATCGACCCAATCGGCGAGCGCTTGCTTAACGATCCAGCCCCGCGAACGATCCATCCGTGCCGCCATCTGATCGACTTTTTGCGCCAAGGCGGTGGGGACGTGAGCGGTCAGTACTTTAGTGTCGGCGCCCATAAATCCTCTCTTCGCAGCATTGCGAAACATATGATTAAATCTGAATCAGCTTCAATCATAGTGATTTAGATCGGTGCGGCAACTGCTAACCCATGCCGCTCATCGTTTAATTGAGCCACTCGCTGCTCGAAATCTTTAGCCAAAGACCTGATTTCCGGCTGCGCTGCATTTAACAGCGCCTTGTGCGCGGTGCGCAAAAACTTGAGGTTCCCTCCAGCCAGTGCCTGGCGCAGCCAACCCAGCGCCTCCTCGATCTGGCCCCTATCAGCCAACACCGCCGCATAGCTGAACTGCCCACGAAAATCCCCGCCTTCGGCTGAACGGCGATACCACGCTACGGCCGCATCCAGATCCTGAGGGCAATACTGGCCGTCTTCCAGATAACGCCCCAGCAGGTTCATCGACTTGGCATGGCCCTGCTCTGCGGCCAGCCGGTAAAACGCAAACGCTTGCGCCCGGTCTTGCGCAACACCGCGGCCGGTCGCCAGCAAGTTGGCGTAGTTGTACTGCCCCCAATCCAATCCAGCTTCTGCCGCCAGACGATAATTGCGCGCAGCCGCTGCTTCATCGACGGCGCAACCCCAACCATGCTCCAGGCAACGCCCGGTCATATTGCGCGCCATCCAATGCCCGCCATGGGCCGCGATCTGGAACCAGCGCAGTGCCAGCGCTTCATCGCATGCAATGCCGCGCCCTTCCAGCAGGATTTGCCCGAGCAACGCTTGAGCGTCGACCACGCCTTCCTTCGCCGCCATCAAAATCGCCTGCGCAGCGCGCACCGGGGAGTCGTCGAGCATGCTTTGCAGTTGCTCGACATTGAGCACTTCTTCACGGCGCAATAAAAAGCCCATGCTTACACCTCAACCCAGCGGCGCAGCAGGTTGTGGTAGGTGCCGGTAAGCTGGATCAGCGCCGGGTGGTCGGGTACGTCCGTGGTCAGTTGCTGGATAGCGCCGTCCATTTCGAACAGCAACGTTCGCTGGCTGTCTTCGCGCACCAGGCTTTGGGTCCAAAAAAATGAGGCGTAGCGCGTGCCACGGGTCACGGCGTTGACTTTGTGCAGGCTGGAGCCGGGGTACAGCACCATATCGCCCGCCGGCAGTTTTACCCGTTGCAGGCCAAAAGTGTCCTGAATTTCCAGTTCGCCGCCGTCGTATTCCTCCGGGTCGCTGAAGAATAGCGTGGACGACAGATCCGTGCGCACCCGCTCGTGGCTGCCGCGCGCCTGGCGCACGGCATTGTCGATATGAAAATCGAAACTGTCACCGGCCGTGTAGCAGTTGAGCAACGGCGGGAAGACTTTGTGCGGTAGCGCCGCCGACATAAACAGCGGGTTGTTCCACAAACGCTCCAGCATTGCCGCGCCGATTTCCTTGGCCAGCGGATGGCCTTCGGGCAATTGCAGGTTGTGCTTGGCCTTGGCGGATTGGTGCCCGGCGGTGATTTTACCGTCGGCCCACTCAGTGTTTTCCAGGGCTTGGCGAATGCGCAGCACCTCCTCGCGAGAGAACAGGCCGGGAATATGCAGCAACATGGGGCAATACCTGAAAACAGAGAGGCGCTAATGGTATTGATTCTTATCTGCCCTGTAAAACGCGGCGGACGAATGAGTGGGTAAAAACCGTAAGGCAAAAGTGTAAAGAATGTAAATTCAGTGCGAATAGTAATGTATCGCAATTGATAGAAAGTCTTGTTGACCCTATATTCCGCGGCCTCACCTCCTTGGGGAAAGGACTTGTTATGTCGCGCACTACGCTAAAAACACCTGCCAGTTCACCGCGCATGCTGGCTTCGGCCATCGGCGTTGCACTCAGTGCCAGCTCTGCCGCCCAACTGGCGCAAGCGGCCGAAAGCACCGAACCAAAAGGCGAGCGCAACAGCATCTCCCTCGGCGCCACCAGCATCACCGGCCAGGAACAGGACAACACCTCCTACCAGGTCGAAAAAGCCTCGTCGCAAAAATACACCGCGCCGCTGGTGGACACCCCGCGCTCGGTCACCGTGGTGCCGCAGCAAGTGTTGAAAGACACTGCCGCCACGTCGCTGCAGGATGCCCTGCGCACCGTACCGGGCATCACCTTTGGCGCCGGCGAAGGCGGCAACCCCCAGGGCGACCGCCCGTTCATCCGTGGTTTTGACGCCCAGGGCGACACCTACCTGGATGGCGTGCGCGACACCGGCGGCCAGAGCCGCGAGATCTTCGACATCGAGTCGATCGAAGTCAGCAAAGGCCCCAATTCCTCGTTCGGAGGCCGTGGCTCGGCCGGCGGCAGCATCAACCTGGTGAGCAAGACGCCACAGGCGCGTGACTTCACCAACGGCGGTTTCACTTACGGCTCCGACCAGACCCGCCGCTACGTACTCGACGTGAACCGTCAGTTCCTCGACAACGCCGCGTTCCGTTTGAACCTGATGAGCCACGAGCAGAATGTGGCCGGCCGCGACACCATCAACTACGACCGCTGGGGCGTGGCACCGTCGCTGACTTTCGGCCTGGGCACACCGACCCGCGTCAACTTCAGCTACTACCACATGGAAAGCGACGACCTCCCGGACTCGGGCATTCCGTATGGCTACAGCTCGCCGACCGCCACTGCCCACGGGCATGACAAACCCACCGACGGCGGCGACAGCAACAACTTCTACGGTTTGAAAGACCGCGATTTCCGCAAGACCCGCGCCGACATCAGCACGTTCTCCATCGAGCACGACCTGAACGACAACATGACGCTGAAAAACACCCTGCGCCATGGCAGCACCGGCCAGGATTACGTACTCACTCAGCCGGACGACAGCCAGCGCAACGTCAGCCGTTTCGGCACCGTGTGGCGCCGCGCCAACACCCGCGTGTCAACCACCGACACCACCACCAACCAGACTGATCTGTTCGGCAACTTCCAACTGGCGGGCATGAAACACTCGTACTCCACCGGCCTGGAACTCACCGGTGAAGAAACCCGCGTCAGCAGCTACACCGTCAGCCCGAACAGCAACCCGACCTGCACCGTGGCCAAAGGCAGCCTGGGCGGCCAGTGCACCTCGCTGAGCAACCCGACACCGGATGACGCCTGGACCGGCAGCGTGGCACGCAACTACATGGGCACCAACACCAAGGCCACCAGCCGCGCAGCCTATGTGTTCGACACCATCGAGCTGGACCCGAAATGGCTGCTGAACGTCGGCGTGCGTTACGACACCTTTGATACCCAAGCCAACACCAACGCCGTAGCCGGGCGCAGCAAGCTCAAGGACGACAGCCAGTTCTTCAACTGGCAGGCGGGTCTGGTCTGGAAGCCGCTGGAAAACGGCAGCATCTACACCTCCTACGCCACCTCGGCGCAGCCAGTCGGCGGGCTGGTGGGTGAAGGGCAAGAAACCAATGGTTTCGTCACCGGCATCAACACCAGCGACCTGAAACCCGAAGAGACCGTCAACTACGAGCTGGGCACCAAGTGGGACCTGTTCCACAACCGCCTGTCGTTGACTGCAGCAGTGTTCCGTACCGAGAAGAAAAACACGCGAATCCTGGTGGACTCCAACACCTTCGAAAACGGCGGCGAATCCCGTGTCGATGGCCTGGAACTGTCGGCCAGCGGCAAGCTCACTGACCAATGGCAAGTGTTTGCCGGCTACAGCTACCTGAAAAGCGAACTGGTCGACCCAGGCAAGATCGGCAACCGTCAAAACGTAGTATCTGCCGGCTCCAACAAAGGCAACCAAATGCCCAACACGCCGAAGAACACCTTCAGCCTGTGGACCACTTACGACATCACGCCAAAACTGACCATCGGCGGCGGCGCGTTCTACGTCGATCAGGTGTACGGCGACCCGGCCAACACCGTGTACGTGCCGGCTTACACCCGCTACGACGCGATGGCCAGCTACAAGCTGACCAAGAACGTCGACCTGCAATTGAACGTGCAAAACCTGACCGACAAGACCTACTACGACAAAGCCTACGCGGCGCACTTTGCCAACCAGGCCGCCGGGCGTACGGCGCTGTTGACCACCAGTTTCCACTTCTAAACCCGGTCAACGTTCAGCCAAAAGCCCCACGCATCGGATGCGTGGGGCTTTTGCGTGTAAAACAGAATTTTTCTCGTTAACCCACGGCATAATGCGCGCCGTGACAACGACATCCAGATGAGCGAGGCGGTCCGACGTGTTGAAAAAAACCCTGTTCCAATTGCACTGGTTCTTCGGCATCACTGCCGGGCTGGTGCTGGCGTTGATGGGGATGACCGGGGCTGCGGTCTCGTTTCAGGATGAAATCCTGCGGGCGCTCAACCCCACAGTCTTGAAGGTCGAAAAACGCGAAGCCGGTGTGCTGCCGCCTGCCGAACTGGTGCGCAAGCTTGAGGCCACCGAAGGCAAGACCGTATCGATGCTGTGGGTGGAAAGCGACAGCGGCAACGCCGCGCGTGTGTTCTTCACCGCCCCGCCGGGCGAACGGCGTGGCCAGATGCGCTACTTCGACCCCTACACCGGCGACTACATGGGCGACGCCGTCGGCCAGGATGTGCTCGGCTTTATCTTGCAGCTGCACCGCTTCCTCGCCATGGGCGAAACCGGGCGTAACATCACCGGCGCCTGCAGCCTCATCCTGGTGTTCTTCTGCCTCTCGGGCCTGTACCTGCGCTGGCCGCGCCAAGTGGCAAGCTGGCGCGCCTGGCTGACGCTGGACTGGCGCAAGAAAGGCCGCAGCTTCAACTGGGACCTGCACTCGGTGTTCGGCACCTGGTGCCTGTTGTTCTATCTGTTCTCGGCGCTCACCGGCCTGTATTGGTCCTACGACTGGTACAGCCAGGGCCTGAACAAACTGCTGTCCGACGCGCCGCAAAACGAGCGCCTGCGCAAACGCGGCCCGCCGCCCGAAGGCCCGGCGCCGGTGGCCAACTACGACGCCATATGGAGCAGCATCTACGCCAACGCCGGCCCCGGTTTGATCGCCTACAACATTCGCATGCCGGCCGTCGCCGGGCAGCCAGCCATTGTGTATTACCTGCTCAACACATCGCCCCACGACCGCGCGCTAAACCAGATCAACCTGAACCCGTCCTCCGGCGAGGTCAAAACCCACGCCCCGTACGCCAGCAAGACGCTCAAGTCCCAATTGCTCACTAGCATTTATGCGTTGCACACCGGCAGCTACTTCGGTTGGACCGGGCGCATCCTCCTCACCCTCAGTTCGCTGATGATGCCGTTGTTCTTTATCACCGGCTGGCTGCTGTACCTGGACCGTCGCCGCAAAAAGCGCCAGGTGCGCGACGCCCGCAACGGCCTCGGCGCCAACCACAGCGATGCGCCGGCCTGGCTGATCGGCTTTGCCAGCCAGAGCGGTTTTGCCGAGCAGTTGGCCTGGCAAACCGCCGGGCAATTGCAGGCCGCCGGCTTGCCGGTGAAAGTGCAGCCGCTGGGCAGCGTCAGCCAGCACGACCTGAGCCAATCGCAGCATGCGCTGTTCGTGGTCAGCACCTTCGGCGACGGCGAAGCCCCAGACAGCGCCCGGGGGTTTGAGCGCAGCGTGCTCGGCCAGGATCTGTCGCTCAAAGGCTTGAACTACTCGGTGCTGGCCCTCGGTGATCGCCAGTATGAACACTTCTGCGGCTTTGCCCGGCGCCTGCACTTCTGGCTGACCCACCAGGGCGGCACGCCGTTATTCGCGCCGGTGGAAGTCGACAGCGGCGACAGCGAAGCGCTGCTGATGTGGCAACAACAACTGGGCCAAATCACCGGCCAAGCACCGGCAGCGGCCTGGCAGGCGCCTCAGTTTGAAATCTGGACCCTCACCCATCGCACCCTGCTTAACCGCGACAGCGTTGGCTCAGACATCTACCTGCTGGGCCTCACGCCGCCTGCGCCGCAAAGCTGGCTGGCCGGTGACCTGGTGGAAGTGCTGCCGCGCAATTGCCCGTGGGCCATCGAGCATTTCCTCGCAGGCCTGGGCCTGGTCGGCAGCGATGGTGTGTTGATCGACGGCCTGGCGCAAACCCTCAACCAGGCTTTGGCCACCCGCCAACTGCCGGACAACCGCGCGCATCTGGTGGGCCTGCACGCACAAGCGCTGGTCAACGCGCTGGTGCCCTTGGGCATGCGCGAATACTCCATCGCCTCGATCGCCAGCGACGGCGTGCTGGAGCTGATCGTACGCCAGGAGCGCCACCCCGACGGCAGCCTGGGCCTGGGCTCGGGCTGGCTGACCGAATACGCCGCCATCGGCTCCGGCGTCAGCCTGCGTCTGCGCCGCAACAGTGGCTTCCACTTGCCCGAAGCGCCGGTGCCGCTGATCCTGCTGGGCAACGGCACCGGCCTGGCCGGCCTGCGCAGTTTGCTTAAAGCGCGCATCGCCGATGGCCAGCAGCGCAACTGGCTGTTGTTCGGCGAACGCAATATTGCCCACGACTACCTGTGCCAGGACGAGCTGCAAGGCTGGCTGGCCAGCGGTGACCTGGCCCTGCTGGACCTGGCGTTTTCCCGCGACCAGGCAGAGAAAATCTACGTACAGGACCGCCTGCGCGAATCAGCAGACGTATTGCGTAGATGGCTGGCCGAAGGCGCCGCGATTTATGTGTGCGGCAGCTTGCAGGGCATGGCCACGGGTGTGGATCAAGTGCTGCACGAGGTGCTGGGCAGCGAAGCGGTGGAGCGTTTGATTGAGCAGGGCCGCTATCGTCGGGATGTGTACTAAGCCCTCATAAACACCGAGGAGCAACTGTGGGAGCTGGCTTGCCTGCGATGCAGGCACCTCGGTGTATCAGTGACACCAGGGTGATGCCATCGCAGGCAAGCCAGCTCCCACAGTTTTACGTGCATTGCAGGTCAGGCGGGCTGCAGCTTTTGCTCGAACACCGAGACCCCATCCAAGTCCCGCAAGATCACGGTCAACTCCGCCGTCTGCCCGTCAATCTGCACTTCACCAAAAAACTGAAAACCGGCAAACGGCGAAGTGTTCTGCGCAGGCGGAGCCTTCTGGAACACCACCTCCGGCCCAAAGGTCTTGTCCAGTTGATTAGGCCCGAAGCTCCCCGCATTCAGCGGCCCGGCCACAAACTCCCAGAACGGCTCGAAGTCCTGAAACGCCGCGCGGTCCGGGTGGTAATGATGCGCCGCGCAGTAATGCACATCCGCCGTCAGCCACACATGGTTGCGCACCTGCTGCGCGCGCAAAAAGCCTAACAGTTCGGCGATCTCCAACTCACGACCTTGGGCCGGGCCTGGGTCGCCGTTGGCGATGGCTTCCCAACGTGGCACGCCGGGGCTGACTTCGCCGTCAGGCACGCCGAGGCCGATAGGCATGTCGGCGGCCACGACTTTCCACTGCGCCTGGGAGGCCTTGAGTTCGCGCTTGAGCCAGTCCAGTTGCTCACGGCCCATAAAGGGCTTTTCGCCGCCCAGATTGTCATCGTTAGGCCCGCGATAACTGCGCATGTCCAGCACGAACACATCCAGCAACGGCCCGTAGCTGAGCTTGCGATAGATGCGCCCACCGCCATCGGCGCTCTGGCGGCGCATCGGTGAATACTCCAGCCAGGCCTGGCGTGCGCGGCCGACCAAGGTGTTGATGTCCTTGGTCTGGTAACGCTCATCGAGCACCTTGCTCGGCGACCAGTTGTTGATCACCTCGTGGTCGTCCCACTGCCAGATCTGCGGCACTTCGGCATTGAAGCGGCGCACGTTTTCATCCAGCAGGTTGTAGCGATAATTGCCGCGATATTCGTCGAGGGTTTCGGCGACTTTGCTCTTGGCTTCAGTGGTGATGTTGCGCCAGATGCGCCCGTCTTCAACGGTCAGCTGGGCCGGCACTGGGCCGTCGGCGTAGATGGTGTCACCGCTGTGGATAAAAAAGTCCGGCAGGCGCAGGCGCATGGCTTCGTAAATGCGCATGCCGCCTATGTCCGGGTTGATGCCGAAGCCCTGGCCGACAGTGTCGCCGCTCCACACAAAACGGATATCACGACGCTGCTGCGGCACGCTGCGCAAGTGGCCGAACCACGGCTCGCTGGCCACGCCGGTCTGGGCGTCTTCAAAGTGCACACGGTAGAAAATCGCCTGATCGACCGGCAGCCCGGTGAGTTCGACGCGGGCGGTAAAGTCGGTGCGGCTGTCGGCCAGGGGCGAGATAAATTTGCGCGGGTTGCTGAACACACTGCGGGTGTCCCACTCCACCACCATCTTCGCCGGGCGGTCGCTGCGGCTCCAGATCATCGCCCGATCGCCCAGCAAGTCGCCGGACTGCACGCCGTCGGTGAGTTGCGGGCGGTCCTTGACCGAGGCGATCACTGCCGGCGCCAGGCCCGGCAGCAACAAACCGGCGCCAACGGCTTGCATCACGCGGCGACGGCCGAGATCGAAGTGGCTCATGCAGGTGCCCTCTTGAGTATCAAAAGGGCAACTTAAACACGGGAGCATGAAGCGGATGTGACACCGACCGTAAGAACACTGGAGATCAAAGGTGGGAGCTGGCTTGCCTGCGATAGCGGTGAATCAGTCACTGAAAGGGTGACTGACAGAAAGCAATCGCAGGCAAGCCAGCTCCCACATTTTGAACAGTGTCAGGCCTTGGCTGAAGTGATCGACAGCTCCGCCGCCTCGGGACGCTTGATCAGCGCATACACCAACCCGGTCACCAAGCTGCCCGCCACAATCGCCAGCAAGTACAGGAGCGCATGGTTCATTGCATTCGGAATCACCAACACAAACAAACCACCATGGGGTGCGGCGAGTTTGCAGCCGAAATACATCGACAGCGCGCCGGTCAACGCGCCACCGGCGATGCTGGCCGGGATCACCCGCAGCGGGTCTTTGGCGGCAAATGGAATCGCGCCTTCAGAGATAAAGCACAGGCCCAGGATCATTGCGGCCTTGCCCGCCTCGCGCTCGGTCTGGGCGAACTTGCGCCGCGCCAGCAAGGTGGCGATGCCCATGCCGATCGGCGGCACCATCCCAGCGGCCATGGTCGCCGCCATCGGTGCACCGCTGGACGCGGCCAGCAGGCCGACAGAAAACGCATACGCCGCCTTGTTGATCGGCCCGCCCAAATCCACACACATCATGCCGCCCAACAAAATGCCCAGCAGCACCGCATTGGTGGTGCCCATGGTGCTGAGAAAATCCGTCAGCCCCGTGAGCAACCGCGCCACCGGCGGGCCGACCAGATAGATCATCGCAAGGCCCGTGAACAGGCTTGCCAGCAGCGGGATGATCAGGATCGGCTTGAGCGCCTCCAGGCTTTGCGGCAATTGCACCGCGCGGGTGATCAGCTTGACGCAGTAACCGGCAAGGAAACCGGCGAGGATGCCGCCGATAAACCCGGCGCCCAAGGTGCCCGCCAGCAAGCCGCCGATCATGCCCGGCGCCAGGCCCGGACGGTCGGCAATCGAATAAGCGATGTAGCCCGCCAGCAACGGCACCATCAGCATAAAGGCCTGGTCGCCGACGGTTTTGAGGGCGGCAGCCAAGGTGCCTTTTTCTTCAAAAGCATGGATGCCGAACACAAACGACAAGGCGATCAACAGCCCGCCCGCCACCACCATCGGCAACATGAACGACACGCCGGTGAGCAAGTGCTTGTACACGCCGGTTTTTTCTTTTTTGCCGACCGCACCGCTGGCGGCGTTTTCTACCGCGCCTTCGGCCAGCGCCTTGTTGAGCGTGGCCTCGGACTGCTTGAGGGCGATGCCGGTACCGCAGCGGTAAATCTTTTTGCCGGCAAAACGCTCAGTGGCGACTTCGATATCCGCCGCCAGCAACACCACATCGGCATCGGCGATGGCCTGCGCGCTCAACGGCGTGCGTGCGCCCACCGACCCCTGGGTCTCGACCTGCAAGTCATAGCCCAGGCGCTTGGCCGTTTGCTGCAAGGCTTCGGCGGCCATGAAGGTGTGGGCCACGCCGGTCGGGCAGGCCGTGATCGCGACGATACGCGGGGCATTCTTCGCCGACACCGGCGCTTGGCTGGCGACGTATTCCTGGGCCTCTTCGGCACCACGGCGCAGCACCGCGTCGACATCCGCCAGCGCCTGGGCCGGCGTGCTCTGGAATACACGCTTGCCGACAAACCGCTGCATATCCACCGGCGTGCTGCTGACCAGCAACACCCACTCGGCCGCGTCGATAGTCGCTTGGGACAACGCCCGCTCCGGGTGCTGCACATCCACGACTTCGGTGCTGGTGCTCCAGCCCTGGCGCTGCGCGGCGGCGTCCAACAAGCGGGCGCACAGCACACTGGTGACCATGCCGTTCGGGCAGGCGGTAACAATGGCTAACTTCATCACAAACCCTCTTATTGTTCTGTCAGCGCGCGCACATGGACGCCGCTTTCGAGGCGCGCCAACTGCGCGTCATCGCTGATACCAAAACCGATCTGCGTGACCGCCATGGCGGCAATCGCCGTGGCCCGGCGCAAGGTGGTTTCCGGCAGATCAAACCTGAGCAGACCGTGCAGCATTCCGGCCAGCAACGAATCGCCCGCACCCACGGTGCTGGCGACGCTGACCTTGGGCGGCGTGGCATGCAGCGCGGTGCCTGGGCTGAACCAGTTCACGCCCTCGGCGCCGTGGGAGACCACCACATGCTCCACGCCTTGAGCATGCAAACGCTCGGCGGCCTGGGCCTGCTGTGCGATGGAGTCGGTGGCGCAATCGAGGGCTTCGGCGAGTTCTTCGGTGTTGGGTTTGATCAACCACGGGCCGGCCTTGATGCCCGCGCGCAAGGCTTCGCCGCTGGTGTCGAGGACGACTTTCAGGCCGAGGCTTTTCAAATGCACAAGCAAACTCTGAAACCACTGCGCGCTGACGCCGCGCGGCAAACTGCCAGCGACTACTACGGCAGCATGCCCCGGGGCGATCAGGGTCAATTGATTGAGCAAGGCCAATTGTGCCTGCTCACTGACCTGCGGCCCCGGCGCATTGATGTCGGTCACCCGGCCATCCTGTTCAGCGATCTTGATATTGCTGCGGGTTTCGCCCGGTACGCGAATAAACGCATCGGCAAAACCACGCCGTGCGATCAGCGCGTCAAACGCTTGCGGGTTGTCTTCCCCCAGAAAGCCACCGACGGTGACTTCATGCCCCAAGTCCGCCAGCACCTGGGCGACATTCACACCCTTGCCGGCAGCATGGGTCAACAGGGTTTCGCTGCGGTTGACTGCACCGGGTTCCAGGTGTGCCAGGCGTACCGTAAGGTCCAACGCCGGGTTCAGCGTCAGGGTCAGAATCTTCGCCATTTACACGGCCTCCACTAGGGCTCGCACTTGCGCGGGCGAACCCACCGCAAGCGCTTTTTGCGCCAGGCCCTGGGCCTCGCTCAGACTGAATTCACGCACCCGCGCCTTCACTTCGGGAATGCTGCGGGCTGACACACTCAACTCATCCACACCCAGCCCGACCAGCACAGGCACCGCCAGCGGGTCCGCCGCCAGTTCGCCACACACGCCGACCCATTTGCCATGGGCATGGGCGGCGCGCACGGTGATGTCGATCAGTTGCAACACGGCCGGGTGCAGGCCATCGGCCTGGGCCGACAGGGTTGGGTGGCCACGGTCGATGGCCAGGGTGTACTGGGTGAGGTCGTTGGTGCCGACGCTGAAAAAGTCGACTTCCTTGGCGAGTACCGGCGCGAGCAAAGCGGCAGACGGTACTTCGATCATGATGCCCAGTTGCAGGTCGGCCACCGGGATTTCCAGGCGCAGGCGCTCGGTCATATCGCGGGCGGCTCGCCATTCATCGACACTGCCGACCATGGGAAACATGATGCGCAGCGGGCGGTTGTCCGCCGAGCGCAACAGCGCACGCAATTGCGCTTCCATGATCTGCGGGCGCTGCAAGGTCAGGCGAATGCCGCGCACACCGAGGAAGGGGTTTTCTTCTTCGGCAATCGGCCAATACGGCAGCGGTTTGTCGCCGCCCACATCCAGGGTGCGCACCACCAGCGGGCGACCGCCAAGGCCGTCGAGCACACGGCGGTATTCGGCTTCCTGGGTGGCTTCATCCGGTGCTTGCGGGTGAGCCATAAAAATCAGTTCGGTGCGCAACAGCCCAATGCCTTCGGCGCCCTGCTCCACTGCCGCCGCAACGCCTGCGCTTTCACCGATATTGGCGAACACTTCCACGGCATGGCCGTCGCGAGTCAGTGCCGGTTCATGACGCTGGGCCGAGGCCGCTTGCAGGCGCTGTTCGCGGGTGTCGCGCTCGACCGTGGCGCGTTGCAGCGTGGCCGCGTCGGGGTCGACATGCAGGCGGCCGCGCTGGCCGTCGAGCAATAGCTGTGTGCCAGCGGCCAGCAACAACACCGCCGCGCCGGCGCCTACCAAAGCAGGAATGCCCAAGGCACGCGCAACGATGGCACTGTGGGCCGTGGCGCCGCCACGGGCGGTGAGGATGCCGGCAACGCGGGTTGGGTCCAGGCGGGCAACGTCAGAGGGGCCGACTTCGTCCATCACCAGAATGTAAGGCTCGCTTGGCTCCTGGGCGGTTTCCAGGCCGCATAATTGCGCCAGCACCCGGCGGCCAATGTCGCGCAGGTCGGCGGCGCGCTCAGCGAGCAAGGCATCCTGCAGCGACTCCTGCTGTTTGGCCGCGGCTTCGATCACGCTCATCCACGCAGCTTCGGCGCTTTCGCCCTGCTTGAGGCGCGTGTCGACCTCGTCGGTCAGCTCCGGGTCGTCGAGCATTTCCTGGTGGGTGATGAAAATCTCGCGGATCGCCTTGGATTGGCTGCGCTCGATCAAGCCCTGGATATCAGCGCGCACGTCGGTGAGCGCGGCGTGCAGGCGCTGGCGCTCAATGGCCGCAGATTCGCCGCGCAGCGGGTAATCGAAGACCTGCTGGGTCTGGATATGCGCCGGGCCAATGGCAATGCCGGGCGCGGCGGCGATGGCCTGGACCTGGCTGCCGGACACAGGCGCGCTGATCGCCGGTTCAATATCAAGGATGGCAGGTTGGGCACTCACGGTCGGCAGCGGCTCGACTTCCTCACCGAGCCCTTGCTCCACCGCTGCCAGCAGCGCGGGCAATGCATCACCGGCAATCGCAGGTTCAGCGACAAACTCCAGCACCTGGCCGCGACGGGCGCCGAGGCTCAGCAACTTGCTCAGGCTTTTCACCGAGACGGCACCCACCGGGCCATCAACGATGCGCACGCGGATATCGCCGTCAAAACTTTTCGCCAATTGCGCGAGGATCTTCGCCGGCCGCGCATGCAAACCATGGGCATTGGCCAGGGTGATGCGCGCATTCGGCCAGTCCGGCGGCAGTTCACCGCCCAATACTTCAAGCACCGCCCGGCTGCTGGTAGCGCGGCCCAATTCCTGGCCGCGACCTTCAATCAACAAGGCGCACAGGCGTTCGAGCAAGGTTTGATGCGCCTCACCCAGGCTGGCCAGGCAGAACAGGCCGTTCAGGGGCTGGCCGAGGTAACGCATCGGTTTGTCCGGCGTCACGAACGCAAGGCCTGGGCGCTTCACCGTCTGCTCGCTGTGCAGCCACCACAGGCCATCGCCCAACGGCAGCGCGTCGACTTGCTGCAACACGGCGGCGAAACCATTACTGACACAATCGGCCTGACGCAACAGGCGTGCGCCACGCCAGACCAGCTCTTCAAAATCGTCGGCCGATACGCCCAGGCTGATCATCTGCGCGTCCAGCGCCAGTTCCTGTGGTGCGCCTTGCAGCAGTTTCAGCAAGGCTTCGGCGGAGCCGGCACGGCGCAGCGCCTGGCCCAGGTCGGTTTCTCCGAGGGCGCGGGTGAGCAGTTGCAGCAGGCGCAGGTGTTCATCGGATTTGGCCGCGATGCCGATCGCCAGGTAGACGATCTGGCCGTCGCCCCAATCCACCCCTTCGGGAAATTGCAGCAGGCGTACGCCCGTGGAAAACACTTGGTCACGGGTTTCCGGCGTACCGTGGGGGATGGCAATACCTTGGCCGAGAAAAGTCGAGCCTTGGGCTTCACGGGCTTGCAAGCCGCTCAGATAACCCTCGGCGACCAGGCCATCGGCCACCAGTTTGTCCGCGAGCAGGTGCAAGGCAGCAGATTTATCCACAGCCACCTGGCCCATGGAAATCTGCTCTACAGTGAGCTCAAGCATGCCGTTCTCCTAGTTAGTGCACTGTGGGCACTAGGTATTGTTTTGAATAAATCAGCGCAGGCGCGTTCATAAATAACTGACTGAGTGGTCAATTGGCAGTAGTCACTCAGTGGCGAACATCGTAAAAATACGCTTGCTGAAACGTTTAATCTAGAATTTATGGCAGATTATGCGCTAATTATGCAAGCTTGAAGGACCACTCGGCACTTGAGCTCAGACAATAGTCGTGTGCAGGAATCGGTTACGATTGGACAAAATGTCGGGGCAAGCTCTAAAAAACAAGGAAATCCCGGTTTGAAACTCAGTGATATCGCACGTCTGGCCGGTGTGTCCGTTACCACCGCCAGCTATGTCATCAACGGCAAGGCCGAACAGCAACGCATCAGCAGCGCCACCGTCGAGCGTGTGCGTGCTGTGGTCGAAGCCCATGGCTTTACGCCCAACCCTCAGGCCGCCGGGCTGCGCAGTCGGCACACGCGCACCTTGGGCTTTATCTTGCCCGACCTGGAAAACCCCAGCTACGCACGCATCGCCAAGCTGTTGGAACAAGGCGCGCGGGCGCGCGGCTACCAACTGCTGATCGCCAGCTCCGATGATGAAGCCGACAGCGAACGCCAACTGCTGCAACTGTTCCGCGCGCGGCGCTGCGATGCACTGTTCGTGGCCAGTTGTTTGCCGGCCAGCGATGACAGCTACCGTGAGCTGCAAGCCAAGGGCCTGCCGGTGATCGCCATCGACCGGGTGATGGAACCCGGGCAGTTCTGCTCGGTGGTCAGCGACGACCGCCAGGCCTGCCAGCAACTCACCAGCAGCCTGTTGCAGCCGCTGCCCAAGCAGATCGCGCTGATCGGCGCACACCCCGAACTGAGCATCAGCCAGGAACGCGCTGCCGGTTTCCGTGAAGCCTTGAGAGACTTCAAGGGCGACGTGCTGATCGAGCAGGGTGAAGCCTTCAGCCGTGACTGTGGCCGCCAACTGATGGAAGAACTCCTGCAACGCCTGGGGCATTTGCCTGACGCGCTGGTGACGACTTCCTACGTGCTGCTGCAAGGTGTGTTCGACGCGTTGCATGACTTCCCGCTCAAGTCCCGGCCGTTGCGCCTGGGCACGTTCGGCGACACCCAACTGCTCGACTTCCTGCCCTTGCCGGTCAACGCCATGGCCCAGCAACATCAACTGATCGCCGACACCGCCCTGCGCCTGGCCCTGGCGGCCATCGAAGAAGAACAGTATGAGCCCGGCGTGCATGCCATCGGCCGGACCTTCAAGCAGCGCATTCACGAGGCTTGAGCGTGGAGCTGATCGACACCCACACCCACCTGGACTTCCCGGATTTCGACACGGATCGCCGGGCAGTCCTCGCCCACAGCCGCCAACTCGGCGTGCAGCGCATGGTGGTGCTGGGTGTGTATCAGCAGAACTGGCAACGGCTGTGGGATCTGGTGCAGGACGATGAAAGTTTATTTGCCGCCTTCGGCCTGCACCCGGTGTATCTGGAGGATCATCGCCCCGCCGACCTGATCGAGTTGGGTGATTGGCTGACCCGTCTACAGGGCCATCGGCAACTGTGCGCCGTCGGTGAGATCGGGCTGGATTACTTCCTCGAACAGTTGGACCGCGAACGTCAGCAAAGCCTGTTTGAAGCGCAGCTGAAACTGGCTGTGGATTTCCAGCTTCCAGCCCTGCTGCACGTGCGCCGCAGCCACGCGGCAGTGATCGCCACCCTCAAACGCATCCGCCTGCCGCGCGGCGGCATCATTCATGCGTTTGCCGGCAGCGTTGAGGAGGCCCGCGAATACATCAAACTCGGCTTTAAACTGGGCCTGGGCGGCGCGGCCACTTGGCCCCAGGCGCTGCGTATGCACAAGGTGCTGACCCAGCTGCCGCTTGAGGCGCTGGTGCTGGAAACCGATTCGCCGGACATGGCGCCGGCCATGTACCCCGGCCAGCGCAACAGCCCGCAACATCTGCCGGCTATCTGCGACGCCTTGGCCGAACGCATGGGCATCAGCCCTTCAGTGCTGGCCGAAACGAGCACACGCAACGCGTGCGAGCTGTTCAACTGGTAGCACGTTGACCACCTGCAAATCCAAGGTCAGTCGCTGCCGGTGGCGCACGTAACGCAGTGTCAGAAAGTGCATAAGTACCACTATCAATGAAACGTTGAGCTGCCCGACCATACTGATCAGGCCGAGCCACTCGGCCACCATCGCCACGATCAGCACCGCGCTGGTCAGTACCATCATGCTGGGGTGCACCATGGCCCAGTGGTCCAAGGATTTGAACTGGCGCAGTTGCCTGGGGCAGTTCAACTCCAGGACCCGCTGACAATACGGGCAATCAAACGGCTCACGGATGGCAATGGCGTTCAATTGCCAGGGCTTGAGTTCGAAGGTGATGTCGCAATGGGCGCAGTGCCCTTTGATGCCGATAACCGCCGTCATCGCGTTGCCTCCCGAGTACCCGGATTGGGTGAAACAAATTCTCACCCAATCACATGATCAAAACAGGCACACCGAAAAATAAGGACAGGCACCACAAACCATCAAGCCTATTCCTACGCGCAGGTCTTACACACGAAACGCCCCGATCAAGTGCTTCAGTTCAATGACCTGCAACGACAGCTGCCGGCTGGCGGCCTCGGTCTGCTGCGCGCCCTGGGCCGCATGTTCGCCGGCTCGATTGATTTCGACGATGTTTTGGTCGATATCCTGCGCGACTGCGGTTTGCTGCTCGACGGCGGCGGCGATCTGCTGGTTCTGATCGACGATCATGCCCACGGCGCCAAGGATATTTTCCAGGGCCTGCTGGACCTTTTCCGACTGAGCCACGGTGCCATCGGCCATGGTATGGCTGGTGCCCATGGCCTTCACCGCTGCGCCTACACCGCTGTGCAAACGGCTGATCATCTGTTCGATTTCTTCGGTGGAATGCTGCGTGCGCCGGGCCAGGGTGCGCACCTCATCGGCCACCACCGCAAAACCGCGCCCCTGCTCACCGGCGCGCGCCGCCTCGATCGCCGCATTGAGCGCCAGCAGGTTGGTTTGCTCGGCGATGCTTTTGATCACTTCCAGCACGCTGCTGATGGACTGGCTGTCGGCGGCCAGTTGATTGATCACCCGCACCGATTCATCAATCTCCGACGCCAGGCGCGCAATGCTGCCCTGCTGGGATTGCACCAGGCCACGGCCGGTGACGGTTTCGTCGTTGACGCTATGGGCGCTGTTGACCGCCGCCGCCGCGCTGCGTGCCACTTCCTGAGCCGTGGAAGACATCTGGTTCATCGCCGTCGCCACCTGTTCAATCTGGCTGCGCTGGCCGGACACCGCCTGATTGCTTTGCGAAGACACGGCCTGCACCTGGCCGGCTTGCAGCTCGACCTGGCTAACGGTGTGCCCCACGCGTTCGATCAAGTCGTGAATCTTGGCCACGGTGCCGTTGAACACTTGGCCCAGGTCGCCCAGTTCATCGCGACTGTGGGCCACAAACGTGACGGTCATGTCGCCGGCCGCCACTTTGTCCATCATCGCGCCCAATCGGCGCAAGGTAGTGCGCGTGGAGGCATAGAAGCCTGCATACAAATAGAAGATCAGCAAGAACACCGCCACCAGGGCGCACACCAGCACCACCATGTGCGTGCGGTTTTGCGCCAAGCGCTGCTGCAGTTGCTGCTCAAGGAACGTCAGGGTGGCGTCATTAAGCTGGTAGGTCTGGGCCATCAGTCGGCTGACATCGTCGTAGAACCCCTGCCACGGCGTGTCGAGGGTTTGCGCCATGACGACCTGCTCTTCAAACAACTCGCTGCCTTGTTTGAGGCTGGCACTGCTGGCCTGGGCCAAGCTGTCGAGCGCCGTGTGCGCGGCGGTACTGGCGCCCAGGGCATCCTGCAGCTTCAAGGCGTATTCAGCCTGGAGTTTTTCCAACTGTTGCAACAGTTCGTCAAAGCGCGTGCTGGAGGATGAATTGAGAAAGCCCTGGCCGAGGGAGTACGCGCCCATGGCCCGCCCCTCGCCGAGGGTTTGGGTGACTTGCGCGGTGACGCTGGTGAGCAGCTCACTGAGCTGGCGCAAATCACTCTGAGGGTCGCGGCTCAAGCCGGACTGGCTGGCGATGATCTGGCTCAACATCTGCGCCTTGTTGAGTAATTTGCCGATCAGCGCGCTTTTGCTCAGCAGCGAGGTTTCCTGCTGCTGGGCCTTGAAGGCGGCGATCAACTCGTCGCGTTTGCCCTCGAAGGCGCTGGCTTGCTCAGGGTCGACGGTCATGGCGTTGAGGCTTTGCAGGCGGCTCAGTACGTTCTGCTCAAGGGCACTGATCTTGCCTTCGAGGTCGCCGGCCTTACCTGATTGCCCCAGCACCGCGTTGATCTGCACCTGATTGTTCAGGGTCTCCAGATCGCGCCGCAGGGCCAGGCTGCTGCCGAGCAAATCGAGGCTTTGCAGTTCAATGCGGGTGCCCTGGAATTGCGACCAGGAGTCACGCACCAGAAAATAGTTGGTCGCCAGCATCGGCAGCAGGAACAGCACGCTGATCAGGCTGAACTTCATGCCAAAACTCAGGCGGTTCATCAGGGCGACAGCGGGATAGAGCAAGCGCTTCACGGGTGAGCTCCCTTTCTTATTTTTATTGAGGCGCAGGGCGGCGGCAGATAGCCACTATTTGGCGCTCTGACTGTATAGCTCAATTTGAAAGGGAGTTTTGTAACGTAAGGTTAATGGCTTGGAAATTCACCACAGACCCAATGTGGGGATGCAGGCACCTTGGTGTATCAGGCATACCGAGTTGATGCCATCGCAGGCAAGCCAGCTCCCACAGTTGACCGAGTATGACTCTGCTGTTGCTGTTGCTGTTGCTGTTGCTCTGGCCCTTACATCCTTTTCGATGACGAAGTCAGCGGTCTTTTGATCTACGCTTTTGATCTTGATCTTGATCTGAAATC